>CAMCLD010000037.1 GCA_945875635.1 uncultured Prevotella sp.
GCGTGCGGTGGATAATGAAGGCAAGGTCATTGACGAGCAGAAGTATGAATGACATGTGACCGTCCATTAGAACTATACTGCATAGGGCTGTATCCAAGTGCTACTAACACCTTGGAAAAGTGTATCTGATTTATAGGATATAACAATATGAAGTGTATCAAAAATAATTCAATAATTATCTGCAATTAAAAATAATTCTGTAACTTTGCCCCCCAGTGATAGCACTTTTATTTCACCGAACTCACCTAATTATCATAATTGTTTCTATACTGCTTATTAAATTATAAATCAAAATAGTAAAATTATGAGGAAATTGTGTTTGCTTACTAAAATATAACCATGAGCAAAGATAGTCATTTTACCGGACAGCAATAATTAAATAAAGGGGTTCACAGTCTCACGACTTTGAACCCCAACGATTTTCAGTAAAAGTGTTTATTTAGAAGAAGTCTATTATGAAAAATCTATAGTTTTTCTGTATCTGTCTGTTACCCATTGGTTACTGTTATGAGCATCTGAGGAGTGAACCACCTGTCAGTTTGGCATACCTGCCAATCCTGTTGAGGCGGCACAGCGTTTCCACAGAGATACCGTTTTTGCGTGCAACGCTTTCTACGGTGTCACCTGTAGTGACCTTATACCAACGTATGTCAGTGTTGGCAGCTGTTGGTTTCTCCTCGGTCTGTGCTGGTGCATCAGTCTTGTTGACTGTGGCGTTGGCTGCCTTGCCCTGTACATCCTCGCGCTTGTAGCCATGCTGGTCGTTCTTCCCGCGCAGGCTGTTAGCCTGGAGCGACTCTGCAGCGTTAGATGCCTTGCGGTATGTGTAGAAGTCGCCTGTTACGTCCTGATTCTTAAAGTCGAACATAAGTGCCGGGTTGATGGCAAGTCCGCAGAGACGTGTCTCGAAGTGGAGGTGTGAACCAGTGCTTCGTCCTGTGTTTCCGCCCAGTCCTATTGGCTGTCCGGCTTTTACTATCTGGTTTTCAGCTACGAGCTGTTTTGACATGTGTCCGTAGTAGGTTTCCAGTCCGTTGTTATGTCTTATGATGACATATTTTCCGTATCCCTTAGCTTCGTATCTTACGATTCTCACCTTTCCGCTGAATGCGGCACGTATGGTATCACCTATATATACTTTGATGTCGATGCCTTTGTGCTGGCGTCCCCAGCGAGGTCCGAAGTTGCTTGTGATGACACGGCTTGTCGTAGGCATGTGGAAACCGCGGAGGTCTATCTTATAATTGTCCGGCACCACGTATGAAGCGTGTGTGCGCTTGTTCTCCCATTCGGCATAGAGGTCGGATGCTGGGTTTTCAAGATTTTCCTTTTCTGCTATCTTTTTCAGTGACATCTGCTCAACGGCTTTGTTCTTGCGGTCGATGGGCGCCTGACGTGCTATGAGGTCCTGCGCCATTGTAGGCACGACTGCTATAGACATGATAGATGCAACTGTTAGTTTTCTTAATTTGGTTTTTAAAGACATGAGTATAATATTTTACTTGGTTTTAGTGTAAAAACCTCACTAAAAAGAGGGTGAGACTTTTATTTGATTGCAAAGTTACTAATTTTTTGCTAAAAAGTTACACTCTTAACAGAATTTATATCGTATTTAACATTGGGTTTATGCAGTTTTCATGCAGTAATATTGCTTTAAAAGCCCATAGACACGACATAAATCAAGAAAATCTGTATATTTCCCTTTTATGATATGTTAAGAAATTGCAGCCCAGTTAATGTTAGTCTTTCTTAACTCCTCAAGTCTGTTCCACAGCATCTGGTATTGTGAGCTGTTGCATTGTGGGTCGGCATCTACAATTTTTCTTGCCTCGTCGCGTGCCAACTGTACTATCTGTCCATCGCGTGCTATGTCGGCAATTTTCAGGTCGAAGGCTATGCCGCTCTGCTGTGTTCCCTCCAGGTCGCCAGGTCCCCTTAGTTTCAAGTCGGCTTCTGCTATTCGGAAACCGTCGTTAGTCTCGCACATTATGTCAATGCGCCTTGCCGTCTCTTTGGAAAGTGAGTTCTTGGTGACAAGTATGCAGTAGCTTTGGTCAGCTCCTCGTCCCACTCTTCCTCTGAGCTGATGTAGTTGTGAGAGCCCGAAACGTTGTGCATCGAGAATTACCATGACAGATGCGTTGGGCACGTTGACTCCCACCTCTATGACGGTAGTGGAGACGAGTATCTGCGTCTCTCCCGAGGCGAAGCGTCTCATCTCCTCCTCTTTGTCAGCAGGCTTCATCTTGCCGTGGACCTTGCTTATCTTCATGTCAGGGAAAGCCTGGCAGATTGTCTCGTAGCCATCCTCTAAGTTCTTGAGGTCGCTTTTCTCGCTTTCCTTTATAAGAGGATAGACTATATACGCCTGCCTGCCAAGTTCTATCTGCTTGCGGATGCTCTGGAAGAGCGGTGCCATGCGGTTGTCATATCGATGCAGAGTGTATATAGGCTTCCTGCCTGGTGGCAGTTCGTCTATAACGCTCACGTCAAGGTCGCCGTATATTGTCATGGCAAGTGTGCGTGGTATGGGTGTGGCGGTCATGACGAGGATATGCGGAGGGTTGGTGCTCTTTGCCCATAGCTTTGCCCTTTGTGCCACTCCAAAACGGTGTTGCTCGTCAATGACGGCGAGTCCGAGTCGGGAGAATTGCACTGTGTCCTCAATGACAGCGTGCGTTCCCACGAGTATGTCAATCTCTCCAGCCATCAGTGCCTGGAGGATTTCCTTGCGTCGCTTGCCTTTCACGATGCCAGTGAGCAGTTCCACCCTTACAGGCATGTCGCCGAGGAATTTCCTTATTGTGGCGAGATGCTGTTCGGCAAGAATCTCTGTTGGTGCCATGATGCATGTCTGGAATCCGTTGTCTATGGCTATGAGCATCGTCATGAGGGCAACGAGTGTCTTGCCTGAGCCTACGTCGCCCTGAAGCAGTCTGTTCATCTGGCTTCCCGAGCGCAGGTCGGAGCGAATCTCCCTTATCACCCTTTTCTGTGCCTCTGTAAGATTGAACGGCAGGTGGTGGGAATAGAAGTCGTTGAATATTTCTCCAATATGGCTGAAGACATATCCTCGGTACTTGCGCCTGTGGTCGCTGGCATATCGGAGAATGTTAAGCTGCACATAGAACAGTTCCTCGAACTTGAGTCTATAGCGTGCGTTACGTGCATCGTCAGCCGATTTGGGACTATGTATATCCCTCAGTGCCTTGTCGCGGCTTACCAGTAGAAGTCTGTTGGTTATGAAAGGAGGCAGTGTTTCCTGCAATGGTGTTGTGAGTTTGGAGAACAGCGTCCTGATGATTTTCTCCATTGCCCGTGAGGTGAGTGCATTGCGCTTCATCACTTCCGTGGTGTTATAGTATGGCTGCATACCCATTTCGGATAGTTGCAATGATGTGGCATCGTCGATGTCGGGATGCGTTATCTGTATGCGGTGGTTGAAAACTGTTGGTTTCCCGAATACGATATATTCTTTATGGCAGTTATAGTTGGCTCGCACCATTTTTGCTCCGTTAAACCATACGAGGTCACATACAGCCGTGCCGTCGCTGAAATGAGCCGTCACAATAGTCTTTCTGTACCCGGACGTTGTCTGCTCGAAACTGAGGATATGCCCTTTCACCTGTACAAAGGGCATGTCAGATGTCAGTTCGTCTATTCTGTATATCTTGCTGCGGTCAACATATTTATATGGGTAATGCTCAATAAGGTCACCGTAGGATACGATGCCCAGTTCCTTGTGCAGGATGTCCTTGCGGCGAGGACCTACACCCTGGAGATACTTTATGTCTTGGTTCAGGATGCTATCCATGTAATATTGCCTCTGCCACTTTCATGTCAAACGGTGTGGTGAGTTTTATGTTCTCGCGACAGCCCTCCACGACAGAAACCTGACAGCCTAAGTCTTCCACGACAGACGCATCGTCGGTGAAAGATTCCTTGTATGGAAGAGAGAATGCCCTTTTGGCAAGTGCGATGTCAAATACCTGTGGGGTCTGAACAATGACATAATCGCTGCGTAGCACATTGCGCCCACATCCGCTTTCGCCTACAAAACGCAGGGTGTCTGTAAGGGGCATGACAGGAATGGCGGCGTAGTTCTCCCGTGCCGACTCGTAACACCTGTCTATTACAGCAGCCGACACTAATGGGCGCACACCGTCATGTATTCCCACTACTCCGTCTGCATCATCGGGTATGGCGGAAATGCCATTCCTTGACGACTCGAAACGGGTGCTGCCTCCACTCACCACGGTATGAGGCGTTGTGAATCCATATTCCTCGCACAGCTCTTTCCAGTGAGTCTGCTGTTCCTCCGGCAACACGAGAATAATCTCAAGGCTCGTTGAATATGAGTGGAAAGCCTCGATGGTATGCATAAGTACCGGTTTGCCACATAGCAACAGAAACTGTTTAGGTACAGAGCTGCCCATGCGCTGTCCTTTCCCGCCGGCTACGATTATAATATAATCCTTTGTCATGTGAGAGTAAAAAGAAAAGCCTCACCCCAAGGGCGAGGCTTTAACTCGTTTGTTGAATGAAAACAGCAGATTATTCAGCTGCAAGGGTGAAACGCTTGAAAGCTACTATTGCAAGCTCGCTGTCCTGCTTCTTGAGCCAGTCGGAAACAGAAATCTTGTCACCATCACCAAACTGGAACTCCTGGTCAACGAGACAGTTCTCTTTCAAGAACTTGGCAACACGACCCTTAGCGATGTTCTCTATCATCTGTGCTGGAAGATTTGCAGCCTTCTCAGCAGCTGTCTTCTCACGTATCTCTTTTGCCTTGTCAGCATCCTCACGTGTGAGCCATCCCTTGTTGATGTTAGACTCAATGTGGTCGTCAGAGTCAACGAGGTTTGGATTGATGCCAGCTTTCTTGATGGCGTTGACAACAGCCTTCTCTACCTGCTCCTCCTTTGTCTTCTGAACAGCTACATTGTACTCCTCGTCAATGATGTTCTGTGGAACAGAAGTCTCGTCGAGAGCAACTGGTTTCATGGCTGCCACCTGCATAGCCACCTTGTGTCCTGCCTCAGCAGCTGGCTTGTTGGTCTGAACCATTGTGCAGAGTGTGTGCTTTGCCATGTGGTCATATACCTCGATGTTCTCACCTTCGAGAGTAAGATATCCATCAAGTTCCATCTTCTCGCCAGTGATACCGGAACGCTGTGTCACAGCATCCTTAACCTTCTGACCGTCAGCAAGTGTGAGTTCCTTGACATCGTCAAGGGTAGCGCACTTGGCTGCAACAGCTGCATCAAGGATTGTCTGGGTGAGTGCAACGAAATCCTTACCGTTGGCAACGAAATCGGTCTCACACTTCAATGCTATCATAGCACCGAAATTATCCTCAACCTTAACGAGCACGCAACCATTTGATGTCTCACGGTCGCTACGCTTTGCGGCAATGGCAAGTCCACGCTCACGGAGTATTTCCTTTGCTTTCTCGAAATCGCCTTCAGACTCTGTAAGAGCCTTCTTGACATCAGCGAGACCGGCTCCTGTCATGGTGCGCAGCTTCTTTATGTCTTCTATTGAAATAGCCATAATGTTTATAAATAGTAAATAGTTAATACTAATTTTTTGAAATCATAACTCCCTTTTGACATCTAATTTACTCCCCTCCCTATGTTTTGGGAGGGGTAAGGGAATATTACTCCTCTGTTGCTGGAGCTTCCTCTGCTGCTGGAGCTTCCTCTGCTGCTGGAGCTACAGGCTCTTCTGTAGCAGGCTCAGCATCCTTGCGAGCTGCCTTGCGGGCGCGGCGTGGCTTTGCCTCCTCGCTCTGCTCGGCAGCAGCCTTCTCGTCAGCTTTCTCTGCCTTGCGCTCCTCAAGACCCTCTGCAATAGCTGTGCAGCATGCAGAGAGAATAGTCTCTACAGAGTCCTTTGCATCATCATTGGCAGGTATTACAAAGTCAATCGGCTTTGGATCAGAGTTTGTGTCAACGATGGCGAATACTGGAATGCCAAGGCGATTAGCCTCCTTGATAGCGATATGCTCTTTCATTACGTCAACTACAAAGAGTGCGGATGGCAGACGTGTAAGGTCGGATATAGAACCAAGGTTCTTCTCAAGCTTTGCACGCTGACGTGTTACCTGAAGCAACTCGCGTTTTGACAGGTTGGAATAGGTTCCGTCCTCCATCAGTCTGTCTATGTTCGCCATTTTTTTCACTGCCTTGCGGATTGTAGGGAAGTTGGTAAGCATACCGCCTGGCCAACGCTCAATAACATAAGGCATATTTACAGATGCAGCCTTCTCGGCTACTATCTCCTTAGCTTGTTTTTTAGTAGCTACGAACAAGATTTTCTTGCCTGACTTCGCAATTTGCTTCAATGCCTCAGCAGCCTCGTCAATCTTGGCTACTGTCTTGTGCAAATCGATAATATGAATGCCATTGCGCTCCATGAATATATAAGGAGCCATAGCTGGATTCCATTTACGACGGAGGTGGCCGAAGTGGCAACCTGCCTGTAACAATTGGTCAAAGTTTGTTCTTGACATTTTCTTTTAATTTTTAAATTTGTTTACTTTCTTTTTTAATTCTCCGATTAGAACCAGCCAAAGGGTAATTGACAAACTGGCGCAGGTATCCTTACGTATGCACCATTTGCAAGTCCCTCCGGTTTAGATACTAAACAGCACTCTGTATTGATACTGGCGTCGGTATGCCTGGGCAGCACCAACAACAAGCATCTGCGCACAGAGTATTAGCGCTTGCTGAACTGGAAGTGACGACGAGCTTTTGGCTGACCTGGCTTCTTACGCTCAACAGCACGTGAGTCGCGTGTGAGGAAGCCTTTGTCCTTCAATGTCTTCTTGTCATCGGCGTTAACCTTTACCAATGCGCGTGCGATAGCGAGACGGAGAGCCTGGCTCTGACCTGTGAATCCGCCACCGTCAAGGTTAACCTTTATGTCATACTTTCCCTCTACGCCAAGAGCTGTCAATGGCTGCTTTACAACATACTGAAGGATAGCTGATGGGAAATACTTCTCTAATTCAACTTTGTTTATAATGATTTTGCCGGTACCCTCGCTCTCGCTGAGGTAAACACGAGCTACAGCGCTCTTGCGACGGCCAATTGCATTAATTAATTCCATCTTTATTTATTATTTATACTGGTTAATATCTATAGCCCTTGGTTTCTGTGCCTCCTGCTTATGCTCTGTACCCTCATACACATAGAGGTTGTTGAGAATGCTGCGACCCAACGGACCTTTTGGCAACATACCCTTTACAGCATGGCGGATAATCTTGTCAACACCACCATTTGTCTTGCGAAGCTCTGCCGGTGTGTTGAAACGCTGACCACCAGGATAACCAGTATAGCGAGTGTAAACCTTATCAGTCTCTTTCTTGCCGGTGAATACCACCTTGGCTGCGTTGATAATGATTACGTTGTCGCCACAATCCACGTGTGGAGTGAAGTTTGGCTTGTACTTTCCACGGAGTAACTTCGCTACCTTTGAGCACAGACGACCTACAACCTGGTCAGTCGCGTCAATAACGACCCACTCCTTGTTAACTGTTTCCTTGTTGGCGGAAATAGTCTTGTAACTTAATGTGTTCATCTTAAAATTTTAATTACTACTAAAAAACAATTGTTTAAATTTAATTCGTACAGGCGATTCACTAACCATGGGCACGGCCAAATGCTCCACTATTAACACTCCTGCACAAGGGGACTCTAAGTGTATCCCCGACAAATAATCGGACTGCAAAGGTACTATTTTTCACAATAATACCATCTCCATATTTATGATGCAGGCAAATATTTATGTTTTTTTAACCTACATACTGTCTGCATGAAGGCTCACTGTCGTTTGCTTGCAGCCATGAGAGGATATGGTTACAAGGATATTACCTGCCTTCTCTGAAGACTGCACAAGGATTTGTGCATACCCATTGAAGGAAGATATTTGGAAGTCGCATGGTGAGGAACTGTCGGGGCGTTCGCTATTCTTGAAGGCTGGGTCACCGTTTCCAGCCCCAAGTATTTTGGCAGGTCCCTCTACATGGATGCTCAATGGTATGGAAGCTGTAGGAACGACCCTGCCTTTCTTGTCCTTGACAGAGATGTTCACCACTGCCACGTCAGCTCCGTCAGCATTGATGGTAGAACGGTCTGCTTGTGCAGTGAGCACAGACGCTTCACCTGTTGTGGCTATGCTTCTTGTCAGTATTCGTTTTCCTTTGTTGAAGCCTATGGCTTTTATTTCGCCTGGCTTGTAAACAGTTGTCCATTCAAGGTGTCCATTGCGTGGCATGGTTTTCTTTCCCAAGGATTTACCATTGCAGAATAGCTCCACTTCGTCGCAGTTGGAGTAAGCCCATACACTTACTTCCTCGCCCTCATGTCCCTGAAGGTTCCAGTGGGGCAGTATGTGCAGGACAGGCGTGTCTGTCCACCATGCCCTTAGGTATTCCGCCTCGTCTTTCGGGAATCCACAGTAGTCAAGAATACCGAACTCAGAGCCTGTGGCGGGATATTTCAAAGGATTTGGTTCTCCGCGATAGTCAAATCCTGTCCAGTAGAAACAACCAGCAGCCCATGGTCGGTC
This sequence comes from uncultured Prevotella sp., assembly GCA_945875635.1. Taxonomy (GTDB): domain Bacteria; phylum Bacteroidota; class Bacteroidia; order Bacteroidales; family Bacteroidaceae; genus Prevotella. The sequence continues at coordinate 8,575 of CAMCLD010000037.1, forward strand.
AGCATAGAATTTCCATCCTCGCTCTATGACATTGAATGTGCTGTCCTTGGCATCAGCCCGCCTGTTGAGTGCCGGCATCCATCTTCCTTCCGGGTCAGGATAATAGACACCACGTGTACCACATCCTGTAGTCTCTTCGGAACCGTAACATTTACGTTCAGGATATTTCTGGCGATGTTCCTCTATTGGATTCTGCATGATGTAGTTGTAGCCGGCTACATCGACTGGCACTTCCACGGTAGGTCCTCCACTCGTGGCGAATGTCATCTCGCGTGTTGGGTCAAAGATATGGCAATAGTCTCGCATGGTGGCGGCTATCCTCTCGCCTTTCTCTGTCCATTCGATGCCCCATTCCTCGTTGCCTACGCTCCAGAGAATGACAGACGGATGGTTCCTGTCACGGCGAATCATGCGTCTGAGGCTGTTTATCTCATATTCGCTGCATCCGGATAGACGATTTTCGTCAATGACCATCATGCCCAGCGAGTCGCATACGTCGAGCATTGCCGGAGACATAGGATTGTGGGAAGAACGATAGGCGTTGCATCCCAGAGCCTTCAGTTGCTTTATCCTATATATCTGTATGGCATCTGGTATTCCTGCTCCTACGCCAGCATGGTCCTGATGCATGTTGACACCTTTTATTTCCAATTCCTTGCCGTTGAGGATAAGTCCCCTGTCCTTGTCGAACACCACGTCCCTTATTCCAAACTTCACGCTCTTGCTATCAACGACAATGTCGTCAACCATCACCTCAGCAACCATATTATATAAATAAGGAGTGTCTGGACTCCACAAGTGTGGATTGCTGATAGGGATGGTGACTTTATACTGATGCTTTCTTGTCTGCATAGCCTTAAACCGTAGAAGAGGCATGTGACCGTTGATGCCGTCGCTGTTGCAAATGGTCTTTCCTTCCGCATCGAGGATGGTGTATCGTATCTTGCATTTCAGTTCCTCGTGCGAAGCGTTGAATATGTCAGCAGCCACATTCACAAGAGCCCTTGAATAATCAGAGTCCTTTTTTCGGAATGATGTCGTTACCGACAGACCATCCTGTGCGATATGCAACGGACTGGTCTTGTTTAGCCATACATGTCGATAGATGCCACCTCCCTCGTAGAACCATCCTTCTTCAAGTGTTGCGTCGGTACGAACACAGACGACATTGTCGCCTCCGTAGTTGATGTAGTCGGTGATGTCGTAATGATGGGAGAGATATCCGCTTGGCTCGCCTCCGCAATAGAAACCATTGACCCACACCCTTGCATCGCGGAATGTTCCGTCGAACAATATCTCAATATGCTTCCCATAGTCGATGCTGTCGATGCGGAATGTCTTTCTGTACCATCCCACAGATGTCTCGGGATACTTATGTCCCACTGTCTTGTAGCCATGCGAATGGCTTGCCTCGGGGGCGAAAGGAAGGTCAACGACAAAGTCGTGAGGGAGATTTACCGTTTTCCATGAGCTGTCATCGAACTTATTGCTGTATGGTCCCTCGTTGTGTATTGAGTTTGCCTTAGTGAGATAGTTGAAATACTCGGTTCCGCATCCGAAGTCCTTTTCAGGAGATGCAGCATTTCCGAAAGAGAATTTCCAGCCTTTATCGAAATTCAGAGTCTCTCTCTGTGCCATTCCCTCACTTGCACATATCAACAGTGTCGCTATTAAGTATATATATATAAGGAGAGGATTTCTCTGTGTTTTTATTTCCGTTTCTGTCATTTAGGTTTTTACTTGTTGAATATTTCGTTCATTCTATGATAGCGTTTCTCTTCCTTGTCGTTGCATGTCATTCTGGTATCAGTATCAATTACGAGCAATGCAGGCTGTACGTCAGGGTTATATGTTTTCCATTCCGGAAGTCCGAGACCATTTGGATTGCCTGTTTTTATGAAGTTGACATAATACCCCATGAATATATCCGACACCATATAGTCTTCTGGTTGCCAGTCGTATATGCGGTTGGTTGGCAGGTTGCCCATTGCATATTCTATGTCGGCTGAGTGCACAGCCCCTCTTACTTCAGGCAGCTTAGGAGCGTTTTCGTCCTTGTCGTAGACACCTCCCGCAAGACCGGCCACTTTTCCTTCTAACACCATTCTTGGGCGTTCCTTGCAATACATATATTTATATACAGGCATTCCTCCTGTCCTTCGGTGGGCATCAGCCCATCTCCATGTGCTGTATGATATGAACCTGTCGTTTGAGAAGTCTATGCCAGGTTGCCTTAGTACATCATCCCCCGATGTGAAGCCGTAGAGGTTGAGCATCTCGTCTGTGTATTCTCCAAACAGTGTGCTGGCAGCAATGCGCACGTCATCCATGGTGGGTGTCCTGCCATTCATATATATGCCTCCGAAGAAAGCCATGGGAGTCATCTCGAGTGAATTTCCACCAACAAGGAGCGGCACTTTCATCTGCTCTCCCTTTTCGTATATCTCTGATGGCTGGCATGGCATGAAATAGTTGTCAATATTATATATAGGCACAGACTTGACGGCAGCCCTCTTCATCAGTGTGTCTGCCGGGAGCAGGCGCATCTCTTTGAGAGACTTGCATCCAAGTTGCTTCATCATTTCCTTGCCTTTCAGTTCGGCTTCCTTTAGAGTGGCGATAGGAGTGTAGCCCAGAACAGAACCGCTTGACCCCATGGCCTGCGAGAACAGTCCTTCTGACAAAGGCGAAGCCATGAGTGCGCTTACAGACATGGAGCCAGCCGACTCACCAAGTATCGTAATGCGGGCAGGGTCTCCTCCGAACGCCTTGATATTATCCTTGACCCAGCGTATGGCTGCCTGCTGGTCCATAAAGCCATAGTTGCCAGAACCTTTGTATGGTGTCTCAGCCGACAACTGGGGATGTGCGAAGAATCCGAATATCCCTTCACGATAGTTGGCTGTAATGCCAATGACACCTTTCCTTGCCATGGACATTCCGGCATATCTCGGTTCACTGCCGCTGCCTGCCATCAGTCCGCCACCATTAAAATATATGACAACCGGCAGTCTGTCGTCCTTATCCTTTGCAGGTGTCCAGATGTTAAGATAGAGACAGTCCTCGCTCATCTTGTCTGTGCCAAAATTCATGTCACCAAACAATGCCTCCTGCATGGGGTTGGGTCCATACTCCTTGCATTGCCTGACATCCGTCCAAGGCTCTACGGGTTTCGGCGCCTTCCATCTTAACTCTCCAACGGGAGGCTGTGCGAACGGGATGCCTTTGAAGACCTTGATGCCAGATGTTTCCGTACCTTCCAGTACACCATTTTGTGTAGTAACTCTTACGCCTGTCTGGGCTTGCGCAATTGTAGAAATGACAATAGCGATGATAAAAGAAAATAGTCTTTTCATTGTTTTTGATTTAATAGTTTTTGCAAAAATAATAATTTTATCAGCGAATAAGGATAAAGTGGTGTTAATTTCTCGTAAATCATATATTACCGATTAAATAATCGGCTTTTCCTGACTCATTTATGAACAAAATAGATTATCTTTGCAGTGAGAGTTAAACGGTCGTTGGATTTCTTTAATTCTATATCATTATGGCTAAAGTATATGAATTTCTTGCAGAAGGCTTCGAAGATGTAGAGGCCCTGGGTGTAGTTGACGTCCTCAGAAGAGGAGGCGTGGACATCAAGACGGTGAGTATGACAGAATCTAAAAGCGTTACGTCAGCTCACGGAATAAAGGTCGAGGCTGACTTAATGTTTGCAGATTGTGATTTTGATAGTGCAGACATGCTGTTGTTGCCTGGTGGTATGCCAGGTTCTACAAACTTGCGAGACCATCAAGGGTTAGGAAAACTACTCCTTTCCCATTACGAGAAAGGCAAACGCCTTGGAGCAATATGTGCCGCTCCAATGGTATTCGGACAGCTTGGCATTCTGAAAGGCAGGAAAGCCACCTGCTATCCTGGCTTCGAGAAATTTCTTGATGGTGCGGAATACACGGCAGCTCTCGTACAGGAGGATGGCAATATAATTACTGGCAAGGGACCGGCAGCGACATTCGAGTATGCAGCAACAATCCTTGCATATTACAGGGGAGAACAGGCTGCAAAGGACATTCTCAAAGGCATGATGTTCAGCTGATGAACAAACAGGTTGACTGCTGTTCTTGTTTTTATCTTGTCCACGTTTATTAGCATAAAAGAAAACATGCGCAACTTCAAGAATAACGCTCTCTCCGTCCTGTCATCGGTCTGCATTGCAATCGTTGCCTTTCAACTTGTGTCGTGCGATGCGAGGACAAAGCGCATTGCGGCAGCTGTCGTAAACACTAAGGATGAAATATATCAGCAAATAGAGGACAGAGGAATAAATGATGTCGCTAAAGGAGGCAAAGCCTTTGAAGGGGATATGCCTTCTGGGCAAACTCAGAGTTATGAGATTCCAACCTCTACGGACTCTGACAATTGGATTGTTCTACGTAGGAAGGGATACACTACCGCATACAACAGCGAGGCACGCATTCCGTTCTGGGTGGCATGGCATCTTACGAGAGAACATACGGAGGGCAATGTGAAGAGACCACGGAAAGCATTCCATGAGGATGACGACGTGGATTATCCTAAAGCCACAGATGACGACTATTACAACTCTGGATATGACAGAGGACACATGTGTCCAGCTGCCGACAACAAATGGGATGAGGATGCCATGATGGAGTCGTTCCTTTTCACAAACATGTGTCCACAGAACCATGGACTAAATGTTGGCGACTGGAACGAGATGGAAAACCAATGCCGCCGCTGGGCTAAGAAATATGGTGACATATATATAGTATGTGGGCCAATACTCTACAAATCCACACACAAGAGAATAGGACGAAACAAGGTGGTGGTGCCTGAGGCTTTCTTCAAGGTGGTGATGAGAACAACGCCTGAACCTGCCGCCATAGGGTTTGTCTATAAGAACAAGGACGGAAACAGGCCTAAAGGTGACTATGTCAACACCGTTGACGAGGTGGAAAGGATAACGGGATTCGACTTTTTCCCAAATCTCGATGATGACGTGGAGGACAAGATAGAAGCAACAGCTAACCTGGACGAGTGGATGTAGAATAGTTAAAAAAAACAAATTATGCTGCATCATACAGCTACTATAGCTTGGTTTTTAATAACTTTGCATTCTAAAACATAAACAGAAAGGCTATATAAGCGTGAAAATAAATAAAGTGGTTGATGCCCTTGAGCGTTTCGCGCCCCTGCCCTTGCAAGAGAGCTACGACAATGCTGGCTTGCAGGTTGGATTGACAGAGGCGGAAGTTTCAGGGGCTTTATTGTGTCTTGACGTCACTGAGGCGGTGGTTGATGAGGCTATTGCAAGAGGATGCAATCTCATAGTGGCACACCATCCACTCATATTCCACAAACTTTCAAGTATAACAGGTGCTGACTACGTGCAGAGATGTGTGGCAAAAGCTATAAAGAACGATATTGCCATTCTTGCCATGCATACCAATATGGACAATGCTGTAGGAGGAGTGAACTACAGGATAGCAGACAAGCTTGGACTTAGTGATGTAGAGACTATTGAATGCAGAAGTATGGACATCAACGGCGAAAAGATACCTTACGGAAGTGTGGTTATGGGAATTGAAGAAAAGCCCTTGTCTGCCCAGGAATTCATACAAAAGGTGAAAAGCATCTTTAATGTTGACTGCGTACAGGCAAATCAGCTGCTGAAAAGGAAAATACAGAAGGTCGCTATTTGTGGAGGTGCCGGTTCGTTTGCCCTTCAGACAGCCATTGACCATGGAGCTGACGCATTCATAACAGGTGAGATGCACTATCATGAGTTCTTTGGACATGAACAAGAGATACAGATTGTGGTGATAGGGCACTATCAGAGCGAGCAGTTCACAAACGAGATATTCAGGGATATAATTAACAGGGAGTGTCCTGAGGTGGAATGCTTGCTGACAAAAACAAATACCAATCCAATACTGTATCTGTGACCATTGGTATTCCTTGGGATTCAGGATTCTAAAGAACAACAAGAAAATTTTTAAATATTATGGCAAAGAAAAACGATCCGAAAGACCTAACAGTAGAGGAGAAACTGAAGAACCTCTATCAGTTGCAGACAACACTTTCAGCTATCGATGGCAAGAGAGCCCTCAGAGGTGAACTGCCTCTTGAGGTGCAAGACCTTGAGGACGAGATTGAAGGTCTCAATACCCGTATTGAGAAAATTGAGCTGGAAGTAAGCGAGTTCCAGAATGCTATCGTAAGCAGGAAGGGAGAAATTGCAAACGCACAGGCAAGTCTCGAGAAATACAAGCAGCAACTCAATGAAGTTAAAAACAACAGGGAGTATGACATGCTGAGTAAGGAAATCGAATTCCAGACCCTTGAGATTGAGCTGTGCAACAAGAAAATAAAAGAGGCGACCATAAGAGTGCAGGACAGGTCTGAAGAACTGGAAAAAACGAAAGCCCTTCTCTCAGAGCGTGAGGCAGACCTTGTTGACAAGAAAAAAGAACTCAACGAAATAATGCAGGAGACGAGGGAAGAGGAGGATGAACTCAGAGACAAGGCAAAAGACCTTGAGGCAAAGATAGAGCCAAGACTCCTCACCAGTTTCAAACGCATCAGGAAGAATGCAAGAAACGGACTCGGCATCGTTTATGTGCAGCGTGACGCATGCGGTGGATGTTTCAACAAGATTCCACCACAGAGGCAACTCGACATCAAGATGCACAAGAAAATCATCGTGTGTGAATACTGCGGACGCATCATGATAGACCCAGAACTGGCAGGCGTAAAGACATCAAAGCCAACGGACGAGAAACCAAAAAGAAAACGCACGACAAGAAAAACGACAACCAAGAAATCAGGAGAGGATGAGGCTTAACCCTATGTCCTTATAAGACAAAGATAGAATAAAGCGATGAGGCGGCTCCAACAAACAATGGAACTACCTCGTCGCTTTCATTATATTTCTACAGTCGGCGGACAAACAACAGGCAGAAACAATATGGATAACCAGTAGCATGTCTCAGCAATAAAAGAAAAAACTGTCTGTTTTGTTTTGTATTGTCTTCTACTTTCATTAACTTTGCATCTATGGAGAACAATATAAGGAATAAAGTACATTGGAGCGAGAATGTTATAATTGCTGATGCTGACCACATAGACAATGTCGCCTTTGACCTCATTGTAAACTTCGAAAGAATGATAGAAAGAAGGATTCCACCTGCCGACATGGCAAAATGGGTTGACTGTGTGGCTCTCGACGGTGGAATACGTGAGGGAGACAACGAAGTACTGGTTATACTCATACATGACAGGCTAAAGAAGGCAATGGACAACTTTGTGCCTGCGAATTTTCAGAAAGACCTCGACGGCATGGCTTTCAAAGACCATCTTGGAGAGTTCTCGTTCAGCTCATATCCTGTTGAGGAAATGGTTGAGAGCTCAGATTTCTTCATTGACATATTGAACACGATATGCGCACAGAAGGAGGTGAAACGGGTGATGGTTATACCAAATGCAGAAAGAGACTACGACCATGTAAGGCATGCACTGGAGAAGGTCGATGACGACAAGCGACTAACAGTGTTCTCCATGCAACCTATGCAAGGAGGAAATTTCCGGCAGGAAATACTGGGATATTCACTGATGAGCGCATTGGGAATAAAGGCAAATGAAATAAAGTAACTCAACTTTCGCAAGTAAAGGAAGGCAAGAAAGAAGTTATGCTGGGGAGTTATGCTGGGGAGTTATGCTGGGGAGTTATGATAAGCCAATACCCGTCAATAATCAATAATCAGCAATCAACAATCAGTAATCAAATACCCTTTCAGGGGTGAAACATTTGGCTCCTTTTAACTTCCTAAGCGACCAAAGGGAGCGATAACTTCCTATAACTCCTTTTAACTTTTAAAGTTGAGCACATGCGAAATTTAAATAAAGTAATAAAAATAGAATAGAATGGGAAAACTGTTGATGATTGGCGCAGGAGGAGTCGCTACGGTAGCGGCTTTCAAAATTGCACAGAACAATAAAGTGTTCGGAGAGTTCATGATTGCAAGCCGCAGGAAGGAGAAGTGTGACAAGATCGTAGAAGCTATTCATGCTTCGGGCATTAACGCTGACATAAAGACTGCTCAGGTTGATGCTGACGACGTGGAGCAGCTAAAGGCTCTGTTCAGTGACTACAAGCCTGAATTGGTTGTCAATCTGGCTCTTCCATATCAGGACTTGACCATTATGGAAGCTTGTCTTGCATGTGGAGTAAACTACCTCGATACTGCCAACTACGAACCAAAGGACGAGGCACATTTCGAATACTCATGGCAGTGGGCATATAAGGACAAGTTTGAAAAGGCAGGGTTGACGGCAATACTTGGATGCGGTTTCGACCCAGGAGTGTCAGGTATATATACAGCATACGCTGCAAAGCATCATTTCGATGAAATCAACTATCTTGACATCGTTGACTGCAATGCGGGAAACCATCATAAAGCTTTCGCCACTAATTTCAATCCAGAGATAAATATCAGGGAAATAACACAAAAGGGACTGTACTACAAAGACGGAGAGTGGATAGAAACTGAGCCGCTTGAGGTTCACAAGGCACTGACATATCCGAACATCGGACCACGCGAGAGTTATCTCATGCATCATGAGGAACTGGAAAGTTTAGTGAAGAATTATCCAACTATCAAACAGGCGCGTTTCTGGATGACCTTCGGACAGCAGTATCTCACTTATCTTGACGTGATTCAGAATATTGGCATGAGCAGGATAGACGAGATAGAGTACGAGGCCCCTCTTGCCGACAACCCATCTGAAACAGCAAAGGTAAAGATCGTGCCACTGCAGTTCCTGAAAGCAGTGCTTCCAAATCCGCAAGACCTTGGAGAGAACTATGATGGTGAGACAAGTATCGGTTGCCGCATTCGCGGAATGAAGGATGGCAAGGAACTGACATATTATGTATATAACAACTGCAAGCATCAGGAGGCTTACAAGGAGACTGGAATGCAGGGCGTTAGCTATACAACAGGTGTGCCAGCCATGATTGGAGCAATGATGTTCTTCAAAGGTCTGTGGCGTAAACCCGGCGTATGGAATGTAGAAGACTTTGACCCAGATCCTTTCATGGAACAGCTAAACATTCAGGGACTGCCTTGGCATGAGGTGTTCAACGGAGACCTGGAGTTATGATACAATAGAGTAAACAAACTATAAGAATCAGACATATCATGGCAAAGAAAGACGAAGAGGCAGCCGTTAGCGTACAGGAAGGCAAACTGAAAGCACTACAGGCTGCAATGGCAAAGATAGAAAAGGACTTTGGAAAAGGTTCAATAATGAAACTTGGAGATGACAGCATCGAGAATGTCGAGGTTATCCCGACAGGAAGTATCGGGCTGGATGTTGCTCTCGGTGTAGGTGGATATCCAAAAGGTAGGATTATCGAGATATACGGACCTGAATCATCAGGAAAGACCACACTCGCCATACATGCAATTGCTGAGGCACAGAAACAAGGAGGCATCGCTGCATTCATTGATGCAGAACATGCTTTCGACAGATTCTACGCTGCAAAACTCGGTGTTGATGTAGAGAATCTCTGGATAGCACAGCCAGACAATGGCGAGCAGGCTCTTGAGATAGCCGACCAGTTGATACGCTCCTCTGCCATTGACATCATTGTTATTGACTCCGTGGCTGCACTCACTCCGAAAAAGGAAATTGAGGGAGACATGGGAGACAATGCCGTTGGACTACAGGCGCGACTTATGAGCCAGGCTCTGAGAAAGCTCACCTCCACTATCAGCAAGACAAATACGACATGCATATTCATAAATCAGCTCAGGGAGAAAATAGGCATCATGTTTGGCAATCCTGAGACAACAACCGGTGGCAACGCTCTTAAATTCTACAGCAGTGTGCGTCTTGACATACGCCGTGTCACGAGCATAAAGGATGGCGATCAGGTTATTGGAAACCAAGTGCGTGTCAAGATTGTCAAGAACAAGGTTGCTCCTCCGTTCAGAAAGGCTGAATTCGAGATAACGTTCGGTGAGGGAATATCAAAGATAGGAGAACTTGTAGATCTCGGAGTTGAGTATGGCATAATACAGAAGAGCGGCTCCTGGTTCTCATATAACGGCTCGCGCCTTGCACAGGGACGTGACGCTACAAAGGCACTGCTCAAGGATAATCCTGAACTGTGCGAGGAGCTGGAAGGTCTTATCAAGAAGGCGATATCCGACTGATATGAAACGATATAATCTTCCTCATATAGAGTGGCTGACTGACATCAGCCACTTTTTTTCTTCTTCATCGAGATAGGGACTCAGAGAGTCATAAACCCTCTTATGGTAGCTGTCAAGCCATGACTTCTCTTCTGCCGTAAGCAGTTCTGGTATAACGGGAGACAAGTCAATAGGACATAAGGTCAGAGTCTCAAACTGAAGGAATTCTCCAAATTCCGTTGACATATATGGAACAACGGCAAGAGTGTTCTCTATTCTCACGCCAAACTTTCCTTCCATGTATATTCCAGGCTCATCGGTTACGGTCATGCCTTCATATATAGGAGCTCCACGATATTCCATCCTTATCTGATGCGGTCCTTCATGGACATTGAGACAGCTGCCGACACCATGACCTGTGCCATGCATATAGTTGAGTCCTGCCTTCCATAAATCCATGCGAGCTATTGCGTCAAGCTGTGTGCCACTGGCTCCCCGGGGGAATTTCAACAGCTGAAGCTGGATATGTCCTTTCAGGACAAGCGTATATACCCTGCGCTCTTCCTCTGTGAGTGGTCCCAGTGCTATTGTACGGGTGATGTCTGTCGTTCCCTCGTCATACTGCGCCCCACTGTCAATAAGTATGTAGCCTCGTGGCTGCAACTCCACATCAGTTTCTTCCGTAGCCTCATAATGAACGATGGCTCCATGCGCTCCATAAGCTGCTATAGTGTCGAAAGACAAATCACGAAATCCTTTCTGCTCTTTACGGAATGAGGTGAGCCTCCTGTCAACCTCTATCTCTGTGAGACCTCCTTGTCGAACCCATTTGTCAAGACGGCTCAGGAATTTCACCATTGCTACTCCGTCTCTTACCATGACATTGCGGAATCCCTCAAGTTCCGTGTCGTTCTTGATAGCTTTCAACATGGGAATTGGTGAGGGTGCTTCCACTATATTGCATCTTGCAGCCTGAGCCAACAAGCAACTTGTCTCGGATGGGTCAAGTAGAATGTTGTAATCGTTGTATCTTGCCAGCGACTCCCTTGTCCTTCCGTATTCCTCTATGTCTATGCCGTTGTCATTAAGATGTCGTCCCACTTTCCCGTCAATCTTCCTCTGGTCTATAAAGAGAGTGACCTTGTCAGGAGATATAAGCAGATAAGCCACAACGACCGGGTTGCAATGCACATCTGTTCCTCGAATGTTGAGCGTCCATGCAATATCGTCGAGGGATGAAACCAGCATTCCAACAGCATGGTTGCGGATAAGGGCACGCCTTATGCGGTCAATCTTTGACGTAACATCCTCGCCTGCCCATTCCTTTCTATGAACCACGGCAGGACCAAGTGGTATCTCAGGACGGTCTTTCCATATCCTTGCCATTGGGGCAAGGTTTATCCTGAGTGTCAAACCTCCATTTCCACGTAGCTCCTCTTTCAACTGCCTTACGTAGCTTACTGAGCAGCAAGTTCCATCGATGCCAACCTCCGTGCTTCTCCCTTCGGATATTTCATGGGCTATCCATTCTGCAATGGATGGCGTCCCGTTTATACGCTCTTTCATAAGCACATACTCCGTGCCTTCCAGTTGCTCCTTGGCAGCTATGAAATATCGGGAGTCAGTCCATAGAGCAGCAGAGTGCATCGTTACTACCGCTGTTCCAGCCGAGCCACTGAATCCGGAAATCCATTCCCTCGATTTCCAGTGGTCTGGGACATATTCTCCATTATGGGGGTCAGTACTTGGAAAAATAAAGGCAGCAAGCCTTTCTTCTCTCATCACCTCTCTCAAAGATGCCAGCCTTTCCGCTATAACCTGTTTCATAATTCTTCAATTTGCCATATAGACATTACAAAGGTATGAAGTTTTAGAATTAATAACAAATTATCTGACTGCTAAATTATAATGGTACATGTTTTTTTATTACTTTTGCGGTACTTTAGGTATCAGCCACTACCAAAAGAAGATTTTGAGACATAACAATTATTAAAATATTAAAAACACAGCAGTAATGGGATTTTTAACAAACGAGAAACTCACCATCGTCGGCGCAGCCGGAATGATTGGTTCTAACATGGTTCAGACAGCCCTTACAATGGGACTTACGAGTGATATCTGCCTTTACGACGTATTCTCTCCGGAGGGTGTCGCTGAGGAAATGCGCCAGAGTGGTTTTGGTGATGTCAAGATTACGGCTACAACAGATGCCAAGGAGGCATTCACCAACGCTAAATACATCATCTCTTCTGGTGGCGCACCACGTAAAGCAGGAATGACACGAGAGGACCTTCTAAAAGGAAACTGTGAGATTGCCGAGGGACTTGGAAAGAATATCAAGCAGTACTGCCCAGATGTAAAACACGTGGTTATCATTTTCAACCCAGCTGACCTTACCGGTCTTGTTACTCTACTGTACTCAGGACTGAAGCCTTCACAGGTCACAACTCTTGCTGCTCTTGACTCAACACGCCTACAGAGTGCACTTGCAAAGAAATTCGGTGTGATGCAGAGTGAGGTCAAAGGATGTGCAACATACGGAGGACATGGTGAGCAGATGGCTGTTTTCGGAAGCCATGTTACTATCGATGGCAGAAAACTGACAGACATCGTGGGCACGGAGGAATTCCCAGAGGCTGAATGGGAGCAGATGAAGAAGGATGTTACACAGGGTGGAGCCAAGATTATTGAGCTTCGTGGACGTTCTTCATTCCAGAGTCCGGCTTATCTTTCTGTAGAGATGATTCGTTCAGTAATGGGTGGAGAGGCTTTCCGCTTCCCGGTTGGAACATACGTGAGCAACGAGAAGTACAATCATATCATGATGGCAATGAAGACAACTCTCGACACTACAGGAGCTCATTACGAGATGCCAGAGGGCACGGCTGAGGAGAATGCCAAGCTTGACGCAAGCTATGAGCATCTTTGCAAAATGCGCGATGAACTCGTAACTCTTAACATCGTGCCGGAAATTGCAAAATGGAGCGAGATAAATCCAAATCTCTAATTATAAATTAAAGTGACAGAAGTCGGATGTGGGTAATGTCTATTGCTCATAATCCGACTTTTCTGTTTTTGTAGGAAATAATAATCATCAAAGTAACGACATGGGAAACATAATCAGAAAACACGTCTTGCTGGCTGTCATGTTGTTTGTACAAGCCTGTTGCATAATGGCACAGAACGCTACGGAGATGGTTACATTTAAAACCGACAGCTTGTCACTCATAGACAAGACTGGAGAGTATAAAATCGTAGCTGACCTACCTGTAAACGCCAACTCTATACTGACAAAAGCAATTGGCGAGTTCATAGCTGAGGAATTGGGCAATGGTCATCCAGACAATGCCAACACACTGTATGACATGATGAGGCATTCCTTTGACTTGAATGTAAAGGCATTGCACATGGAGCAGCAGGAGATATCGGGAGAAGATGGGGATGGTCCATTGTTCGCATGGGAGAGTCGGTTCAATGCAGTCTGTGTAGCAGACAACTTCGTGACATATCGCCATGAAGGCTATATATACACAGGCGGAGCACATGGTCTTTCCTCACATACAGGAATGACTTTCCGCAAAGATGATGGGAGGCGTATAGGATGGGACTTGTTCCTCAATACAAACGCCGCAGGATTCCAGAGATTAATGAAAGAGGGATTGAAAAGCTACTTCAATGTTGACACTGATGAGGAGCTAAATACTTGTGGATTGATTGATTTGACTGTTGTTCCTTTGCCAGCCTGCAGTCCCCTGTTCACAGAAAAGGGTGTCCTTTTCATCTATCAGCAATATGAGATTGCATGCTATGCAGCAGGCGCACCGGAATTTGTCATTCCATATGAAAAACTGATTCCATATCTCGGGATTACAGCAAAGAAACTCATAGGTGTCGTTCCATGACGAGACTTCACTATTTCAACACTTTATTGTTATATGGAATGACGAGACATCGCTCTTTTTATTCCAATAATATCAAAAAAATATAGGACAAGAAAGACATTTCTCAGAAAAAAGATGTAACTTTGCAGCGCCTTATGGATAAGGTGTGGTATTAACATGCCATTCGGGATGTAGCGCAGTTGGTAGCGCACTACGTTCGGGACGTAGGGGTCGGGCGTTCGAGTCGCCTCATCCCGACACATACAGAGCGGCAATCAGGAAAATGATTGCCGCTCTGTAATTATAGCGCAAATATAGTACTGGCGTTAGATGAGAAAGGACAGGACTTACTAGTATGATATATCTCAACTATCTGTGCCTGAGTAAGCCATACGTCTTCATCTCCTTTTTCTTCATTTATCTTCATTTATCTTCATTTATCACCTTTTACTACTTGCAAACCAACGATTACCGTCCGAAGGGTATGGTAATGTTTATTAAAGTTTACTTTTCCCTTCGGCCAGTGACCGTTGGTTCGCATGTTAAAACTTGCTCAAAGTTAACAAGTTGACAAGTCAACAAGTAATTTAACGTCCGTTATTTATAGCCATTATTGAAACCGAGGATTAGAGGCAATCACATCCTTAGCGGCAACGTGATATATCCTTCCGTTGTCGTCTTGATAGACACACGTCTCTCCCCTTG
>CAMCLD010000038.1 GCA_945875635.1 uncultured Prevotella sp.
AAATCACTCCTTTTGGAGGAATATTTCACGTGAGGGAGCATTTTTCCCGTTTTGTTGGTCCGGTTATCGACAAAGTTCTGGGGCTTCGGTGCACATCGTTCGGCTATCAAAGCGCGAGATAGTGGGTTCTTTGTCAAGTGTCTACTTCTGTGGCGGCGACTGTTGGAGGAACAATGGCTTCGGATGGGCAAGGCTGCCAAAGTCCTTCATGGCAGAGAACACTGTGTTCCTGCTGCTGCCAGCACTCATACGCAACTTCTACAAGTTCCTCATGGACAGGATAGACGCAAAAGCCTTCGGACTAAAGAAGACCAGCCGCATCAAAGCCTTCGTATTCAAGTTCATCAGCGTGCCAGCCAAGTGGATAAGGACGGCAAGGCACTATCAGCTGAATATCTACACGGACAACAAATCATATCAGAACCCTTTTGCATTCACTGACGGCTAAGAAACCGAATTCGCGGGTAAACGACAGCATAAAGCCCCTGAAATGCTTGACGGGGTAAGGGGAAGCTGGGCATAACCCATGCATAATCACGTCTGTAGTGGCAAGACTATCGTCTGATGGAGAAGCGAACTGCAAAATTAGTCAGCATCAATATTAGTTGCGGATTTTAGGTTTTTAATGAAGTAATGGGGCATGATGTCATGAGGTTGGAACCTGATAACAGGAATCTTGTCGTTTGTCGTGCATCTCATTTGTCGCTTCCTGATATCTTGCGGAGAGTATATACAGCACTTCCTACATCACGTATGTTGCTTATCACCATGCATCGTTTGCCTTTTATCTCCTTGAGCGTGCATTGCCGTGGATTGGAAGTTATGTAATCCAATATCCAACCGAAAACCTGACTTTGATAATATGCGCTCTTTGGATTGCTTACGAACTGCATTTGCATACGTCCCTGTCGAAGTATAATCTTTTCACAACCAAGCTGTTTGCCGAGGCGTCGCAGTCCTACTACTTGCATGAGTTGAATGCCTTCACGTGGCACTTTGCCAAATCTGTCTTCCAGACGCTTGCGATATGCGTCAAGTTCCTCGTCGCTTTCTATATTGTCAAGTTCACGGTAAAGCAACATCCTTTCGCTGCTTCCTGGAATGTAGGTCTCGGGAAAATACATTTCGAGATCGCTTTCAATTGTACAGTCTTCAACGAATACATCACCATTGACAATATCCCCTTCATGGATACTCTCTGCATATAAATCAGAGAATTCCTCGTTGCGTAGTTCGGTAACTGCCTGATTGAGTATTTTCTGATATGTTTCGTAGCCAAGGTCTTCCATGAATCCACTCTGCTCCGCTCCAAGAAGGTTTCCTGCACCACGGATGTCAAGGTCTTGCATTGCAAGATTGAATCCGCTTCCCAATTCTGAGAATGTCTCCAATGCCTCAAGTCTGCGCCGTGCCTCCGTGTTGAGGAATGAGAGAGGAGGTGATAGAAGGTAGCAAAACGCTTTCTTGTTAGAACGTCCTACACGTCCTCTCATCTGGTGAAGGTCGCTGAGTCCAAACTTATGTGCATCGTTGATTATTATGGTATTGGCATTTGGGATGTCAATGCCATTCTCCACAATGGTAGTGGAAAGTAGTACGTCGTAGTCGTGATTGATGAATCCCATTATGACATTCTCCAGCTCATCAGGCTTCATCTGTCCATGTCCTATCGCCACTCTGGCATCTGGAACATATCTCATTATCAGGTTGGCTATTGACAGAAGGTTGTTAATACGGTCGTTGACAAAGAACACCTGTCCGTTGCGGCTCATCTCAAAACTAATAGCCTCAGCGATGATTTCATGACGAAAAGTGTCAATGATAGTGTGTATTGGATACCTGTTTGGCGGTGGAGTGCGCATGATGCTCATGTCCCTTGCTCCCATTAGTGAGAATTGTAAAGTGCGGGGAATAGGGGTGGCAGACATTGTCAGGGTGTCTATATTGGTACGGAGTGTGCGCAGTCGCTCTTTTGTTGACACACCGAATTTCTGCTCCTCGTCAATGATAAGGAGTCCAAGGTCTTTCCATTTGACATTCTTGCTTATAAGCTTGTGAGTGCCTACTAGAATGTCGATTCTTCCGGCTTGCAAGTCGTCTATGACCTGTTTGACCTGTTTCGATGTCCTTGCTCTTGAAAGATAATCTACCCTAACCGGAAGATTGCGGAGCCTGTTACGGAAGGTTTGGTAATGCTGGAAAGCAAGTACGGTGGTAGGCACGAGTACTGCAACCTGCTTAGAATCGCAAGCAGCTTTGAAAGCCGCTCTTATCGCAACTTCTGTTTTGCCAAATCCTACATCCCCGCATACGAGACGATCCATGGGACGTGGCGACTCCATGTCAGCCTTTACCTCGGCGGTAGCCTTCTGCTGGTCTGGTGTGTCTTCGTATAGGAAGCTCGCTTCCAGTTCCTGTTGAAGATAAGTGTCATGGCTGAAGGCATAGCCTTTCTCGTGACGCCTTTTGGCATAAAGTTTTATCAGGTCGCGCGCAATGTCTTTGATGCGTTTCTTCGTACGTTCCTTCATGCGCTCCCACGCTCCCGTACCAAGAGTAGAGAGACGTGGAGGTGTTCCACCTTCTGCTCTTCGATATTTTGATATCTTGTGAAGGGAATGGATGGACAGGTCTATGATGTCTCCTCTTTGATATACAATCCTTATCATCTCCTGATATGAGTCTCCTGATGGAACTCTCACGAGACCTGCGAATTTTCCAATGCCAAAGTCAACGTGAACAATGAAGTCTCCTGGTTCCATCTCCTGTAGTTCCTTCATGGAAAGGGCAACCTTTCCTGCCCTTGCCTTGTCAGAGCGAAGGCTATATTTATGGAAACGGTCGAAAATTTGGTGGTCTGTGAAAAAACAGACTTTCATGACGTTGTCCGCAAATCCCTCGTGAAGGGTCTTGTCAACAGGTATGAAAGGTACCTGGACCTTGTCCGGGTTGTCTATAGCACGTCCATATCGTTCATCATAACCTGTCGCATTCCCACGGCTGTCAAAGATGTCACGTAAGCGTTGGGTTTGTTTGGAACTGTCTGCAAGTATATATATCGTATATCCCTTTAGGATATAATCTTCAAGAGTTTGAGAGAGAAGGTCGAAGTTCTTATGAAAAAGAGGTTGTGGAGATATGTCAAAACGAATAGTTGCAGTACTCTCGTCAATACTTGATTCCGCATTCCGGTTTATAGGGAACATGATAGTGCGGAAGGAGACAAGCAAGTTCTTGAAAACGGAAGGAGCAGTGAGAACACACTCCTTACGCATTTGCTCCAGTATCTCCTTCTGTTCTGGTTCCGTTTTTCCTTCTGTTTGTTCTGTTATAGCTTGAAGGGAGAAACCTTCGTCATATACAAAGGAAATTCTGTCTGTTATATGTTTTACGTCTCTGTATGCTATGGTAGAAGTCTGAGGCATGAATGCAAGGAATGGGATTTTCTCTTCCTGGCTTGACGTAAACTCTGGCACGACAGTGATGTTGTCACGGCGTTCTATAGACAGTTGGGTTTCAATATCAAAAGACCTTATGGTGTCAATCTCATCACCAAAAAAGTCAATTCGATAAGGTAGTTCAGAGTTGAAAGAGTAAATGTCGAGGATACTGCCTCTTACGGCAAATTGTCCTGGAAGATATACATAGTCAGTTTCTTGAAATCCGTATTGTTTCAGTTCCTTTGACAATATCGATATTTGAGTTGTCTGTCCAACTGCAAGTTCCATCTTGCGCTCATCAAGTGTCTTGCGTGAAACTACAAGTTCTGCAACTGCTTCTGGATATGATACTATGATGGCTGGAATGTTGCTGTCAAGACGTGTGAGCACCTCTGTGCGTAATATTATGTTGGCGGAATCGAGCTGTCCATATTTCACGGCTCTCCTGTATGATGATGGGAAGAATAGCACGTCGTCCTGTCCCATTATTTGTGTGAGGTCATGATAGAAGTATGCAGCCTCGTCAGCATCTGGTAGGATAATCAGAAAGTAACCTGTCTCATCGTTGAACAACGAGGAGAAGAACAAAGGTGCTGAAGAACCTATAAGTCCTTGCAGTACGATGTTGCGTGTTGATTTGTCGGCAATAGCCTTATTGACGGCTTGCGACCGTGTACAAGCAGAGTATAGCTGACGAATTTCTGATATGTTCATGCTTGAGGATATTTTCTTAGCCATCCGTCAAGGCGTAATCTTATTACCCCGAAGAACGCCTCACTAAAAATGCCACCGCTCATCTTGCTGACACCCTCGCGTCTGTTTACAAAGATGACAGGAACCTCTTTTATCCTGAAACCTATCTTATGGGCTGTGTATTTCATCTCAATCTGGAAGGCATAGCCTTTAAAACGAATCTTGTCAAGTTCGATAGTGGACAGTACCCTACGTTTGTAACATTTGAATCCAGCAGTAGTGTCATGAACTTTGAACCCAGTGACAAACCTTACGTATTTAGAGGCGAAATAGCTCATAAGCACTCTGCCTATAGGCCAGTTTACAACATTTACACCACTTATATAGCGCGAGCCTATGGCGAGGTCATATCCCTCATCGTGACAAGCCGCATATAGGCGTGGCAGATCATTTGGGTCATGACTGAAATCTGCATCCATCTCGAATATATACTCATAAGTATGTTCCAAAGCCCAGCGAAAACCGCAAATATATGCTGTGCCGAGTCCTTGCTTGCCCTTACGTTCAAGAAGGAAAAGCCTATCGGAAAACTCTTCCTGCATGAGTTTCCTCACGATGTCGGCAGTGCCATCTGGACTCCCATCGTCTATCACGAGTATGTGAAAACATTTCTCGAGGTTGCCTATGGCACGTATGATTTTCTCGATATTCTCCTTCTCGTTATATGTGGGAATGATGACGATGCTGTCACTTGTATGTATTGCATTCATGTTTGTATTCTTTGGTTACCATATTCCAACTTCGCAGAAGCGTTGTGCAAAGATAGCAAATTATGCTGAGATAGTATCAAAAAACATTAAAAAATAGTATTTCATGACTTATGAGACTGTTAATTTGCAGATTATTGGTCTGGATTCTTCTTATATCCTTTATATTCAGGCACGAGTCCATCCATGACAATCTGATAAGCCTCTCGCATAGCTTCCTTTTCATACTCCACTCCTTTGCCTTTTGGCATTATGGGCTTGTGGATAGTAAGAGAGAGGGGATGCCATATAACCCATTTCATGTCCCTTGTGCGGGGCATGACGTTAAAAGAGCCATTTATCGTAATTGGACATATTGGCAGTTGGAGCTCGTCGGCAAGCATAAATGCTCCCCTGCGGAATTCTCCCATGTGTCCTGTAAAACTGCGGCTTCCCTCTGGGAATACAACTACGGACATACCCTTGCGCAATATCTCTCTTGCCTTGTCATAAGTCTCCTTTATTCTGCGGGGACCTCTTTTATCTACGAAAATATGATTGGCTGCCTGACAAGCCTTTCCGATAAGTGGAATGTTGCGTAACTGCCATTTCATCATCCATTTGAAATTACGACGCAAAAAGCCATAGATGAGAAATATGTCGAAAGCTCCCTGATGGTTGGAAACAAAGACGTAGGAGCATTCGTCGGAGATGTTTTCTCTGCCTCTTACCTCTACGGGAAGCAGTAGGATTCTAACCATGAACCATCCCCAGCATCGTGCGGGGTAGTATCCCCAGAAATGACCATTGCCAAGGAAACATCCAATAATAGTGACAATGGATGTGATGATAGATGCAAGCAGTGCCAGAGGCAGAACAATGAATAACTGATAGATACGATATAAATATTTCATTTTATTTATGATGAAACGTTAGTTGAATATATTACCTTTTCTTTCTTAAAGTGATTGCCACAATCTCTCCGGGAAGTTGGAAACGGAAAGGGACGACACCACCCACTCCTGAACTGACATGGAGCTGTCTGTCTTTATAAATGTACAGTCCGAGATCCTCTGAATATTTCAGCATGGTAGGCCGGAATCCGAAAATATTCATCTGTCCTCCATGTGTATGCCCGCTTAAAGTAAGCTGGACATTAGATTTTGGAAGTATGGTGCGTTTCCATGATGATGGGTCATGCTGTAACAATATGATAAACGCTTTGTTGTCAATTCCCGCCAGTGTTTTCTTTATGTTGGAATGGTTCGGATAGGGAGGCTCTCCGTCATTGCCTTCACCAGCTATGACAATAGAGTCCCTTCCTCTTTGAATTGAGACATTGCTGTTTTGCAGAACTTTCCATCCGAGACTCTCCTGTAATTCAACAAGTCGTTTCTCATACTTCCTTTTCTCTTCATCTGAGCATTTCACATACTGACCGTAATCGTGATTGCCAAGAATGGAGAGCACTCCATCAGGAGCATTCAGACGAGAAAGGGATTTGACATGTCTGTCGTCAACTTCATCAGGACTCATATTTTGAAAGTCACCTGTAAAGACAATGACATTGGCATGTTGTGACATAATGGAATCAATAGCACGTTCGAGAATAATACGGTGAGGTCCGGTAAACGTACCTATGTGCAGGTCGGAGAACTGTACAATTTTGTAACCATCGAATGCATCAGGAAGGGATGTGTCAAATATGTCAATTCTCCTTACTCGGAAGTCTGTATATGCACTTAAGCATCCGCTTATTCCAATGTAATATATCAAACCTGTCATTACAATGCCAATAGCTACTCCAATAGATTTTCCGTAGTGAAATTTGGTTGTTATGAATAGGCAAATACAGAATACGAATTTTGGTAATGCATAGAAGGCTAAAGCTGCAAGATATATTTCAAAAAGAGGTATGTCGTGTGGAATGAAGTCTGGAGAAAACGCAAAAATGGCAGAACAAAGCAATAAAACAGCTTCCGGTAAACATAATAGTATTGTTCTCCAGCACTTTTTCGTGTGGGATAGGCTGGATAGGTGTTGCCTATATATATAATAGTTTGGCAACACTAAAACGAATATTATGGGTATGATAATTCTTGCTATCAAGTTTCTACAATATATTTATCTTTATGTGTCTATTGATTTTCTTTATTTTTGTGGTATGAATAGGATTACTATTTGGCTTAATGACATGTTTCTTATACTTCAAGGTTTGCGGAAAGGAACTTCCTCATTTTTTCTTCTGAAAAGCCTCTCCGTCTGCAATAGTCTGCAAACTGGTCGTACCCTATTCTACCTATGTCAAAATATCTTGCATCCCTGTGGGCAAGCATGAGTCCAGACACACTGGAGTGTGGTATCATCATTCCGTTTTCGGTAAGACTGATTCCTATGGAGTCCATTCCTATCATATCATTAATAATGAAATTTATGCTTAAATCAGGCATGGAAGGATAGCCAACAGCAGGGCGAATGCCCTGATAGGCACATCTATGGAGCTCCAAAGGTGTTAAGTTTTCATTTGGTGCATATCCCCAGTGTGTCTTTCTGACTCTCTCATGCAACAATTCAGCTGTCGCTTCTGCTATTCTGTCGGCAAGAGACTGTGCTAACATACCCATATAGCCATCTTCTGAATTGTCTTCTACAAAACCCATGTCAACTGTCGTTGCGAACAATCCTGCATAGTCTTCAGAGCCAAGTTCGGCAGGTTTTATGAAATCCGACATACAGATATTTGGCTGAGATTGGTTGCCTCTGTGCTGTTGCCTTAGGAATGGTATTCTCCTATCCTCGAAAATTATGTCATCGCCATCCGAAACCGCTTTGTATAAGCAGAAAATGGCATGAGATTTATATCGGCTCTCGCTTTCTTGAAGTAATTTCATTGCATCTTCCATAAGGCTGCTTCTTGCCTCGGAATAGACTCCACTCATCTGCCATGTATGAAAGAAGTAGAGCCAGTTGATGTATGGAGTTACATCACTGATGTTAAATGTCCGGACTATTCGTCTCATCTAAACTCTATCTCCTCTCCATGAATATTGTTGTTGAAAACGCCTTTGTCATATACATGCTTGCCATTACAGATAGTGTGCTCAACTTTCCAATGGAAGCTCATTCCTGACATGGGACTCCACTTGCATTTGCTAACCACCATTTCATCTTCTACAATCCATGGGGTTTCTTGTCTTCTGACAATCGTAATGTCGGCTTTCATTCCTGGAGATAAGAAGCCTCTGTCACGGACTTCAAAAATCCGTGCTGGTGCGTGACACATGCATTCAACAATCCTTTCTATACTGAATAATCCTTTGTCAGAAAGTTCAAGCATTGAAACAAGTGAAAACTGTATGGATGGCATTCCCGATGCGGCTTTATAACATCCTCCTTGTTTCTGACTGAGTAGATGTGGCGCATGATCTGTTGCTATAGTGGATATTATACCTCTGTTTACGGCATCCAGCAAGGTATCACGATCGTTGGAGGTCTTGATAGAAGGATTGCATTTTATAAGGGCTCCTTTTGTCGTGTAGTCATTGGTGTCAAAAAGGAGGTGAGCCACCACTGCCTCTCCTGTTATGTTTCCACCAAGGAGATGGATTTCCCGAGCTGTGCTGATGTGTGCTATGTGAAGCCGCGTGTTGAATGTTTTTGCCAACTGAGCTGCAAGTGCAGAAGACTCAAAACACGCCTCTTCTGACCTTATTGCGGGATGCAGAATTACTGGAGGGTCATCTCCATATGTCTTACGCATCCTGTCCATATTGGCATTTATAGTTTCCGAATCCTCGCAGTGGACCATAATTGGCAACCCAATGCTACTTGCGGTTTCAAATATGTGCAGAAGGGAAGCGTATTTGTCAACAAGCATGTTACCTGTTGAAGCTCCCATAAAGAGCTTAATTCCTGGAATTCTGTGTTTGTCAATGTCTTTCAGGTTGGAATAGTTGCTGTTTGTCGCACCAAAAAAGAAACCATAGTTTATGTGGCTTTTTTGTCTTGCCAGTTCGAATTTTTGATTAAGATTTTCAATGGTTGTAGTCTGTGGAATGGTGTTTGGCATGTCAAAATATGATGTGACGCCACCAAATGCTGCAGCCTTGCTCTCGCTGTCTATATCTGCCTTTTCTGTTAAACCAGGTTCTCTGAAATGCACATGCTCGTCAATGACACCAGGCATAACAATGCAATCTGTTGCATTGATAACTTTGTCAAAGTCATTCTGAGATAAAGTGTCTTCGCCCTTGAAGACTTCCTTGATGCGGTCATCCTCAATAATGACAGAGCCTCTAAATTTCTGTCCTTCGTTTACTATGGTTCCACCAAAAATAAGTAGTTTCATCCCGATTCGTTTTGTAGGCTATTTTATGGAGTCGGAAGCAAGTTCTGATGGAGTGGGAGGTGCTGTGGGAGACCCTTTTCCTGTGTCTGGCGCTGACATCTGTGGTTCATTGTCTGCCATCCCGTTCATTATGTCTTGGTTGCGTTGTGCTGCTGAGACGTATTCCTTTACATATTTGTCGTTCTTGAATTTGTCAGTAGCCTTGCTGAGAATGGCCTCAATCCATGGTTCGAACATGGGATATTTATAGTCGGCGGTAGCCATCTGGAATATGTATGGTCCTAATACATTATCGAAATTACTCTCAATGAACGTTGTTATGAGATTGTCCATTTTTCCAGAGATAATGGCATCCTGTTCCATCAGACTTCTGTTGACAGCATCCATGTCACTGCCGTTCATGTATGCCTGGTTCTGTTTGTGAACAAGCTCAATCTTATCGTTTTGAAGTTGCGAGAATGTTTTTAGGAACTCATATAGCTTGTCGTTTAGCGGTGTTCCACCAATTGTGTGCTGTGTGTTGTCTATCTTCACAACAATGTCGCCATCCTCAAGAACAACAGGCATGATAATGTCGTCATCCATATATACATTGGCAACTCTCGTGGTGTCCACATTGCCAACGAAGGAGAATTTCCCATGCACAATGTCACAGGAATCGATGTTCTTTATTGCATCGTCTTTCAGGACTTTGAGATATAGTTTATGTCCGTCAAGCATTGAGACATTTGACGACCCCTCTATATTATATGAGCCTGCGCATGAGGCAAGGACGATAGAGGCAAAAAAGCAGTATAGAAGTTTTATCATATAGAATTGTTGTTGTTCACGAAGGCAAAAGTAATATCATTTGCCGATGTATGGAAATAAATTCAGGCAATTTAAAACAAAATATTATTCTTTTAGTCTTTTTTCATTATTGTCCTTTTCCAACTCGTTCGATATACGGTGTATAGTGTATGTTTCGAGTATGGCACCGACAAGAAGCATGACAACCCATTTGCCATATGTGACATTGACAAATGTGATGTATGCAGATGGGTGCTCCTTTAGGAAACCAGTTATTATTGAATATCGTTCTTCTACCATAAGAAGTCCGGAAACGACAAACAACAATTCTGCAATGTGCATTATGTTGCGGAGTCGTCTTGTTGTGATGTTTGTTCCCGTATATGTTTGCCTAAGTTGCATCGAGGAGAAGCCAATAGCTCCGACAAGGCACGTAATAGATGCCATGTCTTGTTGAAACAAGAGTGCGTAACACCCCGCTCCTGCCACCATAAGGATTCCACCAATTATATATGTCAAGCTTTCAATCTTGTTCAACTTTCTCATATGCATCAATTTTCTCGGATTGCATTTCGTCATCACTAAGAACAAATATGTCCTCGTCGTCGTTCTTCATGAAATATCTCTCGCGTGCAATTCTTGCCATGACTGAAGGATCCTTGTCTATCGTATTGTAGAGTTTTACATCACGGTTGTATCTCTGTCTGTATTTGTCTATTTCTGTCTTCAGCTCTTCAATCTGATATTTATATTTCATATACTTCATGATGCTGTTCTCGTCTAGGAAGCATACAATAGCGATGCCAAGTACCACCACAATGTGGTACTTGAACATACTGATGATAGTCCATAGCTTACTTGTTATTCTGCCCATAGTGCTCTTGTCGTTTATTTTCTCATGCCATTGGAAACAGGCACAAGAAACGCTGGTAATGATTTGCAAAAATACTAAATATTATCATAACAGCCTAATTGTTATGCTTAAGTTTCCTTAAATGGACATAAACCAATAGAGGCTGTCATGATTGAAATCATAAATAGTGTGGAATTATAATGTCTGAGGAACTAGCACTTTTTGCATTGACAGTTCGCGATGATCTGGATAATTCGTTCGGCA
The DNA here is from genome assembly GCA_945875635.1 of uncultured Prevotella sp. Classification (GTDB taxonomy): domain Bacteria; phylum Bacteroidota; class Bacteroidia; order Bacteroidales; family Bacteroidaceae; genus Prevotella. The sequence goes on from CAMCLD010000038.1 coordinate 11,134, forward strand.
CTTCTTCCATCCCAGCGGTCAGGAATGGAAGATTCTTTCCATTTGCCGGCATTCATGTCGCTAACAGCATTCCCCAACATTATGACATCCTCTCCTATAAGGACATTTGTTCCTACTTTAACTGTTTCGATGTGTTCTGTGTATCTGTTGAGTGTAATACATGGTACTCCATAGAAGGTGGCTTCTTCTGCAACGTTTCCTGAATCTGTGATTATTCCTTTGGCGTTCTTTGTAAGATAGCTGAATTCAAGATAACATAAAGGCTCTACGACTTGGATGTTGTATAGCTTGTTCCTGCTTATTATTTCATTCACGGTTACAGCAGCGTTATCACGTAATGGAGCTATTATCGTGGTGTTGACTGACTTGTGTGAGAACGTCACAATCATATCTTCCAGTATTTCTCTCTTTTCGTTGATGAGCACTTTCCTGTTGAGAGTGAATAGTATGTATTTGTGTTCTTCTGTTCCTAATAAGTCGAGTGTTGCGGGACGTCTTAGACGAGGTAGGTTATACCTTATGTTGTCAACGAGTATGTTGCCAACCATATATACCTTGGACAGCTCTGCACCTTCCTTGTTGGCTATGCTGTTATTGCTTATGCCAGCAGTGAACAGGATGTCAGAGAGTCCGTCAATTACAAGTCGGTTTATTTCCTTAGGCATGGTTATGTCAAAGGAACGAGTCCCGGCTGCGATGTGGGCAAGTGTAATTCCTTGTTTCTTTGTCACTATGGCTGCTGCCATAGTGGATGCGAGGTCATCTACTACAATGACTACATCGGTATGGTTGTACCTAAGGTATGTCTCAAATTTCGACATTACCGTACCTGTAAGTTCATTTAGATTCTCGCAGTCAACGCCAAGAAATGCATCGGGAGGACTTATGTTGAGGTCGTTGAATAGAGACGGCTCAAGTGTGGGGTCATCCTCTTTACCTGCATACACAAGAGAGCAGGAAATATCCTTGCCCTCTTTATTTGCTGTTGTCACAGCTCTGATTACAGGAGCAACCTTGATGAAATTGGGTCGTGCCCCTGCTACTATACATATATTCATCTTACGGGTTTGTTAAGACAAAGGTATGATTGAAAATACCAGAAATTATTGTTCCTTGAATAGTTCCTTTATGCTACCGATACTACCCATGAGGTTGGTCGCTTCATAAGGAAGATAGATGGTTTTCGTCTGTTCTCCGTTTGCGAGTGTCTCCATCATCTGAATATACTTCTGGGCAAGGAGGTAACTTGCTGGATTTGTGCTCTTGCCTACAGCCTCGGTAATCTTTTCGATGGCAATAGCCTCTGCTTCTGCTTTCCTTATACGAGCTTGCGCTTCACCCTCGGCTCTTAATATCTCCTGTTGCTTGGCTGCCTCAGCTCTGTTGATGGTTGAGGTCTTCTCACCTTCAGACTTAAGAATGGCAGACTGTTTCTCTCCTTCGCTGGTAAGGATAGCTGCACGCTTGTTTCTTTCTGCCTGCATCTGTTTTTCCATAGCGGCAAGAACACTTTCAGGAGGTGTTATATCCTGTAGCTCCACACGGTTAACCTTTATACCCCATTTGTTGGTGGCATCGTCGAGTACGGCGCGAAGCTTGGTATTGATAGTGTCACGTGACGTGAGAGTCTGGTCAAGTTCCATCTCTCCAATAATATTTCTTAGAGTGGTTTGTGTCAGTTTCTCAATTGCATTTGGAAGATTGTTAATTTCATACACTGCCTTGAATGGGTCAACAATCTGGAAATAAAGCAGAGCGTTGATTTTCATTTGTATGTTATCCTTGGTGATAACATTCTGACGGTCGAAATCATAAACCTGCTCTCTAAGGTCTATGGTACTGGAATACATATATCTTCCTGCCCGCATAACAACTATTTCCTTTGGGCGGTCTATGAATGGAATGATAATATTGATTCCTGGACTAAGGGTGGCGTAATATTTTCCAAGACGCTCTATTATTTTCGTTTCTGACTGTGGGATTATCGCAAGTGATTTCTTTGCAATGATTATCACCAATATTACTATGGCAATAAGAACATAAGTTATAATATCCATAATTAAAAGATTTAAATGTTTGTGATATGTAAGTTCTGTAATTCTATGCGCGTTTTACCGTTATTATGATGGAATCTCTGCTTTCGACAATAACTTTTTCACCCTTTTCCACGTTCTCTGTTTCCGTGCTCTGGGCTTTCCAGTCGTCACCATCGATGGCAACTCTTCCATAACCACCTTTGATGATAGTTTCACTTACTATGCCTGTCCTTCCTATTATGGCATCTGCATTACTAATCCTGTTATCCTCTCCTCTGTGAAGGTATTTCAAGGCTGTGGGCCTGACAAGCAACAGGCTAATTATTGTGAAAATGGCGAATACGATAATTTGCCCAACACCATTGATGCCTATGGCAGATGCAATGGCAGAACAGACTCCTCCAATGGCAAAACACATTATGAAGAAGTCACCCATAGTGAGCTCCATAATGAGACATATTAGACTTATAAGAGCCCATAGCTGCCACATGTTTTGCATAAAATAATCAATCATGGCTGTTGTTCATTATAATTAAAAAAATACTATGATTGTAATTGATGGAGTGGATTTTTATTTCTTGTAATATTTCAAAGCCTCTGGCATCCATTCCTTTATCCTTTCTATTCTTTTGGAGTCAGATGGATGGTCGCTGAGGAACTCTGCTGTTCCATTTCCTCCCGCATTTGCCATTCTCTGCCAGAAAGTGACAGCCTCGTTAGGATTGTATCCAGCCATCGCAGCGAAGATAAGTCCCATGTGGTCGGCTTCATACTCATGGTCGCGTGAATATTTCAGATTCCTGAGCTGCAATCCTTGCTTTGTTGCCCAATCGACAAGTGACGAGGTGTTTTGGTCCATGCCCACGGCACTGAGTATGGACGAACCTATTTCCAATCCAATCTGCTGTTTGTATTGCTTGCTCATCTGCTCTGCTGAGTGCTTGGCTACGGCATGTGCCACCTCGTGTCCCACAACGATGGCAAGAGCTGTCTCTGTCTGTGTTACAGGAAGCAATCCTTCGTAAACTACAATTTTTCCACCAGGCATGCAGAATGCATTCACACTCTTGTCTTGAACAAGGTTGAATTCCCACTTATATCCGCTAAGTTCGTTTGCCATGCCGTTATCCTTTAAATACTTCTCAACGGCTGTTGCAATATTCTTTCCAACACGTTGCACCATGGCTGTGTTCTTTGTGTTGCTGGACTTTTTGGCGGTTTTCATGTATTCTGAATACTGTTGCGTACTAAGACTTAACAACTGCTCATCGCTTACGATAAGGTTTTGTTTTCTGCCTGTAATAGGCACGGTCCTTGATGTTCCGCATGATGCCAATACAACAATAGCGGTTAAAAGAATGATTTTAAACGATTTCATGATAATTGTCTTTTGAGCCTTGCCTTATTATATATATAATATGGTGTGGCAATTATTTAATATTTCTATTGTATTGCAAATATAATTCTTTTTTCTGTATAAGACAATTTTTTTATGTTATTGTCTTTTAGTATATAGTCAACTATAATGTAATGTGTACTGGTCTTACTTCTGTTATCTCGGTACAAGTCCCTCTATGTATTTGCAAAGTATGTTTATTCCTTTCGTATTCTCGCCACCCTGAGGAATTATCACGTCGGCAAAACGCTTGGTTGGCTCGATGAACTGCTCGTGCATAGGTTTCAGCACATCAAGATATCTGTCAACAACCATATCTACTGTGCGCCCTCTTTCCACGGTATCCCTCCTGATATTCCTGATAAGTCTCTCGTCGCTGTCTGTATCTACGTAAATCTTAAGGTCCATCAAGTCGCGAAGCTTTTTGTTGATAAGAGTCATTATGCCCTCGATAATGATTACTGGCTTTGGTTCCACATGTATGGTCTCAGGCAGACGGTTGCACTTAAGATAGGAGTATGTAGGTTGTTCCACGGCATTGCCATGCCTTAACTCGTTGACATGTCTATGAAGAAGTTTCCAGTCAAAAGCGTCAGGATGGTCAAAGTTTATAGAATGTCTCTCTTCCTCCGTCATGTGGGATGTGTCGTTGTAATATGAGTCGAGAGGTATCACTGCAACATAATGTGGAGGTAGTGCCTCGGAAATTTTCCTGACAACAGTTGTCTTGCCAGAACCTGTACCTCCTGCTATTCCGATTATAGTCATAATTCTATATTTGTTTAGGTTTATTTCTTGTTATGTAGTTCTTGTGTCGTAGTATGTAAAACCAGCGTTTCCTTGAACATTCTGGCATAGCATTCTGCTTTCCTTTCTATTTTCATCGGGTATGCCCTTGAACTGCTGGGCATCCTGTAATGAGTGATGCTTCTTTCTTCAAAAGGTATTTCTACATGGCAACCCACCTTGGGGCATCCAGAACCAAACTGCATTGCCGCTACTTCTGTGGCTTTCTCTCCTGTAGTGACTATGGTGTCGCATTCTGGTGCCTCCTTAAGTATTGCTTTGATGTCTGTAGGAGTTATTACCCTAAGGTCTTTGTCTGATGCCGTGTTTTTAGTCCTTTCCACTTCCAATGCAGTATCGTATATGCCTATTCCTCTCTCTGTAAGTTCTTTAATGATTTTTTCCTTCTTGAAGACCTTGCTGTCAGAGTCAACGAAGTAATTAATGTCGCTATGAAAACAGATTCCGAAGATACGCCACATGTCATTGGAGAAATTCGGATAGAAGAAATCCATGCACCATCGTTTCTGTGAAGGTGGGAAACTCCCAAGCATGAGTATTCTCATGCCAGAAGGCAGGAAAGGCTTAAGAGGATGCCTTTCTGCATCCATGACCGAGGTTGAATTCATTCCTATTTTATCTCTTTTGCGAAATATGCCACTACTGGCAAATGGTCAGAATAACCGTCAAGCCATACACCGCCGGCAGTTGTGCGTTTTGTGTTCCCTTTGTATTTACCCTCTGTCTGGAACAGATAATCTCTGCGGAATATCTGAGGCTTCCAGAATTTAAGGGTAGAGAAGTCTCTGCCACCATCTTTGTTTATCATGTTGGGCGTGAATACAATCTGGTCAAACAGATTCCATGCACCATTATATTGTAACGTTCCCGTTCCCTTTTTTACAAGTAAGTTGTACCATGGATTATACATGTCGCCAGCTCCTACATCCTTTATGTCTCCTTTTGCGCAAAGCATCTCTGTCATGCTCTTGTCCGTAGGGTCATCATTCATGTCACCCATAACTATTACTTTGCAATCCGGGTCTTCTTTTTGCAAGGAGTCCTTGATTGCTTTAACCTGCCTTCCTGCGCTTTCCCTGTAGAATGACGTTGCGAAACGGCTTGGCCAATGGCATACGATGACAGACAGGTGCTCTCCAGCCAGTTCTCCGCTAACAGTCAGGAATCCCCTTGTACAATAGTTACTGTCTTTCTTAAGCTCTGGAATGTATGGAACGAGCTTTACGTTTCTGACTTTATATAGTTGCGGGTTGTATAGAAGGGCACAGTCAACGCCCCTTTTGTCTGGTCCCTCTATATGTGCAAACTCATATCCCCTGGGCTTTAATGATGGCTGATCAACGAGGTCGGCGAGACAGTGTGCATTCTCCACCTCGCTGAGTCCGATGATAGCGCAACCAACAGAAGGAAGGACGTCTGTTCCCATTTCGGCAAGCACCCTTGACATGTTTGCAAGTTTATGGTTGTACTTCATCTCGTTCCATTTGTACGAACCGTCTGGCAAGAACTCGTAGTCATTCTTGCCCTCGTCGTGGGTGTAATCAAAAAGGTTCTCCTGATTGTAGAAACCTATAGCATAAACAGCCGTCTTCTTCTGCGCTGTCATCACTCCTGCAACTAGTAATAGCAGGGGTGTTAAAAAAAGTCTCTTGTACATGTCTTTGATATTTTTCTGCAAATATCGTCATAATATCTGACAAAAAAGAGAACTTAACGAAAAATTATATAAAAATGTTCTCGTTTTTAAAATTTATTTTGTTACTTTGCAGCCAATGTATAACGTTTATTAATTTTATATCTATGCAGAAAAAACTGAAATTTGCAGTGATGGCGTTAGGCTGTTGTTCCATGGCTTATGCTCAGACTCCAGAAGACAAAGGGGTGCAGGCATCGGTTCTGGATGAGGCTGCCTTCACATTTACGGAAGCTCAGTTGGGAGAAGATGACGATATGTCCAGTAATGTGACGATTCTGAACTCCTCGTCCAACGTCTATGCTTCAGAGGTTGGATACCTCTTTTCTCCAGTCAGGTTTCGTTATCGTGCACTTGACCAGAAGTACAATGATGTTTATATCAATGGAGTTATGGTCAACGACATGGAGAGTGGACAATTCAGGTATTCTATGGTGGGTGGTTTGAATCAGCAAACCAAGAATGTCGATTACTCATTACCATTCGAGGGCAATAATTTCTCGATGTCTGGACTCTCGGGCAGCAACAACTATAATTTCCGTGCTGGAAGTATGGCATCCGGACACAGGATAACACTGAGTGGAGCCAACAGAAACTATACACTTCGTGGTATGTACACTTATGCCTCCGGGTTCAACAACCGTGGATGGGCTTTCGCAGGAAATGTTACATACAGATGGGCAGACAGAGGCTATGTGGAAGGAACGTTCTATAACTCGCTGTCATATTTCCTGGGTGTGCAGAAAAAATGGAACAATGGACATTCTCTCTCATTTTCCACATGGGGCAATCCAACAGAACGCTCTACTCAAGGTGCATCTACCGACGAGGCATACTGGCTTGCTAATGACAGATATTATAATCCATACTGGGGATATCAGGATGGACATATACGCAATTCAAGAATAGTAAACGACTTTGCTCCTTCTGCCATCCTAACTTGGGATTGGGATATCGACAAGAACACCAAACTCACCACGTCGCTCTTCGGAAAGTACTCCATGTACAAGAGTACAAAGCTGAACTACAACAACAGCGACAATCCCCAGCCAGATTATTGGAAAAACATGCCAAGCAGCTATTATGACGTGTGGGATGAGTCTGATACAAGATACAGGACAGAGCAGTGTCTAAATGACTGGAACTATGCCTGTGACTACTGGACGGACTCAAAGGCTAACAGGCAGATAAACTGGGATAGGCTGTACTATGCCAACAAACAGGCTGCCGCCAATGGTCAGGATGCACTCTATTATGTTCAGGCAAAGCATAATGACAACATAACAGCCATGCTGTCATCCACACTTACCAAGAATCTTGGTAAAGACAGGGTGTGGAATGCAGGTGTAATGCTTGGTGGTAATATCGGAAAGCATTACCAGACAATGGAAGATTTGCTCGGTGCAGAGTATTTCCACAATCTTAATACCTATGCACTCGGCACATATCCTATGGGTGACCCAAGGCTACAGTATGACCTTAACACTGTTGATGCCAACGGAAACGCAGCTGTAGTCAGAGAAGATGACAAGTTTGGTTACAACTACGATCTTATTGCTCGTAAGGGTCTGGCATGGACAAGCTATTCAGAGAATTTCGGCATGCTTCACTATACTATTGCCGGAAAGCTTGGATATGATGACATGCAGCGAAAGGGAAGAATGCGTAACGGAATGTTTGCTGATAATTCATTTGGAAAGAGCAAACGTGCAAAATTCGTAAGTGGTGGAGCAAAATTCAGTGGAAACCTTACTCTTGGTGGAGGATTCGTGGCATTAGTTGGAATAGGATATGAGCAACGTGCTCCTCAGATAACAAAGGCATTTGCTTCTCCAGAGATGAATAATGAGTTCGTGAAAGGGCTAAGGAATGAAAGACTCTTCTCAAGTGAGGTTGGATTCCAATATCAAGGTGCATGGCTACATGCCAATGTCAATGCCTATTTCAACCAACTTGACAACGGTACTGAGTGGCAGAATTTCTATTATGATGACATAAACTCTTTCTCGTATATCAGCATAACGGGTGTGCAGAAGAAATATTATGGCTTGGAGGCTGGACTTACATTCAAGATTACATCATTCCTTGATTTCAAGGCTCTTGGAACGTTAAGCGATGCAAGATATACAAAGAATGCAAATTACAGATACCTCAATGCTACCTCTGCTGAGTATTCTGATGAGAAAGCAGGCTCGGTATATGATGAGCTGTTCTGTAGAAACATGCGCGAAAGTGGAACACCGCTGACAGCTGCGAGTCTCGGATTAAGCTATCATCAGAAAGGATGGTTCATAGATGTCAATGCAAATTATTACGACCGCATTTATCTGTCATATTCTCCAAGCCTCAGGTATCAGGAGACTCTTATAACAATGGGGAACGTTGACGGAGAGGGTAATTATATCGTGCCGGAGCAGGCGAAAGGACATGGAGGATGGATGGTCGATGCCTCCATCGGAAAGAGCCTGCGTCTGAAGAAAGGTAGTCTATCTATAAATCTGTCTCTGACAAATGTTCTTAACAACCAAGACATCGTGACTGGTGGATATGAGCAGAGCCGTAGTGATTATACCACCGACGCTTCAGGTGCCATCAGTAACTACCGTGCATATAAGTTCTCAAAGAATGTCAAGAAATACTATGCCTTCGGAACTAATGGATTGCTGAACATCGCATATAAATTCTAATTATCAATATTGAAAGCTATGAAGATATTTAATTATATAATGAGTGCTTTTGCCTGTGTGATGCTTGCCTCATGCATGGGTGACAGCTATGATGAGCCAGACCTGAAGCAGTCTCCATACGGTAACAATGGAATCAATGAGGAGAATATAATCTCTATAGCACAGCTCAAAGAGATGTACAAGACAAATATCCTTACCTCGTATTCCTATGCACAGGTAACTGAGGACCTTAAGATTAAAGGTGTCGTGACTGGTAATGATATATCTGGCAATATTTACAATGAAGTACCGATACAGGATGAGACAGGGGCAATCATCATTGCCGTAGCACAGGGTGGCATTTATGGATATCTCCCAGTGGGTACTGAGATAATAGTATCTCTGAAAGACCTCTATGTCGGTAATTACGGAAAACAGGCGGAGGTCGGTGTGCCGACAACCAACAGCAGCGGAAGCACCTATGTGGGAAGAATGAGCAGGATGTTGTGGAACGACCACTTCAAAATAACAGGAGTGATGAAAAACGTTGAGCCTGAACTCTTCGCTGATGGTGCTACAGGTGCTGCCACGACATGGAACATTGATGCCGATGGAGGAAAACTTGGAGTCATAAAGAATGTGTCAATACGTAATGTCACCCCTCAGTCTGTGTATGCAGAACCATCAGGCAAGACATCTGTAAGTTGGTATTTTAATGAGTTCAAGGGCACTTCGATAATGATATACAACTCTCCTTATTGTGATTTCGCATCAAAAGTATTGCCACAGGGAAAGTGTAACATTACGGGAATCGTGAAGAGATATAACAATTATTGGGAAATAATAATCCGCGATGAGAATGATGTCGAGGAATTATGAAAGAATGAATATAATAAGACAAGAAAAAATATAAAAGACAGATAATATGAAAAAGATTATTTATTCATTGTCCATGCTTGCAATAGCAGCATTGACATTCACAAGTTGTGAGGATGTACCTATGCCATACGATGAGCCTGGAAATTCATCAGGCGATGGTGGCGGAGATGTTGTTGAAGAAGTGGAACCTTCGGGAACAGGTACAGAGGCTGACCCATTCAACTGTGTTGCCGCAACTAACTATACAAGCCAGCTTGCAGCAGATGTGGAGTCAGAGGAGGATATATATATAAAGGGTAAGATAGTATCCATAGAGGAAGAATATACATCGCAGTATGGAAATGCTTCTTTCACAATCTCAGAGGATGGAACTGCCAGCAATACTTTCAAGATATGGCGTGCTTATTATCTTGGCAACAAGAAATTCGCAGACGGGCAGACTCAGGTAAATGTAGGTGACGAAGTCGTTGTATGCGGAAAGGTTGTCAACTATAAAGGCAATACCCCTGAGACAGTGCAGGGTAAGGCTTATCTCTATTCTCTAAACGGAGTGAAAGGTGAAGGAGGAAGTACCGGTGAAGATTCTGAAGGCGAAGCCAAAGGTGATGGTACTGAGACAAATCCTTTCAATAGTGTGGCAGCCAACAACTATGCTTCTTCTCTTGCATCCGGTGCAGAAAGCGACAAGGATATTTACATCAAAGGTAAGGTGGTGTCTGTTAAGGAACAGTATGGAACCCAGTATGGAAATGCTACATTCTACATCTCTGATGATGGCACAGCAAGTGGACAATTCTATGTGTTCCGTGCCTTGTATCTCGGAAATGTGAAATATACAAGCGGTGACCTTCTTAAAGAGGGAGACGATGTTGTTGTTTGTGGTAGGGTAACAAACTACATGGGCAATACTCCTGAGACAGTACAGGGCAAGGCTTATCTTTATTCTCTAAACGGAAAGACTGTAGCCGGAGAAGGTAGTGGTGATGAAGGTGGAGAGGTTACTCCTGCCGGAGACAATATTCTTGCAAATGGTGACTTTGAACTTTGGAATGGCTCTACACCAGTCAACTGGAAGAGTGCTTCAACAGCTTCAAGCGCAACGCTTAGCCAGAGGTCAGACGCTCATGGCGGTTCCTATTCTGTTGGCGTAGGTTTTGCAGAATCATCTAACAAGCGTATCGCATACAAGGAGATTACTCTTAAAGCAGGAACTTACAAGTTCGCTTTCTATGCAAAGAGCACCACAGCTGATCCTTCTCAGTGCCGTCCAGGCTATGTTCCTGTAAAAAGTGGAAGCGTTGGAAGTTATTCTTATGGAGATTATGCAAGTATAAAGAACTCTTCATGGACACTCGTTGAGCATGAATTCTCTTTAAGTGAGACAACCACGGTGTGTCTTGTCGTTATGAATCCAAAGACCAGTAGCTATGCTACGGCACAGGAAATTCTCATAGATGACGCATCCCTGACTACTAAGGATGGAGGACTTGTTGAGTAACAAATCACAGATGCAACACTTCACGTGAAGGTTGTTGTAAACCAGAAGTAAACAAAAGGACAGATAGATAAGATAGGGCAGACATATTGACGCTCTCCCGTCTTGTCTATCTGTCTTCTTGTTATATCATGGTATTTGTCCTGTCAAAAATATCTTTAATTATTTGGCAGAAAGGAAAAAACTTTGTAACTTTGCAGCCCAAAGTGGAAACAACATTTTTATAACATAACATTTAACAAC
>CAMCLD010000039.1 GCA_945875635.1 uncultured Prevotella sp.
AAGTTAAAAGACAACAGTCTTAGGTCTTGTCTTTTATCTCCTTTTATCTTCATTTATCTCCTTTTATCTTCATTTGCCTTCCTTTATCTTCATTTGCCTTCCTTTATCTTCATTTGCCTTCCTTTATCTACTTCCGAAAGTTGAGTATTAATTTAGGTTTCGCATGTCTCCGGCATGCTGTTAGTTAACGAGTTGACAAGTCATTACCTCTTATGGTTACTATCTCCCCACGATTTTAGGTGTCAGGTTTCTGGTCTTAAGGTTTTGAAAGTTGAATGTTGGATATTAAATCTTCCATTTTAAATTTTCAATTTCTAACAACCTTATAACCTTATAACCTTATAACCTAACAACCTTATAACCCAATAACCTAACAACCTTATAACCTTATAACCTAATAACCTTATAACCTTATAACCTCATCAATGGGTTGGAGTGAGGCTTCCCACCTAACCTTAAAGGTGGAGAGACATCAATCTATTATGTTCAACATTTTGAATGTTGCCTTTATTGCTGCCTCTGTCTGGTCGGCATCAAGTCCTCGTGTCCTTATTATCTTATCTCCGTTACGCCATGTAATGATGGTTTGTACGAGAGCATCTGTCCGTCCGCCTGGCGGTATGCTGACAGAATAGTTGTCAAGTACTGGAAATGTCTTGCCGAGATGGTTCTTGTATATCAGCCTCAAGGCTTTCACAAAGGCATCATACTGTCCGTCACCTGTGGAATCGGCTGCATAGTCTGTGCCGTTGATATTCACCTTGATGCTTGCTATTGGCTTCAAGCCATAGCTTGTACTGACCATATAGCTCACCAGCCTCACTTTATCCTCTGGAGCATCGTGTTTCAGGACATCGCTCACAATATACGGCAAATCCTCCTGTGTCACGAGTTCCTTTTTGTCTCCAAGTTCTGTAATGCGCTGTGTCACACGCTTGGTCTGTTCAGGTGTCAGTTCAAGTCCCAGTTCCTCCAGGTTCTTTGCTATGTTCGCCCTTCCAGAGTTCTTTCCAAGCGCATATTCTCTCTTTCTTCCAAAGCGTTCCGGCACAAGGTCGTTGCAATAGAGATTGTCCTTGTTGTCACCATCGGCATGCACTCCAGCGACCTGTGTGAAGACATTCTCCCCCACAATGGGTTGGTTTGGTGCTACAGCAATACCGCTGTATCCCTCTACCAACTTGCTTATGTCGTTAAGTCTGCTTTCATCAATATTGGTCTTTGCCTCAAAATGGTCTTTCAGAATGACCTGCACACTTGACAACGGTGCGTTTCCGCATCTTTCTCCAAGCCCGTTAACAGTGACGTGAAGTCCGCGTGCGCCACTGAATACTGCTGCGAGAGAATTGCTCACAGCCATGTCATAGTCGTTATGAGCATGGAAATCGAAATGTATGTCTGGATATCTTCTCACCATTTTCCTGAAATACTCAATCACCTGCAAAGGATTCATTATTCCAAGGGTGTCGGGAAGCATGAACCTCTTGATACCACTTTTCTCGAGTGAGTCCATTATCTTATAGACATACTCTGGCGAGTCTTTCATTCCATTGCTCCAGTCTTCAAGATAAAGATTCACATCGAAGTGGCATTTGTCTGCATAGTCAAGCACCCTCATGATATCCCCGATATGCTCCTCTGGTGTCTTATGGAGTTGCTGCTTGCAATGTTTAAGCGAACCCTTGGCAAGCAGGTTGATAACCCTACCCCCACAGTCGTTAATCCAGTCAATGGAGAGACGTCCGTCAACAAAGCCCAGAACCTCGACTCTGTCTCTCATCCCATTAGATTCTGCATACCGGCATATCATGCGCACTGCATCTTTCTCTCCCTCCGACACCCTTGCCGAAGCGACCTCAATCCTGTCAATATTGATGTCACGAAGGAGCATGCGAGCTATCATCAGTTTCTCATGAGGAAGGAAACTGACACCATTGGTCTGCTCACCGTCACGCAACGTAGAGTCCATTATCTCAACAAAGGGCGATATCGACCTGTATCCAAAACTTACTTGTTCTGAGCTTCCCATTCCTCTATCCTGTCTTTGTTTCCTATGAGATAGTCTATATCGTCAAGTCCATTCATCAGGCAGTGTTTCTTGTATCCGTTGATGTCGAAATGTTCTGATTTGCCTGTAGCAGTATTGGTTACTGTCTGCTCTGGCAAGTTAACCACTACCTCAGTAGCTGGATTGGCAAAGATGCTGTCGAACAGTTCCCGCAGGAAATCCTCACTTACCACCACTGGCAGTACAAAGTTGTTCAACTCATTGTTTTTATGGATGTCAGCGAAGAAAGAACTTATTACTACCCTGAATCCATATCCTGCTATAGCCCATGCAGCATGTTCTCTTGACGAGCCGGAACCGAAATTCTTGCCTGCCACAAGTATCACCCCACCATAGCGTGGGTCATTTAGTACGAAGTCTGGTTTGGGATTGCCTTCCTTGTCATATCTCCAGTCTCTGAAGAGGTTGTCACCGAATCCCTCCTTGTCTGTAGCCTTGAGGAAGCGCGCTGGTATAATCTGGTCAGTGTCCACGTTCTCTAAAGGAAGTGGCACACATGTACTTGTTATTATGTCGAATTTCTGTTTCATCCTTCAATATTTAAATCATTCAAGAAATCTATTTCAAAATCTGAATCTATTTCATGTTTCTATATGCAAAATCTTACATCAAGTCTCTTGGATCTGTGAGCTTTCCTGTAACAGCTGCAGCAGCGGCTACCAATGGCGAGGCAAGGATAGTACGTGAACCAGGTCCCTGTCTTCCCTCAAAGTTTCTGTTGCTTGTTGATACAGAGTATTTCCCTGCTGGTATTTTGTCATCGTTCATAGCGAGACATGCAGAGCATCCGGGCTGGCGTATCTCAAACCCTGCCTCCTCTACGATCTTGTCAATGCCTTCTTCGCGTATTTGACGGTCAACATTCCATGATCCAGGCACCAGCCATGCAGTTATGTTGTCTGCCTTCTTCCGTCCCTTCACTATAGAAGCGAATGCACGGAAGTCCTCTATTCGTCCGTTGGTACAAGCCCCAAGGAACACATAATCCACTGTGTGACCAAGAATTCTTTCTCCAGGCTTGAATCCCATGTATTGAAGTGACTTTAAGAACGATGCCTTGCCTGCCTCGTCAATATCCTCAACCGACGGAATACACTCGGTGATACCTATACCCATACCGGGATTTGTGCCATATGTCACACGCGGTTCTATGTCTGCTGCTTCAAATGTGAGCTCTTTGTCAAATACTGCATCATCACCACTCCTCAGTGTTCTCCAGTATGCAACTGCCTTATCCCATTCCTCACCTTTTGGTGCGTACTCACGTCCTTTGATATATTCGAATGTCGTATCATCCGGTGCAATGAATCCACCTCTTGCTCCCATCTCTATGGACAGGTTGCAGAGAGTGAGGCGTCCTTCCATAGACATATCCCTTACAACATCTCCGGCATACTCCACGAAATAACCTGTTGCTCCCGACGTGGTGAGGCGTGACATAAGGAAGAGTGCTACATCTTTAGCCACGACACCCTTTCCAAGTTTGCCGTTGATGTTGATTCTCATTGATTTTGGCTTCTGTTGCAATATACATTGTGATGCCATAACCATCTCCACCTCTGATGTTCCTATTCCAAAAGCTACGGCTCCCATTGCACCATGAGTAGATGTGTGCGAGTCTCCGCATACAATGGTCATGCCTGGCAGGGAGAGCCCCTTCTCTGGTCCAACGACATGAATGATGCCATTGTCTTTCGACATCATGCCATAGTGGGTTAGTCCAAACTCTCGGCAGTTGGCAGCCAGTGTATCCACCTGCTTTCTCGATACAGCATCCTCTATGGGCTTGTCCTGGTCGTGAGTCGGAGTGTTATGGTCTGGCATACAATATATCTGCTCTGGCCGGAAACACTTCAGTCCACGTTTACGCATACCATCGAAAGCCTGTGGGGATGTAACTTCATGACAATATAGCCTGTCGATATAAAGTTGTGTGGGACCATCCTCTATCATCTGCACTACGTGCTTGTCCCAGATTTTGTCAAATAACGTATTCATTATTAATTATATAATTTAATCTTGCAATTATTCAATCTAAGTTCCGCATGTCTCCTACATGCTGTCAGTTAACAAGTTTTTAACTTGCTTTTTATATTATCTACCCTCTGAATTTGTTTATACAGTCTAAATATGCCTCTACAGATGCAGTAACTATATCGGTGTTGGCACCAAAACCATAGTAAACGCTTCCATCATACTCAACCTGCATGTGCACCTTTCCAACATCGTCAGAGCCTTTGCTTATTGCCTGTATGGTAAACTCTTTCAACGTCATTTGCTTCATTATTATTTTCTTAAGTGCCTTGATGGCTGCATCCACAGGACCATTTCCTGTTGATGCCGCTTCAAATTTCTGTCCGCTAATGTCGAGTCCGATACTTGCCACACTCTTCACTCCCATGCCTGTCGTAACCTGTAGGAAGTCGAGCTTCACGGCATGAGCCTCTGCCGTGTCAGCTCCTGCGAGCATCAGGATATCATCATCGTTAACCTCTTTCTTCTGGTCTGCTATTTTAAGGAATTTCTGATAAAGGGTATCAAGTTTCTTTTCATCATCCACATTGACACCGAGCACTTGTAGGCGGAACTTGAGAGCAGCACGACCTGACCTTGCAGTAAGGACGATGGAATTCTCATCAAGACCTACATCCTTAGGATTCATTATCTCGTATGTCTCCACATTCTTAAGCACTCCATCCTGATGGATGCCAGAAGAATGTGCAAAGGCATTTCTTCCCACCACTGCCTTGTTTGGCTGCACAGGCATGTTCATAAGGGAACTCACCATGCGCGATGTGGGGTATATCTTTGTGGTGTTGATGTTTGTGGTTATGTCTATATCGTTATGGCATTTCAGAATCATGGCTATTTCCTCAAGAGATGTGTTTCCCGCCCTCTCTCCTATACCATTGATGGTAACCTCCACCTGACGTGCTCCATTGAGTACTCCGCTCAGCGTGTTGGCTGTAGCCATGCCAAGATCGTTATGGCAGTGAGTGGAAATAATGGCGTTGTGTATTCCATCAACATGCTCCATGAGATACTTAATCTTCTCACCGTACTCTCCTGGAAGGCAATATCCTGTAGTGTCTGGAATATTAACCACTGTGGCACCAGCCTTTATGACAGCCTCAACGACTCTCGCAAGGTATTCATTGTCGGTGCGCCCGGCATCCTCAGCATAGAATTCCACATCCTCGACATATCTCTTGGCATACTTCACGGCTGCAACGGCTCTCTCAATAATCTCCTCTGGAGTTGAGTTGAATTTGTACCTAATATGTGACTCGCTGGTTCCGATACCTGTATGTATTCTTTTGTGTTTTGCATATTGCAAAGCATCAGCGGCAACATCGATGTCCTTCTCTACAGCACGTGTCAGAGCACATATTGTTGGCCATGTCACTGCCTTGGATATCTCTATAACTGAATTGAAATCGCCAGGACTGGATATTGGGAATCCAGCCTCGATAACGTCAACACCAAGTTGCTCCAGCTGGCGTGCTACCTGTATCTTCTCAACTGTGTTGAGCTGGCATCCAGGCACTTGCTCGCCATCACGGAGCGTTGTGTCAAAAATGAATAGTCTGTCACTCATGATTCTGTAATGTGTATGTTCTGTTTCTTTTACCTTAACTCTCTTCTGACTACCAAAAAAGCCTTTCACACCCGGAAGTGAGAAAGGCTCTTTGACTACCACACATGCAATCTATCTGAACACATCATCACTTCCGGCTTTCTGTTGAAGTCGAATGTCAATAATAATACCAGATAGTAGAATGTTGATATTCATAATGTGATGTCTTTTTATTAATTCGATTGCAAAGTTACACTTTTTACACAATATACACAAATAATTTGTTACATTTTTACAATCTATTGCTATAAAAAACGAAAATGGCAAACACACATCACTTAAAGACAGCCTTTCCTACCTGCTCTGCAATGGCTTTCATTCCTGCTTTAGTAGGATGCCCCATCTTCTTGTCTATGTCTTTCAGTTCTATGCATCCTACACCGTAATGGGCACATATCGTCCTGCACGACTCTGTAATGTCGTCTCTAAGCTCAGAATTGACAATAAAGTATATTGCCACATTGGGATGGTGCAGGGTGAGATAGTCAAGAAGATAAGCCATGGCGGGACGGAATGTCGCAAAATCTCCATAGTTCCAGTCTGAATACTTGTACTCACCCACTTCCTCTCCTGCCCAACTGTCATTGGTAGCACCAAAGACAAGTATAATATCCGGGTCTCCTATATTACACATACGTGTGATGAAAGAACGGGCAGAATAGTCATTGCCGTCATATCCTGTATATCCGATTGTAGCTCCACTATACGAATTGTTGACACATAGCTTGCAACCGTTGTCCTTTATAAGCTGCCACCACCATGTATCCTGCACGCACGACACATCGGTCTTTGCCGTATCGTTCTTGGCATAATACCAAAGCTCATTTGTAGATGGGGTCATGAATCCCTCGTATGTGGAATAGCTGTCTCCAAGCACAGACACTCGCTGAGATGCCGCACTTAAAGCATATATACACATTATTATATATAGCAATTGTCTTTTCATTTTATCTTCAGTTAGTTGTATTGGTTGTAGGAGATGGATAAATACTTGAAACCGACTAATTACCAACTCAGAAATCAGGGGCGGGAGGCGGAGGTGGCAATGGGTCATCATTCATTCTGCTGCCAATTATCTCCCCACCCATATCGGCAGCAGGTATCTCGTCTGGAACATCCTCAGGATTGGCAAACTTAGTATATTGACCCTGAAACTTCAGAAGCACGTCTCCGGTAGCTCCCTTCCTGTGCTTGGCAATGATGATCTGCGCCATTCCACGAAGGTCGTTATGATTGGAATCCTCATATATATGATAATATTCTGGCCTGTGTACAAAAAGCACCATGTCGGCATCTTGCTCTATAGCTCCAGACTCGCGGAGGTCAGACAGTTGTGGACGCTTGCCGTCAATACCCTCCCCAGCTCGTGTCTCCACGGTACGGTTCAGCTGCGAGAGTGCTATGACGGGAATGTCGAGTTCCTTTGCAAGCCCCTTGAGCGAACGGCTTATCGTTGAAACCTCTTCCTGTCGGCTGTTGAATTTCATGCCTGAAGCATTCATCAGCTGTAGATAGTCTATCATAAGTATGCTTATGTTATGCTCTTTCTTCAGGCGGCGAGCCTTGGTACGCAACTCAAACACAGAAAGCCCAGGGGTGTCGTCGATATACACAGGCGCACCCTCTAGTTTATGAAGGTTGGTGTCAAGTCTCTCCCATTCGTCAGGTGTGAGTTGTCCATTGAGCAGCTTGCTGCCTGGCACCTGACACACATTGGATATGAGACGGTTTACAAGCTGCACGCTGTTCATCTCAAGAGAGAAGAATGCAATAGGCTGCTGATAATCCACAGCTATGTTCTTTGCAAGACTCAGCGCAAAGGATGTCTTTCCCATGGCAGGGCGTCCTGCTATGATGATAAGGTCTGAAGCCTGCCATCCGGAAGTTATCTCGTCAAGCTTGTTGTAACCGGTAGGAACACCCGTTAGTCCTCCTTTGTTCTGGGATGCTTTCAGGAGAATCTTGTGGGCTTCCATGAGAATCGGGTCAATGTGGGAGTAGTCTTTCTTCATGTTGTTCTGAGATAGTTCGAAAAGACCACCCTCTGCCCTCTGCATCAACTCATCCACATCGACAGTCTCGTCAAAGGCTTCTGTCTCCAGTTTGCTCGCAAAGGATATAAGTTGGCGTGCAAGAAACTTCTGCGCAAGAATCTTGGAATGGTATTCTATATGAGCCGAAGATGCCACGCGAGAACTAAGCTCCACGACATAAGCCGGACCACCTACGTCATCAAGTGAGCCTTCCTTGCGCAACTGTTCTATCACAGTCATGATATCCACTGGTTGTTCCTGGATGTTCAAGGAACGGATGGCATGGAAAATTTTCTGGTGGCGAGGCTCATAGAACGTCTCGGGACGCACAATCTCGGACACCACAGTGAAAGCGTCCTTGTCTATCATCAAGGCACCAAGAACCACCTTCTCTATGTCTGGAGCCTGTGGCTGCAAATGTCCATATGATGTATCAATCGGAGCTGCCTGCCTTCTGCGCTGGCGGCCGCCTGTGTTTTTTGAATCTTCCATATGAAATGCAAAATTAAGAAAATCCATCAATGCCACAAAATAAACATTCTATTTTTTTCAAATAAGAAAACCTTTTATCACGTCCCGCAACTATAGTTAATTATTATCAAAACCAATGACTGACATTTTGTACTTGCCGTATTAATGCTTAATTTTGCAATCTAACCAAACAGAATATACATGAAAAAGACTTTTATTATTGCCATTATGGCTGTTTTTACTGCAAACATTGCAAAAGCAACTGTTCTGTTTCCGTTCTTCAACGACATTGCAGCAGACAACAAGATTATTTTAAGGATTGACGCCAACAAGTTAGAAGAAATAATGTATAAAGGTGCATCCTCATGGGGCAGTATGGATAGTTGCATAAGTTTTCTTGACGATGTCGTCCCTGATGATGTAACCAAAAGCCGCCTAAGCCCTAACATGGTGGTATATACTTCTCCCTTTCACAAGGACGAAATAGACACTATTAATACAGGCAATAAGGTCAGTGCTATCTATATCCTCAAAAAAGATACTGGTGTAGTGGTTTTCTACACAGAGAGCACCAGCATTCAACAAAAAACATGGCAAGAAGACATTGCCAGTGGGAAACTTTAGGCAAAAAGATTTCCCCATTCTGCGTAAGTTTTGGTTTTGCCATGCTACTGTTGGCATAATGTTATTTTTTAGTTTATACTTCGTTATAATTGATTTCAAGAACTCACGATTTATTTGGTCTATAATAAATATTCTTAGTGGAAAGTTTATCAAAATGGAATTTGAATATTACCACTAATATCTTCACTTACCATAGAGCAATCTTGCAATTTATGCAAATCTTCAATATGACTTATCAGATTATTATAGTTTTCAAGATTCTCTATCTCTTCACGCCTTGCTTTGCTCAACTTACAAAACTCTTCTTCTTGTTCTATTCCTGCAAATCGTCGTCCACATAGGTTAGCGGCAATGCCAGTTGTAGAACTGCCACTGAATGGGTCCAAAATCCATTCGCCTTGATTAGTTGAGGCAAGAATCATACGAACAAGAAGACGCAATGGTTTTTGGGTTGGATGCTTCCCACAAGTCTTTTCCCAACGGCCGATAGCCGGCATTCGCCATACATCAGTCATTTGCTTACCGTCATTCAGCTCTTTCATCAAGTCATAGTTGAATTTGTGTGGAACTTTCTGCATTTTTCTTGCCCAGATTACAAACTCTGTTGAATAGGTAAAGAAACGACAAGAGATATTAGCAGGAGGATTAGTCTTCTGCCACGTAATCACATTCAGAATCTTATATCCAAGTTCCGTAAGACAATTTGCCACAGAAAAGATATTGTGATAAGTGCCACTAATCCATATTGTGCCGTTGTCTTTCAACTTGTCACGGCACAAACGTAGCCATTCCATATTGAATGCCATCATATCCTCTTGCGACTTTCCTTTGTCCCAATTCCCTTTATTCACGCATACGACTTTACCGCTCTGCAACGATATTCCACCATTGGAGAGGAAATAAGGAGGGTCGGCAAATATCATGTCGAACTTGAAGTCAAACTCTTTGAGAAGTTTAAAACAGTCGCCATGGGCAAGGACAAAGTCCTTGTTGGGTGATTTATAATATGCTTTTAGATTCTGATTTTTGACGATGAAATTTGCATCCGTAAAATCTTCAGAATCAAGTACTATCTTTTCTTCCTTATAAAATCGACGAACTAATTCAATAGCTTCGATTTCTGAGTCTGCAGAAACTGTTGCTACTCGTTGTAAACTTTCTGTTATTTGTATCTGATAATCCATATTGGGTGCAAAAGTATATCAAAACACTTTAGAAAACCCAAAAAGATCATAGTTTGACTTTTGTGATCAAAAAAGATCATTTCAAATATTCACAAATACATAAGAGTAAGGTTCTTAACTATTTTTACAAATTGTTACATTGCTAACAATTGATCTCGAAAATTAGATAAATCCCTCGCTTGCTCTTGCTATACACATTAGTTCATATTGTTTATAGATACTCTCATAACTATGGAAAGCGACACGCTCTTTCACCTCTTTGAAAGCAGTTCTGCTCATCACTTTGTCAAATTGTTCTTTGCGATTCTGAGGTGCAACAATCAAGAAGCGGCTATTGAAATCTTGTAAATCACAAAACTTAGTGATTGAGTTTTGAATGTCTGTCGAATGCTCCACTTCAAAGAAGCTATTTGGCATTTTGCGCTCATTGAACCAAATGACATCCACGGTCCTTGCCCTGTCTATAAGATTCTCGTATGAAAAACCGGGAATATGGATTGTGGTGCAAATATCTTTCAGGGGCTTTTCAAGAAACTTGCGGTTTTGGTCTTGCGCAGGGACATAGGTCGCATAATGTTTCATGTTGCCTATCTCTATAATAAGTCCTTGATAGTAACCATGTGTAAATTGCTCAATGCTCTTTTCTTCCTTCGGGCAGATGTCGAATTTGCGCATCACTTCTTCACGACATTCCTCCAATGCCCAAAGACCTGGCTGTATTTTAAATATTTCGTTAGATTGCTGCACAATTCTTCGGATTGATTCGTTAGGAGTCTTAGTTGCCCACGATTTTGTATCTACGAGATGATACAAATCACCAAGCGTAGCATACCCTCCTGTTGTGCGAAGAGTATCTATCACTTGTTGTGCCTGTGTATATTTCTGCTTTCCCATAATCGTCTTTACTTCAATAAATTTCTGCCTCCAGTATCTTCGAGGATTTTCATTTGTTGGATAGCAATCTGATTCAGTTTGACGAGCCGTTCAGATTGTGCCATACCATCGTTAATAAACACAGCATTTAGATTCTCCATGTTCGATAAGCAGATTAGCTCATTTATATTGGCATAATCACGAATGTTACCTTTCTTATCGGGATTCTGTTCACGCCATTGCCTTGCCGTCATACCAAACATAGCTATGTTGAGAACATCGGCTTCATCGGCATACTTCATAGCTGCTTGTTCACGTGTCACCTCGTTTGGAATAAGATTTTCCTTGATAGCATCCGTGTGAATACGATAGTTTATCTTGGATAGTTCACGCTTGGCAGACCACCCTATCTGTTTTTGTTCATCCTCTTTCAGTCGTTGAAATTCCTTTATCAAGTATAACTCAAATTCAACAGAAACCCAACTTGCGAACTTAAAGGCTATATCCCTTTGGGCATAAGTTCCGCCGTTTGCTCCACTTTTGCAAATAATACCAACAGCATTAGTGAGTTCCACCCAACGAGTTGGACTCATTGTAAAGGCATTTGAGCCTGCTTCATTCAAAAGGGGGTCGAATTCGACCCCTTTGAAATTAAGGTTGTTCAGCTGCTCCCAAAGCCCAAGATATTCCAATGTATTTTTAGAACGTAACCAATTCTTTACCACATCTTTTGGCTCTATTGGATTCTTTTGTCTTGCAATATCTGTGATACAAATATAATCAACTCCATTTTTGGATAGAGTCTTTATTGTTTGATTCTTTACTATTATTTTTGCCATGATTTTATACTTCTCATTACATTATCTCTATATGATTTGGTCGTAATTATATAGAAACAGTTATTATGCTACATCTTCGTCACAAATTTGTGGTTGCATAAATTTTCCGTAAGGAACATTATCTTTCATCGTTTATCTTTATTATTGCGTTCAGCACAAAGATAATTGAATATTTTTGAAATCAGATTATTTTTGTTGCACTTTTATTATTATTTAGCATGTTGTCAACCTTTATTGAGGTGAAAAACTCATAATTCGCTCATTTTAAGTTATTCGGCAGATTTTAGCATAATTTTGAAACAAAAAACTACTTCCTTTCCTTAAACATTGAACACATAATGGACTTGAGCATTATATATAATAAGGTGTAGTAATTACCCTACTCTAAACAAATGTTAAATTGAGATTACTTAAGGTATTTTAATTTGGTAAATAAAAATAAATGTACTACCTTTGCATCCGCAAAAAGAAAGCAAGGGTGCCATAGCTCAGTTGGTAGAGCAAAGGACTGAAAATCCTTGTGTCCCCGGTTCGATTCCTGGTGGCACCACTCCTCCTTTCATTTGGGCGGTTCTCGAAAGAGGCCGCCTTTTTTTTGTGTAAAGACCGAGAACATGCACCACTCCTCCTTTCATTTGGGCGGTTCTCGAAAGAGGCCGCCTTTTTTGTTTTTAGTTAAATGATTGACCCAAGTAACTATTTTTCTCTATTCTTCCAATGACAAGCAACGATTCCATAATTGACATCTGAAAAGGCAGACCAAATTCCACAACAATTTCTTGCGAATATAATCATAAATGATTAAATTTGCAGATGATAAGTGATGGCATATCGTTTTTCCATTCTGGAAGGTGTTAAGGTCAGACACTTGAATTCTTCATGAACAATATTAAAATAATAAACAGATAAGAAATGAAAGACTTTTTCAAAAACGTATTGGCAACAGTTGTGGGAATAATACTCACATTTGTCATAATGGGTATCTTCGGCATTATGGGCATCATAGGAATGGTGGCATCAACTGAACAATCCAAGAACGTGGAAGACAACTCCGTACTCGTTCTCAACATGACGGGAACCCTAAGCGAAAGAGCAGAAAGCAACCCTTTCTCTGACATCATGGGAAAAGTTGCCAAGAGCAACGGACTCGATGACATTCTGAAAGCCATAGAGAAAGCAAAAGACAATGACAAAATCAAGGGCATTTATATTGAGGCAGGACTGTTCTCTCCTGACTCATACGCTTCACTGCAGGCTATCAGACGAGCTCTTTCCGATTTCAAAAAGAGTGGGAAATGGATTGTAGCCTATGGAGACTCATACACTCAGGGTGTTTACTATTTAGCTTCTGTGGCTGATAAATTATACATTAATCCACAAGGGCAAATAGACTGGCATGGCATAGCTGCCGAAAGGATGTACATGAAGGACCTGATGGCTAAATTCGGTGTGAAGATGCAGGTTACAAAGGTAGGCACTTACAAAAGTGCAACAGAGCAGTTCACAAATGACAAAATGAGTGACGCTGACAGAGAGCAGACTACAGCCATCATCAACGGTGTATGGAAGAATGTTGTAAACGAAGTGGCGGCAAGCAGGAAACTCACAGCTGCAAAACTTAACTCATACGCAGACAGCCTCATCACATTCGCATCTACAAACGACTATGTGAAAATGGGACTTGCAGATGGTGTCCTATACAACGACCAAGTGAAGGACGCTGTAAAAAAGATGTTGAAAATAGACGCCGACGAGGAGATAAAACAATTATCTATAGGAGACATGGCAAACGTAAAGAAGGCAAATATGGACAGAGGCGAGAAAATAGCTGTTTATTATGCCTACGGAGACATCGTTGACACCAGTTTGGCTAATGCTTTCGACAACAATAGTGTCATTGATGCCAAAAAAGTATGCAAAGACCTTGAGAAAATAATGAACGACGACGATATAAAGGCTGTCGTCTTTAGAGTAAACTCAGGAGGAGGTAGCGCATATGCCTCAGAACAGATATGGCACCAGATAACACTCCTTAAGAAGAAAAAGCCAATTGTAGTATCCATGGGAGGAGCAGCCGCTTCGGGAGGATATTACATCAGCGCACCAGCCAACTGGATAGTAGCTGAACCTACAACACTTACTGGCAGCATAGGCATATTCGGGATGTTCCCAGACATGAGCGGACTGCTCACACAGAAACTCGGACTGAAATTCGACTATGTTACAACCAACAAGTTCAGTGCTTTCGGCACACAGGCAAGACCTTTCTCCGCAGAGGAAATGGATATACTTGAGAAATACATTGACCGTGGCTACAAACTGTTCCGTCAGCGTGTGGCAGATGGAAGGAAGATGACCGTTGAACAGGTTGAGAAAATTGCACAGGGACATGTGTGGACAGGCGAAGATGCCTTGAAAATCAAACTTGTTGACCAACTGGGCGGCATAAACACAGCCATAGCAAAAGCCGCAAGCCTTGCAGGTGTGAAAGAATATTACACAAAAAGTTATCCTGCACCTGCCGATTGGACAGAACAGCTGTTGCAGACAGTAAGCAACAACAACTATCTCGACGAACAGATGAGAGCATCACTTGGTGAGTATTACGAACCATTCTACATTCTCAGAAACATCAGCAACTATGATGCTATTCAGGCTCGAATGCCGTACTATCTAACCATCAGGTAAAATAAATCCTTACAACTCGCTTTAAGGAATGGGCAAAAGCAACAAACCAATAAAAAGCTTAAGATGGGGTCAGAAACACATAGAGGGCGATTTCATAAAACTTAATGAATGGCTCACACCTCTTAGCTGGCTCTATGGAATGGTTGTGGCATTACGCAACCAACTCTTTGAAATTGGAATTTTAAAGAGCAGGAGCTTTGACATTCCTGTCATTTCTGTCGGGAACATCACTGTTGGAGGCTCAGGTAAGACACCTCACGTGGAATACCTTATACGCCTGCTTCATAAACGTATGAAAGTGGCAGTGCTTAGCAGAGGGTATAAAAGGAAAAGCAGAGGCTTCGTTCTTGCAAGTGAAGATACTGACGTGAGGGATATTGGGGACGAGCCATACCAGATGAAAAGGAAATTTCCTGACATACATGTGGCTGTAGATAAGAAAAGATGCCACGGCATTGACATGCTTACCTCCGACATCACGACAAAAGACACTGATGTGGTACTGCTCGATGATGCCTTCCAGCACAGATATGTCAAACCGGGCATCAACATATTGCTCATCGATTACCATCGGCTCATCATCTATGACAAACTGCTGCCTGCTGGAAGACTAAGGGAACCGAAAGAGGCTAAATCAAGGGCAGACATTGTTATAATAACAAAATGCCCCGAGGAGCTCAGAGCCATAGACTACAGAGTGCTGAAAAACGCACTCAACCTATACCCTTACCAAGACCTCTTCTTCACAACCCTACAATATGCCAGTCCACACAGAGTTTTTGGCGACGAAGAAATAGATATTGAGAGCATTAATGGAAAGAACGTCATGCTGCTTACCGGCATTGCATCTCCCATGCAGTTGCATGTTGACTTGGAACACCGATGCAACTCAATAACGGAATTATCTTTTCCCGACCATCATAATTTCCGTAACAAGGACGTTGTGAAAATAAACAAGACCTTCAACGCCATGGAGGAGCCGAAAATAATCATCACTACAGAGAAAGATGCGACAAGGCTGGAGGGACTCGACAATCTCAGTGAGGAAGTGAAAGACAACATCTATGCACTCCCAATCAGAATCAAGTTCATGCTTGACGAGGAAGACAAATTTAACGAAAAAATCATAAGCTATGTACACAAAAATTCAAGAAACAGCATCCTGGTTAAAGGAAAGGATGACCACAAACCCAAAAACAGCGATAATACTGGGAACAGGCCTCGGACAATTAGCTTCCGAAATTACTGATACATACGAATTCGAATATAAGGACATTCCAAACTTTCCCATTTCAACCGTTGAGGGACATTCAGGAAAACTAATATTTGGAAAACTGGGAGGAAAGGATATCCTTGCCATGCAAGGAAGATTTCACTATTACGAAGGTTACGACATGAAGGAAGTTACGTTCCCCATTAGGGTGATGTACGAACTGGGCATCGAGACGCTGTTTGTAAGCAATGCATCGGGAGGAATGAATCCAGAATTCAGAATCGGTGACTTGATGATAATCACAGACCATATCAATTTCTTCCCAGAGCATCCACTTAGAGGCAAGAACTTCCCTACTGGTCCACGATTCCCAGACATGCATGAAACTTACGACCATAAACTCATTGAGTTGGCTAACTCCATAGCTGCCGAGAAAGGAATACGTGTAGTTCATGGTGTGTACATGGGTGTGCAGGGACCAACTTTCGAGACACCGGCAGAATATAAGATGTATCACAGAATGGGAGGAGACGCTGTTGGCATGAGCACAGTACCTGAGGTCATCGTGGCTCACCACTGCGGTATAAAGACATTCGGAATAAGTATCATAACAGACCTTGGACTCGAGGACACTCCTGTGGAAGTAAGCCACGAGGAAGTGCAGGTGGCCGCCAACAATGCACAACCACTCATGACTGAGATAATGAGGGAAATGATTAGAAGGAGCTGACATAAGTATGGATATTTCTAAGCTTGGAGAATTCGGCCTTATCCACAGGCTGACAGACGACATAAAACCAAAGAACACATCAACTGTAAAAGGTGTGGGTGACGATTGTGCAGTTCTCTCATATCCCGATAATCAGGTCCTGGTGACAACAGACATGTTGATGGAGGGAATTCACTTTGACAGAAGATATGTGGACATGATGCATCTTGGATACAAGTCTGCAATGGTAAACATAAGTGATATCTTTGCCATGAACGGCTCTCCAAGGCAAATGGTCGTAAGCATTGCTCTCAGCAATGTATTCAGCGTGGAACACATTGAGGATTTCTACACAGGACTGAGGAAGGCATGCGACAAATGGGGAGTTGACATAGTCGGGGGTGATACGACATCTTCATATAGCGGACTCGCCATAAGCATCACATGCATTGGAGAAGCCAAGAAGGAGGATGTTGTATATCGCAACGGAGCTAAGGAGACAGACCTAATTTGTGTAAGTGGAGACCTGGGGGCAGCTTATATGGGACTACAGATACTGGAACGTGAAAAAGCAGTGTATTTGCAACAGGTTGAGGAGGCAAGAAAGAAGAATGACAAGCGTGCTCTCGAAATCCTCAAAGACTACGTGCCTGAATTCAACGGCAAGGAGTATCTCATTGAAAGACAGTTGCAGCCAGAGGCAAGAGGAGACATCTTAAAATCATTGAGGGACAATGGAATACGCCCTACAGCCATGATGGATATAAGCGATGGACTGAGTAGCGAACTGATGCATATCTGTGAGCAGAGCGGATGTGGATGCCGTATATACGAGAAAAACATACCGATAGACTATCAGACAGCTGTGGCATGTGAGGAATTCAACATGAACCTCACCACAGCCGCCCTCAACGGTGGCGAGGATTACGAACTGCTGTTCACTGTGCCGATAGGAGACCATGAGAAAATAGAGGCTATTGATGGGGTGCGCCTTATCGGACACATCACGCGCAAGGAGCTTGGATGCGCACTTATTACCCGAGACGGCAACGAGTTTGAACTAAAGGCTCAGGGATGGAATCCTCTAAAAGAATAAAAAACAGCTCTTGTTGTACAATAACAGAAGAAAAGTTTGTATCTTTGCAAAAGACAAAGCATCAGATGGGAACAAAATCTATGCAGACTTGAATATTAAGTCCTGATGTCTAATGTTATTTTCAATATTGATACAATTAGATGTTAGACAAAGAAAGAAGCCAAAACGATTGGACGTTTTGGATGAGACAAGACATAAAGATATCGATTTCCAGTGGAAGTTAGTCTAATGGTTATCGACATCGTGACAAAAGTCACTTCACACATTGCCACGAAAAATACATATCTTTCGGGGGAAGGAAGATTGTAAAGTGACTTTACTTCCTCACAACATATAGAAAATCAATCCGGATGTGGTTTATTGTCAAGACTGAATACTCAAAGGAAAGTGAGACTGCCGACATGCTGAGGGGAATGAAGGGCATAAATGAAGTATATTTCCCTATCTACCGCAAACGGTTGAACGTCTCTGGCAAGGAAATCTATAAGTTTAAGCCAACAATCAGCGGGATATTGTTCATAAACGTTGCCGACCGACTGGCTCTTAAAAACATAATAGACCCAAAAGGGTACTTCCACTCTGCCATAAAAGTCTATGACAGCGAATCAGATTCAATCATTGACAAGGATATCATAACTCCAGCCCACTTGTACCACTCTTTCAATGGATACATTTCACTCGACAGTATCATATCCAAGGCTTACGTGTCTGAGGGTGATTTGGAAAGATTCCGTTTCTACAATGAAAAGCTATGCGACAATTTAGAGAATCTGAAAATCATAGACCTATCATACCAGACTCTTGAAACAGACAACGACACTGTCATGATAACCGAAGGTCCATATATAGGATTCCAGGGAATAATAAAACAGATTAAAAACAAAGGAAGAAAAGACAGAAACCTTCTGTTCAGAATAGGCAACTGGTGTGTATGCCTTCCAAACATCAGGAAATACAGGCATATAGTTGTGAGGGAAGCCATCAACGGACTCAAAGCGCGAACAGTAAGCGCATGGACTAATACCGATTACTTGATTGGAAGGCTTCAGGCATACGGATTCATTGACAATGCAGCTGAAACGCTGAGAATCATGCTGACCAAGCTAAATGATGGAAACCTCCACAA
Source organism: uncultured Prevotella sp. (assembly GCA_945875635.1). Classification (GTDB taxonomy): domain Bacteria; phylum Bacteroidota; class Bacteroidia; order Bacteroidales; family Bacteroidaceae; genus Prevotella. Next base: position 18,562 of record CAMCLD010000039.1, read on the forward strand.
TCTGCACAATGCCATTAGCCCGGACAACATACTGTTAAGGTCTTTCGTCTCGAACATGGACAATATTGACGAGGGATGCCTCTTCTCACTAAGCAGGTATTTCCAGTCAACAGGCAAAAGCATGGTACAGGGACTCGGAAGCATGATTCCTGACATATTCCTGAGACCTTTCCTCACTCCCACCCCAGGCTTACAGATGTGCGACAACACTACACACTCCATTCTCAACCACGGAAAATTCATCGAAATCGTTGTACGCATGGACTTAAGCTATCTTTTCAGAATTAACGGAAAAGACAACAGCGGGAAATATGAGCCAATAGAACTGGAATATTCCAACTGTAATGATGAGAATGCCAGAAAAATAATGGTGAAAGCCGACAAGAATGAATATATATACTATGCACACGTGGCATTGTCAACATGTGGAGAAAACTCTGTGAGGGCAAGTGTCAACTGGGGAGGATTCATATCCAAATATCTATATCTGACTGACACAGACCGGCACTCATTCCTTAATCAACTTGACAGCCACCATTACCCAAAGACACTTTCTCTCATGACGGATAGTGGCAATCATAAGATAACACCCACAGACAATGCCCTTGGAGGATGTTACGAGAAAACTTTCGGATTTCAAATCATCATACCAGATGTCTCTATAGAGCCTGCCAACCCTATGGGACAGACTCACATAGCTGAAGCTGTCAACACGCTCACGAACACATGTGCCCAAGCTGCCGTGGAAATATGGCAAGGTACACGCATGTTGCCTTGGAGACAGTTGCTTCAACGTTATGTCCTGCTTCATAGGATGCCTGTAAACTGAGTTGCTGAATTGAAAAAACAAAAAACATTCTAAAAAACTTGCTTAATAAGAATTATTTGTATAATTTCGCAAATTATTAAGCAATATAAGACAATGAGAGAATTCAATGACATTAGAATAGCCGTGGCAGGCACAGGCTACGTGGGACTGAGCATAGCAACTCTACTGTCACAAAACCATAAAGTGACAGCTGTAGATGTAATTCCGGAAAAAGTGGAGAAAATCAACAACCGCATCTCTCCTATCCAAGATGAATACATTGAGAAATATCTTACAGAAAAGGAATTAAACCTGACAGCTACACTTGACGGAAAAGCAGCCTATAAAGATGCTGATTTCGTAGTAATAGCAGCCCCTACTAATTATGACCCTGTTAAGAATTTCTTCGACACTCACCACATAGAGGATGTCATTGACCTCGTTCTGGAAGTTAACCCCGATGCTGTGATGGTGATAAAAAGCACCATCCCCGTTGGATACACAAGGGGATTGTACCTAAAATATGCTAACAAAGGTGTCAAGAGACTGAACCTGCTTTTCTCCCCTGAATTTCTCAGAGAGTCAAAGGCTTTATACGACAATCTTTATCCAAGTCGTATCATTGTCGGACATCCAAAAATCATAGACAGCCCCGCTTTCGCAGAAGAGAATGCAGCCATCTCAAAAGTCACAGACGTTGAGATGATGAAGAACGCTGCAAGAACTTTTGCCAACCTGTTGGTTGAAGGTGCCATAGGTGGTCAGAATAAAGGAGAAGACAATAATGATGACACAAAGGGTATTCCTGTGCTCATGATGGGTATGAAAGATGCCGAGGCTGTGAAACTATTTGCAAACACTTACCTTGCGCTGCGTGTCAGCTATTTCAATGAACTTGACACATATGCAGAAATAAAGGGACTCGACACACAGAGTATCATCAATGGTGTTGGACTCGACCCAAGAATAGGCACACATTACAACAATCCTTCATTCGGATATGGTGGCTATTGTCTGCCAAAAGACACAAAACAACTGCTTGCCAACTACAAAGATGTTCCAGAAAACCTCATTGAGGCTATTGTAGAGAGCAACCGCACACGCAAAGACTATATAGCTGATGCTGTTCTCCAAAAGGCTGGATGGTATGCCTATTCAGAGAATAATGTGTTCAATCAATCATCAGCAATCAATAATCAATCATCAGTAACCATCGGTGTCTTCAGACTTACTATGAAATCTAATTCCGACAATTTCAGACAGTCTGCCATACAGGGTATCATGAAAAGGATAAAGGCAAAAGGCGCAGAAGTCATTATCTATGAACCAACTCTTGAGGATGGTACGACATTCTTTGGTAGCAAAATCGTCAACGACCTTGAAACTTTCAAGAAACAGAGCCAGGCTATCATAGCCAACAGATACGACTCCTGTCTTGACGATGTACAGGAGAAAGTCTATACACGCGACATATTCAGAAGAGACTGACATATTCTCATACAAGGATTATCACTCATAAATATATTAAAGTTTCGCATGTGCTCAACTTTAGAAGTTAAAAGGAGTTATAGGAAGTTATCGCTCCC
>CAMCLD010000040.1 GCA_945875635.1 uncultured Prevotella sp.
AGAGTAATTTTTGAAAACCGCATGTTTCTTGTTCAAAAAACGCAGAGTAATTTTTTGAAAACCACCTGTTTTTCTCCCCCTCCCCTTGGGTAGAGGAAAGCCTCAACCCAAGGGGAGGGGGAACTAACTTAAAGGTTAAAGGACTCAACCTTTAATCTTCATCACTTCACAAGAACCTTCTTGTTACCGATTATAAGCAGTCCACGTGCATTTGCGCCCACCCTACGTCCAGACATGTCATAGATAGCCTGATTTGCCGGATATGGGACATTCACGGAAACCTTCTCTACGGCATTGTCCTTCATGTAGGTGAATGTCACGATAGCCATTATCTGCTTGTTTTTTCCGGCAGCATCAACATCGGAAGTTGTGATGAGAGAGTTGTCAAACCTCAAGACGATACTGTCCTTAGCCTCAAAGCCAGATGCCTTAGCCTGTACAGGCGTTGTTCCCATGGTACCGCCGGGGAAAGCCACGGGACTATCCAGCACGGAAGTCTCATCACCATCGACAAGAATATCCGTCAGGGTGATTGAGCGGTCAGCAATAGTTGACTTGTTGTTGCTATAAGCCTCAACCGTTATTCCTGTGATGATATATCCGGAATTAACCGTGAACGTTATGGTGTTGTCATTGTTTCCCGTGCGCATCTTGAGATAACCTCCAGTCGTTGACGCTGTGAGTTCCCCGTACATTCCTGCTGTATAACATTTTCCGACTACCACACCTTTATCTTCACCAGGTGTTGCCAACACTTCGTTATAGCTTCCGTCTGGATTGTCAGGCATTTCAGTAGGAGCCTCCGGCGCATTGTTGGCAGTATGTGTGACATAAGTAGCTCTGTCAATACCAAGAAACTCTGGCAGGCTGTATCCAAGATGCGGAGGCTGGTTGTATGACGAGTTCTGCCATGCTATACCCATTCTATATATATGGTCTTCCATGAGGCATGGCACTTTGTATTCTGTTTCCTCAGGTGTTGAGAATATCATAAGTGTACACTGGTCGGAAGAATAGTCATCCTCATGTCTGAACATGACAATCTCCTCGCGCCAGTCGCCCAGGATATCCGCCTGAAGACACGGTGTTGCCTTTGTCGTGTTGCAGGTAGAAGGAGTGCCATAGGCTGTGAATTCCTGGAAAGTATTGATACTTCCCTTTGCAGTATTGTAGTTCCTGATACGAGGTGCGCACAATCCCGTCTCACTGGCATACCTTCCATCAAAAGTCTGGTCGAAAGGATCTCCAGTCCAGTATATGCGGAAATTGATGTCAGGTCGGCTTGTAAGCAGTTCGGCTCCGGTAGAACAGGAGTATATGCTGTTTGAGGCTGACGACCAGAACTCATATCCCTCGTTGGAAGGTATGAAGTCAGCAGCCAGTCCACGACCATTGTCCCCACTACTTGTTGCACTGACAATAATTTCTCCTGTCGTGGCATCATGCACGTCATATCCATAAGGGCTCTCCTCGTGAGGCATCATAATCTCCAGTCCTTCCCTTCCCGGGCAGAGGTCGGCAAGATGAATGGCATCGCCATGTCCTTTGCCCGTAGAGCATAGCAAGGAACCATCATGTCCAATTGTAGCACCACCCGTCACTATCTCATCATATCCGTCGCCATTAACATCTCCCACACTGATTCCATGGACTCCCTGTCCATAGCTTGAGGAGCCGCTTCCAGAGGCAAGCGTAGTGCCTTCTGCGTCAACGACTGCCCATGCCGAGGAAGATGTACCTTTATGCAGCCATCGGGTCGATAGTTTCTTTCCGTTCCAGTCAACAGCCCATACATAGCACCTTGTATAGTAGCCTCTCTGCATAATAGCCGAAGGCAGTGCATCCAAGCCGTCAAGGTATGCAACGGCAGCATTATAGCGGTTTCCACGGTTATAGTTTGAGTCTCCCCACACACTTGAGGAATAGGAAGAAGCAGCCGTTGGGAAGTCTGTGCCTGAACGGCTTGGCGAATAGAATATTGTATGCATGGCTGCACCTGTCTCACCATTGAATACTGTCAGGAATTCCTCTCCTCCACTTATTCTTCCCTTTGAGTTTACGTACGTTGCCGTGTTATCGACACCCGTGACAGCAATCTCTGTACCTGCCTTTGACACATACTCACCATTGCCGTCAATAGAACCAGGAGCCGTCTTGCATATCATCTCAGCCTTGCCGTCACCGTCAAAGTCATAGACAAGGAACTGTGTATAGTGGTTGCCTGAGCGGATGTTCAGTCCAAGGTTGACACGCCATAGTCTGGTGCCATCCATGCGATATGCATCAATGATACAAGGTGAAGTATAGCCGTTGTAGCCATTGTCCTGCTGATTGTCAGGCATCCATTTCAACACCAGTTCATAATTGCCGTCACCATCGAGGTCACCAACACTGATGTCATCTGGCCTGTAACGTCCCATGGCACCATTAGCAGCTGCCTGTGCGGCAGGGCGTTCCACTCCGAAGGTAGTAAACATATTGTCCCATGCCTTTGCCTCGCATGTCTCAACGACAGTACCTGCCACCGTCTCAATAGTGTAAGTGGCTCCTGCGACACCATCCTTGTCAAGGAAATTGGTTTTTGACGTTAAACCCGTGGCAACTCTCACCCCGTCACGATAGACATTGAACGAAGTGCCTTCTGCGTCGGCTGTTAGCGAACGCCATGATACGAGAACTCCTGTCTTAGTAAGGACTGCCACAGGTGCTCTGTTCAAAGTCTCCTTCACCTTTACATTCCCTGCTGAATATCCCTCTATCGACAGGAACAGCAGCGAAAAAGCAGTAATAATCAGTTTTTGTAATGTTTGTTTTTTCATTTTTATAATTTCCATTAAGTCAACGGTATTAATAGTATCGTACAAAGTTACTACATTTTTTTCAACTATCAATGTCCTTTTACCAACAAACATATCACAATTATACACATTGGCAAGAAGTGTATATTATAATTAAGCAACGCAAGAGCCACTTTGCAACCATGTTGCAAAGAATAATCCATAACTTTGCATCCAGTAATTTGAAATTGAAATTTGAATTATGGAAGAAATTATACATTTGATAAATGAGATGTCACCATATCTACTGCTGGGATTCTTTCTCGCAGGATTAATGCACGAGTATATCCCTGGAGCATACTACACAAGACATCTGTCCTCACCACGTTTCTCATCTGTGATAAAAGCAGCATTGTTTGGCGTGCCACTACCGCTATGCTCATGCGGAGTGATACCCACAGCCATGTCATTGAGAAGAGAGGGTGCATCAAAAGGAGCGGTGACTTCTTTTCTCATTGCCACGCCCCAGACAGGTGTTGACTCCATAATAGCCACATTCAGCCTTATGGGACTGCCTTTCGCAATAGCGAGACCAATTGCTGCTCTGTTTACAGCTGTTTGTGGCGGAGCATTGGTAAACGCAGGGGAATTACACCATCAGCCTTCAACAGACCATCAGATGCCCCTCTCACACATGCCTCTCACACATGGCAAGGAGGACGGAATCAAGAGCCAGCAATTCAAAACAAGCAACGGAATATTCCATTCCATATGCAATGTACTAAGATATGCATTCGTTGAGATGATGGAGGACATCGGGAAATGGCTTGTCATAGGAATTATAGTAGCCGGTCTTATCACCGTGTTCATTCCTGAAAGTGCTTTTGCCTTATTCCGTGGCAACACCGTTGCATCAATGCTTCTGGTCCTTGCAATCTCCGTACCCATGTACGTATGCGCTACAGGCTCCATACCTATAGCTGTGGCACTGATGATGAAAGGACTGACGCCTGGAGCTGCCCTTGTATTGCTGATGGCAGGACCCGCATGCAACATGGCATCCATTCTTGTCGTACGTAAGGTGATGGGCACAAGAACTCTTATCCTATATCTTATATCAATCGTTGTGGGAGCCGTATGCTGCGGTGTGGGAATAGACATTCTCCAGTCAACAGGAGTCGTTGATTTCACTGCAAGGCTTAACTCTACGGCTCAGTGTTGTGAGCTACCTTCAGACGGATGGTTTTCATGGCTTTGCACTGCCATCCTTGCCCTGCTGCTTGTCAATGCCCTCTTCATCAGGCGTTACCTGCAATCCAAATATGGCGGGCATAAAGGCTGTGGATGCTGCCATTGCCATGACAACGAATTAGAGCATGATGACGAGAATGGCATCACAACCATTCTACATATAACAGGATTGAACTGCAATCATTGCAGACAGAATGCCGAGAAGGCACTTCTCTCTGTGCCAGGAGTGACATCCGCTACCGTTGACCTTGCCAGTGGGCAGGCAGAAGTGCACGGCAATGCTAACAAGGAAGAAATTTGCAGAGCAATAGAGGCTATTGGTTTCAAGGCAGAATAAGCAACAAAAAAAGATACATTTTGGGTTATTCTGACAGAAAATACGGAAAAGTATTTGGGGCGTATTGGTATTCTCGCTATCTTTGCAGAAGATAAGATAAGGCCCTTCCACAGCCCTCCCCTGGGGAGAAGGAGATTGAAGAAGATTGAAGATTGAATTTTCAACTTTCAATTTTCAACTTTCAAAGCCTTAAGACCTGACACCTAAAAACTATCTGGTGCTTCCTCCCTCAGAGGAGGGCTGGGAAAGGACTTACTCATAAACTTTAAACAATACTAACCGTAAAACACTTTTTGACATGAACAACATTCCATTGGTATTTTGGCTTATCCCGGCTGCGAGTATCACCGCGCTGGCTATGGCATGGTATTTCTTCCGCACCATGATGAAAGAGGAAGAGGGTACTGCCCGGATGATAGAGATTGCAGCCCACGTCAGGAAGGGCGCAATGGCATATCTCAAGCAGCAATACAAGGTAGTGGGCATAGTATTCGCAGTGTTGGCAGTGCTCTTCGCATTTATGGCCTACGTGCTGAAGGTACAGAATCCATGGGTGCCTTTCGCATTCCTTACCGGCGGTCTGTTCTCCGGACTGGCTGGTTTCTTCGGCATGAAGACAGCCACATACGCATCGGCACGTACGGCAAACGCCGCACGCAAGGGATTGGACAGAGGCTTGAGGATTGCCTTTAGAAGTGGTGCTGTGATGGGACTTGTCGTAGTGGGACTGGGCCTTCTGGACATTGCGATATGGTTTCTTATCCTTAATGCTTTCTATGACGGAGAGCCGACGGCATTGATTACCATCACGACAACGATGCTGACCTTCGGCATGGGAGCCTCTACGCAAGCTCTGTTTGCACGTGTGGGCGGAGGCATCTACACCAAGGCCGCAGACGTTGGTGCAGACATCGTCGGCAAGGTTGAGGCAGACATCCCCGAGGACGACCCAAGAAACCCGGCTACCATTGCCGACAATGTTGGCGACAATGTTGGTGACGTGGCTGGTATGGGAGCAGACCTATACGAGAGCTACTGCGGCTCGATACTCTCTACCGCGGCACTTGGAGCTACGGCATTTGCCATGAACGGAGAGATGCAGCTCAAAGCCGTCATAGCACCAATGACGATAGCGTCGGTGGGCATATTCCTGTCACTGATTGGCATCTTCACTGTCAGGACCAAGGAAGGTGCGACAATGCGTGACCTGCTGCACTCACTCGGACTTGGCACTAACCTCAGTGCGGCTCTCATCGCCGTGGCGACATTCATCATACTGTACCTTCTCGGCATGGAGAACTGGCTCGGCCTGTCGATGTCGGTTATCACTGGTCTGGCTGCCGGAGTAATCATCGGACAGGCCACAGAGTACTTCACATCACAGAGCTACAAACCTACTAAGTCTATTGCTGAAGCTTCGCAGACAGGCTCTGCAACTGTTATTATAAAAGGTATAGGCACGGGAATGATATCGACAATGGTTCCCGTAGTAACCATCTCTATAGCCATCATGCTGAGCTTCCTGTTTGCCAACGGCTTCGACCTCTCCATGAGCACGGCTTCCATTAGCCACGGCCTCTATGGCATCGGCATCGCCGCTGTAGGAATGCTCTCTACACTGGGTATAACCCTGGCAACAGATGCCTATGGCCCTATTGCCGACAATGCAGGCGGAAATGCGGAGATGAGCGGACTGGGCGAGGATGTCCGCCACAGGACAGATGCTCTCGACGCTCTTGGAAACACTACCGCAGCCACGGGCAAGGGCTTTGCTATTGGCTCGGCTGCATTGACGGCCCTGGCTCTGCTGGCATCATACATTGAGGAGATAAAGATTGCAATGATTAGGGCCGTAGAGGAAGGAAGAGTATTCACCAACTCCGTCGGGGAAATATTCAATCCCTCTGCTGCAGGCATCAACGACTTCATGGAGTTCTTCCAAGTGACGCTCATCAACCCGAAAGTGCTAACAGGAGCATTCATCGGCGCAATGGCGGCATTCCTGTTCTGCGGGCTCACGATGGGCGCAGTAGGACGGGCTGCCGGTGCCATGGTGTCTGAGGTTAGAAGGCAGTTCCGTGAGATAAAAGGCATTCTTGAGGGCAAAGCTACTCCCGACTACGGACGTTGTGTGGAGATAAGCACGCGCAGCGCACAGAGGGAGATGATTCTTCCGTCTCTGCTGGCAATCATCATCCCAATCATCGTGGGAATAGTATTGGGAGTAGCTGGTGTTCTAGGACTGCTCACAGGCGGTCTTGCGGCAGGCTTCACACTCGCCATATTCATGTCGAATGCAGGCGGGGCATGGGACAACGCCAAGAAATATGTTGAGGAAGGAAACTATGGAGGCAAGGGCAGCAACTGTCACAAGGCAACCATAGTAGGTGATACCGTAGGCGACCCGTTCAAGGATACCAGCGGTCCGTCGCTCAACATCCTCATCAAGCTTATGTCAATGGTGAGCATCGTTATGGCAGGTCTTACAGTGGCGTTCGCTTAAGTTCAGGATATTGAATCCTGGTATGATAGATTGATTTGAGACGCTCAGCGAGCACCAACTTTGCCTGTGCTATGTCGCGGAACGTGATGGGACACTCCGTAAAGAAACCGTTTGCCGTCTGAGCGTCAATAATCTTGTTAACCAAAGAAGCTATGCTCTCCTCGGTATATTCCGGCAGTGACCTTGATGCAGCCTCCACACTGTCACACATCATGAGTATAGCTTGCTCAAGAGTCGAAGGATTCGGCCCCGGATAACGGAACAATGTTTCGTCAACCTCCTCGTCGGGATGTTCATTCTTATAGCTCACATAAAAGAAACTTGCAAGTCCCTTGCCGTGATGAGTGGTTATAAACTCCCTTATTGCAGTTGGAAGATTGAACTTCTCAGCGAGGCGTGTTCCCTCGGAAACATGGCTTATTATGATGCGGGCACTTTCCTGACACGACAGCTTTTCATGAGGATTGACACCTGCCTGATTCTCCGTAAAGAACGCTGGATTAGCCATCTTTCCAATATCATGGTAAAGGGCTCCTGTCCTTACGAGATGCGCCTTGGCTCCTATTCTATTGGCAATTTCAGCAGCAAGATTTCCAACCATTATTGAGTGTTGGAATGTACCTGGTGCCACCTCGCTAAGTCTCCTCAGCAGATAATTGTTGGTATTTGAAAGTTCAAAAAGTGTCACTGTGGATGTAAAACCAAATGCCTTCTCAATTACCAACATAAGAGGATAGGTAAACAGCAGGAAGAAACCATTTATTGCAAAATATATATACATTGACTGGTCGAGTTTTGATGGGTCGTCACTCTGTATCAGCTGTATGGCAAGATAGACCACCGTACTCGCTAATGTGACAAGCACCGCAGTGAGATATATCTGCGAACGTTTTGACAATTCCCGCAAAGAGTAGATAGCAACAAGTCCTCCCACAATCTGTATGATAACAAACTCATACTGATACCTTACCTCTACGGCGCATACGAGTATCATCGTGACATGAGTGATAAACGCCGTTCTTGAATCAAGGAAGACACGTATGAAAATTGCCGCCATGGCAAATGGGATAATGTAAAGGCTGAACTTATTAAACCTCATCATGAGCGACACCATGAGCGGAAACATCACCACCATGGTGTAGAGCATTGCAATGCTGCGTGTCTTGTCGAAATAATCATTGCGGAATAGAACCAGATAGCCTGTGAAGAGCAGTACCAATACGAAAACATAGATCGCTTGTCCTACGAGTGTAGCTGTCTCAGCGTTTTCAGACACATTGCGTTTCTCCATAGCTTTCTCGAAACTGTCAAGCACACGATAAGTATATGCATCTACTATGTCTCCACGGTTTATGATTTTCTGTCCCTCAAGCACCATGCCACTTGCCTGAGGTATCAGGCTCAGTTGGTCGTCCAGCTCCGTGTTGTTCCTTTCACGGTCAATTATTATATTGGCTTCTATATAGGCATTAAGGTTACACTTCTGCAAAGATGCCTTTATAGCAGCAATGGTATCCATTCCAACCAACATTTCATATGCCTGCATTGGAGACAGAAAATTTTTGGCACGAACCTGCGATGCCTGCTTTCCACTTACAATACGTATGTTTTGCGCCGTGTCTTTCATAAGTGAGGAATATTCTCTCTGGCTTATTATTCCCTGAGCATAGAACCCACGGAGGCAGTCCAACACCTTTTCCTTATACCCTGGAAGTTCAGGAATACCATCCTTGAAATCGGAAATGAACTTTTTTATATTTCTCTCGCCTACATAGTCAGCCTTATAATAATAAGGAACAAATGATTTCCTCACTGAATCCTGCTCTGATTTCAACGCCTCCTGTGTCTTAAAGACAGGGAAGTCAAATTTAGCTATCATGTCACTATAAACCCACGGCTTGCCTACATCATAATGGTACATGCTTCCCTCTGAGCGTGGAAGGAATAAGACGATGATAGTTACAGTAACGAGGACGAGAGTCATCCGCGTTACAAGATTACGCCAGTAATTGCGGTTATTGGAGCCTATTTTTTCCATTATGCAAACGATTAAACAGTAATAACACTGCGAAAATACGAAAAAAATACGCAATACTAAAAAAAAAGTATTAATTTTGCCAAAAATTTTATCCTAAGCTTAATATGGAAGAGAATAAAGTCAGGGTGCGCTTTGCTCCCAGTCCTACTGGTCCGCTGCATATCGGCGGAGTTAGAACGGCATTATACAACTATCTGTTTGCACGTCAGCACGGTGGTGATTTTGTCTTCAGAATTGAGGATACAGACTCAAACCGCTTTGTGCCCGGAGCAGAGGAATATATCATAGAGTCATTTAAATGGCTTGGAATAAAGTTCGATGAGGGTGTGGGTATTGGCGGAGAGAAAGGTCCTTACCGGCAGAGCGAGAGGCGTGACATATACAAGAAATATGTCAAAATGCTTCTTGACGCAGGCAAGGCATATATTGCCTTCGATACTCCAGAGGAACTGGAAACAAAGCGTAATGAGATTAAGAATTTCCAGTATGACTGCCATACGCGTATGCTCATGCGCAATTCCCTTACGATGTCCAAGGATGAAGTTGAGGCACTCATTGACGATGGTGCTCAATATGTAGTAAGATTTCTTATAGAACCAGGACAGGAAATTCATGTTAACGACATGATTCGCGGAGATGTATGTATAAAAAGTGACATCCTTGATGACAAGGTTCTGTACAAAAGTGCAGATGAGCTTCCGACATATCATCTTGCAAATATTGTCGATGACCACCTGATGGAGATAACGCACGTCATCAGAGGTGAGGAGTGGTTGCCAAGCTCACCACTTCATGTACTTCTTTACCGTGCTTTCGGATGGGAGGATTCAATGCCGCGTTTCGCACATCTGCCATTACTACTGAAGCCAGAAGGAAAAGGAAAGCTTTCCAAACGTGACGGTGACAGGCTTGGTTTCCCTGTGTTCCCGCTTGAATGGCACGACCCGAAAAGCGGAGAAGTATCAACAGGATTCAGAGAGTCTGGATATTTCCCCGAGGCTGTCGTAAACTTCCTGGCCTTACTTGGATGGAATCCTGGTACAGAGCAGGAAATGTTTACCCTTGACGAATTGGTTGAGGCATTTGACATTAGCAGATGTTCAAAAGCCGGAGCTAAGTTCGATTATCAGAAAGGGATTTGGTTCAACCATGAGTATATCCTGAAGAAGAGCGACGAGGAGATAGCCTTGCTTTTCGCCCCCATTGTTGCAAACAATGGTATTGAGACATCAATGGAAAGGGTAAGGCAGGTTGTTGCCATGATGAAAGACAGGGTAAGCTTTGTAAAAGAGCTATGGAGTCTATGTTCATTCTTCTTCATACCTCCTACTGCGTATGACGAAAAGACACGCAAAAAACGATGGAAAGAGAACTCTGCACAAGTAATGACAGAGCTTGCTGGTGTCCTTCAGAATATTGAGGATTTCTCCATTGATGGACAAGAGGCTGTTGTGATGAAATGGGTAGAAGACAAAGGCTACAAACTCGGTGATGTCATGAATGCGTTCCGTCTAACATTGGTAGGCGAAGGCAAAGGTCCTGGCATGTTCGACATTTCAGCCTTCTTGGGAAAAGAGGAAACGCTAAGCCGTATGCAGCGCGCCATTGAGATACTGGGATGACAAAATAATTTCGGTATGTATAATTTAGCAATATACTTATACCAGATTGGAGTATTTATCTACAGCTTCTTCGACAAGAAAGTGGAGAAGATGTGGAAAGGCGAATGCGATGCATTCTATATGCTGCGCGAGAAAGTGGATTCCAATGCCAGGTATGTGTGGTTTCATGCTGCATCACTTGGCGAATTTGAGCAAGGGCGTCCACTTATTGAGAAACTGCGCAAGTTGCATCCTGAATACCAAATACTACTCACTTTCTTCTCTCCCTCGGGATATGAGGTAAGGAAGAATTATGAAGGAGCAGACATTATATGCTATCTTCCTCTTGACACAATAGGCAACGCAAGAAAATTCTTGAATCTGGTTCACCCGGAAATGGTCTTCTTCATAAAATATGAGTTTTGGTATAACTACCTTCATATTTTAAAGAAGCGCAATGTACCAGTATATAGTATATCCAGCATTTTCCGTCCTGACCAGATATTTTTCAAATGGTATGGAAAGAACTATGGCAGAGTGCTACACTGCTTCACACATTTCTTCGTACAGAACGAACAGAGTCTTGAACTCCTCAACAGCATCGGCATTGATTGTGTCACCATCAGTGGAGACACAAGGTTCGACAGAGTAATGCAGATTAAGGAAGCGAGCAAGGAGCTGCCAATCGTAGAGGCTTTCAAGAAAGGGCACAGAACATTCGTGGCAGGTTCAAGCTGGATACCTGACGAGGAGATTTTCATACCCTATTTCAACAAGAATAAAGACTGGAAGATGATAATAGCTCCACATGTTATCGGAGAGGATCATTTGTCAGAGATATGCTCAATGATAGACGGCAAGGTTGTAAGATACACACAGACGACAGCAGAGGAGGCTTCTGAAGCCGATGTGCTTATAATAGACTGCTTTGGACTATTGTCGTCTATATACCGATATGGAGATGTTTCGTATGTCGGAGGAGGATTCGGAGTTGGCATACACAATGTCCTGGAAGCTGCCGTGTGGGGCATTCCTGTAATCTTTGGACCTAACAACAAGCGTTTTCAAGAAGCTCAAGGACTTCTCAATACAAGAGGAGGATTTGAAATTGACTGTCACGAAGGCTTCAACACCCTTATGGACCATCTCTCATGCGACGATGCATTCCTCTCAGAATCAGGTAAGGCTGCCAGTATGTTTGTGGGCAGTCGTATTGGTGCGTCAGATATCATTCTCGACAATATTCAGAATAGGAAATGACTATGGCAATCAACTTAGGACAAAAATCCATCAATATGAGATGCATTTTGATGGTTTTTATGACTATGTTTTCCCTCAGCATCCTTGGAGAAGACAAGGGGAAAACAGATATTCCACCTGTAATACATTCCAAGATTGGAAGTTCAATAACCACAGATGGTGGAGAACTTACCATAAGGCTGCTGACAAAGAAACAGAATTTTGATGTCAGCGATGTCAATACTTTGGACGGAAACATCAATTCTCCAAAGTCAGCCAATATCCATCCAAATGGGAAGAAGATGTATATCAACTCTCTTGAGGGATGTGCCACTGTTGTCTATTCCACACAGAATTACGAGAGACTCAAGGTTATTAAATACAGTTTCAATGATTCTCACCAGTCATTATGGGGAAAGCCAAGTGCGCTGTTTCCTTTCACTCACTATAGCAAAAACGTTAACATATTCGCAGGAAAACCAGTTGAAAGTACTTTCTCACACAAGGGAAGGTATCTTTGGATTCCTTTCTATAGACGCACATTCGACATTAATGCGCAGGATCCTTCGGCACTTGCAGTAATAGACACGGAACAGGACACGATTGTAAGGCTAATGGAGACAGGACCTCTACCAAAAATGATTGCCTGCTCACCAGATGGAAAGACTATTGCCGTCACTCATTGGGGAAACAACACAGTTGGAATAATCGATGCGTCAAATGCCAATCCAATGGAATGGCATTATACAGACAAGATAGTCATTGACTATGAACTTCAACTGAATCTAAGCCTTGACAAACCCGTCAACCGCGACAGTGACAGTGGTTACTGTCTGAGAGGGACTGTATTCACTCCAGACGGCAGATATCTACTGGTAGGATGCATGACCGGTGCCTACGGGATTGCTGTCATTGACATGCAAGACAGGAAATATCTTGGACGAGTATTGGGCACAATGCCTAATGTGAGACACATTTTAATATGTGACGGATGGCTCTACCTTAGCATCAACAAATCGGGATATGTACAGCGCATCAGACTAAACAAGTTCCTTAATGCAGCAAGAGCAATGAAAGGAAAGACAACTGTTTTGAAAGGATGGGAACAATGCAAGGTGCCCGCTGGTGCAAGAACCATAGAACTGTCACCAAGTGGACGGTATATCTTTGCCGCTTGCAACATTGACAGCAAACTGGCTGTGGTTGACAGCAAAGAAATGCGGTTGATTGGCACCATTGACGTTGACTCATATCCTGTGGGACTTGCCATCTCAACCGATGGGTCGCGTGTCATAGTAACTTCACAGGGAAGAGGTGAGAACATGGGCGGTAATGCTGTCAATATATTTGCTGTTGAATACTCTTCAGAGGAAAAACCTTTAGTTCGAGAAGACAGCCTGATGACAGATTCTGCCATTGTCAAAGGCAATATCACAGCCAGCACTGGCAGTTCTTTAGATATAGATGATATCATTCTTGCCATCTGTTCCAAAAGAGGAATAGCCGTCATATCCGTAGTCATAATATTTATCACAGCCATAATGGTTTCGATCAGGTTAAAAAAGAAGAAAAATGAAATATAGGATAACATGTGACAACTGCGGCAACGACTTCATAGTTGAAGCAAAAAGTGGACAGGGCATTGATTGCAGCTGCCCACACTGTCAAGCAAGTATGCATTTTACGATACCTGTCTCCCAAGAGGACAACGGCACTTATGTTGACAACAAATCAGTTCCTGTGAGGAAGGGGCAGAAAGGCAGAAAGAACAACCCTGTGATGCTGGGTATCCTTATCGGACTACTGATTCTCATAATACTTGCCATATTCTTCATGATAACATCACACTTCGGAAACACATCGATAGGTTCCGAGCCTTATCGTGGATTCTCTCAAGACACTGTTGCAACACAACCTGATTATTTTATTGAGGAGGAGACGGAACAGCCACAGGCAAAGAGTGACACTGTATTCATGGACTATCCTCAGGATGAGGAAATTCCAGCTGAGACTCAAGAGGAAGAGCAACAGCCGGAAATTGCTGACTCCATAGAAGGACAAGTCGTGGAATAATAGATAGTTTTTTCGTACTTAATGACAAAATAGATAAACAATGTGCGACATGCCCGTTATGAATCAGTTTTTCAAAGTGCTTTACATGGCGTTCATACCTATCAGGCGAAACGGTTTGTTTTTCACCTTCATGTATGCACTTGGCATAATATGCAGCTATGAGGTGGTTCCAAACCGTCCCAATGCGCATGTCTATGAGAATCTTTGGCTGGAATTGTTCTTTGATATATATATAATATGTGTAGTCCTTACGATGATACCTTCAATGCCCCGTAAGGTAATACAATTCATTCTGTCATTATTATCATATATCGTGACGATAACAGACATGTTCTGTTTTATCAAATTCCAGGCCACACTGAACCCTACGATGCTTCTTCTTGCAGGAGAGACAAACAGCAGGGAAGCAGGAGAATTCCTTTCCTCCTATCTAAGTAGCGATATTATATTCTCACCTATCGGGATTGTCTTGCTACTTATGTTGAGCCATATCATTGTGGCATTAATTGCAAAGAAAGTAAAAGTCACAGTATTGCACGCAGAATGCTGTCATCTCAAATCACTGAGCAAGATTGCATCGGTAGCCAAGCCTGTCCTTGGCATTGCGTCAATAGCTTTAATCATCTGGGCAGGAATCTCGTCATGGCACAACAAGTATGAAATGACAGACATGTTTTCAAAGCAAAGCATTGGCGAAGTAGAACATGAGCTGACGACAAACAACTGTGCACAATTCTACCTGCCTTTGTATAGGCTGACATTCAGCATTTTCTCCAATAATCTTGCCGCCAAACAGATTGACAAGCTGATAGAGGCAAAAGACAAAGTTAGCGTGGACAGTTGCTCATACATGACTCCGACAATCGTTCTTGTCATAGGCGAGAGCTACAACAAGTACCACTCAGAACTATATGGATACGACAAGCCTACATCACCGAGACAGTTGTGGAGAATGAAACAGGACAGGCTTACTGTTTACACAGATGTGGTAGCCCCTTGGAATCTCACGAGCTTCGTTTTCAAGAACATGTTCTCGACAAGAGTTGTTGGAGAAAAAGGAGAATGGTGTGACTACCCCCTCTTTCCTGAAGTCTTCAGGAAGGCAGGATATCATGTAGCATTCCTAACCAACCAGTTTCTCCCACAGGCAAAAGAAGCTGTTTATGATTTCAGCGGTGGCTTCTTCCTCAACAACCCTGTATTGAGCAAGGCACAATTTGACACAAGGAACAGCAACCTGCATGCTTTTGACGAAGGACTGCTCAAAGATTTCAGGCAAACAGAAAACAGGATGACGGGACACGACCTCATTATATTCCATTTGATGGGACAACATGTGGGATATAATGCAAGATATCCCCGCAGGATGAGGAAATTTTACGGAGAGGATTATGACAGGCCAGACCTTAGCGTCAGAGACAGGGATATACTGTCACACTTCGACAATGCAACGCTATACAATGACTCCATCGTTAATGAAATCACAAAGTTGTTCGAGGATAAAGAGGCTGTGGTCATATATCTTTCAGACCACGGCGAGGAAGTCTTCAACGATGGTTTCAAGCACTATGGACGCAACCACAGTGCTGAGATAACAGGCAGGCTGGCACATCAGGAGTTTGACGTACCATTCTGGATATGGTGTTCACGCCAATACACCATAAACCATCCTGACGTTTACAGAAGAATAGTGGAAAGTCGCCACAGACGAATGATGACCGATGCCTTGCCGCATCTTCTCTTCTATCTTGCAGGCATCTCTTCTAAAGACTATAACAGCAGGTATTGCATACTTTCTGACGATTATGATGAAATGAGACCAAGAATTATCAAAGGAACAGTGGATTATGATAAAATTATCGAGAAATGAGTGCAACGCCATGAGGGGAATAGCCATACTCGGCATTTTCCTTCATAACTATTGCCATTGGCTGGGTACCATTGTAAAAGAGAATGAATATCAGTTCATGCAATACAATGTAAGCAGACTGGCGGAGATATTAACACATCCCGACATAAGACTACCTATGCATCTGGTTTCTTTTTTCGGTCACTATGGCGTACCGGTCTTTCTGTTCCTGAGTGCCTATGGCTTATATATGAAATATGAAAAAGGGGATGTGGGAATCGGAAAGGCTTCTTTCATTGGGACACACTTCCGGAAACTATTCCGAATGATGATAATAGGATTTGCACTCTTCACTGCCATAGATGCCATAACCCCTGGAGCACATCATTACAAACTGACAGACATAGTAGCTCAACTGGCTCTCGTCAACAACTTGCTCCCTACTCCAGACAAGATTATATGGCCTGGACCATACTGGTTCTTTGGACTCATGTTGCAATTGTATGTCGTTTATAGACTATTCTTGTTCCGACGCCACTGGTGCATAACACTTATTCTAATGACATTATGTACCTTACTGCAAATGTGTTGTGCTCCAGAGGGAGAGACGCTAAACAGACTGAGATATAATTTCATAGGAGGCATGCTGCCTTTTGGCATGGGACTCCTCTATGCCCGCTATGCTGACAGACATGAACTGGCATTGCGCACAACTACAGTCGCTCTTGTTGCGCTTGTCTCCATTGCCCTCGTAGTCATGATGTCATTCCACTATATCACATGGTATTTCGTTCCGATAGCTGTCATCATCGCATCTATTGCCATTGTCAGGCTCATGAAAGGCAGACTGCTGGAATGGCTGGAATGGACTGGGGGAATTTCCGCAGCTCTGTTTGTAACCCATCCCATCACCAGGAAAATATTCATTCCCATCTCACGACATGGGGACGAATATGCAGGACTCATACTATATATAATTGCATCAATACTGTTAGCAATGGCAATAAATAGTATCTTGAAAAGAAGATAAAAAAGGAACAAAAAAACATGGAAGGAACCAGAAACGCATATGATAAAAACTGCTTGATGCCCCACACTCCACTTGAGGCTATAAGCAAATACAGGGGCGAGCTCATGGGCATTGCCATGCTGTTTGTCATACTGTTTCATGTCGGGCTTCCAAGAGATGATGCTTTCTTTGGCTTGCGACGCATGGGGAACATAGGCGTCGATTATTTTCTGTTCCTTAGCGGAATGGGATTATGGTTCTCGTGGAAAAAGAACCCTGGAACATTTCGTTTCATTGCAAGAAGATTGACAAGAATCTACCCCGCATGGATTATTGCAGCCGGCACCTTCTACATATCCGACTTTTTGGGTGACAGAAAATTCAGCAATAATATAATTGACCTGTTGGGCGACATCACCTTCAACTGGGACTTCTGGCTTCATGACGAGCTTACATTCTGGTATATTCCCGCCACCATGATGCTGTATGTCCTCACTCCAGCCTACATAAAGCTAATAAGCAAATATCCTGTTTACAGATGGTTGCCTGTTGCAATGATAATGTGGTGTGTCATAGTGCAGTGGGTAACACCCATACATGATGCAGTGGGACATCTGGAGATTTTCTGGAGCCGCATGCCAATTTATTTCATAGGAGTCAATATTGGCGAAGCCGTTATGAAAAGAAAGATTCTTGATGGTTCCACCATGATTCTTATTCTGATTATATTCACGATGGCATTGTCAACATCCATATATCTGGAACAGGTAAAACACGGAAAATTCCCATTGTTTATTGAGAGGATGCTATACATACCACTCACTGTAACATCCATCCTGTTGATTGTACACTTGCTCCAGCATTCACAGGAATGGATTCGACGCATATTCCGCACTGTAGGAGCTTTAAGCCTTGAGGCATACCTCATACATCAGCATTTCGTTCTGGACTATATCGAGAAATTACACTGGCACTACTGGTTCACATTCATGACATGTGTGGCTGTCACACTGCCTTTTGCATGGGCACTCAGGTGGATTACAAATTTGCGAATTAGGAAAACAACGAAATAAAACAATAGTAGTTCAAGTTGACGAGTTAACAAGTTGCAACTGGTGAAGTTGACAAGTTAATACAAACCGCGACAAAAAAAAAGATTCAATGAATATAGAAGAGCGTTTCAAGGTCTATGTGTTCGACTTTGACGGAACACTTACAGATACCGACACTTTACTCCTGTTTATAAAATATGTGTTTGGCAGGCGTAAGTATATACTCACGATGTTGTTGTTCTCACCACTCATCGTGCTTATGCTAATGGGGGTATATCCCAACTGGAAACTGAAACAGAACCTGTTCGCTTATCTGTTCAAGGGAATGAAGCTATCCGACTTCGATGACCTATGTCATGGCTTCATGGTCAACAACATAGGCATTATGAGACCTAAGGGTATGGAGACCATTAGGAAAGCTATAGAAGACGGAGTGAAAGTGATGGTAGTAAGCGCAAGCATAGAAAACTGGGTGCGTCCGTTCTTCAACGAATTTGGCAACAAAGTCATAGTTACAGGCACACGGATAGAATCAAAGAATGGCATCATTACAGGAAACTTCCTAACAAAAAATTGTTATGGTGAGGAAAAAGTAAAACGTATTCAGAGGGTATTTCCTTTCAGGAAGACATATCATCTTACGGTATTTGGAGACAGCGATGGTGACAGGAAAATGATGGAATATGCTGATGCCTCATATTTCAAGCCATTTGGGAAAAGCAAGGAGCGCAACTGGAAAGAAATCGTGAGGTTTGGTGTCGTGGGAGTTATTGCCACTATTATACAGACAACTATATACCTTGTGGCAGTTGGGTATGTAAACTATGCCATTTCCAACACTCTTGGTTACGCAGTAAGCCTTGCATTCAACTACATTGCATCTACAAAATACACATTCAATGTCCAGCCCACGATTGGCAAGGGGTTAGGATTCCTGCTTTCCCATGCAATAAACTTCATATTGCAGACATCAACTCTCTATGTGTTTATACAATTAATAGGCATGTCTGAGCGTGTCTCGCTTATACCGATGTTCGCAATTTGTGTACCAGTCAACTTCATATTAGTAAGATTCTTCCTGAAAAAAGGAAACAACAAAGGATAAAATGAAAAGAAAAATGCTCAATTCTCATAATACAGGCTTCAACAACTCACACTCTGTATGTATGTCCAAAGGAAAAGAGTGGAGATTTCTCGGCATGAACGCATGGACTTTGGGGTTCATGCTTTGGTCTGTCGTAATGAATTTCATGATGGTAGCGGCATACTGGGACCGCCTCTCTCCACTACAGAAGAGCTACAAATGGTTTTTTGTCAAGACCTTCCACGTGTCAGGATTCGACCCTCTGACATATAATGTAGTTACAGACTGGGGCATGGGGTTCTACAATATCCACCGACACCCTTTGCTTGCAGAGATGATGTATCCGGCCTATCTTCTTAACAAGGTCCTTACAGACCTTACAGGAGTCAACTGTGTCCAGATAGTAGTGGCTATAATCCTAATAGCCTCATCGACAATGGCATTCTCGTTTCTGTTTCGCATACTTCGTGACATTGTAGGAGTGAAGTCTCTTGATGCCGGGATTCTTTCCATTATGAACTTCAGCTTTGCATACGTGATGCTTGCATCTATCGTTCCCGACCATTTCATTATTTCCATGACGGCACTGCTGTTTGTTCTTTTGGTAAGTGGCAGGAAAATGAGAAAAGGCGTGACGCTCAACATATGGCAAACAATACTGCTATTCGTATTGACTGCCGGAATATCACTAAACAACGGACTAAAAGTGTATATTGCCTCACTTTTCACTAACGGAAAGAAAATCTTCCGTCCTCTCTATCTTGCCTCTGCCGTGATATTGCCAGCCGGTTTGCTATGGCTTTTCACCCAGTTCCAGTATGAACAGTTTGTCTATCCAGACTGGATTGCCCACAAGAAGATGAAGGAGCGCATTGAAAAGAAAGAAGACAACAAGGCTTTTTTGAAAATGGCAGAGAACATGGATGTAAAAGACACTGCCATCCTCAATGCCAAGAAAAAGGAATTGTTGGAAAAGCGCAAGACAGAAAGGATGCGCAAGGCAAAATCAACCGTGGCGGCGCAACATACAGGACGCCCTATAAAGAAAGGAGAATTCTGGAACTGGACAGATATCACCACTTCACGCAGTGATGCCATAGTACATAATCTTTTTGGAGAATCCATACTACTGCACAAGAACTACTTGCTTGAGGACGTACTGAAAAGCCGTCCCGTAATAGTCAAATACCACTCATGGCTACTATATATTCCAGGTGCCATTATTGCGATACTATTCCTGGCTGGCATCATAGCTGGCAGAAAGGACAGGTTCATGTGGACTGTCGTTTCTTTCTTTGCTCTCGACATGATGCTTCATTTAGGAATTGGATTCGGAATCAATGAGATATATATAATGTCAGCCCATTGGGCATTCGTCTTTCCGATAACTATTAGCTACCTCTTGAAAAACTTCCAAGGACGACAGCTTGTCATCCTGAGGACCACGCTGATTATGCTGACATGTTTTTTTCTTGTATATAACACAGAGTTGTTACTTTCTTCAGTTTACGAGTAAA
>CAMCLD010000041.1 GCA_945875635.1 uncultured Prevotella sp.
AAATGAAGATAAAAGGAGATAAAAGACAAGACCTAAGACTGTTGTCTTTTAACTTCCTGAGCTAACGCAGGGAGCAATAACTCCTTCTAACTCCCTTTAACTCCTTATGTTGGGAACTTCTGAAACTTTAAATTATTATTATTATATGAAACTAAAAATTGCAGTACTTGCCGGAGACGGCATTGGACCAGAGATTATGGAGCAGGGTGTGGCTGTGATGAATGCCATCGCAGCTAAATTCGGTCATGAAGTGGAGTACAGAGAGGCATTGTGCGGAGCACATGCCATTGATGAAGTGGGAGACCCTTTCCCAGAAGAGACTTTTCAAACATGCAAGGATGCTGATGCCGTTTTATTTGCAGCAGTAGGACATCCGAAGTATGACAACGACCCAACAGCGAAGGTACGCCCAGAGCAGGGACTCCTTGCCATGCGAAAGAAATTGGGACTCTTCGCAAATATACGTCCGGTACAGACTTTCAAGTGCCTCCTGCACATGTCGCCATTGAGAAAGGAACTTGTTGAGGGTGCTGACTTCATATGTATCAGGGAACTGACTGGTGGTATGTATTTTGGAGAGAAATACCAGGATAATGACAAGGCTTACGACACAAACTTCTATTCACGTCCTGAGATAGAGAGGATAATTCGCGTGGCTTATGACTATGCCCGCAAACGCAACCGTCATCTCACGGTAGTGGACAAGGCAAACGTACTGGCTTCGTCAAGACTGTGGAGGCAGATTGCGAGAGAGATAGAGCCAGAGTATCCCGATGTGAAGACCGACTATATGTTTGTTGACAATGCTGCCATGAGAATGATAGCTGAACCAACTTTCTTTGACGTTATGGTTACAGAGAATACTTTTGGTGACATACTAACAGACGAGGGAAGCTGTATAAGTGGCTCAATGGGACTGCTTCCTTCAGCATCAACAGGAGAGAGCACTCCTGTCTTCGAACCCGTGCATGGCTCATGGCCTCAGGCTGCGGGAAAGAATATCGCCAATCCTTTGGCACAGATCCTGTCTGTAGCCATGATGCTCGAGTATTTTGACCTTAAAGAAGAGGGAACTCTTATAAGGAAAGCTGTGGATGCCAGCCTTGATGCGAATGTAAGGACACCAGAGATACAGGTTGAAGGCGGAGCTGAGTATGGAACAAGGGAGGTTGGTGCATGGATTGTTGACTATATCAAGAATGCATAGATTCTGTCAAACTCGTTTTAGGAACGAGACTACAAACATATGGCCGTTTTTCCGTTGTCAAAATGCATTGACAACGAAAAGACGGTCATATGCTATAGTCATTCCAATTCGAATACTCCTGTGGGAGTTTTTCTTTTCAGTACATCGAGTTTGAAGTCCGCTCCAGCTATAATGCCATGGTTCCTGAGGACATTCTCGTAGGTCTTTCTTGCCAACTCTGGATGATTGTTCTCCTCGCTGAGATGACATAACCATACATGTCTTAGTTTCGGAGTGGCATATTTTATTACCGCCATGGCAGAGTCCTCGTTGCAAAGATGCCCTTTGCAGCTGACAATCCTGTTCTTGAGATATTTTGGATATGGTCCCTTGCTAAGCATTTCAGGGTCGTGGTTTGCCTCTATGACAAGATAGTTAGCTTCAGATATATATCTGCCTATTTCTTCGGTTATCGTTCCGCAATCGGTAACGAGTACGAACACTACGCCATCATGTTCTATCTTATACCCAACATTGTCTGTGCTGTCGTGAGGTACGTCGAAAGGTGTTATACGGAAGTCTCCCAGTTCAATGGTAACATCCTTTATAAGGTTCATTCTGTTATGTTGTTCTATCTTCTTTCTCACACACCAGTTTCTCGTGATGCCCATATGCACTTCTTCGGTAGTATATACAGGCAGGTTTTTGTCAATGCTAAGCGAGCCTACAGACTTTACATGGTCGGCATGGTCGTGTGTGACAAGGATTCTTTTAATGCTGGAAGTATGCATTCCATACTCGACGAAAAATTTTTTCATTGCCCGCAGTCCGATACCGCAGTCAATGATAATCCCGTCGCTGTTTGTAAAGAGAAAATAGCAGTTACCGCTACTTCCACTTCCTAAAGATATGAATTTAAGCATTTTAGTGTCGTGATGCAGTTTTCGCATGGCAATTAATCCCTGCTGCGTGCGTTTCAGAATTGGAGTTAATGGCATCTCCTGTTCTGGTGAATTTAAATTGAGATGCAAATATACAAAAAATAATGCTATCTCCGTCTGTTGTCAGTATTTTTTTTACTAAAGTTTCGCAAGTGCTCAACTAAAAGGAGTCAGAAGAATTTATCTCCTTTTGTTTTCATTTAACTACTTTTTACTACTTGCGAAACTTGAATTTTTATATATTCAACATTCAGAAAGGCATCCCAACGGCAAAATGGAATGTAAAGTCACGTCCCATGTCATGATTTGTGATAGGGTAGTGTTGCTTGCTGTTTGTATATGATGGATTGACAGCTTTCATACCCATGTCCATGCGTATGATGAAATAGTCGAAGTTGAGCCTAAGTCCGAGTCCGTATGACATAGCTATTTGTTTATAGAATTCGTCGAGTTTGAACTGTCCACCTGGCTGTTCCTCGTATGCTCTTAGAGTCCATATGTTTCCAGCATCAATGAATGCGGCACCATCGAATTTCCAAAACAGGTGTGTTCTTAGTTCTGCATTAAGGTCTATCTTCATATCTCCAGTCTGATTTATGAAGTCTATTCTTCCGTCGCTACCTTTGAAAGAACCCGGTCCGAGTTCTCTTACGCTCCATCCTCTAACGGAGTTGGCTCCTCCAGAGAAGTATCTTTTCTCGAAAGGAAGGATGTCGCTGTTGCCGTAGGGATAAGCGATGCCAATTCCGCTGTGCAGTACAATTCGGTTCTTAGCATCAAGGACGAAAGTCTTTGAATAGTCGAAATCGAATTTTGCATATTGGGCGAATGCGATGTTGAAGAGTTTGTATTGTCCGTCCTCGTTTCTTTCCATTCCTGTCATCGGAGCCATGAACTTCAGGATGTTACCTGCTGTCTCTACGTTTGCCCTAAGTGACTGTGTGGCATCTTTGTATGTCAGTCCGAAGCCGATTTTCATTATGAAAAGGTCCTCATAGTTATATCTCAGGATGGCGTTTCTGTTTGAATAGTCATCGAGATAGTCTTCCTTGAATGTTTTTGAAATCCAAGGCATATAGACATAGTTCAGGTCAATAAGGTCAAGGTTGTATGTTGTCCTCCTTGTTGTATTAGTCCATCTGTATCTCCATCCGGCTGAAAATACCTTTCTGTGGAATTCAGGTCTGTTTTGCATGTTCCAACTAAGGTTAACCTCTGATGTTGCGGAACTTCTCCTTTTGAAAGTCTTTGAAAGGAAAGGTGCAAGAAATCGTGGGAAGAGCAGTTTTGCCTCCACATTGTACTCCTCATAGTCATGGTTGTCATAGCCTTCAAGTCCTGTTATTGCCTCGAAAGCTCCTCTTAACTGTATGCTTAGCAGTTCTGACCCTTTGAACAAATTTCTGTTCTGGTATGTAAGTGACGCAGCAGCTCCGAAGTCTCCAGAAGTATTGGTACCCTCAGGTTGGAAGGATATTGTATTTGGTTTATAGTTAGATATTTTTATATTGCAATCAAGTATGTTCGAGTCTGGTATCTCTTCGAAGCTGATGTCTGTATATCTGATAGCTCCAAGTTTTCCGAATGCATTGTATGTATGTTGGAGTTTTGCAGCACTGAAAAATTCTCCTTCCACTATGGCAGAGGTGTTGTTCAGCACGGACGGTCTGATATGCAGTCCTGTGGAGTCTCCAGGCATGAAGTTAACCTTTCCAATTCTGTATCTTGGGTGTGTCGTCGCTAATGCATCGTTGTTAGCCTTGAATTTGTGTAGATGCAGAGTGACGTCAATGTTCCTGTCGCCTTCCACGGAATCGGCAGTATATGTGATGAAGTCCTTGTTGAATCTGTAAAAGCCGTTGTCGTTGAGTATTGTTGTCAGCCTTTTTCTCTCATTGTCAAGTGCGCTTACAGTGAACTGTCTTGGTTTCTGATCTGTGATGTATGGTTCAAGAATCTCTCGTACAAGCGAGTCCTGTATGTTATATCCAAAAGACTGTATTATGAAAGGTTCTCCAGGGTGTAGGATGTAACATGCTTTCAGCCTTTTGCCTTTTTTCCTGGTCTGTAGTTCAACCCGTGCGTTCATGTATCCCATATTCTGCATTGCGGCCTTCAAGTCCTCGCACGAGAGTCGTGCCTGCAGGGTATCGAAGAGTACAGGTTTCTCACCGATTTTCCTTAGAGTCTTGTTAATCCATTTTGTTGTATCATTACCAGCAAGAGAATATGTGCCGAGAGGAATCTTGAAAAGTGAGAACCATTTAGAGTTAGCTCTTTGCCTGATATACGGCTCTAACTGTGCTGCATCAAACCCTTTGGTATCAGCTTTTATCTCTACTTCTTCAAGAAGGCAATCGTTGTCACCTATGAAATTTGTCGTATTGCATCCACATATTGTGGCAGCAATTCCTATATATAATATGTATATGGTTTTTTTCAATCTTGAAAGTAATTGTTAGCTGTTTCAATATTCAGTCTGCAAATATAGTCAAACTATTGGAATTAGAAAACAATAAGAATTGTTTTTTTATTAGCTTTATTCGCTTTTTGGAGTTTTGATAAATATGAAACATTGAAAAATCGAGTTTCCCTTTATAATGTTTGTACGACTCTTTGGCGGTGTAATGACCAATTTGGGTTAAAGTTGAGGAATTTCTTTGGTGTTGTGAGAGGAAAATATTACTTTTGCATATTGTATGACGTGTTTGATAAACTATAGGAAAAGGAATGCTTGCATTCATTGTTCTATGTCCTGAGATATAGAATGACATTAAACGAAAAAACAACAAATACTTCGGTTATGGAATATATAAAGACAGACATTGATGGAGTGTGGATAATAGAGCCAAAGGTTTTCAACGACCCTCGCGGCTATTTCTTCGAGGCATGGAAACAGTCAGAGTTTGACGAGCATATCGGCAAACATGTGGAATTTGTCCAGGACAATGAGTCGAAGAGTAGTTATGGGGTACTTCGCGGACTTCATTATCAGAAAGGAGAATATTCACAGGCGAAACTTGTTAGAGTCATTAAGGGTAGGGTGCTTGATGTGGCAGTTGATTTGCGCAAAAGTTCTCCGACATTCGGCAAGCATGTTAAGGTTGAGCTTAGCGAGCAAAACAAACGCCAACTGTTCATACCTCGTGGTTTTGCCCATGGTTTCCTTGTACTCAGCGATGAGGCAATATTTACCTATAAGGTTGACAATGTCTATGCACCTCAGCATGAGGCAAGCATTCGCTGGAACGATGAAACTATAGGAATAGAGTGGGGCATTGCCCAAGATGCTGTCCTGACAAGCGATAAAGACCTCCGTGGAGCATCGTTGTCAGAGGCAGATGTTTTTGAATGACAATATAATCAGCCAATGGACTATGTGCAAAGTCGGTAACATGCCTTTATCTTCAATAATGCATACTATGTACAGTCAACTTGTATGGCTGTCCCTTCCTCTTGTTCTGCTTATGGTGTCATGTGCAGACACTGGTAGGCAGACTGAGGACGCTGAGGCGATGCAGCTTATGCAGGGTATATGGATAAATACCGAGGGCAACACCCCGTCTATAATGGCAAGAGGTGACAGTATCTATTATCCAGACTCAACAAGTCTTCCCGTTCGTTTCTGGATATACAAGGACAGTCTATACATGAAGGGGCGTGTGCTGACACGATACAAAATAGAAGAACAGAGCGAGAAACTGTTGAAACTGGAGAATCAGAATGGCGAACCATTGTCGCTATCCAAGGCCTCCGACAATTCGTCAATGGGCGACTTCACACGTCAGCGTCCATATGCACTTAACGTTTTCGAGACTGACGATGCTGATACGACAGTAGCCATCTCGTCTGGTTATGTCAAATGTAGCATACATATTGAACCCTCATCAGACCGAGTCGTCAAATCAGTATGTAACGATGATGGTTTTGTCGTTGACAACATGTATCTTGACAGAGCTGCCAATGTATGTATTAACGAAGGAGGTTCAACATATTACACCCATAGTTTCAGGAAACAGGAATTCTCATCATACGTGCCCGATGCCTTTCTTTCAAAGTCCATTCTTCGTAATGTCATTTTTTATGGAGTGTCTGGTGATACTGTAGTTTTGTATGCCACGATAGGTATTCCAGATGCAGAGACATGCTACGTGGTTGAAATTAGAATTTCAAGGGATGGAAAGGTTGTGAAAAAAGAGAAATAGATGTTATCTACTGTCTAATAGATAAATAATATTTGCTGGTTAAATGTTTTTTCCGTAACTTTGCCATATAAAGATATGGAAAATCATATCTTAGAAAAGCAATTATTAACTAAAAACAGGAGGTAATATTATGAGAAGTATCACGACATTTGATTTGCAGTATGCACATCGTTTCTATGGTTTTCAGGGAGAAGCACAGTATCTTCACGGTCATACAGGAGTGCTTACCATTGAAGTGGAAGACACTGTAAACGAAGGAGTAAACATGGTCTATCCATGCAATGAAATTCAAAAAGTAGCCTGGGATGTTCTGAAAAATTTCGACCACGCCCTTATTCTGCGTGAGGATGACCCATTGCTGCCAGCTATCCTCGACGTATATGAGAAACAGGGAATAAAAAACGGACATCCTCGCAACACAATGAAAGGTGAGGCTTTCAAGACTGAACTTGCGCAGGCATATCCCGACAGCCGCCT
Organism: uncultured Prevotella sp.; assembly: GCA_945875635.1. GTDB lineage: Bacteria > Bacteroidota > Bacteroidia > Bacteroidales > Bacteroidaceae > Prevotella. The sequence goes on from CAMCLD010000041.1 coordinate 6,810, forward strand.
TGTAGTAACAAAAGAGACTATGACCGTCGAAGGTATGATAAAAATTGTCTATGATTTGCTGAAAGACAAGCTGAACATTGCCAAGATTACATTCACGAGTGGAGTGAATGCTGCATCGGCAGAATTTACAGACAGGAAACAGATTGACAGATGTCCACTTTGCGGTATATCCCTCGATGAGAACGGGGAATGCCCGAAGTGCGGTTATAGAAAGTAGTATTATGAAAGCCATATCTCTCCATTATAATGGGAAAGATATGGCTTTTTTCATGATTCATGTATATATTCCTATCCTTGTATAATAACCGAATCAGATATATACTTATTCCGGTGTCTTGCTTTTTTTAGTTTCCTTGCAATATTTTAATATGGGCGACATACTATATTTGTCTTTCCATCTCAAACATAATCCTGTGATACATATGATAGGGAGTTATGATAGGGAGTTATGATGGGGAGTTATGATAAGCCAATACCCGTCAATAATCAATAATCAGCAATCAACAATCAGTAATCAGACTGATATATTTATATTCCCAGTTTCTTTCGTATGTCCTTTGGTATGGCATTCTTGTTTACCATATAGTCCATGGTGTTGGCAGCAATGAATGTTTTGGTCATATACCATATTCCCTTGTAATCTCCTGCTTCTCCCCATGAGTTCTTGACCATATAGTATTCCTTGCCGTTCTGGTCTTTTGCCTTGCCATAGATGAGCATTCCGTGGTCATCAGTGAGTTCCCAGCTGTCGTAACGCTCCTGACGCATTTCCTGTGTAGGTGTTATCTCAGGCACGAGACATCCCAAAGAGTCGAGTTTGCTTGTCTTCTCACTTTTTGAAAGCTTGAGCCAGCGTGCCATGTCGCTGCCGGCAAGACTTTGTGCCTTTTTGGAGTCGATGGCGTAGGCAAGACCGTTGCGTGTGAATCCTTCTTCGCTTACATCGCCACCCCATGCTATGCAATATCCATTGTCAAGAGCATAGTCAATGACTCTCATCATCTCATCCATAGGCAGGTTCCATGACAGAGGGTTACGCCAGTTGTCCTGTACCTCTACGGCAAACTGTGTGTAGAAAGGATGGTGGGTGTAGGAAGTTATGGTAACATAGTCGTTGAAGTCGAGTCCAAGACTGGCAGCAAAGGTTTGTGGCGTATATTCTTTACCCTCGAATGTGAATTTGTCAGGACATTTTCCAAGGTAGGCGTCGAGAATGCCCTGCAGTCCAACTTTCCACTGTGAGGAGAGTTTCTTAGCATCGCTTTTTGCCACGGCAGCCACGTATGGTTCCATAAGGGCGAAGAACTCATTGAAGTTGTTGAGTGAGTCACCGTAAAGGGAACCTGGGAATGGCATGGCATCTTCCGGGCATATTCCATAATGTTGCAAGCAGTATAGAGGATCGTAGCATGAGCCACCTTGTGAGAATTGGCAGTCCCCATGCAGACGTACTACCTGTATGGCTCTGTCCATATATGTCTTGTTAGCTACGAAAGACTCACAAAGGTCGTATGTCTTACCGGTCTTCTTTAGTATCTCAGCTTCAAAATAACTGAGAGTGGAATAGTCCCAGCATGTACCACTACGATTCTGGTCCTTGATACTTGTAATCTTGTTTTCCTTAATGGTAGTGAAAACAGGCTTGTTCTTGTTTACCGAATCCTTTTTCTCCTCGGCACCGGCTCCAATGGTGACAGTTGCCATTATAGCCAAAACTAAAATCTTTTTCATTTCCGTTTTTATTATTAATTATATGTTAGAATTTTCAATTTTCAATTTTCAATCTTCAATTTTCAGTCTATTTTCAGCCATGAACTTCTCCACGTCGTTTGGATGGTACGGAATCCTTTCCTTGCCAATGAACTCACATCCGCCAGTAGTTATAAGTACATCATCTTCAAGTCTGATACCTCCAAAATCCTTGTAGGTCTCTATCTTGTCGAAGTTGAGGAATTCGGCGCAGTGTCCGGAAGCCTTCCATTCGTCAATAAGTGCAGGGATGAAATAAATGCCAGGCTCGTCAGTCACGACAAATCCCTCCTCAAGTTTCCTTCCCATTCTGAGACAGTTTGTGCCGAACTGGTCAAGTATGGGTCTTGTCTCTTCATCGAATCCAACGTTTATTTGGTCAAAACCCTCCATGTCATGAACATCCATTCCCATCATGTGTCCCAAGCCATGAGGCATGAACATGGCGTGTGCTCCAGCTCTTACAGCCTCTTCAGTGTCTCCTTTCATGAGTCCGAGAGCTTTCAGTCTGTCAGTCATGAGTTTGCACACAGCGAAATGCACATCCATGTACTTTACTCCGGGCTTTGCAACACTGAGCACATAGTCATGGCAGTCCTCCACAATGCTGTAAATCTCCAATTGTCTTTGAGTGAATTTGCCGCTGACAGGATATGTTCGTGTGTTGTCTGAGCAGTAGTGGCTCATAGTCTCTGCACCTGCGTCACATAGTGCAAGTCGTCCATCTTCAAGCAAGGTTTCCGACGGATTTCCGTGCATTATCTCTCCGTGTTGTGTGAAAATAGTGGCGAAGCTCACCATCGCTCCGTATGACTGAGCTATTCCGGCAAGTTTTCCCCCAATGTATTTCTCGGTAACTCCAGGACGTGCAAGAGCCATTGCCGTAGTATGCATCTTGTAGCCAATTGTAGCAGCTTTCTCAAGTTCTTTGATTTCCTCTGCCGACTTCTTTGACCTCATCGTCACGACTGCCTTGATAAGATCCATTGATGCTGCCTCTTTCTGCTGGTTGGGGTGTATTCCAAGTAAGTCGAATATAAGCAGTTTTATATCATGCCTGTATGGAGGAAGGAAGTGAATCCTCCTGTTTTGCCTCATGGCATTTGCGCATATTGTCTTTATAGTCTTCATAGGCGCAGTGTTAGCCACTCCTACAGCCTCAGCGAGGTTGTGTACACTGTCAACGGAGCCATACCATACTATATCCTCGATGTCAATGTCATCGCCTACGAGAGTCTCTATGTCGTTGTCAATGTCTATTACACCAATTAGTCCGTCCCTTTTTTGACCGAAATAATACAGGAATGACGAGTCCTGTCTGAATGGGTAATATGCATTGGCTGGATAGTTGCATGGTGACTCATTGTTTCCGAATATGATAACAATGCCCTCTTTTACCAGCCTTTTCAGCTCTGCACGTCGCTCTACGTATGTTTGTTTGCTGAACATAATGATTGTTTTTTTTACGTTATACTGTTTGCAAAGTTAGTCTTTTTTGCTTAAAAATCACTATCTTTGTAGGAAAATTTTAGAATGTCCATGCAAAAGGTTAGGAATAGTGCGCTGATATTGGAAGGAGGAGGGATGAGAGGTGTCTTTACGAGTGGAGTGCTTGATGCCTTCATGAAATATGAACTGTATTTTGAACGGGTGATTGCTGTATCAGCTGGTGCATGTAACGGAATGTCATACATAAGCCGGCAACCAAGGAGGGCACGCGTGTCTAACATAGACATGCTGGCACATTATGACTATATTGGATTACACCATCTACTGCGGAATGGATGTATCTTCGACCCCGTTCTGCTTTACGACAGGTTTCCTAATGAACTGGTACCTTTAGATTATGACACATTCTTCAATAATGCGGCTAAGTTCGAGATGGTGACAACCAACTGCCTTACTGGTAGGGCAGAGTATCTGTGTGAATGTTCTGGCAACAGGCAGAGGGCTATAGATATAGTAAGAGCGAGCAGTAGTCTTCCGTATGTGTCGGCAATAGTGAATGTGGATGGTGTACCCATGCTCGACGGAGGAATCGTGGACAGTATTCCTATAATGCGGGCTATTGAACTTGGATATAACCATAATGTAGTGATAGCCACGCGCAACCGTGGCTACCGTAATAAAGGCAAGGACAGAAGGATACCACGTTTGATATATAAGGACTACCCCCGTCTGAGAGTAGCCCTTAGCCATCGAATAGAAGTGTATAACAGCCAGCTCGAGATGCTGGAGCGGATGGAGGACAACGGAAGTGTCCATTGCATACGTCCGTTGGCACCTATGGAGGTGGGAAGAATAGAAAAGGACATCAAGAAACTGGAGTGTCTCTATGACGAGGGATTCCGCCTTGGTGAGAAATACGTAATGGAATATTTCTGAAAGAAAGGTTGTAGCTTAAATAATTTTTAGGATTATCCATAATAATCGAAGTTAGGCTTCATCTCGGAATAAAAAATAAAATACTGCGTCTTTTTTTTTTGTTCTTCACTCGATTTGCGCTAACTTTAAATAAGTTAGGCTTCATCTCGGAATAAAAAATAAAATACTGCGCCTTTTATTTTGTTCTTCACTCGATTTGCGCTAACTTTGCAACTATGAGAATAGATATTGTTACAGTGTTGCCCGCAATGATAGAAGGCTTCATACATGAATCGATACTTGCAAGGGCACAGAAAAAGGGTCTTGTGGAGATACATCTCCATAATCTTAGAGATTATTCCAATGACAAATGGCGTCGTGTCGATGACTATCCATACGGTGGATTCGCCGGCATGGTTATGCAGTGTGAGCCGATAGACCGTTGTATAAGCTCACTGAAGGATGCGAGAGAGTATGACGAGGTGATATTCACATCACCAGATGGGGAACAGTTCAACCAGCACGTTGCCAATGACTTGTCCTTGAAACAGAATATCATAATACTATGTGGCCATTATAAAGGTATAGACCATAGGATAAGGGAACATCTCATAACAAGGGAGATTAGTATTGGAGACTATGTGCTTACAGGAGGCGAACTGGCAGCTGCTGTCATGGCCGATGCTATCGTAAGGGTTGTGCCAGGAGTGATAGGCGACGAGCAAAGTGCACTGTCAGACTGCTTTCAGGATGATATCCTTTCCGCACCTGTATATACACGACCAGCTGACTATAATGGATGGAAGGTTCCAGAAATACTGCTCAGCGGAAACGAGGCGTTAATAAAGCAATGGGAGATAGACCAGGCGATGGAACGCACAAGACGGCTTCGACCCGATTTGTTGAAAGATTGAAGTCTCCCTGCCCCACAGTGGGGCAATAATCAGCAATCAACAATCAGTAATCAGCAATCAGTAATCAATAATCAGCAATCAACAATCAGTAATCAAAAAAACAGATGACTAACGACAGCATAGAACAGATGAGATTGCTTGTTGAAAGGCTCAACGAAGCATCTGAGGCCTATTACAATGGTCAAGGGGAGTTGATGACCGACCATGAATGGGATGCTCTCTTCGACCGACTTGTAGAAATGGAGAGGGAAACTGGCGTGGTTCTCGATGACAGTCCCACTCATAATGTGTCTGCCGACAGTATATCCGGCAGGAAAGAGAGACACGAGTATCCGGCACTTTCACTTGCCAAGACAAAACTTGTTTCAGAGCTTGTGAAATGGGCAGAAGGACGACCTGTGTGGGTCTCATGGAAACTCGACGGACTTACGCTTGTCGTAACTTATGACAACGGAAGGCTTACAAAGATTGTGACAAGAGGAAACGGACACGAGGGAACAAATATAACTCACATGGCAACGGCAATAGAGGGGATTCCATTGACGTTGACTTACAAGGGGCATCTTGTAATAAGGGGAGAGGCCGTTATTTCGTATGCTGATTTCCAGAAATTCCTGATGGAGACAGACGAGGACTATGCCAATCCTCGTAATCTCGCATCTGGTTCCTTGGCTCTAAGAGATTCCTCAGAAGTGGCTAAAAGACATATAAGATGGATTCCTTTCTCGCTCGTATATACAGATAGCGACCAGACAGAATGGGGTGACAGGATGGATAGCCTTGCTCATATGGGCATGACACCTGTGGAGCGGGAGAGAATAGATACTCCCGATATTGACACAATGAATACTGTCATCAACAAATGGACGGAGAAAGTAACAAATGGAGAGAATCCTTTTCCTGTTGATGGACTCGTAATAACTTACAACGATACGGTGTTTGCAGCATCGGGTTCTGTGACAGGACACCATGCCACACGTGGAGGACTCGCCTTCAAATGGCAGGATGAGGAGGCTCAGACAACATTGGATAGAGTGGAATGGTCGTGTGCAGCATCCAAGATTTCTCCGGTTGCAGTATTTGAACCCGTTGAACTGGAAGGAACGATAGTTAGACGGGCATCGCTTTGCAATATCAGTGAATGTGAACGTCTGGGAATAGGAGGAACAGGAACAAGTATCACAGTCATCAAGGCTAACAAGATAATACCTAAAGTGGTGAGAGTTGATGCCAAGGTAGGCAATCTGTACATACCAGACAAATGTCCGGTATGTGGTAGTCCAACCGTTATATATAACAGTGAGGGTAGTGAAACACGCACGTTGCATTGCACTAACAGCCTGTGTCCTGCTAAACAACTGAAAATATTCAGTCGTTTTGTCTCTAAGGAAGGCATGAATATTGATGGACTGTCGGAAGCGACTTTGGCAAAGTTCGTAAACAGAGGATGGATAACAGAGTATGCAGACATATACCAGTTACGCTCTCATATACGCGAAATAGCACACATGGAAGGGTTCGGAGAGGTTTCAGCATCGAAAATAATGAGAGCCATTGATAAATCAAGGAATGTAGAGGCTGTAAGGCTGCTTTACGCATTGAACATACCAATGTGCGGCATTGATGTATGCAAGCGTCTGCTTGAGGCATACAAATTAGATATACTTATAGAAGAGGCTTCAATGCGTTCAGACTCAGCATTCTTCTCACACATACCAGGTATAGGACCCGAGAAGTCGGCATCGGTTGTAAATTGGTTTCATGATGAAGGAAACAGGAAAAAGGTGGAACACCTTCTTGAGCAAGTAGAGGTGAACCAACCTGAAATGAAAAGCAAGGGAGGAAAATGTCAAGGACTCACCTTCGTCATAACAGGTGATGTGCATTATTACAGGAACAGAGCACAGCTTAAGACATATATAGAAGAACAGGGAGGAAAGGTTACAGGCAGTGTCAGTAAGTCAACAACATGGCTGATAAACAACGATGCCACATCCACATCGGGAAAGAACAGAAAAGCTCAGGAACTGGGTATCGGTATCATGACAGAAAAGGAATTTATTGACAAATATAATCCAGACATGCGGATAAACGATACACCAGACCTCTTTGCATAGACATTTATCACAAAAAAACGAAAAGAAATCCATGCAGATACTGCTTGCTAATGCCAAAATAATGTTCGGCAGTTCAGAGACAAAGCCACTGACCGACCCCCTGTTCCAATCCATCGCCAACAGACTCGCTGCGGAGATGGCTACCTGTTCCGTTGACATGCTTGCACAAAAGCTGGACTGTAGCCATAACCTTGCAGCCGAAAACTGGCGAAGATACCAGAACTACTTCCTTGCAGACAAGATGCCTGCCATCATGGCATACAACGGACAGGCATATAAACATTTAAATGCCAAGACGCTGAGCATGGAAGACCTTCTGTTCGGACAAAAGCATCTGTGGATTACATGCTTTCTCTATGGCTTGCTCAGGCCGATGGATGCTATTGTACCATACCGCATGGAGCATTGCGTAAGCCTTGAGGCGACAGATGGCAAACCTGTAAATCAATTCTGGAAAGACAAACTGACAGATGTGTTGATAGACAGTGTGAAGGCTGACGACGGTATCCTGCTCCATCTCTCTACCGAAGAATATGAACACCTGTTTGATTGGAAAAGGGTGATGGCTGAGGTCAAGGTAATTCATCCGCTTTTCTATGTCAGACAAAATGATGGCAGTTTGAGAATGCAGGCGGTATGGGCAAAGTCGTGCAGGGGTGCAATGTTGAGATTTATACTCCGCAATAAGATATTACATCCGGAAGAACTGACCTCGTTCTGTTACGAAGGCTTTGGGTATGATACAGAATTGGGAGAAGACACTTTTCCTCATTTTGTCAGGGAACAAGCGAGGCTACGACTATGGAGTGGTTAAAACCACTATCAACCTTAAGAACAGGAAGAATGTCGAAGGCAAATGATAGCAGCGTCATTTTGTGTTGCCCACAATCTCATTTGCCCTTTCGAGTGCCAAGTCGATATGGCTGCATATATTCTCATTGCCGACAAGTTCGCAGAAACCGGCTTTGGTAAGTTGGGAGTTGACTTTTTCTGTCACGCCAGACAAGATAATCTGTATTCCTTCTTTCTGACTCATCAGACAAAGGTTTGTAAGGTTGTGAATACCTGTTGAGTCAACAAACGGAACTTTCCTCATCCTTATTATCCTAACAGCGGGACGGTCGCCCATGGTTGCCATTATTTCCTCAAAACGGTTGCCTACTCCAAAGAAATACGGACCGTTTATTTCGTACACCTCTACGCCCTCAGGAATGGTCAGATGTTCAAGGTTGCCAAGTTTCATGTCGCTATACTCTTCGTCGGGGTTAATCTCGTCTGATATGACTCTCACGTCTGTAGTCTCGGACATACGTCTCATGAAAAGCAGACAGGCTATGATAAGTCCAACTTCAATGGCTATGGTAAGGTCGAATATTATGGTCAGGAAGAAAGTAATGAGCAACACGGTGACATCGCTTTTCGGATTCTTCATAAGGGCGAAGAACGAACGCCATCCCGACATTCCGTAACTTACAACTACGAGGACTCCGGCAAGGCATGCCATAGGAATGTATTTAGCTAATGGCATGAGGAAAAGGAAAATAAGCAGCAGTATAACAGCATGTACGATACCGGCTATTGGTGTCCTTCCTCCGTTGTTGATGTTGGTCATGGTACGGGCGATAGCTCCGGTTGCAGGTATTCCGCCAAATATTGGAGAAGCCAGATTTGCCACACCTTGTGCTATGAGTTCTGTATTGGAATTATGATGGTCTCCAATGACTCCATCTGCTACGGCGGCAGACAGCAGACTTTCTATGGCACCGAGTATGGCTATTGTCAAGGCTGGCATCACAAGGCTCTTGATGGTTCCCCATGTAAGTTCAGGAACTTCAGCCTCTGGCAGCGAATTGCTTATGGCAAAGCGGTCGCCAATAGTTTCAATTGTAGTCACTCCTGCATACTGCTTCAGCATCAAAGCCAGAATAGTCATGAGTATGATTGCAGTCAATGAGCCAGGGATTTTCTTGTTAATCTTTGGAGAGAGAACTATGACGGCAACACTCAAAATGCCAATCAAGGACGTCCAAGCATCGGCAGACGAGAAGTTTGCTACATAACATTGCCATTTCTCGATAAAGTCAGAAGGAACATTGGCTATGTCCAGTCCAAACAGGTCTTTTACCTGAGTGGTAAAGATGGTTACGGCAATACCGCTTGTGAATCCAACCACAATAGGGTAGGGAATATATTTAATGATTGTGCCAAGATGAAGGAACCCAAATAGAATCAGGAATATTCCAGCCATTATAGTGGCTATGGTGAGTCCCTCGAATCCATATTGCTGGATGATGCCGTAAATAATGATGATAAAGGCACCGGTCGGACCTCCTATCTGTACCTTGCTGCCTCCGAGGATGGATATTATGAATCCTGCTACGATGGCAGTGATGATACCCTTCTCCGGGGTGACACCTGAGGCAATTCCAAATGCAATTGCAAGTGGGAGTGCGACAATACCAACGATAATGCCTGCCATGATGTCTGCTATAAAAGTCTTACGATTGTAGTTCCTCAAGCAACTCAACAAACGGGGCTTGAAATCAAATGTCTTAACCATGATGACAATATTATACCTGAATATTTTTTGTGTCCTGAATAATTTTCGGCTGCAAAGTTAATATCATTCTTTTATAAAACAAAACATTTTGTTATTAAATGCAAAATCATTGACTCGGCGTTTGGCGTATTTTGATATTTGTCATTTTGGTGCAATGTTCTTTATCGCAAATCTGTTGACAAGTCAGCTTGTTGTTTTAAATTTGTCAATTACCAGAAAAGCCAATTCTTGATAATAGCTCAGACTGTAAGACAAAAAGGCTGGAATCTCCTTGAAAGGGGAATCCAGCCTTTATATTATAACATTCTCTATTTATACGTAACCTTGTGCCATCATCGCTCTTGCAACTTTCAGGAAGCCTGCTACGTTGGCACCCTTGACATAGTTGATATAGCCGTCTGGCTCTGTGCCATACTTCACGCAGTTAGCATGAATGTCATCCATGATGCCGTGGAGCTTTGCGTCAACCTCTTCACGGCTCCATTTCAGACGCTCAGAGTTTTGACTCATCTCAAGACCAGACACAGCCACACCTCCTGCATTGGCAGCCTTGCCAGGAGAGTAAAGTATCTTGGCATCCTGGAACACCTTAATGGCACCTGGGGTTGAAGGCATGTTAGCACCCTCGCTTACTGCTATTACTCCGTTTGCCACGAGTGTCTTGGCAGCATCTTCGTCAATCTCGTTCTGTGTGGCAGAAGGAAGGGCAATGTCTGCTTTCTCGCCCCATGGCTTTGCTCCCTCTACATACTTCACTCCGTATTTTTCAGCGTATTCTCTGATACGTCCGCGTTCAATATTCTTTAGTTCCTTAACATATTCCAACTTCTCCTCGTCTATTCCCTCTGGGTCGTAGATGTAGCCGTCAGAGTCTGACAAGGTAACAGGTTTCGCTCCGAGCTGTATTAGTTTCTCTACAGTATATTGCGCCACATTTCCAGAACCGCTCACAAGTACAACCTTTCCTGCAAGGTCTATGTTGCGGGTCTTAAGCATGTTGGCAAGGAAATACACGTTGCCGTATCCTGTAGCTTCTGGACGGATGAGGCTTCCTCCAAACTCCTGTCCCTTTCCTGTCAGCATTCCCTGAAACTGGTGTGTCAGTTTCTTGTACTGACCGAAGAGATAGCCGACCTCTCTTCCGCCAACACCTATGTCACCTGCTGGAATGTCCTCGTCAGGACCAATGTGGCGATATAGCTCGTTCATGAAAGCTTGGCAGAAACGCATCACCTCGTTGTTGCTCTTGCCACGTGGAGAGAAGTCAGAGCCACCTTTCGCACCACCCATAGGGAGTGTGGTGAGTGAGTTCTTGAATGTCTGCTCAAAGGCAAGGAATTTAAGGATGGAAAGGTTTACTGATGCGTGGTAGCGCAAACCTCCCTTGTATGGACCAATGGCATTGTTGTGCTGGACACGGTAACCCATGTTTGTCTGTACATTGCCCTTGTCGTCAACCCATGTCACTCTGAATTCAATAAGCCTGTCTGGAATGCAGAGGCGTTCTATAAGGTTTGCCTTCTCAAATTCTGGGTGTTTGTTGTATTCTTCCTCAATGGTACCCAACACCTGACTTACAGCCTGAATATACTCCGGCTCATTTGGAAACCTGCGCTTCAGGTTCTCAACTACTTCAATTGCTTTCATTATAATTCCTTTTATTGATTGATATTTGTTGTCGTTATTGTCAAGTTTGGTTGCAAAGTTACAAGTTTTTATTCAAATATCAAACATTTTGATGATTTTTTTATTGTCTTTGCAGATTTATGTAAATCCTAAATTCCGCAGCACTTTAGTTTTACTTTTTTATAAGTACCTGAGTAACAAAAATTTCTTGCTTGCGGCAAGCGGCAAAGCCGATCAGCTCAGGATTTTGCCATGTCAGATTTTTCTCTGATTGTTGATTGTTGATTGCTGATTATTGATTGTTGATTGCTGATTATTGATTGTTGATTACTGATTGTTGATTGCTGGTTACTGATTGTTGATTGTTGATTACTGATTGTTGATTGCTGATTATTGATTGCTGATTATTGATTATTGATTGTTGATTGCTGATTGTTGATTGCTGATTATTGATTATTGACGGGTATTGGCTTATCATAACTC
>CAMCLD010000042.1 GCA_945875635.1 uncultured Prevotella sp.
AGGTATGACCGATACTCTCGGCCGTATGCACTCTGACGCTCAGTTCGCAGGTTCATCATCAGTTCCAGCACACGTTGAGATGATGGGATTCCTTGGAATCGGCAACAACCCAATGGTAGGTGCTACTGTAGCCATCGCTATGGAAGTTGACCTGAAACTGAACAAGAAATAATTTCTGAGAGTTATAAAGGTACAAGGTACTAAGGTTTCAAGTCTTGAGGTCGTTGAAAGTTGAAGGTTGAGGCCCACCCCCTCCATGGGGAGGGGAGGTTTTCAGGGTTTAAGGGTTTAATGGGTTAACCTTATAACCTCATAACCTTATAACCTCATTAATTTCAATACTAAACGGAGCGTTCTCCTTGACAAAAAGGGAAGGCTCCTTTTTTTCTTTCTAAGGTCGATATTTACATACAAATGAAACATCCTCTCATATATATATATATTGTATTGGCAGCTCTCGCTACATGCGAAGAGGCAAACGCACAAAGGAACGAGATATTCAACGAAAGAATACAGTCGTTGCAGGTTGTGGCAAACGCCGACTGGCAATCCATGCCTGTGATGGAACTCGGAAAGGGAAGTGTGACCATCGACTTCGACGATATGAGTCACGAATACCAGAGATATGCATACAGGCTGGAGCATTGCGAGGCAGACTGGACTACCTCAGAGGAGATATTTGAAAGCGATTACTGTGAGGGGTTCGCACAAGGAAACACTATTGAAGACTACACTAAATCGTCCCTTACCAACTGGCTATACACACACTACACTCTCAAAATACCCAATTCAAAATGCATGCCAAAAATCAGTGGAAACTATAAACTGACCGTATATGACGATAACGAGGGGGAAGACATGTTCACAGCGTATTTCTACGTGACCGAACCAGAAGAAAAACGCATGGGAATTGGCATGAGTGTCACGACAGTTACAGACATTGACATCAACAACTCACACCAACAGGTAGCCATGCAACTTAACTATACAAAAAGATACAGGGTAGTGAACCCAGAACAGCAGATAAAAACCGTTGTGCTGCAAAACAGAAGATGGGACGACGCAAGGATTAATGCCAAGCCACAATACAAAACAATTGATGGACAGGCATGGGACCACTGCAAGGAATACATCTTCGATGCCGGAAACGAATACAGGAAATTTGAAATATTGAGCACAGATGTGGCTTCCATGGGAATAGAGTCCATCAAATGGGACGGTGAAATGTTCCACGCTTATCCTTTCATTTCTATGCCAAGACGCAATTATCTTTACGATGAGGACGCAAACGGATGCTTCCTGCTCAGGAACAGCGACAATTATGAAAGCGAATATACCAGCGACTATATGATGGTACATTTCAGACTCGCCATCCCGGAAATGAAAGACAATAGAATATATGTAAACGGAGAATGGACCAACGACAGATTCTCTGACAGGTATCTCATGGAATACAATGAGGAGACAAAAATGTATGAGGTGACTATACTGTTGAAACTGGGATATTATTCTTACCAGTTTTTACTTGTCGATGAAAATGGGAATGCACATCCTCTGCCTACAGAAGGCTCTTTCCATCATACAGAGAATTCATATCAGGCACTGGTATATTTCAAAGAACAAGGAGGAAGGACTGACAGGCTCGTCGGATACCAACAGATTTCGTTCCGGAAGCAATAAATATAATAAACTGCCATTTCTTGCAAGATTACAACCGCTTCGTCTAAGGCAAAGCCTCTCATGGCATTGATAGTAAAAAAAATAAGGAGGGTTCAATATTTTTTCTGGAAAACTAACCCGATATTAAAATTAAATTATTACTTTTGCATTCGATTTTGATAGGGAAGAAAAATATATATCTATCATCTTCATTTGAAATATTGGAAGGTTGGCAGAGTGACCGAATGCGCTGGACTCGAAATCCGGTATACCCTTTCCGGGTATCGGGGGTTTGAATCCCTCACCTTCCGCAGAATAAATTGGGAAGTCACGGGGTGGCTTCCCAATTTTTTTGTTGGTTTTCAGAGGGTTATGATGTAATACTATGATTGTCAATAGTTTATTTTGCCTATAAGGGGATATAGTTCCCTCGGATTACATGTATAATCATAATATGGAATGGAATGTAATATCATAACGCAGAAAAGTAATACCATGTGTTTACTTTGTGTAATACCAACATGGTTTGCGATATATTTAACATTTAAAACCAACGATTTATGGGAGTACCAATTTTCAAGCTTGTATAATTCTGTCCGACCTATTTTAATGTTTAAGCCGTAATTCGTTCACAACAAACGAATTACGGCCTGTTTAGTTGCGGAGGCAGGACTCGAACATGCGACCTCCAGGTTATGAGCCTGGCGAGCTACCAACTGCTCCACTCCGCGATGTAATCATATCCTTATCGGATTTGCGGTTGCAAAGTTACTCATATTATTTTGAATGTGCAAATATTATGGCATTTTTTTTATCACAAAGCCAAATCTTAATTAGAAATCATTATGCACAAAACAAATTATTGTGCAATTAGTTGCTTAATAATTTGCGTATATTAAATAAAAGACGTACTTTTGCACATGATTTGGACAATGTGCAAAAGCATGACATCTCATCATTACTCAAGCCGCATTATATTGTCAATCAAGCATTCTGCAGCCGATGGTATAGAAAATCAACGATGTGGATGGAATCCAGCAATAACATTAAACCATATAACGATGTCAATTTCAAAGACAAGACAAAAGCTCGTAGATGTTGCAAGACAACTATTTGCCAAGAATGGCATTGCCAACACGACCATGAATGACATTGCCGTAGCATCTGGCAAGGGCAGACGCACTCTGTACACATATTTCAAGAGTAAAGACGATGTTTATTATGCTGTCATAGAGGGCGAGCTTGAGAGATTGTCGGACAAACTTGACGAGGTTGCTGCAAAAAACATAAGTCCTCAGGAGAAAATCATTGAACTCATATACACCCATCTGAGTATGATTAAGGAAACCGTAATAAGGAACGGCAATCTAAGAGCAGAATTCTTCCGCAACATTTGGATGGTTGAGAAGACAAGAAAGAATTTCGACGAGGATGAGCTCGAACTATTCCGGAAGGTATATGCAGAAGGCAAGGCAGATGGAGAATTTGACATTGAGAATGTTGACCTTGTAGCAGACATAACCCATTACTGTATAAAAGGACTTGAAGTGCCATTCATATATGGTCGCCTTGGTCAGGGACTTACAGAAGAGACATCCAGACCACTTGTGGCGAAGGTAGTATATGGAGCGCTTGGTAAGAATGGGATAAGATAATTTAGTTAATTGCTTAGGAATCATTTATACACTTATACATTATAAATAATATAACAAAATGGGATTATTAACAGGAAAGACAGCCCTTATAACAGGAGCTGCAAGAGGAATTGGCAAGGCAATAGCATTGAAATATGCTTCAGAGGGTGCTAACATAGCATTCACAGACCTTGTACTTAATGAAGAAATGAAGGCAGGGCTTGAAGCCACACGACAGGAAATTGAGTCTCTGGGTGTCAAATGCCTTGCATATGCAGGTAACGCTGCAGACTTTGCCGAGACTGAGGCTGTCGTGAACAAGATTAAAGAGGATTTCGGTTCCATAGATATCCTTGTGAACAATGCCGGCATAACCAAGGATGGTCTCATGTTGCGCATGTCAGAGGCACAATGGGACGCAGTCCTTAACGTCAACCTCAAGAGTGCTTTCAATTTCATTCACGCTTGTGCACCTATCATGCTTCGCCAGCGTGGTGGCTCTATAATCAACATGTCGAGCGTTGTGGGAGTCCATGGCAATGCTGGTCAATGCAACTATTCTGCATCAAAAGCCGGAATGATTGGTCTTGCTAAGTCCATAGCTCAGGAGCTTGGACCAAAGGGTGTACGTGCCAATGCCGTGGCTCCAGGATTCATAGAGACAGCCATGACAGCCCAGCTGCCAGAAGACATTCGCAAGGACTGGATGAAGAAGATTCCACTTCGCCGCGGTGGTCAGGTTGAGGATATTGCAAACGTATGTCTCTTCCTTGCATCTGACATGTCAAGTTACGTTACCGGTCAGGTTATCCAGATTGACGGTGGTATGAACATGTAAAAAAAGCGAAATCAGGCCATAGAGATGATCGTTGTTTACGAAGACAATCATATTATAATCGTTTCCAAGAGCAGTGGCGAAATCGTCCAGGCAGACAAGACTGGCGACAAGCCACTGCCAGAAATGGTTAAGGAATATATTAAGAAGAAGTATCAGAAACCTGGTGATGTCTTTTTAGGTGTGGTTCATAGACTTGACCGCCCTGTAGAGGGTCTTGTCATATTTGCAAGAACCAGCAAGGCTCTTACCCGCCTGAATGACATGTTTAGGAAAGAAGAGATAAAGAAGACGTATTGGGCTATTGTGCAGAACCGTCCTCCCCAAGAGGAAGGCGAGCTTGTCAATTGGCTTGCGCATAACGAGCGACAGAACAAGAGCTTTATCCGCAAAGGCGAAGGAAGAGGTGCAAAGAAAGCTATTCTAAAATACAAGATGATAAGCGCAACAGAGCATTACACTCTTCTTGAGGTAAGGTTGCTTACAGGAAGGCACCATCAAATCAGGTGTCAGCTTTCAGGAATAGGCTGCCCTATAAAAGGAGATTTAAAATATGGAGCAAAACGCTCCAATCCAAATGGAGGCATATCCCTTCTTGCAAGACATGTGGAATTCATACATCCCGTGTCTAAAAAGCTGATTTCCGTTGATGCTCCTCTTCCTAAAGACAATCTTTGGCGTGACATTGCTCCATAACAACTGACTGGAACTTATTGCCATTTTAAGTTTCGATTTCTTTGAGAATCTGTCAGTTGTTGAATTAAAAAGTTTACGATTTGCAAAACTCGAATCATTAATAATAGAGTAAACCACATTTATGATGAAATTAAGAAATATCTTGTTTTTGTCGATTATGACATTGTGTCTTGCCTCCTGCGGAGACGATGACAATCCAGAGAATCCATCATCTCCAGAATCAGGCATGAAGACATCTCCCAAGAGTTATACTGTCGATTACACAGTCAGAGTGGCAGACGTCAACGCTTTGCAGGACATTGGCACATTAGAAATCAGCTATATATCAGCTGACGGAAAGACACACACAGACATCATGACTGCATCTTCCACAAAATGGACCAAGACAGAGGTTTTCGACATGACGAAGGAAGTGTCCATAGGATTGAGAGCCAGATGGATTCTAAAAGCGGCAGATGTCATACAAGCAGCCCCTCAAAGCTCATACAACCTAAATGTAAGCATAGAATCTCCATATACCATAACATATAAGGACAACAGCACAAGGGAAAGTCTGTTTAAATCATTATCATATCAGTATGTTTCTGACGAAAACTTAACAAAGGAGGCTATCGCAGAAAAAGCAGGAAAAGTAAAACCTTTCACAAGTTTCTGCTTTAACTATAAGATCACAGAAAACGGGTTTTCTTTCTCCACTGGGGCTTTTCCTGATTAGAGACATCAGATTGTCCCCTACCCTTCCATATTTAAGAGCATCATCAATGATTAGGAATAAGAACATCACTTGAGGAGTGTCTGCAATCTTATAATCTCATCCCTATACTGTGCAGCTTGAAGGAAGTCCAGATTCTTTGCTGCTTCCTTCATCTTTGCAGTTGTAGCATCAATGCTTTTCCTTATCTGGCTCTCAGTCATGCGTTCCAGTATGGGGTCAGCAACCATCATATTGCTTATGTCCGGCTCAACATAACCTTTATCCGACCTGCCCTTGTCTTGTTGCTTTCCTGCAATACCTGACACAAGTGCCTCTCTAATCTCCTTAGATATCTGTCGAGGCACAATGCCATGTTCCTCATTATATTTCAACTGCCTCATTCTCCGTCGGGTAGTCTCATCTATTGTCTTCTGCATACTGTCTGTTATCGTGTCAGCATACATTATAACCATTCCGTTTACATTTCTTGCAGCACGACCTGCTGTTTGAGTCAGACTCCTGTGACTGCGCAGGAATCCTTCCTTATCTGCGTCAAGAATAGCCACAAGCGAAACTTCGGGCAAGTCAAGTCCTTCACGCAACAGATTAACTCCAACTAACACCTGAAAGACACCCGCTCTCAAGTCGTTCATTATCTTTACTCTGTCGAGAGTCGCCACATCGCTATGAATATAGTTTGCCGTTACACCATTATTCAAGAGGAACTCAGTAAGCTCTTCTGCCATCCGCTTTGTAAGTGTGGTTACAAGCACCCTCTCATTCTTCTCTCCCCTCTTTTGAATCTCTTCAAGGAGGTCGTCAATCTGATTTTCCGTTGGTCTAACAACAATATTCGGGTCAAGGAGTCCCGTTGGTCTGATAATCTGCTCAACCACAACGCCCTCAGCCTCATTCAACTCGAAATCAGCAGGTGTAGCGGAGACATATATAACCTTATTGACCATATTCTGAAACTCATCGAATTTAAGAGGCCTGTTGTCAAATGCAGCTGGAAGCCGGAAACCATATTCAACGAGATTTTTCTTTCTTGCCCTGTCTCCTCCATACATGGCAGTTATCTGAGGAACACTTACGTGGCTCTCATCCACGACCAACAGGAAATCTTTTGGAAAGAAGTCAAACAAGCAATAAGGACGCTGTCCCGGCTCTCTACCGTCGAAATACCTGGAATAGTTCTCTATACCCGAACAGTGTCCCAGTTCTTTAATCATCTCCATGTCATATTCAACTCTCTCCTTTATCCTATGTGCCTTCAATGGTTCTCCAATCTCGTTGAAATAATCTATCTGTCTTACCAAATCATCCTGTATGTCATGTATTGCCATTTCCGTCTGCTCCTTGGACGTGACAAACAAATTAGCTGGATAAATCTCATACTGGTCAAAAGAGGCAAGCTTGTGGAATGACATTGCATCAAGTTCCTCAATAGAGTCAATCTCATCATCCCACCATGTAATTCTTAAAATGTTCTCGCTGTAGGCAATGGCAATGTCGCAAGTCTCACCTTTAACCCTGAAATTACCCCTTTGAAGTTCCAGGTCATTACGCAAATACAGGGCATCAACAAGTCTTCTCAGAAACTCATTTCTGTCAAGAATCTGTCCTTTCCTGATTTTTATGACACTCTGAGCCATGGACGTTGGGCCACCCATTCCATATATACATGAAACAGATGACACTACAACCACATCTTTTCTTCCTGAAAGCAAGGAAGATACAGCCGACAGACGCAACCTGTCTATATCTTCGTTAATAGCCAGGTCCTTCTCTATATACGTGTCCGTTGAAGGAATATATGCTTCTGGCTGATAGTAGTCATAATAAGAGACATAATACTCCACGGCATTGTTTGGAAAGAAGCCTTTCATCTCCTCATACAACTGGGCGGCAAGTGTTTTGTTATGACTGAGGACAAGAGTCGGCCTCCCATATCTCGCAATAACATTTGCAATGGTGAACGTCTTGCCCGAGCCTGTGACTCCAAGAAGTACCTGCGCCCTGTCACCACGGCATAGTCCTTCGTAAAGTTGATTGATAGCTTCTGGCTGATCGCCTGTCGGTTTGTATTTAGATGTTAGCTCAAAATCCATATCAACTTGCAAAATTACGAAAAAAGCCCATAATACCATATTGCGTATGCTATTTTTTACTAAAAATATCTTGTTCAACTTTGATATTTATGGAATTATGTGTAATTTTGCAACTCAATATTATAATATGAAGAAAATCCAGCTATTCTCGATAGGCATGATTCTGCTTCTGTCAAGTTGTGCACAGGAGTTCAATCAAGTATATAAGTCGCGTGACAACGACTACCGCTATGAATATGCCAAGGAATGTTTCGCACGTGGCAAATATTCCTATGCGCTAACCCTTCTTCAGGACCTCGTGACATTTGAGAAAGGAACGGAGAACGCCGAAGAAAGCCTTTACATGCTTGCTATGACCGAGTATGAGTTAAGAGACTACGAAAGTGCGGCAGAGACATTCAAAAAATATTACCAGACATACCCAAAGGGTCGTTACGCCGAGATGGCTTCATTCTTTGTCGGTCAGAGCCTATATATGAGTACTCCAGAACCACGACTTGACCAGACTCCTACCGTCTCTGCCATAGCGGCATTCCAAGAGTACGTCGATTTGTTTCCAGACGCCAAGATGAGAGGTACGGCAGAACAACGCATGTTCGCCCTGCAGGACAAACTTGTCACAAAAGAGTATCTCTCGGCAAAGCTCTACTATAATCTCGGTACCTATTTCGGCAACTGTACCAATGGAGGAAACAATTACGAGGCTTGTATCATAACAGCTCAAAATGCCCTCAATGATTTTCCATACACAAACATGCGTGAGGACTTCTCTTTGCTAATAATGAAAAGCAAATACGAACTTGCCCAAATGAGTGTTGAGTCAAAAAGGCTTCAACGCTATCAGGATGCAGAAGACGAATGCTACGGCTTTATCAACGAGTATCCAGACTCAAAGAACTGCGACTTGGCAAAGAACTATATTGAAAAATGCAAGAAACACACGTCGTCAATAGAAACAGAATAGACTGAAGATAGCGACATATTTCCATTCAACAAGAATATAAACCAGAGGTGGACACTATTGCACGCCACCTTAACTAACAATAATTTTAAACACATTTATGGATTACAAAAAGTCAAAAGCACCGGTTAACACCGTAACACGAGACATCATGGATTTATGCGATGAGACCAACAACATCTACGAAAGTGTCTCCATTATTTCCAAACGTGCCAACCAGATAAGTGTTGAAATAAAGCAGGACCTTAGTAAAAAACTGGCTGAATTCGCATCATATAACGATTCTCTTGAAGAGGTGTTTGAAAACCGCGAGCAGATTGAAATCTCTCGTTACTACGAGAAACTGCCAAAACCAACACTTCTTGCCACACAGGAATTTGTTGACGGAAATGTTTACTGGCGCGACCCATCTAAGGACAATCAGAACGACAACTAAATGATACAAAGAAAACAGACTGTATTTCTCTTACTTGCCATTGTTGCGTCAGTTGTTTGCCTGATGTTGCCCATAGGTCATTATGTACCTAATGGAATGGGGACTGACAGCACCTTGTTCAACTTGTGCATATCATATAATGGCATTTCAGCTGACAGAGAATTTACACCGCTATTCTTCATAATGCTTGTCACATTCCCCGTGTCAGTTTTGACTATCTTCAAATTCCATGACAGAGTATTGCAGGCACGATTATGCGTGGTAAACATAGTATTGATGATTTTATGGTATGCAGACTATCTTGCATACGCATTCTGGCTCAATCCAGAAGGTACAACCTTCAAACCTGCATTCGCAGCATGTTTGCCATTAGTGACCATTATTCTTTATCTATTGGCACGTGCGGGAATAATTGCAGACGAGAAACTTGTAAGAGCGGCAGACAGAATTAGATAAATTGTAAATCTACATTGCTTTAAATACTTGCGAATGCACATATACCATGGCATTTGCAAGTATTTTTTATGCAATAAAGTATTAAAAGAAAATCACCTTTATCAGGGATTTCATATGCTTTAAAATTCAAGTATTGCAAGTTAAAAACTTGCTCAAAGGAGTATTCTTGAGCTTGCGAAAAAATAAGTTGACTGACAGCATGTCGAAGACATGCGATACCTAAATATTAAATGTTACTGCAATCCCATCTTGCTCTTAAGGTCACTCACGCCCTTGTCGATTGCCTTTGCTGCCTCCTGCTTCTTTGAATCAACGGCATTCTGTACCTGATTCCTTACTTCCTCTTTCTTAGCCTGGGCTGCTTCATCCAAGGCTTTTTTGCCTTCCTCCTTAGCCCTGCTTATGTCTTCCTTGGCTTTGTTGATATCATCAGCAGCCTTCTGAACATCAGATGACAGTTTGTCTATGTCTGAATTTCCCTTGCTCAGAGCATCAACAATACTTTGTGCCGGAGTGTTTACCAATGCGTTCACGAGTCCATTCGCCTGTTCGCCTGCATACGTCTTTATAGAAGCTGAGTTCTGTTTCAGGAACTCCTGCAACTGCGCCACATACTGTTTTGCAGCTTCTGGATCTTTCTGCACAAGCTGCTGTATATTGTTCTGAACCTCTGTTAGCTTAGCTGCGAAATCAGAAGCAGACTTATTCTCAATCATTGTTTTAAGATTGTTGATACCTGACGCTATATTCTCCTTAACTTCGCTTTCAGAAACTGACGCCGCCACTCCTGTAGTGTCCATTTGCTCCAATGAATCTGTTACACCATTGGCATCTGCAGCCGGTTTCTGATTGTTGCCACAACCTACCGCAATAGCGGCTACGAACAATGCTGACGCATAAAAAATCTTTCTCATAGTCTTAATAATTTATTGATAATTAAAAAAATAGAATCTGGTTTGCATGCCACTAAATAATAACGATTTACATCCTCCATTATTGTAAAATGAATAAAAAAAAAGCGTCATTGCCATCACGGAAACAACGCTCACAAATAACTTTACTAAAATAAATTAACTCAAGTACCCCTTACAACTACTCGTCCCGAGCAACGGCAAGGTTAATGTCCAATTATTAGATGTTATCGTATATATTGCAATGCAAAGATACAAAATATTTACATATCCTCCAAATGTTTTTGTAAAAAAAATTGATATAAAGAAAAAGAAAACGTTTACACAGCTAAAAAAGCCATAACCATATATTCTTTTGATGCTTAGAGGGATTGTTTTATTTTCAAAAGAATGACTGTGCTTGCAATAACAACACGCTACTGTCTCAACTTTTTCTTTGCCTCCTCAAATGCCTTTACCCAGTCTGTATCGAGCGAGAACTGTGTAAGGAAATCTTCCCTATTGTAATATGCGAGCACAAACTGTCTGTCTGGGTCATTATAAAGGGGATTACTAACACTTGCATCCCTGAATATTCTCAACACCCTGTCTTTTTCTGCCTGTCTCTTCATCCTGCCATACTCCTTTAGGAAACTGTTTATGTAGTCATACATATAATATGCCTGACTATCGCGCATGGCAATAAGATGAGTCATCCTCTCTGGAGTCAGCTCGGATGTAGTATCGTTAATTTCTGCCATAACCTGTGTATTCAGATAGGTGAGGGCATCAACCTTGAACAGGGCAATTTTCCTAATGCCAACATCCTCATGGTTATCCATCAGGACCTTGTTGCTACTGTCTAAAATCTGTTTGAATACCTCCTGTGCTGTCATGCCTACCGACAGGAACAAGAACATAAATATTGAAATGAACGTCTTTGCCATATTGATATTGTTTAATCTAATAACGTATTTTGTTTGTCAATTATTGTAATCAAGTTACGCAAACTTGGACTCCTTATATATATATTACTCAAGTTTACTTGAATATATTATCTTCCTGCCTGCACAATTCTTTCATGTTGTCAATACACATTGGCAGCTCCTCTTTATAGTGGCTCACCATTATGAGCGTTTTGTTTCTGCGCTGACAGAAGACATCTATGACATTCCGAACAAGAGTCCTGTTGTAATCATCAAGTCCATGTAGCGGTTCATCCAGGATTAAAAGCTCTGGATCCTTTACGAAAGCCCTGGCAAGGAGCACTAATCTTTGCTCACCACTCGACAGTTGCAAGAAAGGGACATCCCATTTCCCCTGAAGTCCAAAGACAGTCATCCACATTCTACACGCGCCATAGTCCTCCTCTGTTGGTCTGACATATAAACCAACAGAATCCTTGAGTCCGCTTGCAACGACCCTTATACAGGGGATATTGCGTCTGTAAGCCCGATGCATCTCGGGAGACACATATCCTATATGTTTCTTAATGTCCCATATACTTTCTCCCGACCCGCGCTTGTGTCCGAACAGCTCTATGTCACAAGCATAGCCTTGAGGATTGTCTGCACATATAAGACTTAGCAACGTTGATTTGCCAGAGCCGTTCGGTCCACCTAAAGCCCAGTGTTCACCGTTCCTAACACACCAGTCAACATTTCTCAAGATAGCTTTCTCACCATAGACAATACTTATACTGTTCATTCTCACCACATCATGTGCATGGTAATCATTGTCACTATATGACAATGAAAGTATTTCCTCCTTAATATCCGGTGAAAGGACCATAGAGGGAATCGTTTCCACCGATTGCCTATATTCTTCCAAGGTCATCTTTTCCCTTACTTTCATGTTCCTCACCTCAACAACATGAGTGATAAAATCCGGAATATCATCCGTCTTTGACAGTATAAGAATAATCTGCAGAGCCTTTTCCCTTGAAAGACTTTCGAGGAGTCCCCTTAACAAGTCTCTTGTATCGGAGTCAAGACCTATGAATGGATTGTCCATTATCAGCACACGCGGAGAAGTAAGAAGGGCCTCGGCTATTTTCATTTTCCTCAATTCCCCACTCGAAAGGAATATCACCCTCTTCCCCATGAGATCATCTATACCGAGAAGCGAATACAGATGTCTCGCACGCTGCCTATGGGTCTCTGTGTCCTCACCTGACAATTGGTATGCCTTCTCAAGTATTTCACTTACTGTTGGAGTCTCATCGTCTATCTCCATCTGGTTCCATCTCTGTTGCAGATAGTATGTCCTGTCATTATCACCACCGTATGTATCACGGAATGTAATCAGCTTTATATTGTCTGCCACGAATTCCTTCCTGCTGGGAGCAAAATCATATTCCGGGTCTCTTGCCAGAAGTGGATGTTTCCCAACTATAATGTCAGCAAGCATGGATTTACCTCCTCCATTTGGACCTACAATAGCAATATGCTCGTTGTCGTCGAGTTGGAAATTAACGGGTTCAGCCATTCTCCACTGGGGCATCCTGCAAATTCCATCCTTTATGTTTATTATCCTTTGTATCACTTTCTTAAATATCATTTACTTTAGTTCCGCATGTCTCCGATATGCTGTCAGGAGTTTCCTTGAGCGAAGCAAAAAAACAAGTTGATGAGTTTACAAGTTATTAGCATTTCTGGTTATTGTCAAACTCAAGTTATATAAGAGTAGCAACTTGTTGACTTGTCAACTTGTTAACTTTGAGCAAGTTTTTAACTTGCGAAACTTAAATATCATTTATTTCAGTCAAGTATCACAGTTACGAACCAACTCAAAGGGATTTCCTTGAGCTCACTCTCCTTGAATTCTTGCTTACAAAATCTTTCCATCCTTTGTAATGCGTTTCCACCTCGGGTCTGCCAAGTCTCATGAAATGACAATAAGCGGCAGCAAGAGCATCTGTTGCATCCATGAAATCAGGCATGTCACCCTTCTTAATGTTCAGGAGACGCTGTAACATACCGGCAACCTGTTCTTTCGAAGCAGCCCCATTGCCTGTTATTGCCATCTTTATCTTAAGCGGAGCATACTCGTGTATGGGCACATCATGATGGATGGCTGCCGCTATGGCTACGCCCTGTGCCCTGCCAAGCTTCAGCATAGACTGCACATTCTTTCCAAAGAAAGGTGCCTCTATCGCCATCTCGTCTGGCAAATATGTGTCGATAATGCTTGTCACTCTCTCGAATATCCTGCCAAGCCGGAGATAGGGGTCACTCTCACGGCGCATGTCTATCACGCCCATAACGACCATCTCTGCTTTGTTGCCGACAGCCTTCAGCACCCCATACCCCATCACATTGGTTCCTGGGTCAATGCCCAAAATTATTCTCTCGCTTCCTGCCATCGTGGTATTTCCCAATCATCTGTCCATATATGGATTATGGGCAAGCTCGTCTCCAATAGTAGTACAAACATCGTGTCCAGGCATTACCTTTGTAGTGTCGGGCAACTGGGCAAGATGACGCAGACTCTGTATAATCTGCATCATACTGCCTCCTTCAAAATCAGTTCTTCCTATTGACATGTGAAACAGTGTGTCCCCAGAGAAAAGGACATTCTCTTCCTCGCAATAGAAGCATACAGAGCCTTTTGAATGTCCTGGGGTTTCAATAACCCTCAGTTCATGGAAGCCAAACTTTATCACGTCACCTTCCGACAGGATGTTCCCAACAGGCGGGAACTGACAGTCCATCTTCATTCCATAGAATTTCTCTGCCTGTACGTCAAGATGTTCCATCATTGAAGAGTCACCTGATGCAACCTCTGGCTTTAACCCATAATGGGAATATATGGTAGCGTTTCCAAAGTTATGGTCAAGATGTCCGTGAGTGGCGACAAGCCTCACTGGTTTAAGGGCATGGCTGTCTATATACTCTACGATAGCCTTCCTTTCATCTTCATAATACGCACCACAATCAATTATCACACACTCGCCTGAGTCGTCGCTGACAACCCATGTATTCTCCTGCAACATGTTGCAGACAAACTGTTTTATATTGAAGCCATTCATATCATTTTGTCCAAGTTTCGCATGTATTCCACACGCATCAGTTTACAAGTATATTCACACTAAAGGAAGGTATATGACATATTTCTCCTTAAACCATGGTGCCTTAAACCATGTACTTATCTCGTCTATCTCCACCAGTTTCCTATAGTTCTTTATTTCCTCATCGAGTTTTCCACCCTTGAGCACTATGATACCGTTTGGCAGGGAATTCCTGTCATTCTTCGAGATGTTCTTTCTCACTATCTTAACCAATTCCTGCAACGGCATGACCGCTCTGCTCACGACAAAATCATATTTGCCTTTTTCGTCCTCACCCCTTTTTTGCTCAGCATAGACATTCTTCAGACCTATGGATTCAGCTATACTGTTTGCAACAAGAATCTTCTTGCCTGTTCCGTCAATGAGCTTGAACGATACTTCAGGGAAAAGAATGGCAAGGGGAATTCCAGGAAAGCCACCTCCAGTGCCGAAATCAAGGACAGACGTGCCAGGCTTGAACTTCAGAGCCTTTGCTATGGCAAGCGAATGCAGCACATGATGCTCGTACAGATTGTCTATGTCCTTTCGGGAAATGACATTAATCTTGGAGTTCCAGTCTCTATACAAATCCCATAAAGCACCAAACTGCCTTATCTGCTCTTCGGTAAGCGAGGGAAAATATTCAAGTATCTCTTCCATTGTAATCCTTATGTTTTGAGTGCGAAATTACTATTTTTTTTCCATGCATACAATATTTATATAAGAAATTCAAGTTTCTCAAGTTAAAAAACTTGCTCCAAGTTGACAAGTTGCTACTGATGGGAACTGATATGTTTAAACGACATGCATTGCACCAACGAACAAGATGTGACAATCTGTCACAAAACATATGACATGCAATGTGACAGTATATCTTGACTATTGTCAAAACCGTTGACAAAGGTCAAAATAATAGCTATTTCATGACTTTGTAACGCTGTTTTTGTTGACGCCACATGAAAAAGTCCCTATATTTGCATCGTCAAAAGCAAACAACTGACACGGAACATAGCTTCCAAAAGGATAACAGACTTTATGCCGCCAAGAGCTCAGCGGCAAGTATAGTAACAGGTAAAAAGATTGTAAAAGAAACATTTAGAAAAAGAAAGGGTAAAAAGATGAAAACATTAAGAATGATTATCAAAAAGATCGCAATGCTCTGGAAAGAGTCAAGCGAGATGATGTACAAGGACGCACAGTACCGCATGTTTGTATAATCTGATTTTCAGGAAAGTTCAATCAATTAGTTAAATCAAGTAAGGTAGGGTGAAACATGACAATACACGCATGTTGACACCCTACCTTTTTCTTATGCGCTCTGAAAGAGAAGTGGCACAGTATTTGCAAAATTGATGGTAGGTCATCTTGAGCCATTTAGACAAAGGCATCATCAAAAACGTTTTCGTTAAGCCAGATGAGCAGAACCAAGCTTGCTTGAGCTATGCCATGGCGAGAAAACGAAGGCGAAGCCGACAATAAAAAGAATCAATAACAGAAATAAATAAAAACAAAGATTATGAAACAAGGCAACATTGGGGTAACTACAGAAAACATCTTCCCCGTCATTAAGAAATTCCTTTATTCCGACCATGAGATTTTCCTTCGCGAGATGGTAAGCAACGCTGTCGATGCCACACAGAAGATGAAAACACTCGTACAGATGGGTGAGGCAAAATGTGAGCTTGGAGACACAACCGTAAGAGTAAGCCTCGACGAGAAGGCTGGAACACTTACTATCAGCGACCATGGAATAGGAATGACTGCTGAGGAAATTGACAAATATATCAATCAGATTGCTTTCTCTGGTGTCACAGACTTCCTCGACAAATACAAGGACAACGCAAATGCTATCATAGGACATTTCGGACTCGGTTTCTATAGTGCCTTCATGGTTAGCAAGAAAGTAGAAATTGTCACAAAAAGCTACAGGGACGAGGCACAGGCAGTTAAATGGAGCTGCGACGGCAGTCCTTCCTTCACAATTGAGGATGTTGAGAAGACCGACCGCGGAAGCGACATCATATTATATATTGATGATGACTGCAAGGAATTCCTTGAGAAAGCAAAAATACAGGAACTGCTTGGCAAATACTGCAAGTTCATGTCCGTACCTGTAGCATTCGGAAAGAAAACGGAATGGAAGGATGGCAAGCAACAGGAGACAGATGAGGACAACATCATAAACAATGTGGAACCTCTATGGACAAAGGCTCCAAGCACGTTGAAGGACGAAGACTACAAGTCGTTCTACAGGGCACTATATCCTATGCAGGACGAACCCTTGTTCTGGATTCATCTCAACGTTGACTACCCATTCAACCTCACTGGTATATTGTACTTCCCGCGCATAAAGAGGAATATAGACCTTCAGCGCAACAAGATACAACTCTTCTGCAACCAGGTGTTTGTGACAGACCAGGTTGAGGGCATCGTTCCTGAATTCCTTACACTACTACATGGTGTTATCGACTCTCCGGACATTCCTCTGAACGTAAGTCGTTCATATCTGCAAAGCGATGCCAATGTGAAGAAGATTTCCACATACATCACAAAGAAAGTGGCAGACAGGCTCAACTCACTGTTCAAGGACGACCGCAAGGACTTCGAGGAGAAATGGGACGACCTGAAGCTGTTCATCAATTACGGAATGCTCTCACAAGAAGACTTCTACGACCGTGCCAAGGACTTCGCACTCTTCAAGGATGTAGAGGGAAAGCATTTCACGTTCGAGGAATACAAGACACTCATTAAGGACAACCAGACAGACAAGGACGGAAACCTCGTATATCTCTATTCTACTGACAAAGACGAGCAGTTCTCGTTCATAGAGGCTGCAAAGGCTAAAGGCTACAGCGTGCTTATGCTTGATGGTGAACTTGACGTACCATGCGTTTCTATGTTCGAGCAGAAATTCGAGAAGAGCAGATTCACACGTGTTGACTCAGACATAATAGAGAGGCTCATCGTAAAGGAGGAAATGAAATCGGCAGAACTGACAGACGATGAGAAAGACTGCATTACAGAGGTGTTCCGCTCTCAGATTCCAACTTTAGACAAAGCAGACTTCAACGTTGACATACAAGCACTTGGAGAAAGTTCACAGCCTGTTGTCATCACACGCAACGAGTATATGCGCCGCATGAAAGAGATGAGCCGCTATCAGGCTGGAATGAATTTCTACGCACAGATGCCTGACTCATACAGCATGGTGCTCAACTCTGAACACGAAATAGTAAAGAGTGTGCTTGCTGATGCGACAAAAAAGACTTCAGACGAGTTGAAACCAATATTAAGCGAGATAAAGGGACAGGAGGCAAGGATTGCCGCACTACGCCAGTCTCAGGACAAGAAGAAAGCCGACGAGATAACACAAGAGGAGAAAGATGACATGTCCAACACACAGAAAGCTCTTGAGGAGCAGCGTGGAAAGAAAAAGACCATCTACTCTGAATATGCGAAAGGCAACGACATAATACATCAGCTCATAGACCTCGCACTCCTACAGAACGGAATGCTCAAGGGAAAAGCTCTTGATGACTTCGTGCGCCGCTCCATAGAACTGATAAAATAATTCGGTCAAGGCATATATTATCTACCATGCCGAAAAAACGCAGGCATGATTCTGTATTGACAAGGGGAATAGTCCACAGCCAACATCGGGCGGTAAGGATTATTCCCCTTGTTTATGTTATCACTCTCCAACATAAGGCAAGCTCAAGAAACTCCAGTGAGCAAGTTCGTAACTTGCGAACCAACGATCACAGGCCGAAGGGAAAAGTAAACTTGAACTAATTTATCATTATTCCAAACAATTTCATAACACATAAGCATTGCATTTGTCAAAGCATTGCATTGTCACTTGCAATGCTTTGCGTTGGCAGATACTGTAGTGTACTGAATAAGTTGACACTTTTAACTTATCAGTATGAGACAAAACAAG
>CAMCLD010000043.1 GCA_945875635.1 uncultured Prevotella sp.
GGGAGGTAGTTACCATAAGAGTTAATAACTTGTTGACTTGTCAACTTGTAAACTCGTCAACTAGTCAACTTGTAAACTTTGAGCAATTTTCAACATTAAAAAATTTGGTGGGAAACGTCAAAACCCGTAACTTTGCACAAAAAGAACATTGGGTAAAGTTAAGACGATAATAACATGGACTATCTGGACCATGGCGGGCATATACCTGTCGGTGGCAGTGCTGCTGAGGTTACCGGCGATACAGAGTGTCGCTGGGGTTATGGCAGCTGAGGTCATTGGCGACAAGCTTGGCACGAGGGTCCATGTAGGCAAGGTAAGGGTGGGTCTCTTCAACAGGCTTATAGTGGATGACGTGGAGATCTATGACCAGCAGGGGGCGAAGATGCTGAGAGCCGGAAGGGTGTCTGTGAAGGTGCGCCTTTCTGCCCTCTGTAACGACAGGATAGAGGTTTACTCTGCCCAGCTGTTTGGCATGAAGGCCCGCCTGTGGCGCAAGGATTCTGCAAGCGAGCCTAACTTCCAGTTTGTACTTGACTCTCTCCGTTCTGACGGGGAAGAGCCGAAGGAGCCTCTGAACCTCAGCATCCAGTCGCTTGTCATAAGGAATGCGAGCTTTACTTACGACGAGCATGACAAGCCACGGACGCCGGGGGTTCTCAATCCCTGCCATATCGACGTGGGCAGCTTCAATGCCAATGTCAAGATAGACCGTATTACTGACGACTCATTGGCTGTGGATGCGAGGAGACTGTCTTTCACCGAGAAGTCGGGTGTCGAAGTGTCGTCGCTTTCCTTCACTGTCAATGCGGGTCACAGGGGGTGTGCCGTGCGTGACCTCAAGCTGAGGTCGGGTGAAACGCATGTTGACCTCAGGGACTTCACTGCGACATACTGCATGAAGGACGGGAAAATACTTCCTGGGTCGCTGACATGGAGGTGCTTTTTTGCCCCTTCGAGCATATTCTTACAAGTTGACAAGTTGACAACTGGGCTGGGCCTCAACATCTATGATGCATCATTGTCGGGAAGCGACAGGAGCGTGACCATAGACAGGCTCGCCATGAAGAGCGATGATGGCGACATGCTGCTTGACGTAAGGGGCAGCGTCACGGGCATAGGAGGACATCCACGCTGGAAGGCTGACATAAAGGCTCTCCGCTTAGGGAGGAAGAGCATGGGGGCGATAACCTCCATCTTGTCTGCCAACAAGGTAGCCGTGCCTGAGGTGGTGGGGAGATTGGGTAGCGTTGACTTCACAGGTAAGACCGAGGGTGGCAGCGACATGGCGTATGTAAAGGGGCATGTCAAGAGCGACGTTGGCACGGCTGACGTGACGGCAGGGTACAGCCACGGGAAATTCCATGGCAAGATAGACACTAAAGGCTTCGACGTTGGACGCTTGGCAAAAGACAGCCGCTTCGGCAATTTGGTGGCGCGACTGGAGGTTAGCGGCACAACAGGGGAAAGGGGAAAGGACAAACGACCGAAAACGGCAGCTGCCAAGGGCAAGGTGGAAAGCATGACATACAATGGGGTTACATACCACAACATATCTCTCGACTTAGCTGCAGACATAGAGAAGAGCGTGGTGGCAGGCGAGGTTGCCATCAACGACCCCAACGGGAAGGCAAGCGTCAGGGGTGACGTGGCGTTTGGTGCAAGGAAGGGCATGAATGTAGTGGCGCAGATGGAGAGGCTGAATCTCCTTGCCCTTGGCATCACAGACAAGATTGGCAGCAAGACCATAGGCATGACTGCCCATGCAGAGGTAAGCGGCACTTCCGTCGATGACTTTTGTGGCAGCGTCACCGTCAACGACTTCTCCATATCGTCAGGGGGCACCACGAATAGGATTAGCTTGCTGAAGATTGATGCAGGCAACGATGCTGACGGGCATTACATGAGGCTCAACAGCGATTTCGCCGATGCGGAAGTGAGAGGCAGGTATAGCTTGGCACAACTGGGACAGAGCGTGATAAACGTGATAGCCGACAAGGTGCCGTCAATGCCATGTGAGGTTAAAGGGTTAAAGGGTTATGAGGTTAAAGGGTTAAAAGGTTTGAAGGGTTTGAAGAGCAACGATTTCAGCATTTACCTCAGAGTAAGGCAACTGGGATGGATAAACGAGTATTTGGGGCTTCCCTTCACCATAAACAAGCCGATATCGGTTAACGGCACCATCAGCGAGCGGGACATGGCAATGGATCTCGACCTCGACATGCCGGACTTCAGCATGAGCGGCAACAGGCTGACAAACGCCAAGGCGCACGTAGTGGCGATGGGCGACTCCCTCAATGCGCTACTCTACTGCGAGAAGACAGGCGACAACGGTAAAGACCTGACGGTGAAGGCTACGGCGAAGGCTATGGGCGGACAACTTAGGACTTGCATTGACTGGGACACGCACAGCAAGCAGCCTCTCAGGGGAAGACTGAATGCCGTGGCTGACTTCCACGAGGACAAGAACGGCGAAGCGACAGCCAATGTGCAGATTGAGAAATCGGATGTCATGGTGGGTGACTCGAAATGGATTATTCAGCCTTCGAGGATTACATGGGCAAGAAGCATTGCCATAGACAACTTCACCGTAAGCAACGGTAAGCAATACCTGATGCTTAGGGGCACCATGAGCAACAGTCCTTCCGACTCCCTCACCATCGACCTCAACGGCATTGACGTGGGGTATGCTCTCGACCTCGTGAATTTCCATAGCGTCACCTTCGGTGGCAGCGCATCAGGAAGGGCTGTGGTAAAGCCATTCCTAAACAAGCCGGAAGCAACGGCTCACGTGGTGGTGGATGACTTCAAGTTCGAGGATGGAAGGATGGGGATTCTCCTTGCTAACGTGAACTACAACAACAGGGAAGAGCAGATAGACATTGATGCCGTGGCAAACGACGGTGAAAGGCAGACTATCATCAATGGCTATGTGTCTCCAAAAAGGAACTACATAGACTTGGGCATAGAGGCAAGGAACACAAGGCTGGAGTTCCTGAAAAGCTTCTGCGGCAGCTTCATGGACAACATACAGGCATGGGGCAACGGACATTGCAGAGTGTTCGGAGACCTAAGGGACGTTAACATAGAGGGAAGGATGGTGGCTGACGGTACCATCTTCATCAAGCCTCTGGGCACCACATACACTCTCATGTCTGACACCATTACGATGATACCTGACGAGATACTGTTCGACAACGCTGTCATCAAGGACAAATACGGCAACATGGGAACGGTAGGCGGTGCACTGCACCACAAAAGCCTGACACGACTCACCTTCGACCTGTATGTCAATGCAATGCAGATGCTTGTACTTGACAGCCACGACTATGGGGAGGACACTTTCTACGGCACGGTCTTCGCCACTGGCAACTGCTATATCAAGGGCAGGAAGGGCGAGATTACCTTCGACATTGACGCTACACCGCAGAAAGATAGTTTCATAGAGTATAACGCTGCTTCTCCAGCGAGCATCGATGAGGTGAGGTACATCACGTGGCGGGACGTCACCTATCGCGACTCCGTCGATGCTGACAGCACGTCGGTAAGCAGCCACGTGAGAGAGAAGGCGGAGGAGGTGCATGAAATGGCATCGGACATTAAGCTGAACTTAAGAATCAACGCCACGCCCGACTTTACCCTCCGTATGCTGATGGACGAGCAGACAGGCGACAAGATAACGCTCAACGGCACAGGCAACATTAGGGCGAACTACTACAACAAGGGTGCCTTCGAGATGTTTGGCAACTACCTTGTGACACAGGGAACGTACAGGCTCACTGTCCAAAACATGATTAAAAAGGAATTCAGCTTCACTCAAGGCAGCCAGATTGTGTTCAGCGGCGACCCCTTCTCCTCTGCCATCGACCTTAAAGGCATATATACGCTTAACGCAGTGAGCCTCAGCGACCTGCAAATAGGCAAGTCGTTCAAGTCGAATAATACGAAAGTGAACTGCATGATGAACATAGGGGGTACTGCGGGCAACCCTTCTGTCACCTTCGACCTTGACCTCCCGACACTAAGCACGGACGCAAGGCAAATGGTGAAATCGGTCATCAACTCTGAGGAGGACATGAACCAGCAGGTTCTGTATTTGCTGGCAGTAGGGAGATTCTATGCCCCAGCCAACAACAATGCCTCGCAGGAGACGGCAGAAAGCCGCAGCCAGACTTCCCTCGCCATGCAAAGCCTGCTGAGCGGAACCATATCACAGCAGATAAACAACGTGCTCTCCAATTTCGTGAAAAGCAGCAACTGGAACTTTGGAGCCAACATCTCGACGGGCAACGAGGGATGGAACAATGCCGAGTATGAGGGACTGCTCAGTGGCAGGCTCATGAACAACAGGCTTCTCATAAACGGTGAGTTCGGATACAGGGATAATGTCAACGATGCCAACGAGTCGAATTTCATAGGCGACTTTGACATCAGATACCTGCTGTTCCCAAGCGGCAATCTCGCCGTAAGGGTGTATAACCAGACGAACGACCGTTATTTCACCCGCAACAGCCTTAACACACAAGGCTTAGGCATCATAATGAAAAGGGATTTCAACAGTCTTGGAGAGCTCTTCGGGGGAAAGAAGAAGCCTCACCCAAAATAAGGTTAAATGGCTCAACTTTCGGAAGTAAGGTTGATTGTTGGGAGTTAAAAAGTTTCGCATGTCTTCGACATGCAGTGAGCTAACGAGTTGACAAGTCAACTAAAGTAATAATGAGGTTATTAACGATGAAACTTTCAGATTTAAATACAGGCGAACGTGGCGTGATAGTGAAAATCCTTGGTCACGGAGGATTCCGCAAAAGAATTGTGGAGATGGGATTCATCAAGGGAAAGGTCGTTGAAGTACTGCTCAACGCACCACTCAAAGACCCTGTAAAATACAAGATCATGGGGTATGAAGTGTCATTGCGCCATAAGGAGGCGGAGATGATAGAAGTAATATCCATTGAAGAGGCAAGGGAGATGGAGACGACATCGCTCCCCATGGACGGCAGTGTCTCCATTGACAACGACGACACGTGCATGTCTGCACTGACGTACGAGCAGTTGCGCAATGCCGCCATGAGAAAGCGCAGGGCTATAAACGTGGCTCTCGTAGGCAACCCCAACTGTGGCAAGACGACACTGTTTAACTTTGCATCGGGAGCTCATGAGCGCGTGGGCAACTACAGCGGTGTCACCGTCGATGCCAAGGTGGGAAAATTCTGTTTCGAGGGGTATGAGTTCCACTTGGTGGACCTTCCCGGCACATACTCCCTCTCCGCTTACTCGCCTGAGGAGATGTACGTAAGACGCCAGATAATAGACAAGACTCCAGATGTCGTGATAAATGTCATAGACGCAAGCAACATAGAGAGGAACCTGTATCTCACCACTCAGCTCGTCGATATGCACCTGAGAATGGTGTGTGCCCTCAACATGTACGACGAGTTTGAGAAAAGAGGCGACCACCTTGACGTGCAGACTCTCGGACAGCTGCTCGGAGTGCCGCTCATACCTACTTCCTTCAAGACTGGCATGGGCGTAGATCTCCTGTTCCATATCATCATAAACATGTACGAGGGCGTTGACTTCGTTGACAAGGATGGTAACCTAAACCCTGAAGTGGCACACGACATACAGATGTGGCACAAGGACTACGAGCGGCATCACGGAGGTAACCACGGCGAGGATTTCGCTCATGGAGAGAAACCGAACAGGAGTGTGTTCCGGCATATACACCTGAACCACGGAAAATACATAGAGGACTCCATCTCTGCTGTCAAGCGGGCTATTGGGGAGAACGAGGACATAAGGCACAGGTATTCCACTCGATACCTCGCCATAAAACTCCTTGAGGGTGACAGCCATGCTGAACAACTGATGGCGACTCTCCCCAACGGGGAGTCCATCATCTCCATACGCGACAAGGAGGGTAGGAAAATAAAAGAGGAACTCAACGAGGATGCGGAGACTGCAATAATGAATGCCAAATACGCTTTCATAAACGGTGCCCTGAAGGAAGCGGAGTACAGCATTGGAAAGCAAAAGGACACATACCACACCACTCACGCCATAGACACCATCATAACCAACAAATATCTGGGGTTCCCCATCTTCTTCACCATCATATACCTGATGTTCCACGCAACGTTCACTCTCGGTGAGTATCCCATGGACTGGATTGACTGTGGCATTGGGGCTTTGAGCGACTTCGTAAGCGACACGATGCCTGACGGACCGCTGAAAGACTTGGTGTGCGACGGCATCATCGGAGGCGTAGGTGCCGTAATTGTGTTCCTTCCACAGATACTCATTCTCTATGCCTTCATCTCCTTCATGGAAGACAGTGGATACATGGCAAGGGCGGCATTCATCATGGACAAGCTGATGCACAAGATGGGGCTCCACGGGAAGTCCTTCATCCCGCTTATCATGGGTTTCGGATGCAACGTGCCTGCCGTGATGGCTACACGCACCATAGAGAGCAGGAAGTCGAGACTCATAACCATGCTCGTGCTGCCGTTCATGAGCTGTTCTGCCAGAATTCCCATATATGTCATGATAATAGGTACGTTCTTCGCCGCCCAATACCGTTCTGCCATAATGCTGTCAATATACATTACGGGCATGGTTGTTGCGGTTGTCGTGAGCCGAATACTGAGCAAACATGTCATCAAGGGCGAGGACATGCCTTTCGTCATGGAGCTGCCGCCCTACCGCTTCCCTACGTGGCAGGCTACGGCAAGGCACACATGGGAGAAGGGAAAGCAATATCTGCGGAAAATGGGTGGCGTCATCCTCGTAGCAAGCGTCATCGTATGGGCTTTGGGATATTTCCCACACAACGACAACGTGGACAAGGAACAGCAACTGGAAGAGAGTTACATTGGCAAGATAGGGCATGCCATAGAGCCTGTGTTCGCACCACAGGGCTTCAACTGGAAACTTGGTGTGGGAATAATATCAGGAGCGGGTGCCAAGGAAATAGTGGCTTCAACCATAGGTGTGCTTTACTCGGCATCCGACAATGTACAGGAGGGCGATGACTTCGTGCACTCGCAACTGCGTTCAAAGATGGAAGCTGACGGCATAACACCGCTCACGGCATATTGCTTCCTGTTGTTTGTCTTGCTCTATTTCCCTTGCATCGCTACCATCGCTGCCATCAAGAGCGAGACAGGGTCATGGAAATGGGCTTTGTTCACAGCGGCATATACTACAACGCTCGCCTGGGTTGTGTCTGCATTGGTGAAAGGGGTATTAAGTTAATGGGATAGTATTGCGTTGCCACTTGCAAAGCATTGCGATGCCACTTGCAAAGCATTGCGATGCCACTTGCAAAGCATTGCGATGCCACTTGCAATAGTATTGCAATAGTATTGATTGCCTTTACTACAAATAAATCAGTTTAAATTCGTTTATTACGACATTTTTTTATAAGTTTGCAGTTTGAAACTTGAATTGAATAATTATAAATATAAGGATTATGCTTACACTTAAACTCATCAGTGAGGAAACTGAACGCGTTATCAAAGGCTTGGAAAAAAAGCACTTCAAGGGTGCCAAAGAAGCCGTAGAGAAAGTTCTTGAACTCGACAAATGTCGCCGCGAGGCACAGCAGAAGTCAGACAAGGCAAAGCAGGAAAGTAAGAAGATGGCTGCCCAGATAGGACAGCTCATGAAACAGGGTAAAAAAGACGAGGCTGAGGAGATTAAGGCTCAGGTGGCTGTGCTGAAAAGTCAGGACAAGGCCATGGAGCAAGCTATGGAAGAGGCAGAGAGGCAGACAAGGGAACTGCTCTGCACAATTCCAAACATACCATACGATGAGGTACCGGAAGGCGTAGCAGCAGAAGACAATATCGTAGTGAAGAGCAATCTCAAGGAATGCGACGGAACAGATACCGTGGGCAACTGGACTCTCAACCCGGAGAACGCAGAGGCAAAGCTGCCACACTGGGAACTGGCAAAGAAATACAATCTTATTGACTTCGACCTCGGTGTGAAAATCACAGGGGCAGGCTTCCCTGTATATATAGGTATGGGCGCGCGCCTGCAGAGAGCTCTCATCAATTTCTTCCTCGACGAGGCAAGGGCATCAGGATATACAGAGATTATGCCACCTACAGTTGTAAATCAGGCATCAGGCTACGGCACAGGACAGCTTCCCGACAAGGAGGGACAGATGTACCATTGTGAGGTTGACGACCTGTATCTTATCCCAACGGCTGAGGTTCCCGTAACAAACATCTACCGCGACGTTATCCTCGACGAGAAAGACCTGCCCATCAAGAACTGCGCATACACACAATGTTTCCGCCGTGAGGCTGGTAGCTACGGCAAGGATGTTCGCGGATTGAACCGCCTGCATGAGTTCTCGAAGATAGAGATTGTACGCATCGACAAGCCTGAGCATTCAAAGGAGTCACACAAGGAGATGCTTGAGCACGTGGAAGGTCTGCTCA
Organism: uncultured Prevotella sp.; assembly: GCA_945875635.1. Taxonomy (GTDB): domain Bacteria; phylum Bacteroidota; class Bacteroidia; order Bacteroidales; family Bacteroidaceae; genus Prevotella. Next base: position 8,451 of record CAMCLD010000043.1, read on the forward strand.
AGAAACTGGAACTGCCCTATCGCATCCTACTGCTCTGTGGGGGCGACCAGTCGTTCACATCAGCCATCTGCTATGACTTTGAGGTTTATTCCGAGGCTCAGGGCCGCTGGCTTGAGGTTTCGTCCGTAAGCAACTTCGATACCTATCAGGCCAACCGCCTGAAATGCCGTTATCGCCATGCCGAGGACAAGAAGATAGAGCTTTGTCATACACTCAACGGCTCAGCTCTCGCACTGCCCCGCATCGTGGCTGCCATCATTGAGGACAACCAGACACCAGAGGGAATCCGTGTGCCAAGAGCACTCGTACCATACATGGGATGCGAGATAATAAATTGAAAATTGAAAATTGAAAATTGAATTGCTTCGCACAATGGGATATATAAATATTCAAGACGAGAGTAAAACTTTTGCATTAAGAATCATACAAATCTATTCTTTCCTAACAAAAGAAAAGAATGAGTTTGTCTTGTCAAAACAACTGTTAAGAAGTGGGACAAGCATTGGTGCTAATGTTCGCGAGAGTAAAATGCTCAAAGTCAACTGGATTTTTTGAATAAAATAAACATTGCGTTAAAAGAAGCTGATGAAACACAATATTGGTTAGAACTTTTACACGAGTCTAACTATATGTCAGAAGAACAATTCCGTTCTTTATTCAATGATAGTAAAATTATTGTTGGAACACTCGTTAATATCGTAAAAAGCGTAAAAGAAAGCATCAAGAATAAGAAATAATTGAAGATTGAAAATGGAAGATTGAAAATGTAAAATTGAAAATTGAAAATTGAAAAATAAAAATGAAATATATAAGCCTTCAATCTTCAATCTTCAATCTTCAACATTCAATATAAAAAAATGAACAAGATAATTGCAAAAAGACAATTCTCGGAGAAAGTATTCCTGTTCGAGGTTGAGGCACCTTTAATTGCCAAGAGCCGCAAAGCCGGAAACTTTGTAATCCTGCGCATCGGGAAGAATGGTGAGCGTATGCCGCTTACCATTGCCGACGCCGATACCGACAAGGGAACTATTACGATAGTTGTTCAGGAAGTCGGCCTGTCATCAACCAAGCTGTGCCAGCTCAACGAGGGCGACTACATAACTGACGTTGTGGGACCATTGGGAAATCCCACACACATCGAGAACTTCGGAACTGTAATCTGTGCCGGCGGCGGTGTGGGCGTGGCTCCTATGCTGCCCATCATCAAGGCCTTGAAGCAGGCTGGCAACAGGGTACTCTCTGTTCTGGCTGGTAGAAACAAGGATCTCATAATCCTTGAGGAAGAGGTCAGGAAATACTCCGACGAGGTTATCATCATGACCGATGATGGCTCATACGGCGAGAAGGGTGTCGTAACGGTCGGTATCGAGAAATTCATTCAGCAGGAGCCACATATCGACAAGGCTTTTGCCATCGGGCCTCCGATAATGATGAAGTTCAGCTGCCTGCTTACCCAGAAATATGGCATTCCCACCGATGTTTCGCTCAACACTATCATGGTCGATGGAACTGGAATGTGCGGTGCATGCCGACTGACCATTGGCGGCAAGACCAAGTTTGTCTGCATCGACGGACCGGAGTTCGACGGAGCATTGGTTGACTGGGACGAGATGTTCAAGCGAATGGGTACGTTCAAGGGTGTGGAGCGTGAGGAAATGGAGCATTTCCAGGAGCACGTCGATGCAGCAAACAACGTACAGGCCTCTGGTAAGACTGCAACGCACGAGGATTCACCCTACGACGAATGTGAAGCCGACACTACCCTACTCACCAACCGCGATGCTGATTGGAGAAAGGAGCTCAGAACATCCATGAAGGCTTCCGAGCGCAAGGCCATTGCAAGGGTTGTCATGCCTGAGCTTGACCCGGAATACCGTGCGACAACAAGACTGGAGGAGGTCAACAAGGGACTGACTCCAGAAATGGCACTCACCGAGGCGAAGAGGTGCCTGGACTGCGGTAAGCCAACATGCGTGGAAGGATGTCCGGTGAACATCAATATCCCGTCGTTCATCAAGAACATAGAGCGAGGACATTTCCTTGACGCAGCCAAAGTGCTCAAGCAGACATCCGCCCTGCCTGCCGTGTGCGGACGCGTGTGTCCACAGGAGAAGCAATGCGAGAGCAGATGTATTCACACCAAGATGGGAGAGCCTGCCGTTGCCATAGGATATCTGGAAAGATTTGCTGCCGACTATGAGCGTGAGAGCGGAAACATCTCGCTGCCGGATATTGAGCCTGCCAATGGCATAAAGATTGCAGTAGTAGGTTCCGGACCTGCGGGATTGAGCTTTGCTGGAGACATGGCAAAGAAGGGCTACGACGTATACGTATTCGAGGCTCTGCATGAGATTGGTGGTGTACTGAAATATGGCATCCCGGAATTCCGTCTGCCAAACAAGATTGTAGATGTCGAGATAGAGAACCTCCGAAAGATGGGTGTACACTTCCAGACCGACTGTATAGTAGGCAAGACCATAACCGTGCAGCAGCTGGAGGAAGCTGGCTTCAAGGGCATCTTCGTAGGCTCTGGTGCCGGACTGCCCAACTTCATGAACATACCAGGCGAGAACGCCATTAACATAATGTCATCCAACGAGTACCTGACACGCGTCAACCTCATGGATGCTGCCAACCCGCTCACCGACACACCAATAAACCTCGGAAAAAAGGTTGTCGTGGTTGGTGGAGGCAACACAGCCATGGACTCTTGCCGTACAGCCAAGAGGCTCGGAGCTGAGGTTACACTGGTGTACCGTCGCTCGGAAGCTGAGATGCCAGCGCGACTTGAGGAGGTGAAACACGCCAAGGAAGAGGGGATAAACTTCCTCACCCTGCACAATCCTAAGGAGTATCTTACAGACGAAAATGGTGCAGTTAAGGCTGCCGTGCTCGACGTTATGGAACTGGGCGAGGCTGATGCCAGTGGCAGACGAAGCCCTGTGGTAACAGGACGTACTGTGACCATAGACTGCGACCAGGTGATAGTAGCCGTGGGCGTATCGCCAAATCCGCTCGTGCCAAACAGCATCGAGGGACTTGAACTGGGACGCAAGAACACTATTGCAGTAAACGAGTGTATGCAAAGCTCACGTCCCGACATCTTCGCTGGAGGCGACATAGTACGTGGCGGTGCAACTGTCATCCTGGCCATGGGAGACGGACGTCGTGCAGCAAAAGCGATGGCAGAGAAGTTAATGCAATGAATGGGTTATACACTATCATACTGCTCATACTAAGCAATGTCTTCATGACACTTGCCTGGTATGGGCATCTCAGACTACAGCAGAACGGTATTTCTACAGGATGGCCTCTCATGGCGGTGATAGCATTCTCGTGGGGTATTGCTTTCCTGGAATATTGCTGTCAGGTGCCTGCCAACAGGCTTGGCTTTGAAGGGAACGGCGGACCTTTCAACCTTGTTCAGCTAAAGGTAATTCAAGAATGCATAAGCTTAGTGGTGTTCGCTGTCATAGCTAACATACTGTTCCAAGGGCAGAATCTCCACTGGAACCATATACTCGCCTTTGTGCTCATCATCTGCTCTGTCTATCTGGTGTTCATGAAATAGTCTCTCACCCTAATACAAGGTGCATACTTTCCTAAAGATATGGAAACAGACATTAACGAGAAGAAGCGTAGGATTCTATGGCGTCTCCTCCAACAGTCATACCGGAAGGCTGTCAAGGAATTCTCCCTCATAAGCGAAGGCGACAAGATACTCGTTGGACTGTCAGGAGGTAAGGATTCGCTCCTGCTGCTTGAGATGCTGGCAGCACAAGCTCGCATCTTTGTGCCTCATATAACAGTGGAGGCCGTTCATGTTAGGATGGAGAATATAGAATATGAGAGTGATGCCAACTATCTTAAGCTGTTCGCCGAGAAACTTGGCATCCCTCTACACGTACTGACAACATCATTCAATCCTGATACCGACAAAAGGAAATCACCATGTTTCCTATGCTCATGGAACAGACGCAAACAGATGTTCAAACTTGCACAGGACGAAGGATTCAACAAGATTGCGCTGGGACACCATCAGGACGACATCATACACACAGCCTTGATGAATGAATTCTTCCAGGGACGTTACGACACCATGCCTGCCATCCTAAAAATGGAAAAGATGCCTCTATCTATCATAAGACCGCTATGCCTTATGAAGGAAAGCGACATAAGGAAATATGCCTCCCTGAGCGCATACAGGCAACAGAGGAAGATATGTCCTTACGACAAAGCAACAAACAGGGAGACAGTGGCAGAGATATTCAGAAAGATAGAGGACTTGAATCCAGAAGCTCGCCACTCTATATGGAATGCAATACAAAGAGCGGGGTTACTCGTGAAAAGCGGCGACATAGACTAAGTATATTAAAAGTGAAGTGTTGCTGCATGACACTCATAAAGCCCACAGTAATACCAATAACCTTTAAAAGACACAACTATTATGAAAAAACATTTTGCTGAATCGGAACTAATCATCAATAATGACGGAAGTGTCTTCCACCTGCATGTAAAACCATCGCAACTAGCTGACAAGGTCATCCTCGTTGGAGACCCAGGAAGGGTTAACCTCGTGGCATCACACTTCACAGACAAGGAATGTGACATCCAAAGCCGGGAGTTCCATACCGTAACAGGAACATACAAAGAGAAACGTATCACGGTGTTGAGCACAGGTATAGGATGTGACAACATTGACATAGTGATGAACGAACTGGATGCGCTCGCAAACATCGACTTCAACACACGTTCTGAGAACGACACCCACAGATGTCTCCAGATAGTACGTATTGGTACATGCGGAGGACTGCAACCATATACTCCGGAAGGCACTTTCATCTGCTCTGAGACATCCATAGGCTTCGATGGCCTGCTCAATTTCTATGCAGGACGCAATGACGTTTGTGACCTTGAACTTGAAAAGGCTCTCATAAACCACCTCGGATGGATAGGCAACCAATGCCAACCTCACCCTTACGTCATCGATGCCGACAGGGAAATGGTGGATCGAATAGCCAAAGACGACATGGTAAGAGGTATAACCATCGCCTGCGGAGGATTCTTTGGACCGCAGGGAAGAGAACTGCGCATACCATTGGCTGACCCACGCCAAAACCAGAAAATAGAGAGCTTTGAATATCAGGGCAGGAGAATAACCAACTTCGAGATGGAAAGCTCCGCTCTCGCAGGACTTGCCAAGCTCATGGGACACAAGGCAGTAACCACATGCATGGTCATTGCTAACCGCAGGGCAGGAAAGGCAAATACTGGCTACAAGAATCAGATTGACGACCTTATAAACATTGTTCTCGACAGGATATAATCTGACAACTGAAGTTTCGCATGTCTCCGCCATGCTGTCAGGAGTTTCCTTGAGCATTGCAAGAAAAACAAGCTTGTAACTTGCGAAACCTATTTCTACTAATTACCCAAATCTGTCTATTATGACGGGTTTGGGTAAAATATTTGGTACATAATGGATTGTTTGTAAAAAATAATTACTACCTTTGCAAGTGTAATAACTACACCAATATAATACCAAATATAACTAATAACATCAAACTATGTTTAAAACTTTAGAATCATTTACCGCAAGCCCCCATTGTGTACATACCGGATTGTGGAATATCAGGGGGGGTATGCTGCGTAAACCGCTTAAGTACCTTCTCTCCCTCCTGCTCATCATTACAGCTGCAACACGCTGCTTCGCTGTGGATGATGTGACGTTGGATGTGACAAAGAGTGCTTCCGAGAATAGTACTTTTACATCTGCCAGTGGAAAAACTGTAAATATAACCGTTACTGGCAGGACATACACAGCCAATCAATGGGACGGACTATGTCTGCCTTTTAACGTATCAAGAGAGCAATTAGATGGAGTATTTGGCTCTGGAAAATATGACATAAGGAAATTAAAATCCGTAGATAAATGTAAGTTCACCTTTAGGAAACTTGCCGAGGATGAAGGCATTTCTGGGAATGAGCCTTATCTCATTAAGACAACGACTGATTTTACTGGAGATATGGCATTCTCAAATGTCACTATTTTAGATGATGTGAAAAAAGACAATTCATTTGTTATTCACAGTCTTTGTTCTTCGTCAGAGACAGCAAAACTAAAAGGGCATTATTACAAAACAGATGCATATCTGTTTGAAGAAAGCAATAATAAAAATGAACCTTGGATATTCTATTCTGGCACATTAATCAACAACGGAGATTGGAATAACTTTGAATCCAGGACACAAATGGGCTGCAATATTCATATTATAGTATATAATGACCACAACACGAAGCCATCATTATTAGATGAAGAAGGAAACGACATCCTAACATCATCATCGTCAGGGAGCGGCTCTGAAGAAGGAGGAGAGTCAGGGGGAAGTGACACTAATTCTCTTGATTACAAGATAAAGAACAGAATGCAACTAACTGACGTTCCTACTATATATATTACACTGCCAGGCATTGGAGACACCCCACTTAGCGATTACCTTTATAAAACAGTTACAAATGGAGTCGAGGATGCACCATACAGGGCTGCGAAGATACAGGTTGTGTCTAATGACGCTACAAGTGCAAACCACATAGAACCTTTCATAGAGGAATCGGACAAGTTGCAGATGAAGGTAAGAGGAAATTCAACTGCAAAGGTAAATAATGGAAAAAAACCTTATCGACTCAAATTCGCTAAGGACGAGAAGGATGCTGAAGGCAATCTCATTGCTTCACACAAACATGATTTAGGACTCGGTTACAAGAAACGCAACTGGACACTCCTTGCCAATGCTTTTGACCATTCCATGATACGCAATGCAATATCCTACCATATTTGCAAAGAGGTAGGACTGCCTTTCGCTGCTGGTTACAGATTTATCGACCTCGTTATTAACGATGAATATCGTGGCACATATCAGGTTTCAGACCACCTTGAAGTTGATAAGAAACGTATAAATATAGATGAGGACACAGGGTGGTATGTCGAATTTCAGGGAAGAGGAGACATGCTTGACTATCCAAACATCCAAAGTACTGGTTACTTGATGAACGTGAAGAATCCCGATACCGATGGCTTGACGGAGGAAGAGACAACGTCGCTATTAAACGTAATCAAAGACTGGTTTGACGATAAATGGAAACCATCTTTAGATGGCTTTAAGGTAGATGCAAGTGATGTGGACGAAGGATGGAGGGCATACAACGATGAACAGACATTGATGGATTTCCTCATCGCCACAGACATAACAGGAGACTACGACGGACTGATGACCGTAAAGGCATATAGAGATCTTGACACAAAGCTTTTCTGGGGTCCGGTATGGGACAAAGACCTTGCCATTGGAAACTATGACAATAGTAATGACGAAAAGCTGGTGATGGATATTGGGAATGCATCTTCCATAAGTTCTTATGTACAGAATATTATGAAAGACCCTCTATTCACAAAAAAGATAGCAGAGAAAATGAAAACGCTATACGACGGGGGACTTTACACCAGACTAAGCAATAATATTGATGACATAGTTAATGGAATAAAGAAAACATGGGCTCTTAATTATGAAAAATGGGGTGACGCTTCGTTGGGAATGGAGACGCAATATAACTTAGGCAAGCTCGACACTTATGTTGCCAACATTAAGGAGTGGCTTAAAAAGCGTATTAAGTTTGTCAACGACCAATATACATCCATAGCCAACAAATATGCTACAAAAAGCACTAAAGGCTTCACATACGACACTTCAAAACCCAGTTATGAGAATGGAATATATGGTAACACAGGAAAGATACTTGATGTAACTATGACTAACCGTTCCTTCACATCTAATGCGTACAACTCACTTTGTGTTCCTTTCAGCATCACAGCAGAACAGATGGAAGCTACATTCGGGGAAGGATATGAACTCCGCGAACTTACAGACATCTCAAATGATGGCTCTACATTGTATTTCACCATTCCGGCAGACAATGCTGTTGTTGCAGCACGTCCTTATATAGTAAAGCCAACAAAAGTAGTAGAATCTTCTCCTGTCTTTTCCGATGTTGTTTTATATAATGCAAGTATAAGGAATGGCAAGGAGAAAGTATTGGGTGTTTACACTTTCAAAGGCAACCTGTTCACTTCCTCTTTAAATTCTGGTTCTACTATATATGAAATCGGAAGCGATGGAAAGGCTAAAACAAAAGTAATTGGGAATAATGAAACTGCCGCTGGCTCCACGGCATATATCACATCCACGAATGAAACAGAGCCTGTAATAGTCTTCGGAGAAAAACCAGGATTGCTTACATTGGATGCAAATGCGACTGAAGAAGAGGTAAAGACCGCTCTTCAACAATTTGTTGGTCAAAACGTAAGTATAAAGTTGGCAAACCGCACCTTTAGCAAAGACTATTACAACACGCTGACCTTGCCTTTCGATGTTGAAGAGACACAGATAAAGAATATATTTGGAGAATCTGTGGATATAGAAGAATACTACAGCATGGATGGTACAACACTACATTTCAAAACGTCAAACGACATCAAGACTGGTGTACCATACCTCATCAAACCTACAGAGGATGTCGTCGAGCCAACATTCACGAATGTGATACTTGGCAATTTGTCTAATGGAAGCACTGTAACTTTCAACAACTATTCCTTTGTACCAAATCTGTTTCCAACAACACTCAGCAACGACAAGACTGACATATATTTTGGTATAGACGGAAAGTTGCACTACCCGTCAGCTTCGAATTTCATGCTATTTGGCACAAGGGCTTATCTAAAATTCCCACAGGGTGTCTCAGCAAAAATAGCATTTAATGAAGATGTAGTATCACACATTATAACTACACCTGACAATGGAATTAATACCATACACACCATCTACAACCTTAACGGTCAAAGGATGACAAAATCTGTATCATCTTTGCCAAAAGGGATATATATCATAAACGGAACAAAGAAAATTGTAAAATAACCAGGAACATGGAAGTTAAGAAATATAAGAAACCAGAATCAGAAATTGTAATAATACATACCTCATACAGAATACTTGATGTAGATATTTCTCCAGATTTCACTCCTTCTTCTGTTCAAGGAGCAGCCAAAGGCGACATTCCTATGCAAGAGGAAAACAAACCTATCTCTGAGAAGGACACTCCCCTATCCTATTCACCATGGGAGGATTAGAAATCTATAGCGAGACTAAACAATTATAACACTATTTAAGAGGCTGTGCCGTTATTGAAATAATTTACGGTACAGCCTCTTTTACATGGAAACCATACGGGGTTTATTATATAAGTTGACGAGTCAATAAATTATTAGAATCTCAGGTTGTTTACAAATTCAAGCAAGAAGAGTATTAACTCGTCAACTTGTCAACTTAAAATGAAACATAACTTAGGCGGCGCCTCAACAATAAAAATAAAAAACTCAGTCTTTTATTTTGTTCTTCACTCGACTTGCACTAACTTTACATAACTTAGGCGGCGTCTCAACAATAAAAATCCTTAATTCCGCAACACTATAATTTAACTTTATTTATAAGTTCCTGAGC
>CAMCLD010000044.1 GCA_945875635.1 uncultured Prevotella sp.
ACTTGTTGACTTGTCAACTCGTTAACTGACAGCATGTCGGAGACATGCGAAACTTTAGTAAAATGCAAAGCTTTGCATTATTACTTGCGAAGAAAGTTGAGCAAGTCAAAGTTATATTTTAAATATAATGCTTGTCTATTTGTGATTTTTTTTTTATTTTTGCATCATGGCAAGATTAAACGACAAGCAAACGTTGGAATTGGGAGTGAAGCCTGTTGGTAAACTGTTGATGCAGTATGCCATACCTGCTATCATTGCAATGACTGCTTCTTCGCTGTACAATATGATTGATAGTATTTTTATAGGTCATGGAGTTGGTGCCCTTGCCATTTCCGGCCTTGCTGTAACATTCCCATTCATGAACCTGTCTGCTGCTTTTGGCGCAGGTGTAGGAGTAGGGGCATCAACGTGCCTTTCTGTCAAATTGGGACAGAAAGATTATGCAATAGCCCAGAGAATTCTCGGCAACAATGTTACACTTAACATCATAGTTGGTTTCCTTTTCTCTGTGTTTTCTCTTCTGTTTCTTAATCCGATACTGTATTTCTTCGGTGCGAGCGAGCAGACATTGCCTTATGCAAGAGAGTATATGATAATAATACTTCTTGGTAATGTTTTCACTCATTTGTATTTTGGAATGAATGCTGTGCTGAGAGCCGCAGGCAAGCCACAGCAGGCAATGTACACTACGGTTTTCACTGTTGTGCTGAATACAGTCCTTGACCCCATATTCATCTATACGTTTGACATGGGAATACGTGGTGCGGCACTGGCAACAATCCTGTCCCAGATAGTAGCATTGGCTTGGCAAGTGAAGATATTCTCCAATCCTGGCGAGTTGTTGCATTTGAGGCGCGGCATTTACAAGCCCGAGCCTGCTATATTGAGAAACATCCTAAGTATTGGCATTTCACCTTTTGCCATGAATGCCACGGCATGTCTTGTGTCCATCTTTGTCAATCAAAGGCTTTTGCATTATGGAGGAGACCTTGCTGTTGGAGCCTATGGATTAGCCAATAGGGTGGCATTTGTTTTTGTAATGATTAATTTTGGTATTTGTCAGGGTATGCAACCTATTGCGGGTTATAACTATGGAGCACGGAAGACAGACCGTCTGATGCATGTGCTGAAACTTGCCATTATAGCTGGAACGTGTGTCACGACTGTTGGGTTCCTTGTTGCGGAATTTATTCCAGAATATTGCATACGACTGTTCACGTCTGATGAGGAGTTGACCTTCTTGGCAGTTGGCGCATTAAGTATTATGATGGCAGCCATGCCAGTGGTTGGCTACCAAATGATAATAACAAATTTCTTTCAGAGTATTGGCAAAGCTAAGATAAGTATTCTGCTGTCATTGTCCAGGCAATTACTTTTCCTCATTCCATTGCTCATTGCCTTGCCGCCATTTTTTGGTGTTGATGGAGTGTGGATTTCCATGCCTGTATCAGATGCTATTTCAGCGTTGTTGGCATTAACCCTTATGGTTTTATATATGAAAAAGTTGCGTAAGATATCATAGAGTATGGATAGAAAGAAAGTTATCGTGAATGTAGGACGCCAAATAGGAAGCGGTGGACATATAGTAGGCAAAATATTGGCAGAGAGACTTTGTTGTGATTTCTATGACAAGGAAATACTCAATCTTGCAGCAAAGGAAAGTGGTTTTTCCGAGGAGTTCTTCAGGCAAAAGGATGAGAGTAAAGGATTTTTCAGCTCTTTCTTCCATTTTGACTCGTACTTTTATAAGAACGACCTCTCGGACGAGAGTCTTTTCAAGTTTCAGAGCGATGCCATAAGGAAGGCAGCAGCATCATCACCGTGCGTCTTTGTAGGCAGATGTGCTGATTATGTGTTGCGAGATATGGCAAATATAGTTAACGTATTCATAACTGCAGATTTCCAAGACCGTTTGAGAAATGTGTCAGAAAGACTGGATTGTGACAAGCAGCAGGCCAAACATATAATAGAGAGCGGGGAGAAATCACGGGCTTCTTACTATAATTTCTATACAGGCAAGAAATGGGGTGACAGTTCCAGCTATGACTTGTGCATCAGTACCAGTCGGCTCGGAACAGATGGAGTCGTGGATTTCATAGAGAAATACATTGACAGGTTGTGAGAAGCCTCATTCACGCCCTTATCCAAAATAGACGTGGCTTGCATGAAAGGAAATAGCTCGTCAACCGGTCAACTCGTTTATTGGTTTGTTTAATCGTGAACACGTAAAAGACGAAATATGAAAAAGATAGGCATTCTAAGTGATACCCATTCTTATTGGGATGACAGATATCTGCACTATTTTGAATCATGCGACGAGATATGGCATGCAGGAGACATATGTTCTGTTGAACTTGCAGAGAGACTCTCGGAGTTTCGCCCTTTAAGAGCCGTCTGTGGTAATTGTGATGGAGGAGACCTCCGGATAATGTATCCGGAAGTGTTGAGATGGAGATGCGAAGATGTTGACGTGCTGATGAAACACATAGGAGGGTATCCTGGCAATTATGACCCTTCCATAAGGTCAAGGATTTATTCATCGCCACCTCAATTGTTCATATCCGGACATTCGCATATCCTGAAAGTCAAGTATGACAAGACGCTTAATCTATTGCACATAAATCCTGGAGCTGCCGGAATCCAGGGGTGGCATAAGGATAGAACTTTAATAAGATTGACCATTGAAGGCAATAAATTCACCGATTGTGAAGTTATAACATTAGCAGAACGATATAAGTAATAGCATATTAGTTTCTTCGATTCAAAATAAGGAAATATATAAAATATATACAAATATGAGGAATATTATCATTACAGGCGGAGCCGGTTTCATTGGCAGTCATGTAGTTCGCCTTTTTGTAAACAAGTATCCAGAGTATCGCATCATCAATCTCGACAAGTTGACGTATGCCGGTAACCTTGCAAATCTCAAGGACATTGAGAACAAACCAAACTATAAGTTTGTGAAGATGGATATCTGTGACTTTGAGGCTTTTTATCAACTTATGCAGGATGAGAAAGTGGATGGTATCATCCATCTTGCCGCTGAGAGTCATGTTGACCGCAGTATTAAAGACCCGTTCACTTTTGCAAAGACAAACGTAATGGGCACTTTGTCTCTGTTACAGGCAGCAAAACTCTACTGGGAGAGCCTGCCAGAGAAGTATGAGGGGAAACGCTTCTATCATATCTCCACAGATGAAGTGTATGGAGCTTTGCAGATGACACATCCAGAGGGTATTGAACCTCCGTTCTCTACCAAAGCCTCCTCGTCAGAGCATCATGAGGCATATGGTGAGGATTTCTTCTATGAGACAACAAAGTATAATCCACATAGTCCATATTCTGCATCAAAGGCAGGTAGTGACCATTTCGTCCGTGCTTTCCACGACACATACGGAATGCCTACTATCGTAACCAACTGTTCCAATAACTATGGTCCTTATCAATTCCCAGAAAAACTGATTCCGCTTTTCATCAACAATATTCGCCATCGCAAACCTCTACCGGTGTATGGAAAGGGTGAGAATGTTCGTGACTGGCTTTTTGTAGAAGACCATGCGAGAGCCATAGACCTTATATTCCATAAGGGAACAATAGCTGAGACATATAATATAGGTGGATTCAACGAATGGAAGAATATCGATATCATAAAGGTCGTGATAAACACAGTTGACCGTCTGCTTGGTCGTAAGGAAGGCGAGGATATGAACCTCATTACCTATGTTACTGACCGTTTGGGGCATGATGCTCGTTATGCGATTGACAGTACAAAACTCCAGCGTGAACTAGGATGGGAGCCATCACTTCAGTTTGAGGAAGGTATAGAAAGGACTGTCAAATGGTATCTTGACAACCAGGAATGGATGGACAATGTTACCAGTGGTGACTATCAGAGATATTATGATAACATGTATAAAAATAGATAACAATGGATTCGTTGTCGAAAGAACTGCATGAGTTTCTTGTCAGACTCCACTATCATCCAGAGGAGTTCGATGAGAGGGTGATTCATTATATGGAACATCTGTTCATGTTGCTGTCCAAGGATGATGAAGAGGCTATACTCTACTATTTTGGAATACTTGGACGGGAACAGATGTCACTTGCTGATATATCAGAAAGGAGAGGTGTCACACAAGAAACAATGATGGAGTCTATCGACATAAATATTAGAAAACTGGCTGTCACGCCCGAATGGCAGGAAATAAAGAAATTATGAAGAAAATATTGCTTTTAGGCTCAGGTGAACTGGGCAAGGAGTTTGTTATCGCAGCAAAACGCGCCGGACAGTATGTCATAGCTTGCGACCGTTACAATGATGCACCAGCCATGCAGGTGGCTGATGAGCGTGAGGTATTCTCCATGCTTGACGGTGCTGCGCTTGACAGAGTAGTGGAGAAACACAACCCCGATATTATCGTACCTGAGATAGAGGCTATACGTACAGAGCGTCTCTTTGACTATGAGAAGAATGGCATACAGGTAGTGCCCAGTGCCAAAGCTGTAAACTACACTATGAATCGCCGTGCTATAAGAGACCTTGCCTCAAAGGAACTAGGTCTTCGCACAGCCAAGTATTTCTATGCGAAAACCTTCACTGAACTTAGACAAGCAGCAGATGAAATAGGTTTCCCATGTGTGGTGAAGCCTCTGATGTCCTCATCGGGACATGGCCAGAGTTACGTCTATTGTGATGAAGAGTTGGAAACAGCATTCAACGATGCCATGGAAGGTAGTCGTGGAGATGTAAAGGAGGTGATTATAGAAGAATTTATTGATTTTGACTCTGAATTTACTCTCCTTACAGTAACTCAAAAGGATGGTCCGACTCTCTTCTGTCCACCTATAGGGCATGTCCAGAAGAAAGGTGACTATCGTGAAAGCTGGCAACCATTTGCCATATCAGACGCAGCTCTCAGGCAAGCCCAGTTCATGGCAGGAAAAGTGACAGAGGCTCTTACAGGTGCTGGTATATGGGGTGTGGAGTTCTTCCTCACCAAACAGGGTGAGGTGATATTCAGTGAGCTGTCTCCACGTCCGCACGATACTGGTATGGTGACACTTGGACATACCACAAACCTTAGTGAGTTTGAACTGCATTTCCGTGCGGTCATGGGATTGCCTATTGCCAGTATAAAACTGGAACATGCGGGAGCAAGTGCCGTAATCTTATCCCCGTCGGAAAGTGATGGTCCTTTGCAATATAATATGGTGGAGGCATTGAAAGAAGAAAATACCCGCATCCGCATCTTCGGCAAGCCAGAGGCTCATGTTGGCAGACGTATGGGAGTGGTGTTGTGCTATGGTGATGTGACCAATGACACAGATGACCTCCGCAAGAAAGCCAAGGCAGTTGCCAAGACTATCCTCGGCACCGACCCGTATTCGGTATTCTGATTATAATATATGATAATTATATTCAAGTTTCGCAAGCTAAAACTTGCTCAGAGTTAACAAGTTGACAAGTCAACAAGTTATTAGTTGTTCTGGTCATTGACAAATTCAAACAAGAAGAGTAGCAACTTGTGACTTGTCAACTCGTTTTTTCGCAAAGCTCAAGGAAACTCCTGACAGCATGTCGAAGACATGCGAAACTTGAGTAATTATAAAGTAATAATGATATATTGAAAATGCTGACAAACCCTGTATGGAGGCGATAGATGATAGGCTTAATAGATAAAGATAAATAACACTATATGCTTGGAGAAATTCTCGAACTACCAAAGATTTGTGACCTGCGTGGAAACCTGACAGTGGCAGAACAGATGAGGAACGTGCCATTTGAGGTGAAACGAGTGTATTGGACGTATGACGTGCCCGCAGGCGAAAGCCGTGGTGGCCATGCCCACAAGGAATGCGTGGAGTTTATCATTGCCGTTAGTGGTTCTTTCACGGTGACACTTGATGACGGACATGGCAACTGCAAAGAGTTCCACCTTAATCATCCATGGCAAGGCTTGATGGTGAAAACAGGCATTTGGCGTACTCTTGAAGACTTTTCTTCGGGAGCAGTTTGTCTTGTCCTTGCATCGGAGCTGTTCAATGAGAATGATTATATACGGGAGTATGATGACTTTCTTAAATACGCAAGATGTTCGAGATAAAAAGATATTCAGCAGAACAAGCCGATAATTGGAATCGTTTCGTCCTTTCCTCCAAGAATGGAACATTCCTCTTTGACCGTCGCTATATGGACTATCATAGCGACAGGTTTTCTGATTTCTCTCTTATGTTCTACAAGAACGGACGACTCAGGGCTTTGCTTCCTGCCAATATGGCAGATGGTGTGTTGTATTCACATCAGGGACTTACTTTCGGAGGATTGCTCACAGACTGGAAAACTACAGTTGAAGATACTGTTGACATGTTCAGTCTGCTAAACAATTTCCTTGCAAATGCAGGGATTGAAAAAGTCGTTTATAAGGCTATCCCATGGATATACCATTCCTACCCTTCAGAAGAGGACCTCTTTTCATTGATTTATGTATGCAAGGCGCGTCTTGTTGCCAGAGACATCTCATCTTCATTTCCCATGTCAGACCGTATGCGCTTCGCAGAGTCGCGCAAGTCTGGATTGAGAAAAGCGGTTCATGCAGGTGTCTATATAGAGGAAAGCAGTAATCTGGCAGATTTCTGGGATGTTCTTTCCGCTAACCTTGAGAGTCGATATAATGCTTCTCCTGTACACACGCTTGCAGAGATAAGTCTTCTAAAGTCTCGTTTCCCGGATAACATCCGTCTTTATGTTGCAGCACTTGACGGTAAAATAGTAGCAGGAACTGTGCTCTATATATCTAAAGAGGTGGTACATACTCAGTATATTTCTGCATCACCCGAAGGAAAGGCAATAGGAGCACTGGACATGCTTTTCGATTATATTATAAATAAGGAGTATGCAAACAGTCATTTCTTCGACTTTGGCAAATCGACGGAACAAGAAGGCAAAATACTTAACCGTTCTTTGATCTTCCAGAAGGAAGGATTCGGCGGACGCGGCGTTTGCTATGACACATACGAATGGACTCTTTAAAGTTAAGCAAAATTCGGATGCGGGGAAGATGTCTGGTAGTTAAGGAGTTAAGCCAATTGTTTTTTGCGCTGATACTCGATGCTCAATACTTATGGCTTAACTTCCAGCGACTACAGGGAACGAAAACTCCTTAACTCCCTAACTCCCCAAACATAGAGTGTTTTAGAAACTTGAATTAGTTATGGAAATTAAATATCTTGACCTTGGCAAGGTGACGGCTATGTATTCAGAAGAGATACACGAGGCTGTGAGAAAAGTATTAGATAGTGGTTGGTATTTGCAAGGCAAGGCTGTAAACGATTTTGAACAGGCTTATTCCAAATATATTGGCACAAACCATTGTGTCTCCTGCGCTAATGGCCTTGATGCATTGACGCTTATCCTACGTGCTTACAAGGAAATGGGCGTTTTGTCTGAGGGGGACGAGGTGATTGTACCTGCAAATACTTACATCGCAACTATATTGTCCATAACAGAAAACGGATTGATACCAGTGCTTGTAGAGCCAGATGCAGATACTCTTCAGATTGATGGGTCATTGTTAGAAACTTCTATTACGGAGCGCACCAAGGCGGTAATGATAGTCCACCTTTATGGACGGTGTGCCTATACAGATAGGATAGGGGAGATATGCCGCCGAAACAGGCTTCTGCTTATTGAAGATAATGCTCAGGCGCATGGCTGTCGTTTCAACGGTAGGCTGACAGGTAGTCTTGGAGATGCTGCAGCTCATAGCTTCTATCCAGGAAAGAATCTTGGAGCTCTTGGTGATGCAGGAGCCATAACGACATCCGACAAGGAACTTGCGGAAACAGTTAGGACAATAGCCAACTATGGCTCCTCAAGGAAATATGTGTTTGACTATATCGGACGTAACAGTCGCATGGACGAGATTCAGGCAGCGGTTTTGTCTGTGAAATTAAGCCATCTTGACATTGACAACGAAAGAAGAAGACGCATAGCAGGCATCTATAATTCACTTATTATGAATGATGTCATTAGAATCCCTGCATGCAACAAAAAACACACAGTTGTGCATATATATCCCGTACTGTCGAAGTGCAGAGATGAATTGCAGGCTTATCTCGCAGACAATGGTGTGCATACAATGATACACTATCCCATTCCTCCTCATCACCAGAGATGCTATTCAGGTTGCAGGCGACTTGTCCTTCCGGAAACAGGACTCCCGGTAACAGAAATGATTCATAGATGTGAACTTAGCCTGCCTTGCAATCAGACAATTACAGACGAAGAAGTAAATAGGATAGTATGCCTTGTTAATGACTTCCAAGTGGATTGACATAATTTGACGAAAATGAAAGATTCAGTTATAATCGTAAGCGGTGGGATGGACTCTATAACCCTGCTGCATGAAAGACATGAAGAGATTGCGTTGGGTATATCCTTTGATTATGGAAGCAACCATAATTCAAGAGAAATACCATTTGCCCGTATGCATTGCCAGCGGCTTGGCATCAAGCATATAGTGATTCCTCTTGATTTCATGTCCGTTTATTTTAGAAGTTCATTGCTTGATGGAGCGGATGCAATACCAGAAGGACACTATGAGGATGCAAATATGAAATCTACTGTTGTGCCGTTTCGCAATGGTATCATGTTGTCTATAGCCTGTGGAATAGCGGAGAGTAATGGGCTGTCAAGAGTATTCATAGCCAATCATGGAGGAGACCATGCTATTTATCCCGACTGTAGAAGTGAGTTTATCAAGGCAATGGATGCCGCAATGTCGGCCGGTACTTATGCACACATAAATATAGAAGCACCATATACTGAAATAACCAAAACCGACATAGCATTGATTGGCAAGGCTATTGGACTTGATTATACTGAGACATGGAGTTGCTATAAAGGCGGGAATGTACATTGTGGAAAGTGTGGAACCTGTGTAGAGAGACAAGAGGCTTTGCGTAATGCAGGTATAGAGGATAAGACAGAATATTCGAATGAAGGGTAGCAGTTTGAGTTTAGCAAGTTACAAGTTTGTTAACTGACAGCACGTCTGTGGCATGCGAAACTTGAATTAGTAAATCATAAGTTATAAAAACCTATTATAATGAGGTGATTATGGTGGGTATCAAAAAACAGTGAAAAATATTTTGAAAAAACTTTGGAGATTTGAAAATAAAGTTGTACCTTTGCACCGCATTTAAGAACAATGCTTGGCAAATTCAAAAACGAGCCTAAGGAAGGATGGGTGAGTGGCTGAAACCAGCAGTTTGCTAAACTGCCGAACGGGTAACCGTTCCGGGGGTTCGAATCCCCCTCCTTCCGCAAGGGGAATTTGGACAGTAGTTCTTGAAGCACCATGATGGTCGATTCATCTAATGGTTAGGATACAAGATTCTCAATCTTGGCATAGGGGTTCGATTCCCCTATCGACTACAGATTACACCCTGTAAACCTTGGTTTGCAGGGTTTTTGTTTTGTAAAGGATGTACTAAAAGTGTGCTAAATAACCAAAGTGTACTATTTGCTAAAATGTGTTGTAAGAAGTATAGTCACCAATGTTTCAAAATAAAAGAGGTTGGTGCAGGGAGCTACCAACCTCGAGGGATGATTTCGATAATATGCGAAATCTAAAATCATATTCGCTGGCAAATATATAGTTTTTTTTTGATAAGACAAAACATTCTTGGGAAAAATTCTGTTTTTTAACATATCACCATGAGGTTTATGCAAAAAAATTATTATCTTTGCACTTGAAAAACATTTGGCGACAATCGTAGCTAATAATTAATTCTACTTAAAACAACAATTAAAAACATGCGTTATCTAAAACTCTTACTGCTATTTATGGCTTTTCCGGTTTTGGCAATTGCAGATAACTGGAACGATAAGCTGTACAGACAGATTGAGCAGAACATTAGTGAGCCGGTCTTCCCGGACAAGGAATTCGTTATTACAAAGTATGGGGCATCTGTCAAGAACTCTGCTCTCAAGAACCAGAAAGCCATAAACAAGGCAATAGTCGAATGCTCAAAGGCAGGAGGCGGGAAGGTTGTGGTTCCAGAAGGAAAGTTCAATACAGGTCCTGTCGTGCTGAAAAGCAATGTTAATCTTGTAGTAAGCAAAGGGGCTACTTTGTTGTTCTCGACAGACAAAAAGCTGTTTCCCATAGTGCTTACGAGATGGGAAGGAATGGACTGTCTTAACTATCAGCCTTGCATCTATGCTTATGGCGAGGAAAACGTAGCCATAACAGGAGAAGGTACCATTGATGGCAATGGAAGCAATGAAACTTGGTGGAAAATGTGCGGAAAGGACAAGTTTGGCTGGACACCTGAACTTGAGGAGAGCCAGAAGATTGGACGTCCTCTGCTTTTCGAATATTCAGAGGCAGGAAAACCCTTTGAAGAAAGGAACATGAAGGATACGGGTCTTCGCCCTCAGCTTGTCAATATATACAAATGTAATAATGTGGCTATAAAAGATGTCACATTGTTGCGTTCCCCGTTCTGGGTTATACATCCATTGTTGTGCAAGAATGTTACAGTCAAAGGCGTTAAAATATGGAATGAAGGACCTAATGGAGACGGCTGTGACCCAGAATCGTGCGAGGATGTACTAATTGAAGGATGTGTCTTCCACACTGGTGACGACTGCATAGCTATCAAGAGTGGTAGAAATGCAGACGGAAGGATATGGAATCTGCCATCCAAGAATATCATAGTACGCGATTGTATCATGGAAGATGGTCATGGAGGTGTTGTCGTAGGAAGCGAGATAACTGGCGGCTGCCAGAATGTATTTGTGGAAAACTGTAAGATGGATTCCCCAGACCTTGATCGTGTATTGCGCATAAAGACCAATACATGCAGAGGTGGAGTCATTGAGAATATCTATATGCGTAATGTGGAAGTAGGACAGTGTCGCGAGGCTGTTATGAGAATCAATCTCAATTACGAGCCAAACGAGCCTGCCAAGAGAGGGTTCATTCCAACAGTCAGAAACGTATATATGAGCAATGTGACATGCCGCAAAAGTAAATATGGCATTCTGATAAATGGACTTGACGATGCAGACAATATATATAATATAAATGTAGAGAACTGTAACTTTACAGGTGTGGAATCAGAACCAGTAAAGCGCACGGGAAAGAGTCATGACCTGAAATTTGAAAACCTCTTCGTCAATGACAACCTTGTACTTCTACAGAAACCATATGCAAATTACAGCGAATGGATGACACACTCTGAGATGAGTAGGGTAGCGGAGCCATATATGCTTGATTTCGCAAAGAAACCAAGATGGAGTTATACCAGCGGAACCGAGATGGGTGCAATGCTCGACACGTATCTTGCATATAAAGATGAATCAATATTAGATTATCTGAAGAAATATCCAGAACGAATGATTAACGAGAAAGGCGAGGCTACTGGATATAAATATGAGGATTTCAATCTTGACAATGTGCGGCCCGGCAAGTTTCTCCTTGAGTTGTATAAACTTGACTCTAAGCCTAATGTTCTCGTAACATTGAAAAAACTGTTCAAACAGCTTGAGAAACAGCCAAGAACAAAGGAAGGCGTTTATTGGCACAAGGCTATTTATGCAAATCAGGTATGGCTTGATGGCATATTCATGGGACTTCCTTATTATACAGCAGCCGCTCCTATGTTGAAAGGTGAAAAGAAGGCTAAGAAATATTATGATGACGCTGTTGAGCAGATAATAAAGACTGATAAACGGACATTTGATGAGCCTACAGGTTTGTGGAAGCATGCTTGGGATGAGACACACACGATGTTCTGGGCTGACAGTATTTCAGGCAAGTCTAAACATTCGTGGGCGAGAGCGATGGGATGGTACACAATGGCAATGGTTGAGGTACTTGACAATCTTCCCGAGGATTACTCCCGTCGTCAGGAAGTAATAGATGTGTTCCAAAAGGCAATGGCTGCACTCGTTCGTTATCAGGACAAGAAAACCGGAGTGTGGTATGATGTGCTTGACGTAAAGGATGAGAGAAACTATCTCGAATCGACGGCAAGCTGCATGTTCGCATACTGTCTGCTTAAGGGTGCCAGAAAGGGATATTTAGATGAATCATACAGAAAAGCGGGCGTGAAAGCATATAACGGAATTTTAAAACAGTTCATTAGAGTTAATGCCGACAAAACGATATCTCTTACTCGTTGTTGCGAAGTTTCAGGACTTGGCCCTGGTCCTGGACCATACGTTAAGGAACCAAATTATAGGAGAGATGGCTCTTTTGACTATTATATGAGCGAGCCAATAAGAGACAATGATGGCAAAGGTGTTGGACCATTCATCTGGGCATCACTTGAAATGGAGATGCTGAAATGATTTTTCCGAAGATATTCAAGAATTGAAGAATACTTGATGTGCTTATATAAACTTGTCCTGACATGAATATGTTTGGACAAGTTTTTATTTTATGTGTTTATTCTCTTAATATTCTTTTATATTGGAAATTATTATTACTTTTGTATCGAAATAGCTAATAATTAAAGTTAATAACATGCAAAATTACAGGAATTTTTTTTGGGGAGTATTTCTATTGCTTTGTTGCGCTGCAGTTAAGGCACAAGGTTCGTTCAATAGGATATCTTCCACAACGGTCAATGGAATGTCTCCCAATGGAACATACGTAGTTGGAAATACTTTTGGATATGAGAATGCAGAGCATTTCAAGAGTTTTATTTATAATGTCTCAACAGGTGAGATAGAGTGGAAAACAACTTTCAGCGAATCAAACTATGACCTGTCAGGGCAGTTCAATGCAATAACCAATACGGGGATTATTGCTGGTGCCATGAAGAACAAGGATATGGTTATTGCCGTGGAGTCTGGCGACTTCTATGCAAAAGGTAAGGCTAAGTCAATAGCCAAGGCAGATGCAACAACCATGCCGGTAGTTTCAGGTGCCGTATGGAAAGATGGGAAGACCTATTGTCTCGGAATGGGTTCGCACACTGTTGACGAACTTGGTGATGAGACAGATGGCAGTTATGCTACTGGTATTACAGAGAATGGAACAATGGTTGTGGGTTATATCCAGTCATGGTGGATAAAGACAATCCCGTGCCTGTGGACTTACGATGCAGACACTGATAGCTACACTTATCAGGATTTGCCTCTGCCAACAGGGTGTAAGCGTGGTTCTGTGAAAGCTATCTCATCAGACGGCAGTATAATGATAGGCGAAGCAACGAAGAATGGCAATACCTATCCTGTAATATGGACATCAGCTACAACATCTAAACTTATCAGCATGGCAGATACACCATACTCAGACAGCGAGGCAGATGCCGTTAGTCCAAATGGCAGGTATGTTTTGATGCACGGTAATGGATACCAAATGGTATCAACTCTTCAAGTTTATGATACAACAACAGGAGAGACAATACCTGTTGTCCTACCTAACACTGAGAATATCTACCAGTGCAAGGGACTCGCAATCAGCGATAATGGTGACATATTCTGTACAATTAGCGATACGCAGGAATATACAGACCATCTGTATTTCTATTCCCTTTCCAGTAGCACATTGGCAGACATAGACTATTTTGTAAACACCCAAGCTCCTGATATTGCAAATATGCCTTCATTGGCTAACAGCAAGGTGGTGTCTGTTTCTGCAAATGGCAAGGTGATTGCAGGAAATTCCGGTCAGTCCGGTGGATGGGTATTGACATCGCCAGAGGAAGATGCAGTAATTATTAACGCACCCAAAGTAACAGACTTCTTCTTCAGTGGTGCAGACAGTGTCACTCTGAAATGGAATGCGTGCGAGAATGTACCAAGCGGAGTGCAAATAACATACTATGTAGTATATATTGATGGCGAACAGGTAGATAGTATTCTTGTTGATGAGACTAAAAATGATTACAGTTTTAAGTGTCCTGTTTCAGTAGGAGAACATACAGCATACGTTGAAGCTTTGGCAGACTATGAGGGTAAAGAAGTAAAATCAGCTCCATCTGAGACATTCTCCACGTATCTTTCAGCAAAGAACAACCTGCCATTCATAGACAACTTTGACGATGCAGTGCTTGATGGCAACAACAATCCAGTGGCGGGCAATGACTATTGGACTGTAAAGCGACTTCAGGGAGATGATGCATGTCTTATAAAGTGGTCGCTCGATGCCAACAACTATGAGAACAATACTCCATACATGTGTACGACGTCAATAAATACAAGTCCATGGTCATCAGCTATGTATAGTCCATTTATCACCACAGAGAATGCTGACGGGCTTTATCTGAGTTTCTACACAGCCTACTTGCTTGTCAACAATGCCGTTCAAGACCTTTCCTCTGACTATCTTGATGTGGAATATACCACAGATGGTGAGAACTGGACATGTCTTAAGACTATCTGCGCAGCTGACATCGCTCCATACGCATGGCGTTTTGTAGATGTTTGTCTTGACAGCGACTTATCAGGAAAACCCTTCCAGATTCGTTTCAATGCACATGGTGAAGGAAGAGCAATGCTCAGATGGAATATCGACTGTGTTAGTATGAACACTGAATATACGGGCAAGGCTCCAGCAGCAGTACGTGCCATTGAGGGTGATGATGGCAAGGTGGAACTGATGTGGCAGAATAGTATTGACTCCTACGAAGTTTCTTACTTGAACAATAGCAGCGTACTTACCGATTACTGCACCGGAAGTGAAGGCAATCCTCTTATAACAGCTATTGACCTGACTCCAGAGAAGATGGCAAATTATGTCGGAGAGTATATTACAAGTGTCAGCTCATTCATCTTTGACAATCCATATCTGTTTACAGAATTACCTACAAAGGCCGAGGCAATCATATATGTTGATGGAACAGAAGTGACACGCGAGAAATTCGACAAGACTTTCGATGACCCGTTCTCTTCGACAGTCACATTGTCAAATCCTGTTAAGATTGAGAGCGGCAAGACATATCGTGTGGGTATTCGCATCTACGACTATGACAGCAACCAGACTCCCTTATACTATCCTTCGTCAGTAGAATTTATACCTGGTGCCAGCGATTTATACTCAGAGGATGAGGGCGTAACTTGGCAACGTCTCTCAGATGTTTACACTACGGAAGATGTCAAGACACTCGGTCAATGTATATGGCCTATACGTGCCAATATTACGGACTCCAACTGGTCTATGACAGGCAGTCAGCTCGATTCAGAGCTTTTAGGCTACAATGTCTATCGGGATGGGCTGAAGATTAACGATGCAGTTGTTTATGCTTCGCATCCTACATATGTAGATTTGTCACCACAAACGGGAGCGCAATACACCATCAGGGCATTCTATAAGGATGGCAGAGTGTCAGACTTCTCTGTGCCTGTCACTGCTACAAAATCAGCTGTTGAAAGAGTCAACGCAACAGATACAGGAGACTATAAACTGAACATGGAAAACGGTACTATGACTATTCGTGGCAATTATGACTATGCAGAACTTTATGATATTAATGGCACTCTATTGTCAAGAACTTCAGCTCAGATAGACTGCACTGGTTTGACATCTGGAGTATATATTCTACGAATATACAAAGAAGACTCTATATTCGTAAGGAAGTGTATTATTAAGTGATTCAGGTTTCGCAATGATTTTCGCTTCCATTACTAAAAGCGTTAGACTACATTGACACACTTGTTCAAATGTAGTCTAACGTTTTTGGTTTCTATTTTCTTGAGATTATACATATTTATTTTTTCAAATCGATATTTTTTCTTATTTTTGCAGAAAATAACCAATTGAAATAAGTTTCGTAAGTCACAAATCTGCTCAAAGTTACTGACAGCATGTCGAAGACATGCGAAACTTTAAATATTAACTATATGGCAACAGTAGACGACAAGAAGATTATCTTCTCCATGGTGGGAGTATCGAAGGTCATCCCACAGAACCAGAAACAGATATTAAAGAACATCTATCTCTCCTTCTTCTATGGGGCGAAGATTGGCATTATCGGTCTTAACGGAGCCGGTAAGTCAACGCTTATGAAGATTATTGCCGGACTGGAACAGCCCTCGCAGGGTGAGGTGGTATGGAGTCCGGGCTATAGCGTGGGCTATCTGCCACAGGACCCTCCCCTCGATGAGACGAAGACCGTCAAGGAGAATGTCATGGAGGGAGTGCAGAGCGTATATGACGCCTTGGCGGAATACGAGGATATAAACATGAAGTTCGGCTTGGAGGAGTATTATAGCGACCCTGACAAGATGGACAAGCTCATGGCTCGCCAGGCTGAGGTGCAGGATATTATAGACGCCACCGATGCGTGGAATATGGACTCGAAGCTCGACCGTGCCATGGCAGCACTCAACTGTCCTCCCGGTGACTGGCCTGTAACCAACCTCTCGGGTGGCGAGCGCCGCCGTGTGGCCCTGTGCAAGCTTCTCCTTCAGAAGCCCGACGTGCTTCTCCTCGACGAGCCTACCAACCACCTTGATGCCGAGAGCATAGACTGGCTGGAGCAGCACCTGCAGCAGTATGAGGGAACGGTTATCGCCGTTACCCACGACCGCTACTTCCTCGACGACGTCAGCGAGTGGATACTTGAGCTTGACCGTGGCGAGGGTATTCCATGGAAGGGCAACTACTCGTCATGGCTCGACCAGAAGACCAAGCGAATGGCGCAGGAGGAGAAGACTGCCTCCAAGCGTCAGAAGACTTTGCAGCGAGAGCTCGAATGGGTGCGCATGGCGCCCAAGGCACGCCAGGCAAAGGGCAAGGCACGTCTGAACAGCTACGAGCAGATGCTCAACCAGGAGCAGAAGGAGCGCGAGGAGAAACTGGAGATATTCATCCCCAACGGTCCGCGTCTCGGCAACAAGGTAATAGAGGCGCAGCACGTGAGGAAGGCGTTCGGCGAGAAAGTCCTGTTCAACGACCTCAACTTCATGCTTCCGCCTAACGGCATCGTTGGTGTCATAGGTCCTAACGGAGCTGGCAAGACTACCCTCTTCCGGCTCATCATGGGACTGGAGACTACAGACGCCGGCTCGTTCGAGGTTGGCGAGACCGTTAAGCTTGCATACGTTGACCAGCAGCATAAGGACATAGACCCGGCCAAGTCGGTCTACGATGTCATAGCACAAGGCAACGAGACCATACGTATGGGTGGCAGGGATGTCAACGCACGTGCCTACATATCGCGCTTCAACTTCTCGGGTACCGACCAGAACAAGCTCTGCGGAGTCCTCTCAGGTGGCGAGCGCAACCGTCTGCAGCTTGCCCTGGCACTGAAGCAGGAGGGTAATGTGTTGCTTCTCGATGAGCCTACCAACGATATAGACGTAAACACGTTACGCGCACTTGAGGAAGGTCTTGAGGCTTTTGCCGGATGTGCTGTCGTCATCAGCCACGACCGATGGTTCCTCGACCGTATCTGCACCCACATCCTTGCCTTCGAGGGCAATGGCGAGGTGTTCTACTTCGAGGGCAGCTACTCCGAGTATGAGATTAACAAGGCACGCCGCCTCGGTACGGACGGAGAGATAAAGAAAGGCCGCTACCGCAAGCTCATGGAGGACTGA
>CAMCLD010000045.1 GCA_945875635.1 uncultured Prevotella sp.
ACCCTTTCAGGGGTGAAACATTTGGCTACATATAACTCCCTACCTTAACTCCCTATCTTAACTCCCTACCTTAACCACTGGTTTTCAAAAATTAAACGGCGGTTTTTGGACCACTGGTTTACAAAAATTAAACGGCGGTTTTTGGACAGAAAACCACTGGTTTACAAAAATTAAACGGCGGTTTCTGAACAGATAACCGCTGGATTACATACGAGGAACTACTAAATTACATACTCGAAAATGTGTCCAGACAAGGTTACAGAACAGTCAGGGCATCACAGGGCATCACAGGGCATAGGTGATGAGAAGGGACATGTTAACTTTGCAGCCAGAAAAAGGAGATTACAAAAATTAGGGGGGAAGCCTCACCCCCAAGAGGGTGTATCAGAATAAAGGTTTTTGATACACCCTTCATTTTTAGGCTGCATGAGAACCAGATAAATTTGAAGGGGATGACTTTTCGGGATTTTTCCAAATTATTCTATTCTCAAGGCGTAAAATTAGATAAAATCGCAAAAACAGGCCAAATTGGGGATTATTTCCCCCGTTTTTGGTCTGTTTCGCTATTTTTGAGCACATTTTCCTCAGATTGAAGGCAATGGCAAAGAAGGCAAAGTCCATTTTGACCTTGTCCATTCCAACGTGGCGGAAACGTTTGTAAGCCATGTCGTATTTCATCTGTCCGAAGACGGCCTCAGGTTCGATACATCTCCGCCCTCGGTGTTTCACTCCTTCTTCCGAAGTCAGCCGTTCTCGGGCTTTTCGTCGATATTCGTTGAGTCTGTGGTTGACTTCTATTATCCGGTCTCCTTTTGCCTTGAAGCAGCTTCCCCTCAGGGGACAGCCTTCGCATCGCCGAGCCTTGTAACGGGCACTTTCAGTAACATATCCGCTTTCTGTTTTTGTACGCGTCGTACCGACACGCTCCATGTGCTGCCCTATCGGACACACATAATAATCATCTTCAGCATTATAATAAAGGGCCTGCGGACTAAACGGATTCGCCTCATAGTGCATACGTTGCTCCCGGTGGAACCAGTTGTATTTGACAAAGGCTTCAATTCCGGCTTCCTCCATGAAGCTGTAGTTTTCTTCAGAACCATACCCGGAATCGGCGACGCCTGTCTGTGGAAGTTTGCCGTAACGGTTAAGGAAGGATTTGAAGAACGGGATCATTGTCAGAGGGTCACCTGGAGTCTGGAACAATTCGAAGTCAAGGATGAACTGGTTCTCCGTCCCGATCTGCAGGTTATATCCGGGCTTTGTCTGGCCGTTGTTCATGGCATCCTCTTTCATACGCATGAAGGTGGCATCATGATCGGTCTTGGAATATGAGTTTCGCTCGCCCATAATACGCAGTTTTTTATCGTACTCACCGAGCTTGTCGGCATGTTCCCTGAGCTGCTTTATCTGTTTTTTGCGTTCTTTGTGCTTCTCCTTCTGTTCTTTGGATTCGGGCTTGGGGTCTTTCTCAAGGCTACGGTTAAGTTCTTCTGCGATGTTCATCAGGTCTGCCGGAGTAAAACTCTGTCCGTTTCCCTGCTCCGCATTTTCCTGCGCTATGGACTCGTCTATCTGCTCCAAAAGCGCATTTATCTTGCTGATAAGTTTTGCTCTGTTCTTTTCCGTTGTCTTTTTCCAAACAAAGGTGTATTTGTTTGCTTTTGACTCAATTTTGGTGCCGTCAATGTATTCAACATCAAGCGTGATGAAGCCTTTCTCGGCAAGAACTATAACCAGTTGGGTGAACACCTGGTTGATTTCTTCCTTGACACGGTTGCGGAAACGGTTGATGGTATTGAAGTCGGGCTGCTCGTAACCGGCAAGCCATATAAAGTGGATGTCACGCTTCAATGCCGACTCTATCTTTCTACACGAATAGAGATTGTTCATATAGCCGTAAATGACAGCCTTTAGCATCATCTTGGGATGATATGGGCTACGACCACGTTCCTTATACATTTTCTTGAAATTGTCAAGCCTAAGATTGTCGATTACCGCATCTACCACCCTGACAGGATCATTTTCCGCAATATCTTTATCAAGACGCTGCGGAAAAAGTATCATTTGTTTGGGATTGTAGTCCCGAAAGTGTAACTTTGTAGACATTTTAATTTATTGTATACTACAAAGATACAAAATCTTTGTGATACGACAAAGCCCCAGCTTGTGAAAGTCAGGGCTTTTTTTTATGTTTTACAGCATGGTACGAAAAGAGGGCGCATCAGAATTTTGATACACCCTCAGGTAGTTACCATAAGAGGTAATAACTTGTCAACTTGTAAACTCGTCAACTTGTTTACTTGTCAACAGAGGAGTTATGATAAAAAGTTAAAATGAGGAGTTATGATAAAAAGTTAAAATGAGGAGTTATGATGAGACCACATTGCAGTCCGTGGTTTCCCTACAAGTGCTTTTGGGCATGGCGGACAGTGTTTCTGGAGATGTCAGACAGAGCCTGTGGGCGTGCCATGTTGAGCCTTCAGGCGGCGTATGGTAGCAGTCAAAAGTTCGTATGGTAGCAGTCGAAAGTTCGTATGATTGCGCTCAAAAAGTTCGTATGGTTGCTCTCGAAAACCAGTTTTGTGCTTAACTGAATTCTTTCTCTTTAAGATGTACCAAGACGATTAGAAACTGTCGTACTGGAAACGAAAAGCATCGGTTTAATCGGCATTTGTCAATAAATCCACCTTATTTGTCTATTATTCCACCTGCGATGTCGGACAAGGAATTAATTTTGCATACCGATAATCTAAACAACAATCTTAATAACTAACAGAATGAAACGAATTTTCTTGATTTTGTCTTTGTTTGCAGTGATGGCAAACTTGTATGCAACTGACGTTATTTCCGTGATTCGTCAGAAGGGATGGCTGGAAACTGCCATGTTGCAATGGACGCCCGTGGAGGGTGCTGCCAAGTATAGCGTGAGTTACTCTGGCGAGGGTGTCAGCGGCAATGCCGACGATATGCTCATCCGCACTTACCCGGATTATGTGCGTTGTGACATTCCCGGTCTGAAGGCAGGAGCCTACACCCTTACCGTAAAGGCTCTCGACGACAAAGGGAATGAACTGGCGGTTTCCGCAGCACAGAGCGTTACTGTCATGGCGCACAACCGTGATGGCTACGCCTTTACTGAGGGTGTGTCGCTCGTTCTATCATCCTTACTGTCTTGACGTCAGGACATCCACATTCATTGATGTCACGGAAAAACTGGAGCAAAGAACCGGAAAGACATACAGCATAAACCAGATATACCCTATGCTTAGCGGATATGTATGTCCGCTGAGCCGGAGGGCTCGTGCGGGCGGAGGTGACGGCTGCATGATGTAGTGCCGGGCGGAGGGCAAAGGTGGCGGGGCGGGGCACAAAGGTGTCGGGGTTAGGGTACAAAAAAATCCCGCACCTTTTACGGATGCGGGATCTCCAGCGCTTCAAGATGGGCTTGAACCAACGACCCCCTGATTAACAGTCAGGTGCTCTAACCAACTGAGCTATTGAAGCAGTTTTTTTGCAGCCAAGTGTGTTATTCTTGATTGCGAGTGCAAAGTTACGACGTTTTTACGGGTGACCCGAAATATGAGATATTTCTTTTGTTCTGTGGTATTTTTTGCATTTTGTCGTTGTGGATGGGTGTCTATACTTCAAACCCTTCAAACCTCTCTAACCCTTCAAACTTTATCTTGACTGAGCAATTGCACCATGATTCTTGCTGCGTTGTCTGGAGCGACACTATACCCCAGCTTCTCCCTTACAGAGCGGTAACCCTGTATCATGCTCTCCCTTGGTTGCTTGTTCTGTCTTTGGGGGAGAAGACGGTAAAGTTCGTTTGTGATGTCACACACCTTGAAGCGGTCGGCGAACAATTCCTTTACTACTTCCTTGCCATCAATGAGGTTGACGAGTGATATGAAAGGCACTTTTATAATATGGTTGAATCCAAAGCGCATGAGTTTGGGAAGCGGAGTCTTGTAGCACACCACCTGAGGTACTTCAAACAAAGCTGTTTCCAATGTAGCTGTTCCGCTTGTCACCAATGCAGCTGTGGCATGGTATAGAATCTCGTATGTGCGCCCGGTTATGAGTCTCACATTGTCATTGAGATATTTCTTGTAGAAAGAAGGAGGAATGGCTGGTGCTCCAGCCACCACAATCTGATAGTCTGCGAAATTCTGTGCTGCTGCAATCATGGCTGGCAGGTTGTCCTTGATTTCCTGTTTCCTGCTTCCTGCAAGCAGAGCAATGACAGGCTTGTCCTCCAGTCCGTTGGCTATTCTGAAATACTCGAATGATTCCCTGTATGAAGCCTTGAAGTTTGTCACTTCTTCAGCTGTTGGGTTGCCTACATAGTGTATTCTATATTTGTGTCGTTTTTCGTAAAACTGCTTTTCGAAAGGCAGTATGGAAAACATCTCGTTGACATATTTTTTTATGTCCCTAATTCTCCATTCCTTCCATGCCCATATTTTTGGCGATATGTAGTAATATACAGGAATGCTTGTGTTTCTCCTGACAAAGCGTGCTATCTGCAGGTTGAATCCTGCATAGTCAACAAGTATAACCACGTCGGGTTTCCATTGCAGTATGTCCTGACGGCATAGCCGCATGTTGCGCAGGATTGTAGGCAGATGTGTTATCACAGGCACAAATCCCATGTAGGCAAGTTCTCTGAAATGCCTTACCCTTGTGCCTCCGATCTCAGTCATCCTGTCACCTCCAAAAAATCTGAAGGTGGCATCGTGGTCGTATTTCGTCAGTGACGACATAAGTCGCGAGGCATGCAGGTCTCCACTTGCCTCGCCTGCAATGAGATAGTATTTCATCTGGTAGTGGGTTTAATGTCGAGTCTTTTGCTTAGGAGTTCCATCGTGTCGTATGCTGTTACATCCATCAGCGATGGTGTCACTGCGATGTATCCGTTGTCAAGTGCGTAGCGGTCAGTGTCAGTGGCGTCAGGTTCGTCGTTCCTGTAACTGCCGGTCATCCAGTAGTAATCATATCCTCTGGGATGCGTTTCCTTAACCACCTCGTTTATCCAGCTTCCGAATGCCATTCGGCACACTTTGATGCCCTTGAATGTGTCTGTTTCCGGGAAGTTGACATTAAGGCAAACACCCTTAGGCAGTCCGTTGGCGAGTACATCTGCTGTTATGCTTCTGACGTAATCCCTCAGGTGTGAAAGGTCGGCATCTGGATTGTAGTCACATGAGCTGAAAGCAATGGATGGAATGTACTTCATGCACCCTTCCATTGCCACTCCCATTGTTCCGCTGTAATGGTTGTTCACGCTTGAGTTGTCACCGTGGTTTATTCCACCGATGAT
Source organism: uncultured Prevotella sp. (assembly GCA_945875635.1). GTDB lineage: Bacteria > Bacteroidota > Bacteroidia > Bacteroidales > Bacteroidaceae > Prevotella. The sequence continues at coordinate 5,327 of CAMCLD010000045.1, forward strand.
TAGGTCTGGCTTGCGGTTGGGAGTCAGCTGGTCGAGAGCTACTTTTATGCAGTCAACAGGTGTTCCGGTACATGACCATAGTTCCACGCCTTCAATGGTATTCCTTTTCTTTAAGTATAGAGGAGGAGTGGCGGAAAAGGCGCACGAGAATCCTGAACGTGCCGCTTCGGGCGCACACACGAGTAAGTCTGCCATGTCGGCAAGGAAACTAACGAGATACCTCAGTCCGCCTGAATGGTACCCGTCGTCATTAGATATTAGTATAAGTGGTTTCTTTTCCTGCATTATGATTTTTTATAATATGTTTTTGAGGACAAAAGTACGAAAAAAAGTTTAAATCTATGCTATCTCGAATATTATTTGTAACTTTGCAATCATAAAATACAGCTTCACCCCAAATTCCTCGCCCCATAAAAGGTTTAAGGGTTTAAAGGGTTTAAAGGGTTAAAGGTTTAAAGGGTTTAATGGGTTTGAAGAGTTTGAAAGTTGACAAGTTATTAGTATTTCTGTAGATTGTCAGACCCAATCAATAAGAGTAGCAACTTGTTGACTTGTCAACTTGCTTTTTTTCGCAAAGCTCGAGGAAACTCCTTAGAGCAAGTTTTTAACTTGCGGAACTTAAATTAAATAATATTAATCATGGGAAAAATAATAGCTTTGGCTAATCAGAAGGGTGGTGTCGGCAAGACCACCACTTCCATAAATCTTGCGGCATCGCTTGCAACACTTGAGAAAAGTGTGCTGGTCGTTGACGCTGACCCTCAGGCAAACGCATCAAGCGGACTTGGAGTGGACATCAAGGAGGTGGACTGCTCTCTCTATGAATGTATAATTGACCATGCTGACGTGCATGATGCCATCTATACCACCGATATAGAGAGACTGGACATTATTCCAAGCCATATTGACCTGGTTGGTGCCGAGATAGAGATGCTCAATCTCAGCAACAGGGAAAAAGTGGTGAGTGAACTGCTCGCACCGATAAGGGACGACTATGACTACATACTCATTGACTGCAGTCCATCGCTTGGACTTATTACAGTGAATGCACTTACAGCTGCCGACTCAGTCATAATACCGGTGCAGTGTGAGTATTTCGCACTTGAAGGCATCAGCAAGCTTCTGAACACTATAAGGATAATAAAGTCGAAACTAAACCCAAAACTTGAGATAGAAGGCTTCCTCCTGACCATGTATGACTCAAGACTGAGACTTGCCAACCAGATATACTATGAGGTAAAGAGGCATTTCCAGGAACTGGTGTTCAAGACCGTTATACAAAGGAATGTTAAACTGAGCGAGAGTCCAAGTCATGGACTGCCTGTCATACTGTATGACGCAGACTCCACAGGTGCCAAAAATCATCTCGCTCTGGCTAAGGAAATAATAAACAAGAACTATGGCAGTACACAAAAAGTATAGCAGAACGGCAAAGACCAATGCTCTGGGAAGGGGACTGGACGCACTTATCTCTACTGACAGCGTGAGCACACAGGGTAGCTCAACTATCAGTGAGGTGGCTATTGACCAGATAGAAGCCAATCCCAACCAGCCAAGACGGGATTTCGACCCAGTGGCTTTAGAGGAATTGGCTAACAGCATCAGGCAGATAGGTATTGTGCAGCCTATCACGCTGAGACAGACCGAAGACAATAAATTCCAGATTATAGCAGGTGAGAGACGATGGAGAGCCTCTCAGTTAGCTGGACTAAGAGCCATACCGGCTTATATCCGCACCATAAAAGACGAGAATGTAATGGAGATGGCTCTTGTGGAGAACATCCAGCGAGAAGATCTTAATGCCATCGAGATTGCACTTGCATACGAGCATCTGCTTGAGAAGAGTGGAATGACACAGGAGAAAGTGGCGGAGAGAGTAGGCAAGAGCAGGGCTGCCATCGCCAATTATCTTAGACTTCTCAAGCTACCCGCACTCGTGCAGATGTCTCTTCAGAAGAAGGAGATAGACATGGGGCATGCCAGGGCGTTGCTTTCGCTTGACAGTCCTTCTATGCAGCTTAAACTCTTCCGCGAGACAACAAAGAACGGCTATTCCGTGAGGAAAGTAGAGGAGATGTGCCAGAGACTCAACAGTGGCGAGGACCTTCAGGAGGCTAAGAAAATAATGAAAGCCAAGGAAAAATTGCCGGAGGAATTCAATATGCTGAAGAATAAGCTCTCAGACCTCTTTGCTACGAAGGTGCAGATGAGCATGGGTTCCAATGGTAAGGGAAAAATAAGCATTCCTTTCTCAAACGAGGAGGAACTGGAGCATATAATGAGCGTTCTCGATAAAATGGGAGGTGCCAGCTGACGTGGATTCATTCTTTAGACATACAGCCAGAAGATTGATGACCCTCATGGTGTTGGTCATGGTTTCCGTTGTGGGTGCATCGGCGCAGGATACCTACACGGAGACTGACTCTCTATTTATAGCAGAACCACTTGAGATACCGGAACTAAATTCGGAAGACAGTATATCCATCATGTCAGACACATTGCCTGTTAAAAGGAAACGTGACTGGAACACATGGAGACCTGATGCGAAGAGGGCTATGTGGCTTGCCATAGTGCTTCCAGGAGCGGGACAGATTTATAACCGCAAGTACTGGAAATTGCCATTGGTGTATGGAGGCATTACGGGGTGCATCTATGCTATTACATGGAACAACCAGATGTTCCACGACTATTCGCAGGCCTACATGGATATCATGGACAATGACCCCAACACAGACAGCTATAATGATTTCCTGCATTTGGGAAATGTAGTTGACGAGAGCAATAAGAGCAGATATCAGGAACTCTTCAGAAAAAGAAAGGACAGGTATCGCCGATGGAGAGACCTCAGTGTGTTTGCACTCATCGGCGTGTATGCTCTTTCTGTCATTGATGCGTACGTAGATGCCTCTTTGTCGGAATTTGACATCTCGGACGACTTGAGCCTCAGCGTGTCACCGACGGTTATCGATGCTCGCAGCACAGGAGGCGTAAGCAAGTCTCCAGCTATTGGGGTAGGATGCAGCCTTAGATTCTGATGTTGTCAACCGTGTAAAATGTGTAAATGATGGAAAGACATAAATCCCATACCTTAAAATACTATAAATGTGGCAGAATAATAATGTGCATCGTAATGTGCTTTTATGTATTGCCTCAGGAGCTATATGCCCAGTATCAGGAGTATGAGGTTGTGACAGATGGTAAAGGCAATCGCATGGAAATAGATGTGCCCAAGTCGTTCACGTTCGAGGTGGACAGCCTTTTGGAACTTTATCATGCAAAGACATATCTCAAGGCAGACAGTGACTGCTCTATGATGAATTATGACCCGGAAACCGACAGGGAGACTTTTATAGAGCGCCTCCGCAGAATGCCTACAATAATGGAGATGCCTTACAACGAAGAGGTGAGCGTTTTTATAAAAAGATATACCAAGTACGGAAGAAAACAGCTTAGCTACTTGTTGGGAGCAGCCAACTTCTATATGCCAATTTTCGAGCAGGCTCTTGAGGTTTATGGACTTCCACTTGAACTGAGATACCTGCCTGTGATAGAATCAGGACTTAACCCTGTGGCTGTCTCCAGATCGGGAGCTACAGGCTTGTGGCAACTAATGCTTGCCACGGCAAAGCAATATGGGCTGGAGATAAACTCCCTCGTAGATGAGCGACGCGACCCAGTTAAATCTTCGTATGCCGCAGCTCAGTTCCTAAGCGACCTTTATAGGATTTATAACGACTGGTATCTTGTAATAGCGGCTTATAACTGCGGTCCGGAAAGGGTAAACAAGGCTATACACAGGTCTGGAGGCGAGACGGACTATTGGAAGATATATCCATATCTCCCTAAGGAAACAAGGGGGTATGTGCCGGCATTCATAGCCGCCAATTATGCCATGAACTATTACTGCGAACACAACATCTGTCCAATGAGGACTGATTTGCCAATGACATCCGACACCGTGATGGTTGACAAGGACATTCATTTCTCACAGATTTCAGGGGTGTTGGGGATAGACATTGAACATGTAAAGGCTCTCAATCCACAATATAGAAAAGGAGTAGTGAACGGAAGCAGTGGACCTGCTCCTTTGAGACTTCCGTCATCGTATGTGGGACGGTTTATTGACAATGAGGATTCCATAGCAAGATATAATGCTTGTGCCATTCCAGTAAAAAGGAGTGAGGTAGAAGTGCCCAAGCTTGGTAATACAAGGACTGCTCAGCAGAGTGTGAAACCTACAGGCAAGCAGACAGAGAGAACGTCGCGGCAAACCGCAGGAAAGTCTGTTTCACAATTGCGCACCAATGGAATACGACAAGGAAAATCAAGCGCATCTCAGAGTGTGAAGATAAAACAGGGTCAGACACTCTCGGAGATAGCAAGGCAGAACAATACTACTGTTGACAAAATCAGAAAGTTGAATAATATAAAGGGGGACAATATTCGTGCGGGTAATTCAATACGTGTTCGATGAGGTGGTTGACAGCCTACCCCCCCAACCTCTCAATAAGGTTTAATGGTTATTAGGTCTTCAAATTTGAAGATGGAATTTTCAATTTTCAACATTCAATTTTCAATCTTCAAAATAGAAAGGAAACGATATGGATACAAACAAAGATGCCATCCAGATAGACTGGGAAAAGAAAGTTGATGAGAAATTCGAGGAACTTCTGAGTGTCTATACCTCATCGCGCCACAGGAAAAAGGTTGATATAATTGCGAAAGCCTTCAATTTTGCAAGGCAGGCACATAAGGGTGTGAGAAGGCTTTCTGGCGAGCCGTATATCATGCACCCTATTGCTGTTGCCCTCATTGCGTGCAAGGAGATTGGACTCGGCTCAACAAGTATCTGTGCCGCCCTTCTGCATGATGTAGTTGAGGATACGGACTATACAACAGAGGATATCGAGAACATGTTCGGTCCGAAGATAGCGCAGATAGTGGAAGGCCTGACTAAAATCAGTGGTGGAATATTCGGTGACAAGGCATCTGCACAGGCTGAGAACTTTAAGAAACTGTTGCTCACGATGAGCGATGACATTAGGGTCGTTCTCATCAAGATATGCGACAGGCTGCACAATATGCGGACGCTTCAATCTCAGCCTGCCAACAAGCAGTACAAGATAGCGGGCGAGACATTATATATATATGCTCCAATAGCAAACAGACTTGGACTTAACAAGATAAAGACAGAACTTGAGGACCTTAGTTTCAGATATGAGCACCCAGAAGTGTATGAAACAATACAAAGGGAACTTGCCTCAACTCAGGAGAAACGCGAGCAGCTGTTTGCCAACTTCACAGACCCCATAAAGAAGGAACTTGACGAGATGGGGTACAAGTACGAGATAAAGGCAAGGGTGAAAAGTCCTTATTCCATATGGTGCAAGATGCAGAGCAAACATTTGCCTTTCAGCGAAATTTTCGACATCCTTGCCGTCAGGATAATATTTGAACCAAAGACAGAAGATAGTGAGAACATTGACTGTTTCAATATTTATCTGAGACTCACGCAACTCTATAAGAGTCATCCGGAGAGATTCCGTGACTGGATAGCCCATCCGAAAGCCAACGGCTATAAGGCTCTGCATGTGACGCTCATGTCAAAACAAGGAAAATGGATAGAGGTGCAGATACGGTCGAAAGAGATGAATGAGGTGGCTGAGCATGGCTTTGCTGCCCATTGGAAATACAAGAATGGAGATGAGATTACAGAGGATGAGGACGAACTCAACGAATGGTTGAAGACCATCAAGGAGATTCTCGACGACCCACAGCCGGATGCCATGGACTTCCTCGATGCCATAAAACTGAACCTCTTCTCTTCTGAGATATTTGTCTTCACACCAAAGGGGGAAATAAAGACAATGCCAGCAGGATGCACAGCCCTTGATTTCGCATTCCAGATACACACGTTCATAGGAAGCCATTGTATAGGAGCCAAGGTTAACCATAAGCTCGTGCCTCTGAGTCATAAATTGCAGAGTGGTGACCAAGTGGAGATAATCACGTCCAAATCACAGTACGTGCAGTCGTCATGGGTCAACTTTGTCTCTACGGCGAAAGCCAAGGCGAAGATTATGGCAATACTCAGAAGGAATGGACGCGAGATACAAAAGAAAGGTGAGGAAATATTCTCGGAATGGCTGAAATCCAACAAGCTTGAGATGACGACATCCATTCTTGACAAAATGTGCGAGGTATATGACATGCATAAACCAGACAGCTTCTTCCTCGCCCTTGGCGAAGGAAAGATAAAGCTCGATGACAGCACTCTGGCTCTTGTCAATGGAAAGAAGAAAAAGTCTGGAAAGGGACGACAGAAAGGATGGCTCAAGTATCTGCCTTTCATAGGACACGACAAGAAAGAGGAATTGCAGGCAGAGAGTACTTCACAGGGCTATTTCATCGTAGGAAAGGATTTCAACAAGAAAAAGCCTGTTTATATTTCTGAAAGCAATATCAATCAGTATGTCTTCCCAAGATGTTGCCACCCTATACCAGGAGATGATATCCTTGGATACATTGATAACAGGAACCGCATAGAGATACACAAAAGGGCATGTCCCGTAGCGGCAAGGCTTAAGGCAAGTTATGGAAACAGAATACTCGATGCTAAATGGGACATGCACAAGTTGCTCAATTTCGAGGCTACGATACATATCAAGGGCATAGACCGCAAGGGAATGCTCTTGGACTTGTCGAGAGTGCTCTCGCAACAGCTTGACATATATATAAGGAGAATTACAATATCAACAGACAATGGCATCTTTGATGGCACCATTGAGATTAGGGTTCACGATAGGGATGACGTGAAGGTTATCATGGAGAACATCAAGAAAATTGATGACTTGCAGGAGGTATTACAGATTATGTAGCTATATGAAACACTTCATTTTTTACAGACTATTTATCTTGGGTTTATTGACATCTGCCGTTTGTCTGTCGGCGGAAGCACGTGGAAAGTATGACAATACCGATACCATTGTGGTGGCAAGAGATGGTACGGGACAGTTCCGCTCTGTAGGTGAGGCAGTAGAGGTGTGCCGTGCTTTCATGGAGTATCGGAAGGTAATATTTGTCAAGAAAGGTGTATATAAAGAGAAGGTGGTGGTACCTTCCTGGTTGACGAACATCGAGATAGTAGGAGAGGACAGGGACAAGACGGTTATAACCTACGATGACCATGCCAACGTACCACTTAAGGAGACAGGACTGCCCATGGGTACATTCCGCACATATACGGTAAAGATAGAGGGGTGTGACATTACTCTGAGGAATATCACGATTGAGAACAATGCGGAAAGACTTGGACAGGCGGTGGCACTGCATACAGAGGGTGACAGGCTGACTTTCGTTAACTGCCGATTCCTCGGCAATCAAGATACCGTATATACAGGTATGCAAAACACAAGACTGTGTTTTGAGGACTGTTACATAGAGGGTACTACAGATTTCATCTTCGGTCCCTCTACGGCATGGTTTGAGAATTGTGAGATAAGGAGCAAGGCGGATTCTTACGTCACGGCAGCTTCAACGCCAGCTGACATACAGTATGGATATGTCTTCTGCCATTGCCGCTTTACAGCTGACGAAGGCATTACCAAAGTCTTCTTGGGAAGACCTTGGCGTGCCTATGCATATACCGTATTGCTGAACTGTGAGCTTGGAGGACATATCGTTCCTGAAGGATGGCACAACTGGAAAGACTACCACGACCCGGCTGCTGAGCGCATAGTCAGATATGCCGAATATGGCAGCACTGGTAATGGTGCCAATCCTAAGGGTAGGGTAGAGTGGAGCCATCAACTCTCTGCCAAAGAGGCAAAGGCAATAACAAAGGAACGAGTGTTGAATATATAACCCAAATATTATTTCCCGAGTGCGAGTTCCACTACCTTGTTTATAGCTTCACCCAGTCCGTTCAGGTCCTTGCCTCCAGCTGAAGCATAATGTGGCTGTCCGCCTCCGCCGCCTTTAATTAGTTTTGCTGCTTCCCTTATGATATTGCCAGCATGGAGTCCATGTTCCTTCACCATGTCTTCACTGAGCATTATGCTGAGCAATGGCTTGTCGTTGGCAGTGGAGCCTATGACGCATAGCAGGTTCTCAGGTATAGCTTCCCTTATCTTGAACACAAGGTCTTTGGCGGAATTAGCCTCAATAGGCAGTATTGCTTTCACTACCTTGATACCTTCGATGGTTTCGGCACGCTCTATGAGTTTCTTCTTTGTCCTCTCTATGGCTTCAGCGCGGAATTTCTCAATGTCTTTTCTCATGGAGTCATGCTCGTCAATGTATTTCTCAATCACACCCTTCAGGTCTTTTGCATTGTTGAACAGTGACTTTATGGCATTGATGGAGTCTTCAAGTGCATAGAACATCTCCTCGCATGCCTTGCCAGTGATTGCCTCAATACGGCGGATGCCAGCTGCTACACTTGCCTCACTTATTATCTTGAACATACCTATGCGTCCTGTTGAGGAGACATGGATTCCACCACAGAACTCGCAAGATGGCCCGAAACGAACCACACGCACTCTGTCACCGTATTTCTCTCCAAAGAGGGCGATGGCTCCCAGTTCCTTGGCATCCTCAAGTGGCATGTCTCTATGCTCGTCGAGTGGGATGTCTTCCCTTATCATGCTGTTAACGAGCTTCTCAACCTGTCTCAGCTCCTCTGGTGTGACTTTCTGGAAATGTGAGAAGTCAAATCTCAGGGTATCTGCGCTAACGTATGAGCCTTTCTGTTCAACGTGGTCACCAAGGATTTGCTTCAAGGCATAGTCAAGAAGGTGTGTGGCTGTATGGTTTGATGCACTCGCATAGCGTTTGTCTGTATCAACACATGCCATGAAGTCTGCTTCCACGTTCTGTGGCAGTTTCTCGACAATATGTATGCTCTGGTTATTCTCGCGCTTGGTGTCGATGATATTTACCGTCTCCTCTTCGTTTACGAGAACGCCCTGATCACCTACCTGTCCTCCCATCTCTCCATAGAATGGAGTGTGGTTGAACACAAGTTCGAAGAATGTCTTCTTTTTCTGTGTCACTTTCCTGTAACGAAGAATCTGGCATTCGTATTCCGTATAGTCATAACCAACAAACTCCTGTTCTCCAGGACGCAGTTCCACCCAGTCTCCGTTCTCTACCTGTGCGGCATTGCGTGCACGTGCTTTCTGCTTTGCCATTTCCTCATCGAACGTCTTGTTGTCAACAGTCAGCCCATTCTCACGGCATATAAGTTCCGTAAGGTCAAGAGGGAAACCGTATGTATCGAAAAGTCTGAAAGCCTGTGTTCCGTCAAGTTCTGTCTTGCCTGCAGATCTCGTCTCCTCCATGGTGTTGTTAAGCAGGGTGATACCCTTCTCAAGAGTGCGTAGGAAAGAATCCTCTTCCTCCTTCATTACCCTACCTATTAGTTCGCGCTGTGCAGGTAGTTCCGGATATGCCTCACCCATTTCACGAATGAGCACAGGGAGCAGCCTGTACATGAAGGCATCAGACTGGTTGAGGAAGGTGTATGCGTATCTGACAGCCCTGCGCAGTATTCGCCTTATGACATATCCTGCCTTTGCATTGCTAGGCAACTGTCCGTCGGCTATCGAGAAAGCCACTGCACGCAGATGGTCGGCAATAACCCTCATGGCAACATCTGTGTTTTCGTCTTTGCCGTATGTCATTCCTGTAAGTTGTTCCATCTCGTGGATGATAGGCTGGAAGATATCTGTATCATAGTTGGAATGTTTTCCCTGCAAGGCTCTTACAAGTCGCTCGAATCCCATTCCTGTATCTATTACGTTCATTGACAGAGGCTCCAGCGAGCCGTCAGCTTTCCTGTTGAACTGCATGAATACGATGTTCCATATCTCAATCACCTGTGGGTCGTCTTTGTTGACAAGTTCTCTTCCCGGCACTTTCGCTTTCTCTTCTGGAGTACGTGAGTCAAGATGAATCTCCGAGCATGGTCCGCAAGGTCCTGTATCTCCCATTTCCCAGAAGTTGTCATGCTTGTTGCCGTTTATGATATGGTTGGCTGGAACATGTTTTGCCCAGTAGCCCGCTGCTTCTTCGTCGCGTTTCAGACCTTCCTTGTCATCGCCTTCAAATACAGTGACGTATAGGTCGGCAGGGTCAAGTTTCAGCACATCTACAAGATATTCCCATGCCATGTCAATGGCACCCTCCTTGAAATAGTCTCCGAAGCTCCAGTTGCCAAGCATCTCGAACATGGTGTGGTGGTATGTGTCATGACCCACCTCTTCAAGGTCGTTGTGCTTTCCGCTTACTCGAAGACATTTCTGTGAGTCCGCTCTCCTTCTTGGTTCAGGCTGCTTGATGCCGAGTATGACATCTTTCCATTGGTTCATGCCCGCATTGGTGAACATCAGGGTAGGGTCGTCCTTTATAACCATAGGAGCGGATGGCACAATGGCATGTCCTCTCTCCTCAAAGAATTTCTTGTACGATTCACGTATTTCGTTAGCTGTCATCATTGTTAATATATAAGATTTTTCAGCCTCATCCCACTCCTTTTGTGGACTTTGGCAAGTGTTATTTTTATTTTTTATTCATAAAGTGTTGCAAAGATACCAAGTTTTGATTATTTTTGCAAATAATTTCATCAAGTAATGATCTAAGGAGGGATATTTTATGGCATTGAATACAGATAAACCGCATAAGTTATATTACAACATAAAGGAAGTGGCACAGATGTTTGGAGTGTCAGAAAGTCTCCTGCGCTTCTGGGAGACGGAGTTTCCACACCTTAAACCACGCACCACTGGCAACCGTGTAAGACAATATACCGAGAATGACATTGCGCAGATAAGGCTTATCTACAATCTTGTAAAAGTGAGGGGATTCAAGCTCGCTGCAGCGCGTAAGATGATAAGCCAGAACAGGACGGGAGCTGACAGAAGTGCCGACATCCTTCAGACTCTTACCGACGTAAGGGATGACCTTAAACTCCTCAAGAAACAACTCGATATGCTTACTTGATTTAAGGTTTCAGGTTTTAAGGTTTTAAGGTTTCAGGTTTTAAGGTTTCAGGTAAAATTACCTCACAGCCTCACAGCCTCACAACCTTATAAATAACATAAGAGGCTGTGTCAAAAGTAACACAGCCTCTTCTTTGTAGTACGCTCAGCATGAGCATTAGCTAACGGGTGTAAGTCCCGAGCGAGCCCTAATAGCGGGAATCGCATAGCCCAAGGCAAGGGTGTCCATCGTGAGGTGGAATCTGAAGGAAGCCGGCGGCAAACATCTGGTCTGACGAACAGAAACTTCATACAAGGCATATGCCCGTGGGTAAGGTTGCTACACAAACTAAAGCCCCATAGCTATTCGGAACGGGTGGTGTAAATGAAGCAGACATAAGATGGAAAGTTAATGCCCTTATCTGAGGAGGTCTCGCAGACGAGCCTTTTGGCAAGTAGTAACAACGAACTGCGAGAAGTCAGCAGAGGTCGTAGTACCTAAAGCACGTGTGCTTATGGGGAAGGATCGAATCGTGCAGTGCAATAGTAAATGACTGCTACCTGTAAGAGTCCTTTGTAGTCAGATGTTCGAAAGAAGCTCTCTAATCACACGATAGGACGGAATCCGACAATAGATTGGAAGTGACGTTTCTCTACGGGATGGCTGAAAACAACTTGCCACACATCGTGAGATGAGAAAGCACGAAACCGCCGTATGCCGAACGGCACGTACGGTGGTGTGGGAGGTCGGTAAACGTGAAGTAGGAGATAAACACTTCTATTAGCGTTTACCTCCTACCCGATTTACATTGTCTCTCGTTGAGCGGAGGTGGTAGTTGATATGTAAAGCATTGGTTGA
>CAMCLD010000046.1 GCA_945875635.1 uncultured Prevotella sp.
GGAGGTGATGCCCATTCTGTTCTTCAACGAAGCCGATGCCCTCATCAACAAGCGCACGGAGAACATTGAGCATTCGGTGGACAAGATGGACAACGCCATGCAGAACATCATTCTACAGGAGATAGAAAACCTCGACGGCATACTTATCGCCACCACGAACCTGACCAGCAATCTGGACAAGGCTTTCGAGCGCAGGTTCCTCTTCAAGGTCGAGTTCACCAAGCCGAACTGTGGGGTGAGGGCGAAGTTGTGGCACAGTATGCTTAAAGACCTCTCCGATGAACAAGCCATGTTCCTGGCCAGTAACTACGATTTCTCAGGTGGTCAGATAGAGAACATTGCAAGGAAGAACACTATCGACTTCATCCTTACAGGGAGTGCGCCCACCATGGAACAAATCGAAGGTTACTGCAAAGTTGAACTGCTCGACAACAGACAACGGAAACGAATCGGTTTTTGCTAATGAAGCTACTATATTGCCATCCAAAGATGCGTTTTACACTCAAAGACAAGAAAAATCACTGCTCTTAACGTTTCTTAAGGTCGCAAATTTTGTAGTCTCAGATTTTTTGCGTACCTTGCGCTTTATCAAAATTCGGAGGTCGTGCTTCACGGTAGAGGTTAACCCCTCAAACCATTCGAATATCGGATATAGTCCACTGCTGAAATCAGACAGGCGAAGCCGCAAGGCAGACATCAAAAACGTCGGCTTGTCAGAGAAGAGGAGATGAGCGCCCCTTGGTTGGGGCATATCCGACAGTGATCTTTGATTTTTTGATAGTATCAAGAGACAGCCAAGAGCTGCTCCAACCGAGCTACATAATCGCCACGGTGGGAAAACGATACGAATTAACGAGTTTAGTAACCGATTAATTAAAAGAGATTATGACAATCTTAAATTACATTTTACGTAATCATTTTGTGGGGGTTCTAAAGACCTCTACCAATAACCTATACCCCTCCACCAATCCCTTTGGTGGCAGGGACTTATCGGCGTTTACATATGCCAGTACTCAACATTCTCTAGCTTGCAAAGATAATTTCATTTGGATCTTCCCTTAAACTTTTACTCGAACACAACTTTAATCCTTTCACGATATGCAGAAATACATCTTAGGACAAGAAGAGGTCTATACCGCCTCACCCGAAATCTGGTCGTTCAAGAAAGTGTCCGACATCGTAAACAACATCAATCTGCGGCTGAGCAATATGGCAGGAGGCTTCCCTTTCGAGTTCGACGGCCATACGTGGAAAGACAGCGAACGCCTGTACCTGTGTGGAGAGTTCTCCAACAACACCGAGGAACACCTGGACGTGCAGCATGTGTTGCTCGGTGCTACCAGCGGCTATGCCGCCAAGCGTTTCGGTAAGGCTCGCTTCCTAAGACTCGTCAGACCAGACTTCAAATCATTTCGTCTGCAGTGGATGCTGTTCGTCGTGTGGCAGAAGTGCAAGGGCAATGCTGATTTCCGTCGGCTGCTGCTCAGTATTTCCGAGGAAGCTATCCTCGTGGAAAACACCACAACTGACACCGGCGGTTCCTCAGAAATCTGGGGCTGCAAGAACCCGGCACTGCATCTGGCACGTCTGGCGCTTGAAAATGAACTGACAGAGCGTCATCAGGACATGAAGTGCAAGGAACTGGAATTGCTCATTAACATCGAAACCAACAAGGTGAATAGCATCGGACAGTGGAAAGGCCAGAACAACATCGGCAAGATACTCATGATCTGCCGCGACTGTCTGACGCAGGGTAAAGAGCCGGAGATTGACTACGATCTTCTTGACAGAGCTGAGATACATCTATTAGGTAACAAAATCATATTCTGACATGCAGTACATAGTAAAGCCATACGACCTCCAGTGGAGTGAGGATTACAAGGAATACGCAGAAAACCTGCCATTTCTCTATGACCACCGTGAAGAAATATACTCCAACCCGGAGTATTTTTTCACACCCCTTCCGTACACCATCTACGGGCTGAAATACGCCACTTGCATCGGTGCCATCCTTAAAGCCTTCGACAGAGGCGCACCTTACCGTGTCGTCAAAGAAGACGGCAGCATAGAGTTTGTCGCCTCGTATGCTGGCAGTCCTATGTCTGGCAGCACATCGGGAGTGAAAGTAGTGGTTACTGGTAATGTCGTAGAAATCCAGCGTTTCAAGAGTGGCGGCTTTCTGTCAATGGTTCGTCGAATGGCAGAAGGCTTCCATGAGAGCGCAGAATCCTTCCGTGAATCCCCCTTTACATTACACAACATCATCACCAAAATTAAGAGCAATGAAGAAGATAGTGACGTTTCGGCTTGACTTCGACTTCGAGGACACCCGTCTCAGCGGCATCTGCCGTTGGATAGAGAACAGCGTTCAGGTGGAAATGACTAAGCCCTACGAATGGTTCGACGGCATCAAGTTCTACAAACAAGACTATGGTCTGACGGAGAAAGAAGTCAGGAAGATAGCCATCGACCTGCTCATTGAGGTCTATCAGGACTTGTCAACCACGGCAAGTGCATACGACTGGTTTGCGGATAGCATGGAAGCGACCAAGTGTATCATGACCGATGCCATGGCATTTCAAGAGAGAATAGCTGAAGCCTTACCAGAGATACTGCAGGACTACCAGCAGGGAGTCATCAGCAAGCATGAGTATCTGCGGCAACTGTGGCTCGTTTCCCATGCCATGGTCAGGGCATACCAGTCAGTATAGTATTCAAGAATCAACAAAACATCAATAATAGTAGAATATGAAGAGAACAGTAATTTGTGAGTATGTAGGCAACGGCCATCCCGACAAGGTGGCAGACCAAATCAGCGACGCACTTTTGGACGCTTTCTTAAAGAAAGACCCAGACACACGCGCAGGGATAGAGGTCATGGTGAAGGACAATATCGTCGTGCTGGGCGGTGAGGTAAAGACCTCGGCTCAGATTGACTACGAATATGTGGTCAGGCAGACCATGAACAGCATCGACTATCCAGAGAACCACCATCTCGGATTTGACGACATCAGGGTCATCAACCTGATAGGCAAGCAGTCGCCCGAGATAAGCCGAAGCGTTGACAGAGAAGATGGCATCATTGGTGCTGGAGACCAAGGATTCTGTGTAGGCTTCGCGTCCAACGAGACAGATACCTATATGCCCTTAGGTGCATACATCGCACGTCAGCTCTGCAAGTGCACCGACAGCATCGGTCACCAGAAGATTGGTCCGGATATCAAGTCGCAGGTAGTTGTCACCTATGACGAGGACGGCAAGCCACACGTGGACTCCATCCTTGTAAGTTCCATGCACCAGTGTTCATTGGACGAATGCCGTACCGTCATCCGTCAGTACATAACTAACAATGGCATGGGAATGAGCGAAGCTCTTTTCAACAGGCATATCATTGAAGATCGCCCCGACATCACCATCAACCCGTCGGGAGAGTGGCATATAGGCGGCAGCATATCCGACTGCGGCATGACCAACCGCAAGATTGTCGTTGACCAATATGGCGGCTATGCGCCTGTCGGTGGCGGAGGTCTGTCGGGCAAGGACATGAGCAAGATGGATAGGAGTGCCACCTACATGTGCCGTTTCCTCGCCAAGAACATCGTTGCAGCCGGTGTCGCCGACACGGCCAAGGTGGAGCTGGCTTATATGATTGGTTTGCCACAGCCTTGCGCCATCAATGTGGACTTGAACCGCAACAGACATCTTACGGATGCCATCACGGCTTGGATTCGCGACAACGTTGACCTCTCGCCCAAGGGAATCATGAAGCGGTTCGACGGCAGCAAGCCCCGTTACAACATGGTTACGCAGTTCGGACACTACGGAACGTCTGACAGCGATCTCTTGCAAACCGAGGGTTACAACCGCTTCCCTTGGGAAGAAACCACCCTCGCCAAGACACTTCAAACCAACTTCAACGTATAGACAGGTCTGTGAAATAAAGAGACGAGATAATGCTTATGATGAAACTGATTGATAAATTGAGAGAGACACCATTCCCTAACGGAAAGCTTCTTCTTTTGGATGGCCGTATGATAGATGGCTACCCTGTCGCCACGGACGAAACGGACAGCGTAAATGACGACACACTGAACATTGAAAAGAAGGGTCAGTGTGTCTCTGTCCAGAAACCCTCTTCCAACAACACCGACAAGAAAAAGGAAATGGAATTGTTTCTGAAGAATGCCTTTCGTTTCCAGGCAAACAAGGAGCGTATTCTGACCGATAGCCGCATGTTCCTCTGCCCGATACCTGTACAGAGTGGAATGACCATTTCGGGAACATTCGGGTTTATGAATCCGACACTTGGTGTATACCTACAGTGGTGGGACGTATGTCCCGGCGCGTTGCGTACCGACGAGAACGGACGGAGAAGCCTTGTCTTCAAACTCTCTGGGAGCAACCTTTCTGGAGTCAACAAGTCAGGCGAGGTCTTCGAGGACGGCAGCATCGGCTATGATTGTCTGAGACCCTTCAAGAGCTACTGGTACCCGTTTGTCAAAATCAATAATGTATACACGGAAGCCAAGAACAAGTATCAGGCTTATACGCTGGAACAGGTGACGGAGATATTGGAGCATGAGAATATGGATGACATGGCCTATGCACACACCATCAATGAACGCTTCCATGCGGCAGAGATAAAGGCACTGAATGAGCGTGTAGGCTACCTGAATGCCCAGAACAAGGCGCTCGAAGAAAGATACCAGAATGCAATGCTCAGATGGAAGGAGGACAGGATAGTCAAGTACTACAACGAGTATGTCGCACTGGAAATGAGGGTGGAGTCGGAAGTCAGTATGCTTTCGGAACATAAACGCGAACTGCGTGCAGCCTTGCGCAGGGGTGAATATACCAACAAGGAATATGAGCCGCTGGTCATTCCCATCAACAAGCAAATCGAGAACGCCAAGACGGAATTGAGCCTTTTCAAGTACTCGGAGTTGAACAGGATTTTCCCCCAAGACCATATCCCTTTCTGCCAGATTGAAGAATACGTAAAAAAACTCAAAGAAAATGAACAGAAGTAGAATTATTTACAACATCAGTCCTGACTATTCCCCGTCCAAGCATGAAGGGCGTAGTAATCCCATTGCCGCCTACCTGCAAAGTCACCTCTCAGAACCGCTTGCCCACACTTTCCGTGAGGAGGCGCATGTGGATGACGCACTCGTCGTGATTGACTTTACATTTGAGGAGTTTCGCGGAGAAGTAAAATCCATGTGCCTGTCGTTTAACGTACGTAGCTGGGGACGTGACATTCTGGAAGATGTGCTGTTCCTGAAAATATTCCAACGAATCGTGCGGTCTTTCTTCAATACCAGGCGCATTATCCTGGAGCACACACCCAATAACGGTTTTGGTCTTGCAGAGTACAAGGTCTGTGACATCTACTCCATGCTGGCGTTGCTCAAAGCGATAGAACAGACAGACTGCGATACCAAGTCAACCTTTGCCATCGTCCTCGATGACGAAGACTGGGATACAGACCGCAAGGCACGTATCGGATTCTTTGGCTATGGTATGGAAACGAGGTTAGAGATGTACGTCAGGACGGACGACGAGTGTCAGGTTCCGCATGTCCATATACGGGACATGTGGAACACGAAACGCAATATTGCCGTCACGTTGCATGGTGCCAACTACTATCCTCACTGTCACTGCGAGGACAAACTGGAGAAATATGAACTGGAGTATCTTGACGGATTCATGCGTGAGCCTTGTCGCAGCCCGAAGTTCGCCAACAACTATGAGTTCGCCGTGTGTATGTGGAACACCCAGAACAGAACACAGTATCGGTGCGACAAGGACGAGAGCGGACAGATTTTCGTGCCGGACTACATAGGCACTTCTCCCATAGAGAAACGAGAACATGCCGTCAGTCAGGGTCTGCAAATCCAGTATGACAACCTCTATATAGCGCGTATGAACAATGAAATCAAGAACCGTAATTGGGTATAATCATGGAAAAGATTGTATTGAACATCCCCCATTCGAGCGTCAACGGTATTTTTGACGAATATGGAAAGTGGCCCCGTAATCCACATTTCATCAATGAGTGCGTGAACAAGTGGACCGACTGGTACACAGACTTCCTGTTTGCCACCACCAATGAACAAGTGGTGAGCGTGGTTTTCCCATATTCCAGATTCGTCTGTGACGTGGAACGCCTTGACGACGACCCCATGGAGTCTATTGGACAAGGCATCATCTACAGGACATTCGGCGGCTACAGCCGTGAGATATTGTCTACCAAGGAAAGAGACCACTTGCTTGCCCTGCGCCAACAGCATCTTGCAACGTTGAAACACCATCTCACGCCTGGCAGTCTGCTGATTGACTGTCATTCATTCCCCGGCACGTCTGATGATTGCGACATTTGCATAGGCTTCAACAATGACGATTCTTACGACGAGCAGGTGGTGAATCTCGTGAAGACACAGTTTGAGAAAATGCACTATCGTGTGTCGGTCAATCATCCTTATTCCAATTCCATCTCGCCATCTACTGGCTTTGCATATAAGTCCCTGATGATAGAGGTGAACAAACACGTTTATATGACGAATACCATCAAACTCAATCCCAACAGCCGCCAATGGATGCGTTGGTTTGGGTGTATGAATAGGGTGTACAACACCATCTTGCAATATTCACGGCAATGACAGACGGTACGGTTATGAACAGCAAAGAGCAGGAAGGGATTGTGTATTATCTGGGACAATGTGATAATGGCTATCAGATTGTCGAGCATCTTTGCAGCGATAGCAAAGGTGATGGGGCATGTGTATTTCATGTTTCGGAAGAAGGCATATCTGACGGAGATGGATTTCCCACCCGCTATGACGAATCTTACATGGAAATAGGAACAGGTGTGCATAGACGTGTGATAAGTGAGTTTCATGCGGTAGGCGAGGCATTGCTGCATATCGGTAATGAAGTCGTACACCCATTGCAAAGAGAAATCCACATTGGCGATTATATCTATTGGAGAGGAACTTACCTGAAGGTTGTTAACATCCTGTCTGATAATGTTGTTGTGAGGAGTTTCTGCTACGATACATATGACTTGGACATTGATGTAAGCAATGTCAGTCTTAGCGACCTTGACATATCCGTCGATGATCTGAAGGATGATGGCATTCTGATAACAGGAGAAATGTATGACAGGGCACTCGCCATATCAAGGTACGCCGTGCAGCAGATAACGGGTTATCTGAAAAGCCTGTTGCAACCCATGAAGACAGTGGTCTATCTTCACGGTTTTGGGTCATCGGGATTGAGCGGAACCGTCTCCTTCCTGATGAAAAAAATGCCAGAATGCAGGGTGATTGCCCCCGACATTCCGATAGACCCTTATAAGGCATTGCCTTTTCTCAAAGACTACTGTGAAGCAAATCATGCTGACCTTATTATAGGAACGAGCATGGGTGCCATGTATGCGATGCAGCTGAAAGGATATAAGCGTATATGCGTGAATCCGGCTCTCTACATGTCACAACTGAAGGACATCCTCAAAGTTGGCACATTCGATTATTTTCAACCCACAGCCGAAGGAAATGTACGTTACACAATCACGGAGAGAACCATCCGGCATTATGAGGAAATAGAGGCTTCACTGTTTGACGGTATAACAGAAGAAGACCAGAATTCCTGCTTTGGCTTCTTCGCCGATGGTGACAAAACAGTCAATTGCAAGGAGGAATTTTCGGCACATTTCAACAATGTGATGGATTTTCACGGGGAACACCGCATGAGCAATAGCGTACTTCGTGAAGTGATTATTCCTTTTGCGAACCAACTGCTAAAAGGACAACAATGAAGATTTGCAGCATCTATAAAGATAGACTGCACAGTATGACTGTATTAAAACAATTAGAGAATAAGAAATATGAAAACAAGAATTGATGCACTTATTGGAGCAATAGCTGGTGACATCATCGGCTCTCCCTACGAGTTTAACGGGCTTACAGATGTGGCACGTTTCAAGCCGTTTGGAATGCACAGTCGTTACACCGACGACACTGTTTTGAGTGTAGCCGTCGCAGAATGGCTCTCAAATCCCGGAACACCGCTTCAGGACTATCTTGTGCGCTATGCAAGAACCTATTATTGGGTGGGCTATGGAAGCATGTTCCTTCGGTGGAGCCGAAAGCGCAATCCCCAACCCTACAACAGCTTCGGTAATGGCTCTGCCATGCGAGTGAGTGCCGTAGGCTGCTGGGCCAATGACGTGGAAGAAGCAATGCAGTTGGCAGAAGAGAGTGCCTTGCCTACCCACAACCATCCAGAAGGTATTAAGGGCGCACAGGCAATCGCAGTTGCTGTAGTCCTGGCCCGTCAGGGAAAGTCTAAAGAAGAAATCAAGACAGAACTTCTTCGGCTGTTCGACTACGATTTGAACCTGTCCTATGAGGACTTGCTCAAAAAGGGATATGCCTTCCATGTAACGTGCCAAGAAACAGTGCCTCCTGCCCTTGTCTGCTTCTTTGACAGCAATAGCTATGAAGAATGCATCGTGAAGGCTATGCTCACCAACAAAGACACTGACACAGCCGCCGCCGTGGCAGGTGCAGTCGCTGGTGCATTCTATGGCATTCCAGAAACAATCAGAGAGGAAGCCCTGGCACATTTGCCTAAGGAGTTGAAAGCAGTTATAGATAATTTCGAAGCCCTATTGACAAAAGAAGCATGAAGAAAAGAGTATTTGTAGATATGGACAATGTGCTGGTTGATTTCCAGTCAGGACTTGACCAACAAAGTGAGCAGACCTTGCAGCAATACGCCGGCCGTCTGGATGAAATACCGGGGTTGTTTGGTAAGATGAAACCTCTTGTCGGTGCCATTGATGCCGTGCATCAGTTGAACGAGTACTACGACCTTTTCATCCTTTCCACAGCACCATGGAACAATCCTTCAGCATGGTCAGACAAGGTGAAGTGGGTGACAGAATATCTTGACGATTTATTCCACAAGCGGATGGTTGTCACGCACAGGAAAGACCTGTGTCAGGGTGACTACCTAATCGACGACCGTGGAAAGAATGGGACCAGTGAGTTTTCGGGAGAATGGATAGAGTTTGGCTCAGAGAGATTCCCCGACTGGCAGAGCGTACTCGACTATCTCATCCCCTCAAACAAATAGTGTCCATGGATGTAGTGAAGATATTTGAAGAGCCACGGGTCGCTCTGATAGAAAAGGAAATAGCATTCTTACACGAAAGGTATTGTGGCAGGGATGAGCAGGAGAATGTCGTCCAATACCTGTTGAACATACGCCACTCGTTGTTGCGTGAGCTAAACGTGTATGACGATGAAATGCAAACCATGCTGGTCTCGTTCAACAACCGTCTTCAGTCTGCTGCCATCACGCTTTACAACAAGGTAAAGGTGCTTGCAGACGAATATGCCGACCGATATGGCAGTTCGCATGAGTACGAGATCAACGGGAAACTGTTTCTGGGATTCAACTACCCCGAAAAGCATCCTGTGCAGACAGAAAGAGCCAAGTCTGTCTGGGAAGCCTTGACGCAAGGTGGCTATTACCCCTTATATTCCGATGGCTGTACCTGGGGACTGCGTGTCACCTTCCAGAAAAGTGACTTCAACGCTTACAAAGACGCATCACATTGGCTCGGTTTAGACACAGATATAGAGAATTGGAAAGAAGGACTTGACAGGAACTGGTCTGAGGGTATGCACCTTGTCTATCCCTTTCATAATCTGTATGACCATCTTGGCTTTAGCTTGTATGACCTTATCTATGTTGAAGATTTCAATATGGAAGTAAACGTCAACTTTGAAAACAACATCCATTATCAGCTGTAGCAATATGACAGACAGTACTTTTTATCGTCCAGAATGGACTTGTGGAAAATACGACAAGGCGCATAACGCCGCTATCCTATTTAACTTGATAGAGGGGATGTCCTTCTATTATGAGGATATAACGGCTGAAGTCATCGGATGTGTTCTGTCAGTTGAGCGTAATGTTCCCTTCACTATTGAATGGCTTTCGAAACAGTCTGACGTCACGGTACAGAGCCTCGTTCCTTTTGTGGAACAACTGGAGTCGTATGGACTTTTGACAAAGAGCATTCTCAATGCCGATGAGATAGGTACTTATTGCCATAATCTAAAAGAGACAAGACGGCTGCAGGTAGTTGACAATATCAACGCTATGCATGAAATGACCGTGGTAGGGATAGCGAGTGCGGAGAGAATGTATACGGAAAAGGTCGGCGGCATCACCAGCGTCATGTTCGAATTGACCTACCGATGCAGCGAAAAGTGCCTGCATTGCTATAATGCCGGTGCCACGAGGAACAACACGGATGTCAATGCCCGTGGTCACAGACTAGAGTTGAATGCTGATGAATACAAGCGTGTCATCAATGAGTTGGCTGACCTCGGTCTTACAAAAGTGTGCCTTTCAGGTGGCAACCCTTTTTCAAAGTCCATCGCATGGGACATTATAGACTATCTATATCATAAGGAGATAGCGGTTGACATCTTCACGAATGGCATCAGTGTGGTCAATCAGGTAGAGCGGTTGACCAACTATTATCCAAGGACACTGGGCATATCGCTATATAGCGACGTGCCGGAAGTTCACGACTCCATAACCCGTGTTGTCGGCTCGCACGACAATACTGTGGACTTTATCAGTAAATGCAGCGAGTATGCGCTTCCCATGCTGTTGAAGTGCTGCATCATGAAGCCGAATGTGGCTTCCTATTACACCGTCAAGGATGTCGCTGACAGATATGGTGCCCTTCCGCAATTCGACTTGAACATCACCGATTCTGTGGATGGCGACAAGAGTGCATCCACCTATCTCCGATTGGGACATGAGGAACTTGAAGTTGTCCTCCGTGACAAGGACCTGCCTTATTATATTAGTGGTAATGGAGTGAAGCAGACAGAGCGGCACGACTTTGAACTCATGTGCAATGCTGGGTTCAACTCCCTTTGCATAACACCAGAGGGTAACGTCCAACCCTGTTGCGCTTTTCCCCTGAAACTCGGAAATGTAAGGAACACCTCTCTGCCCGAGATTCTGAATGGCAACAAAACTCTTGACTGGTGGCGTGAGAGGACTATCAAGGACAGCCCTGACTGCTATAAGCATCCATACAGTGCTTACTGCCAGATGTGTGTCGGCAACAACTATATCGCTCATGGCAATCCTCTATTGGCATCAGAGAACAACTGCTTTCTGGCTAAAGAGCGTTATATGCTTGCCCTGAAAATGCAGGACGGTTATGACCCGTTGAATGGCAGAAATCTTGAAGAAGTATTGTCGGAACTGAAAACAGACATCCGTAAGTTAAGACGCATTCCCTCTGTCAACTAACCCTCTAAAGTTTTAATATTATGCGTAATGCAGTTTTAGAACCGAAGCAGGTTTCTACTATTGTCACCATGGCGGCTTGTGCTTATCAGAGTTCATGCCCTACCGTATTGGTTAAGCACAACAAGTAAAACCTGAGTGTGGGGAGTCCGGGCATCCGCTCCTTGTGTGACTCCCCACACATGGGAACTATATACTTGTTGTCCCCGATTATATTTTCTGCTAAATTATCTTAAGCGGTCACTATCATAAGGTTCTGACTGCTTTTGATGTATGTTCTTTTAACACTCTGCGAACAATTCTATTGATTGTTTCATTTAATCTGTTCCTGTTGCTTTTATTCCTTACCTCTTTTATCACCCAATCAAACCAATCGTTTTGCGGTTCACGATTGATGTAATATTGAATATAAGCATTTGTACCATCAAATAAGTAGCCGAATTCCAACCTGCCCACAATTAAACCAAACAATCCATCCCTTGACATCGGGAATGTTGTAGAAGGTGTATGTCTCGTTAATTATCAATATTATATAATTTCCCTTCATAATAATTATATAAAGGGGTATTCCAATCATTTCTATGACTTAGTTCATAAAAGTATATTTTGTCAAGAAACTCTTTTATTTCATTTGAATATATTACCATCGTTCTTACTGATGTGATTTTCTATAGTCATCAGCCGTAACACCTCCATTTCGAATACATTCCTCAATGTCAATTTTTGGTGATAACTTTATTTTTCCTTCATGCAACTTCCTTTGTTCTTCCTTAACAAGTCTTGCTTCTTGCTCTTTTATTTTTTCTAACATTTTATCCACACTAAGTTCTTATTATAAATATTATTCCCAAATGCAAATATAATCCCAAAGTTCCAAAAAAACAAACTTTTTCTGTTTTTTTTATGATATTTATATTCAGAACAACAATATATATAAAAGAAATATGAAGAGAATAACAAGATTAACAGAATCAGACCTTCACAGAATTGTGAGAGAGTCAGTGAAGAGAGTATTGAATGAGGTATCAACTGATACTTTACATAATGCCTATCAAAAATCACAAGATTTAACAAAGACCTTGCAAGCCTTCTTGAACATATCTTCAAAACGAAGTGTGGCACTCCACTTACGGGTATTCCAACGATAGACCTGTTCGTCAATGTAACGCTGTAAGTAATCCTTGCTTACGCAATGGTATGTAGAGAAAACCACTCTCTTGAAATGCGCCCAAAATCCCTCAATTCCATTGGTATGAATATCCTTTGCCCTGACATATTCACGTTTTCCGTGGTTGACGAACAGATGGTCGTAACCTTTTTCCGTAAGCCTGTTGTATATACTTGCCTCGTCAGTATATGTGACAGCACCACTCTCAACGAACTGCGATACAATTGGCATCAAGGTTGCGCCCTGTGTATTGTCCACCTTCATGGCAATGACGTTGCCACCACGCTGTATCATGCCAAATATCGGTGTCTTAGTTTTTGTTGACCTGCCCTGTGTACCTTCAGTCTTCTTTGACTCATGCTTGTTTGTCTCACGACCGCCAAGGTACATCTCGTCCATTTCCACAGTACCTGTGAGGGACTTCTCGTCAGACTGTCCATAAAGTCCACGAACCTTGTGAAGCATGAACCAAGCGGTCTTCTGAGTAACCTCACAGTCACGCATAATCTGTAATGAGGACACACCCTTCTTGTGGGACGAGATAAGATACATGGCAATGAACCACTTTTGAAGCGGCAACTTGGTGTTCTGAAAGATTGTACCTGTGGTGCAGGAGAAGTTATGCTTGCAGTGGTTGCATCGAAAACGCCCGTCAGTACGTCTTACGCAATGGTGCTGTCCGCAATGTGGACATACGACATCGTCACCCCAACGAACCTCAACAAGTGTCTGCTTGCAAACGTCCTCATTGTTGAAATGATTAACGACAGAAATGACTGACTTGAAATGTGTGAAATCTATCATGATTGTTCCCGTTTTACTGTTTGTTATTCCTTTGTTATAATTGTAATGCAAAGGTACGTATTTATCCAGCGATACGGGAATTATTTTAGTTAAGGATGTCTAGACAAAAGCTAAAGATTGCTAGACTGCACTTTCGGGGACAACAGGTATATAGTTCCCAAAATAATATGCTGGTGTGCCATTTTTGTTCATACCCGAGAAAAAATCAATTAGGTTATCATCGCTGTCTCAACCAAATTTTACCACTATACGGCTGTATTATCCTCCGAACGGCAGCAATTTGCCAAGAAACAGCGCTCTTGGCTGTGTGTCATTACATCCGCATCTGGAGGTCGGAAACGCACAAAGTCTTCCGCCTGTGCCATTGTAGGAACGTTTATTTATTAAATATCGAATGAATGGAAAAAAATGCCAACAGATATTTGTTTCAATCAAAACATTTTTGTACTTTTGTGAAAAGTTTAACAAAATCGACATTAGCTTTCATGACAGTTATTGTCTTAATGCATGCAGATAGACAAATGCCAGCTACCCATTATTGTTAATTGGAGGATGCTTTGGACTTGACAATTATTTTAAATTTAAATACCAGATTATAGTATGAATGACAAACAATTAATGTGTCGTGCTGCAGACAATATTCGTATTCTTGCAGCTTCGATGGTGGAGAAAGCTAATTCCGGACATCCTGGCGGTGCCATGGGAGGTGCAGACTTCATCAATGTTCTTTTCTCAGAATTCTTGGTCTATGACCCAGCTGACCCGGAGTGGACTGGTAGAGACCGTTTCTTCCTTGATCCTGGACATATGTCTCCAATGTTGTATTCTGCACTTGCTCTACAGGGCAAATTCTCGCTTGACGAACTGAAGGAGTTCCGTCAATGGGGTTCTCCAACTCCAGGGCATCCCGAACGTGATTTGGCACGAGGTATTGAGAATACATCAGGTCCTCTTGGACAAGGACATACTTTCGGAGCAGGAGCTGCCGTGGCAGAGAAGTTCCTTGAGGCTCGTCTGGGCAAGGATGTCATGCAACACAAGATTTACGCTTATATTTCAGATGGTGGTATTGAGGAAGAAATATCACAGGGAACGGGGCGTATAGCAGGAATCCTTGGTCTGAACAATCTTATTATGTTTTATGACTCTAACGATATTCAGCTTTCCACACCAACCAATGTTGTGATGAAAGAGGATACAGAGGCTAAGTACAAGGCTTGGGGATGGAATGTCATCACATGCGATGGTAATAATCCGGACGAGATACGCAACGCCCTCACAGAGGCGCAAAAGGAGGAAAAACGACCAACACTCATCATTGGAAAGACTATAATGGGCAAGGGAGCTCTAAGAGCAGATGGTTCGAGCTATGAGGCTTGTATTAACACCCATGGTGCTCCTCTTGGAGGAGATGCCTTCAAAAACACTATAAAGAACCTTGGCGGTGACCCAGAGAATCCTTTCGTAATATTCCCTGAAGTCGAGAAGTTATATGCAGACCGCAGAGAGGAACTGAAAGCAATTGTAGCTGAACGCCGTTCTCAGGAGTCAAAATGGGCAGAGGCAAATCCTGAAAAGGCAGCCATGAAAGCAGAATGGTTCAGTGGCAATGCCCCGAAAGTAGATTGGACTCAATGTGTCCAGAAGGAAGGAAGCGCAACACGCGCTGCTTCGGCAGCATGTCTTGGTATCTTGGCAGAACAGGTAAAGAATATGATCTGCGCCTCTGCCGACCTTTCCAATTCTGACAAGACTGACGGTTTCCTGAAGAAAACCACATCCTTGCAGGCAGACGATTTCAGCGGTGCCTTTTTCCAGGCTGGAGTTGCAGAGCTGACGATGGCATGTATGTGCATAGGTATGTATCTCCATGGTGGAGTAATTCCTGCATGTGGTACATTCTTTGTCTTCTCAGACTATATGAAGCCAGCTGCACGTATGGCAGCCCTTATGGAAGTTCCTATTAAGTTTATTTGGACTCATGATGCATTCCGTGTCGGTGAGGATGGACCGACACACGAGCCTGTAGAGCAGGAAGCCCAGATTAGACTGATGGAAAAACTAAAGAATCATCATGGTAAGGATAGCATACGAGTATTTCGTCCTGCAGATGCAGACGAGACGACTGTTTGCTGGGCCATGGCTATGGAGAACATGGAGACTCCTACAGCACTTATCTTCTCACGCCAGAACATTGCCAAACTTCCTGCAGGCACCGATTACAGTCAGGCACGCAAGGGTGCTTACATTGTAGCTGGTAGTGATGATGATTTCGACGTTATCCTCCTGGCAAGTGGTTCAGAGGTATCTACTCTCGTGTCAGGAGCAGAGCTTCTTAAGAAAGACGGTGTCAAGGTACGTATAGTCAGTGTGCCCTCAGAAGGACTGTTCCGCAGCCAGTCTAAGGAGTATCAAGAGAGTATCCTTCCTTCAGGAAGTAAGATATTCGGCTTGACGGCTGGTCTGCCCGTAACACTCGAAGGACTGGTAGGTGCAGAAGGCAAGGTCTGGGGAATGCCAAGTTTCGGATTCTCTGCTCCTTACAAAGTTCTTGATGAGAAACTTGGATATACTGGCGAGAACGTATATGAACAAGTAAAGGCTATGCTTTAAATTAAGTTTGAAGGGTTTGAAGGGGGTGAAGGGTTTGAAAGCCTCGCCCCGACCCATTGCCTTCGGCGAAGTTCCTTACACTCGGTAAAAGGAAAACAGGTTTTCCTATTACTCTCTCTCAATCGGAACTTTCTCCAAAAGGAGAGGGGAGGTAATTTCCTTTGAAGGTAAAATTCAATATTCAATATTCAACCTTCAACATAATAGGATTAATAATATGATTTGGTTATATATATAACCTTGGTTACTAACTTAAAACAATTACAGTTATGGAAATAAAAATTGTTGGGCTGGCAAGTGATCATGCCGGCTATCCACTCAAGCAGTTTGTAATGCAATATCTTGAAAGTAAAGGTTATCCTGTCAAAGATTTCGGTACAAACAGTGATATTAGTGTTGACTATCCTGATTTTGCACATCCTCTTGCTGAGGCTGTTCAAAATGGCGAAGTATATCCAGGTATCGCAATATGCGGAAGTGGACAGGGCATGACAATAACTCTTAACAAGCACAAGGGTGTCAGAGCCGGACTGGCATGGAACAAGGATATAGCAGGTCTGATTCGTCAGCACAATGATGCTAACATAATTGTCCTGCCGGGACGTTTCGTCGACAACAAGACTGCAGAGAAAATTCTTGATACTTTCTTCAGTGCGACGTTCGAAGGTGGTCGTCATGCTCGACGAGTTGAGAAGATAGACTTATAAAAATAAAGTGTTTAAGTTTCGCAAGTTGCAAACTTGCTAAAGTTAACAAGTTGACAAGTCAACAAGTTATTACCTCTTATGGTAACTCCCTCCACTCTC
>CAMCLD010000047.1 GCA_945875635.1 uncultured Prevotella sp.
CAATTTTAGAATAGCTGCCTAAAAATGTGACCTTTCAAAGAAACATGAAGTATAAAACCAAAAAGAGGCCGTGTCAGTTACTTTTGACACAGCCTCTTGGTAGGGTGCCCGGTGGGACTCGAACCCACGACATTCAGAACCACAATCTGACGCTCTAACCAACTGAACTACGGGCACCATAAATACTTTAGTTTTCTAAAGCGAGTGCAAAGTTAGAAATTTTATTTTAAATAACCAACAAATTGCCTGATTTTTTTTAGTCATTCAATAGCCTTTTCCTTATTGACATGCATATGACATGTCGGGAAAAGGCTATAATTTGTCAGGTGCTCTTATTTCTTTGCTGGTGCTGGTGTCTCCTTCTCGCTACCAGTGGCAGCTGGCTGCTGTGCGTCCTTTTTGCCACCATCCTTTGCAGCTGGTGCAGCTTGTTTCTGCTGGCTTGCTCCAAAGTTAGGGAGTGTGTTGGGGTTGGTGTTGCTGCTTTCTGTAGCCTGCTGCTCAATAACGCTTGACTCAGTCTTGCCTGTTGGTGCAAGGTGTGCGCAAATGACGCTGAATGCCACCATGGCAATTGCGAGACCCCATGTGGCTTTCTCTATGAAGTCTGTTGTCTTGCGTACGCCCATAATCTGGTTTGACGAAGAGAAGTTTGAGGCGAGTCCGCCGCCTTTTGATTCCTGTATCAGTACTATTCCTATCATCAGGAATGCTACTATCACGATAAGGATTACAAATAATGTGTACATTTTCTTTAAGTTTATTTGTTATTATTTATTATCAATTTCTCCAAGAAACGGATTTGGTCTGCAAAGTAACGATTTTTTTTTGGATAAATCAAATTTAATCGCTTAATAATTTCCAAAGCCTTGTCATATTTGCCTTGTTTTATGTAAATCTGGGCTAAAGTTTCGGTAAAGATGCCATTTTCTGTGTTGTTTTCATCGTTGTCACTATGTGGAAGCTCAGATTCAGGAGGCGTGTCTTCGTTCAGGGTTATTTTCCCTCCGTCACGTTGTATGAAGTCGTCAATGAGGCTCTGCCCTTTCATTTTTGGCAGACTGTCACCATTGCGTTCTTCCTCGTTCTCTATTTCGAGCAGATATGCCACATAGTCGATGGCAGCATCAGCAGGTGTGGGTTTTCTTTTTGGATTTTCAGCCTCCTTCTCTTCTTTTGGGATGCTTTCAAGGAAGGTATCTATGAGCTTGGTTGTGCGATTGTTGTCTGTCCCTTGCTTGGTATCCGCTTTTTTGGAGTCAGCAGAAGATTCGGAAGAACGGTTTTGCTCTGGAGGGGTGAGACGGTAGTGTACAGCCTCAATCATTTTGAATAGAGTCTTGCGGTCTGTAATATAGACGGCTGCCCTTCTCAGTTCCTCGTCGAAAGTCGGGTCGTGGAGGATATATAGGTTTTGCAGCATCAGTAGCCTTGCTGTCTGGTAGTATGGATAGAGCGCAACGAGGGTGCGGAGATTGTATAGGGTCTCCCTGTCCATCTCTTCCGGATTGTCTATAAGGTATTTCAGATTCATAGATTAATATTACCAATTTGCTACTGTTGCGTTGAATATCTGGTCAACTATGTCTTTTATTATTTTCTCTACAAGGTCTTCCTGTACGGAGTTGAGGCTGAGAGTGGAGTCATAGGTCTGTGTGGAAGTGAACTGTCTCTCGAAGTCTTCTGCATGGTTGGTGTTGTTGGTGAACCTCACCGTAACGGTTACAGACAATTCCACCTGAGCAGAGCTTCCCTCACTTGATACTGACTTGTTGCGTTGCTGATACTGGCTTATCTCGCCCTCAATTTTCAGGTCGCCGTTTCTTTTCACTTGCTGAAGTCTTGTATGGCTTGCGAATACGTCTTTCAACTCATTGTTGAACATGGGTGCCATAGGTCCCCATACGTATGTGGCCCTAATGGGAAAGTCTGCTATCTGTATAGTCTTTGTCTTGCTATAGTCAATGCTGGCTCCGTTGAACTTATAGCTTACGCTGCATGATACAAGAAGGAGAAAAACTGAGAGCATGATGCCCACATCTTTTAAATGTTGAAAATTGAAAAATGAAGATTGAAGATTGAAAATTCCATCTTCCATCTTCCATCTTCCGTCTTCCATCTTCCGTCTTCCGTCTTCCATCTTCAATTTTCAATAAGTTCTATAATCCATACTGCTTCAGTTTCCGGTATAATGTACGGTCTGATATTCCAAGTTCTTGGGCAGCTTTTTTCCTGTTGCCGCCATTCCTTTCGAGTGCCCTTTCAACCATTTGCTTGCCAAGGTCGCTCAAGTTGAGGCTTTCAGGTTCGGATATCTCCTCTGCTATGGCATCTTCAGCCAAAGGGGTTCCGGTATGTTGGGTCACGGCTCTTCCAGCCAATGCCGGTGCCATGGAATCTGTTATAGTCTGTCTGTCATCAAGCTGTTTGCGAAGAGAGTTCAGATCTCGTCTCAGGTCGCTTACGTTGCCTCTTAGTTCGAAAAGAATCTTGTAGAGAATCTCTCTCTCGCTCTCGAAAGAGTGGTTGTCTCCCGAATGAGAGATGGTAGCAAGCTGAGTACTTTCCTCATCAATGGGAATGAACTGTATCAGTTCCTTTGGGGTGATGGTGCGTTCCGTGCTGAGAACAGACATCTGCTCCGTTATATTCTTGAGTTGTCTGACATTACCAGGCCATTTGTAACGTAGTAACATCTGTTGCGCTTCCTCGCTGAGTGTTATTCTCGGAAGCCGGTATTTCTCAGCCATCTGCATGGCGAACAGTCGGAACAGTAATAGAATGTCGTCGCCTCTGTCTCTTAGTGGAGGCATCTGTATGGGTATGGTGTTTAGCCTGTAATAGAGGTCTTCCCTGAAACGTCCCTCGCTGATAGCCTTTCTCATGTTGACATTGGTCGCTGCTACAATGCGTACATCAGTCTTTCTGATGTCCTGTCCTCCTACCCTTATGTATTCCCCTGTCTCGAGAACGCGGAGCAAACGAGCCTGTGTGGCAATAGGCAGTTCTCCAACCTCGTCAAGGAATATTGTGCCTTTGTTGGCAATGCCAAAATAGCCTTCACTCTCACCGATGGCTCCTGTGAACGAGCCTTTCTCGTGTCCGAACAGTTCGCTGTCAATGGTGCCCTCTGGTATGGAACCGCAGTTGATGGCAAAATACTTCTCCCTTTTCCTTGGAGAGTTGTCGTGTATGATTCTTGGTATAATCTCCTTTCCAACACCGCTCTCACCAGTTATGAGCACACTGAGGTCTGTCGGCGCAACCTGAAGAGCCACGTCGAGAGCGCGGTTTAGTCCATTGCTGTTTCCAACAATATTGTAACGCTGTTTTACCCTCTGTATCTCGGTGTTGTTCATTTTGCGGACAAAATTACGGAATAATTTTCACAAATCAGTATTTTTGTTCTGAAAACTGCTATAATTTCCGGAAACTTAGTCTTAGGAAGGCTGTTTCCAGAGTCATTCGTGACGAAGACAGGCTTGAAACGTAATATTTCTCGTTTAGGGAATTGATGCCATAAGGTGCGAGGATGGCAGGGTCTTCAATAGGTATGTCTCCTTGTTCACGGTCGTTGACATGCAAGTCGAACAGGTGTAATGTGTCGCTTTCCATGTTGAAGTGCATGACGAGCGATGTCTTTCTGTCATTGTCGTATGTCTGAATGAGTGATCCGTTCACAGCCCAGAAAATGCTTTTGCCCGTTAGGTCAGTGCGTGTGCCTGTTGAAAGTGTGTCAACAGCCGTCAGATGCCAATACCCGTCAAAGTCACCGTTACTGGACGTCTCTATGGTACATGATGATAGAATAGATGCTGTCAGAAATGAAATGAAGCATGCCCTTGTGAGAATATGTCTTTTCATCTTGAAAATATTCCTTTCTTTGTTATGGAGAGTTGAAATCCGTAGTTGTCGCCGTAAATCTTGCCTATATCCATTCCGTAACCTCCTTTGACGCTCCATCCCTCAAGTTTCTTCCCGAAAGCGTATGCGACCTCTGCCATGAAGCTGACATTCTCACGCTTTTTTGTATATGGTTTGTCGTAGGTGCCCAGTCCGTCCTGATAAGTGGCGAGTATCCTGTAGTTGATTCTGTCGGATGGCATTCCTGCTACGCCAAGGTGGAATGCCATGAATCTGTTGTTGTCGATGTTTATGGTGCCATCTGTATTATAAATAGGTGACCTGTAAAGTGGGTTTCCCATGACTTGTCCCCAGTGTTGCCATCCTGTGAATGAACCATGGTTGTAGAAGTTGTCCCTTCCACTGATATGGTCGCTGATAGACTGTGTGTGGTCGTGATAGATTGGACCACTCTGGTATTTCGTGTATAAGTATTCCACTACTATGTCGCGTATCCAACTGCCGTCTTTGAAGTTCAGTTCAGTTCCGAGCATCCAGTCCTTGAAGTCATACATGAAATATCTGCTTTTCTTTTTCTTGTCCCATTCTTCCCCGCTTCCATAGCCGTCGTAATCGAACTGGAACATGGATGAATGGTCCTCGAAGAATTTGTCAAGGTAGATGTGTGCCCCGAATTTGTCATCATCATAGTTGAGGCGTATCAGCCAGCTTCCAACATGATTGCCCTCCACATTCTTGTATGTCGTCTCATTGCTGTCTGAACCTCCAGGTACGAAAGCGTTCCAGAAAGCCTTGATGCCTGTCGCATTTTCAGTTTTTACCATTGTGCCATCCGGACCGTTCCGGTATGTAGTTCCGCCAAACTGGGATGCCATCTCGAGTCCCAGTTCAACCGAGACAGGGTAGAAGAGGTCTTCATTACCTATCTTCAGATATCCCGCCTTGCTATGGTACAGCACGTCATCGGCATATTTGCTTTTGCATCCGGTGAATTCATGCTGCCAGTTGTCGTCTGTCATTTTACCATATGCTATATGTCCCTTCAAGTGCAGCCAGCCTTTTGTAAGAGGCAGGGTGTAATAATCTGCAAGTGCTATTCTGACCTGTGGCACAGGCCTGGCATTCTTGCCAAGGGTTTGTGCACCACTGCTCAGCTCGTTGTTCTTGAGTTCCATCGCCCATTCCTTGGAGCCTACGGTAAGTGTTCCGTGCAGCCATCTGCCTTCAGCGTATGCCTGCTGCACTATTACACTGCTGGTGTAGTTGGCGGCGCATACCAAATCGACAGCATAGCCTATTCCCCATTTCCTTTCATTGTCCTTGTCGATAGACCTTGCCACTCCTGCTCTGATGTAGCCGTTGCTTTCCTCTAATGAGCTAAGACCATATTTGTTGGCATTGAGCCATAGCGGTGTGTTGCCATGGCAGAAGCTACCTTGCGCCTCAACCATGTATTCAATGCCATGCAGCAGTCTGTCTGCAGCCTTCTCTTTTTCTTTCTCATCCTGTCCATGGGTTGGGGATGGTATGATGCATGTCAGTATCAGCAATGACAGAATCGTTCTTTTCTTTCTTACGTGTAACATTGTCATTTCAGGCATTTCGTTGATATCCTTTTCCTACCTCATCAAGGCAGGACCTTCAAATGTTGAAATCCTAAAATATAACGTTCCAACCTTTTAAATATTGTGTTGCCTTTTTTTTACAATTAGGGATTTTCCTCTATGGTTTAGGGAAAAACCTTTTGAAAAGAAGAATTTTATTCTGAACTTTGCAACGTGAACAAAAGTTGAACGATTAAATACCAGACAATCATGAAAAAAATATTATTCACACTGGCAGCTATGCTGATGACGGTATTACCATCAGAGGCTATGAGTTATGAGCAGGCAAGGCAACAGGCTTTGTTCCTCGCTGACAAGATGGCATACGAGCTCAATCTCACGGAGGAGCAGTATGAGGCAGTATATGAGATAAACCTTGACTATCTGATGTCTGTCAACAGTTATGATGATGTATATGGAGTTTGCTGGACTCACAGGAACCTTGACCTCAGCTACGTTCTCTTTGACTGGCAATATACAGCTTTCTGTGCAGCATCGTACTTCTATCGTCCATTATATTGGCATGCTGGTTACTGGCATTTCGGAATATACTCCCGATACCCACACCGCGACTATTTCTATTTTGGAAGACCGCATTTCTGGACTGTATATAGAGGCGGGCACAGCTGGCACAGCAATGGTGGCAGGTCGTGGTATAATGGAAGACATTACAACCAGCATCGTGATAACGGCAGATATTTCGGAATGAAAGACAGGCATTCAAGAGGGGATTATAAGAATGGTTTTGACAACAGGAAACATAATGGTGGAAACCATCATGGCAATCATGGTAGCAACAATAATGGCGGTAACAGCGGATTTGGAGACAGAAACCATGGTGGCAGCAATAATGGCGGCAACAGCGGATTTGGAGACAGAAACAACAATGGAACCAATAGTGCCAACAGGGGGTTTGGAAGCACAAGAGGTAGTCAGACCAATGCAAGTAGTGGTAGGACAACAGTAGGCTCACGTGACATAAAAGGTACACGTAGCGTAAGAACGAATCCGTCTTTGTCCAGGGAAAAGATGACTCAGTCGGAACGACAAGGACAGAGAACTACAATTACAAACAAGTCGAGGTCGGAACAGACTGTAGGAACACCAACGCGTCAGAGCTCTACAAGGACAACGGTGACAAGACCTTCGTCTTCGAGGAATGCAAGCACATCCACTCCAAGTCGTTCCTTCTCGTCAGGTTCCTCAAGTCGTTCCTTCTCGTCAGGTTCCTCAAGTCGTTCCTTCTCGTCAGGTTCTTCAAGTCGTTCCTTCTCGTCAGGTTCTTCAAGTCGTTCCTTCTCGTCAGGTTCCTCAAGTCGTTCCTTCTCGTCAGGGTCTAATCGTGGTTCATCTTCTTTTAGCCGTTCCGGCGGCTCGTCATCAGGAGGAAGCAGAAGTATAGGTGGCAGGAGATAACTATGGCCTTCCCATAATCATTCAATAAACAAGGTCCTTACTTCTGCATTCTCCATCCTTGGAATGTCAGACATTCTCTTGCTGTAAAACACAGCCTGTATGACCTTGTTTATTATTCCATGTCCAACGGCAAGAATAGTCTTGCCGTTGTATTTTTTTCTGAGCATGTTAAGGAAAGAACTTGCTCTTGCTTCCATGGATGCCTGAGTCTCAATGTCGTCAGGCCATATCTTGCCTTGCAGTTCTGGGATGTATTTCCCTGTAAAACTACCCCAGTCACGTTCCCTTAGCAATGGGGTCCGGATGATGTTGCGTCCTTCTCCTGCTATTATCCTGCATGTGTCATAAGCCCGCTTCAGGTCGCTTGACATATATATATCAATATGTGTGTTGGCGAGACTCTCTGCAAGATTGGAGGCTTGTCTTACCCCAGTCTCGGTAAGTTCACCCTGAGTCTGTCCTTGCATTATCCTATTGACATTGTCAATAGTCTCGCCATGTCTTACCAGAAGCAATGTCGTAGTCATGTCATTTTATGGTTATGGTGTAGCCTCCCAGGAATGTTGCGCCTGGCTGTAGCCTGTTTATCAGATATTTCCCGCTTAGCTCACCGTCGTATCCTGCATAGTCGTGAATGCCAAACCAAGGCTCAATACATACAAAAGGAGCATTTTTGCCGTATGGACTCCATATTCCAAGGGCAGGACAAGTCATGGATATCGTGACAGCAGGTGTGCCATCTGTGTCGAGCAGGGCAACGCTTTCAGTTTGGCTATGGTCAAAAATGACAGCGTCATCCTTGAAACTGTCCTCGTTGAAGTCCCATACACCGTTATTCGTCTTGAACGGGAACCTTTCTGGCAATATACAACCTCCAACATTGCCGAATATCCTCTCAAGGTTCTCGTTGGTGTCAAATAGTATCTTTCCTTTCAGTGGTTCTCCCTTCTTTACTCCTGGAACGTTAAAAGCAGGATGACCACCTATTTGGAATAGCATCTCTTTCTTGCCAGGATTGAAGACATTCCACTCAACCTCTACGTTGTTTCCTTCCAGTATATAGGTAATGTAAAGGTCAAAATCGTAGGGATAAACCTTCAATGTGTTGTCATCACTGTGTAGCTCGAATGTAACACTGTCTTCGCAGCAGTCAAGGACGGAGAACTCCATGTCTCGGGCAAACCCATGTCTTTCCATTGCGTATTCCTTGCCTTCTGTCCTGTATTTGCCTTCCCACAGTCCGCATACTATTGGGAATAGGATAGGGGAGCGCTTTCCCCAGTAGTTGGCGTCTCCCTGCCAAAGGAATTCCCTGTCATTAGTGTCTTTTATACTCTGGAGCTCAGCTCCCATTTCAGATATCTCCACTGTGAGATACTCGTTCTTAAGTGTTATCATAATAGTAATATTTTGAAGTTTGTTGGTATTAACTGGTCAACTTGCATACTCGTTTTTTCGCAAAGCTCAAGGAAACTCACAACAAACATGTTGGAGGTATGCGATCCGACGGTCACAGTCCGAAGGGTAAAGTAAACTTAAGTCATGCAATTTGGGTTCAAAGATACAAATCATATTCCAATCCGACAAGTTTTTCCCTGTTTTTCACTCTGTGTTTCCTTTCACTGCCTGTAGAACGAACAAAAACCTTATTCAAGTTCTGGCAGTGCTCAACATAAGGAGTTAAAGGGAGTTGGAAGGAGTTATCGCTCCCTGCGGTCGCTCTGGGAGTTAAAAGACAATAGTCTTAGATCTTAAGGTTTTTCAATCTTCCATCTTCAACATTCCATTTTCCATTATCTTCTTATTACTACTTCCGAAACTTGAGTAGCCTTACTCCCGAAAGTAGAGTATGTATTAAATACATGGCAAAGGATATGGGATGAGAAAAAAAATAGAGAAAACCAATGACAATTCGGGAAATATTTATTAATTTTGCGCCAAATAAGAATAATTAAAGTTTCACAAGTTAAGAACTTGCTCTAAGTTAACAAGTCGTTAACTGACAGCATTTCGGAGACATGCGAAACTTAAGTAAGAATAAGAATACGTATTTAGAATGAATGTTTTAGAGCTTAGCGAACAGGAAATTGTAAGAAGACAGTGTTTGCAGGAGTTGCGTGATATGGGAATAGAACCATATCCTGCAGCTGAGTATCCGACCAATGCTTTCAGTACAGACATACGTGAGACGTTCACTGATGGAGACAATACAGAGGTTGCAATAGCAGGACGCCTCATGAGCCGACGTGTGATGGGAAAGGCGTCTTTTGCTGAAATACAGGATTCGAAGGGGCGAATACAGGTATATATTACCCGTGATGACATATGTCCGGATGACAACAAGGACATGTACAACAAAGTATTCAAAAGACTCCTTGACATTGGAGACTTCATAGGTGTTAAAGGATTCGTTTTCAGAACACAGACTGGTGAGATTTCTGTTCATGCAAGAGAACTCACACTCCTATCGAAGAGCCTCAAGCCACTTCCTATTGTAAAATACAAAGACGGTGTGGCATACGACAAGTTCGATGACCCAGAGTTGCGTTACCGCCAGCGTTATGTCGATCTTGTGGTAAACGATGGAGTGAAAGACACATTCCTTCAGCGTGCAACTGTCATACGTACCATAAGGAAGGTCTTGGATGAGGCTGGATATACAGAGGTTGAGACTCCTACACTCCAGTCTATAGCCGGAGGTGCAAGCGCAAGACCATTCATCACTCATTTCAATGCCCTGAACATTGACATGTATATGCGTATAGCCACAGAGCTATATCTCAAACGTCTTATAGTGGGAGGTTTTGAGGGTGTATATGAAATAGGAAAGAATTTCCGTAATGAGGGAATGGACCGCAACCATAATCCGGAATTCACATGTATGGAACTGTACGTACAGTATAAGGATTATAACTGGATGATGTCATTCACGGAGAAACTGCTTGAAACTGTATGTATTGCTGTCAACGGTAAACCGGAGAGGGAGGTTGATGGACAGATAATCAGTTTCAAGGCTCCATACCGCCGTCTGCCAATCCTTGATGCCATCAAGGAGAAAACTGGTTTTGACTGTAATGGAAAGAGTGAAGAGGAAATACGCACATTCTGCCGTGAGAAAGGGATGGATGTTGACGAGACTATGGGTAAGGGTAAGCTCATTGACGAGATTTTCGGAGAATTCTGTGAGGGAACCTTCATACAGCCAACTTTCATAACCGACTATCCAGTGGAGATGTCGCCCTTAACCAAGAAACACCGTTCAAAACCAGGACTCACGGAGCGCTTTGAACTTATGGTTAATGGAAAGGAACTTGCAAATGCCTATTCAGAGCTTAACGACCCTATAGACCAGGAAGAAAGATTCAAGGAGCAGATGCGCCTTGCCGACAAGGGTGATGATGAGGCGATGATTATTGACCAGGACTTCCTTAGGGCATTGCAATATGGTATGCCACCAACAAGTGGCATAGGTATAGGCATTGACCGTCTGGTGATGCTCATGACTGGAAAGACGTACATTCAGGAAGTACTTTTCTTCCCTCAGATGAGACCAGAGAAGAAGATGCCTAAGAGCACTGTGGCAGAATGGGAAGCTATAGGAGTGCCAGAGGAATGGGTGCCTGTGTTCAACAAGGCTGGATATAATCTCGTCTCGGACATAAAAGGGGTTAAGGCTCAGAAACTGCAGATGGATGTCTGTGGTGTCAATAAGAAATACAAACTTGGTTATGACAATCCTAAGGTAGATGACTTCCAGAAATGGATAGACAACGCTGAATAGAATGTTCGATTGTGGGAAAATAGCGATAATAGGCGGAGGTAGCTGGGCTACTGCCATTGCCAAGATTGTGGTGGGGCATACACACCATATAGGTTGGTATATGCGCAGGGATGACAGAATAGAGGATTTCATCCGTATGCAGCATAATCCGGCTTATCTTACAAGCGTTAGGTTCGATACGTCTGAAATCACTTTCTCAAGCGACCTTAACAAGATTGTCCAGAATTATGATACTCTGGTTTTCGTCACGCCTTCGCCATACCTCAAGAGTCATCTTAAGAAGCTCAAGGTTCGGCTACGCGACAAATTTGTCGTTACTGCCATCAAGGGTATTGTTCCAGACGAGAACCTTGTCTGCTCTGAGTATTTCCATCAGGTATATGGAGTACCCGAAGCTAATCTGGCATGTATAGGAGGCCCGTCACATGCAGAGGAAGTGGCAATGGAGAGACTTTCCTATCTTACCATCGCCTGTGCTGACCTTGACAAGGCGGAGTCGTTTACGAGAGTCTTGGCAAGCAATGTTATTAAGACGAAGACAAGTGCCGATGTAATAGGCATTGAGTATGCCTCCGTGCTCAAGAATGTATATGCCATCGCAGCTGGAATATGCAGTGGACTGAAATATGGTGACAATTTTCAGGCTGTACTGATGTCGAATGCGGTTCAGGAGATGAAGCGTTTCCTTCAGAGCGTAAAGCGTACGGACAGGAGTGTCATAGATTCTGTCTATCTTGGTGACTTGCTCGTAACGGGGTATTCCAATTTCTCACGCAACCGCACTTTCGGAACAATGATAGGCAAAGGTTATAACGTGAAGGCTGCGCAGATTGAGATGGAAATGATAGCAGAAGGATATTATGGTACTAAATGTATGAAGGAAATAAACAGACACCTTCATGTCAACATGCCTATTCTTGATGCTGTCTATAATATATTATATGAGAGGATAAGCCCGCAGGTAGAAATAAAACTACTGACGGACTCATTCAGATAACTAATTTTTTATCGTTATGAAAAGTATATCACTTGACATTACAAAAGCCGCTCAGTTCCTTAATGCTGGTGCGGTAGAGGCTTTTGAGCCAAAGGTAAAAGCTGCCCAAGAGGCACTTGAGAACGGAACTTGTCCGGGAAATGATTTTCTTGGTTGGTTGCATCTTCCTTCAAGCATCACACAGGAGTTCCTCGATGAGGTACAGTCTGTAGCTGATACCCTGAGGGAGAAATGTGAGGTAGTCGTTGTAGCTGGTATCGGAGGCAGCTACCTTGGAGCAAGAGCTGTCATTGAGGCCTTGGGAAACTCTTTTGCATGGCTTGTGGGTGACAAGAAAAACCCAACAATCCTTTTTGCTGGCAACAATATAGGTGAGGATTACCTCTCTGAACTTACAGAGTATTTGGCAGACAAGAAATTTGGCGTGATTAATATATCAAAGTCTGGAACAACGACAGAGACAGCCCTCACATTCCGTCTCCTTAAGAAACAATGCGAGGAACAGATGGGCAAGGAAGAGGCAAGAAATGTGATTGTTGCCGTTACTGATGCCAAGCGTGGTGCTGCACGTACGTGTGCTGACAAGGAAGGATACAAAAGTTTCATCATACCAGACAACGTTGGAGGAAGGTTTTCCGTTCTCACACCAGTAGGACTCTTGCCGATAGCATGTGCCGGATTCAATATCCGTCAGCTTGTAGCAGGTGCGCAGTCAATGGAGAAAGAATGTGGAAAAGACGTGCCGTTTGCCGAGAATATAGCAGCCCAGTATGCAGCTGTTCGTAATGGACTTTACAATAATGGCAAGAAGATAGAGATAATGGTGAATTATCAGCCCAAGCTGCATTATATTAGTGAATGGTGGAAACAACTGTACGGCGAGAGTGAAGGCAAGGATAACAAGGGCATATTCCCTGCTTCCTGCGATTTCACTACTGACCTCCATTCTATGGGACAGTGGATTCAGGAGGGTGAGCGTACTATCTTCGAGACTGTCATAAGTGTTGAGACACCAAACAGAAAGATGCTTTTCCCACACGACGAGGAGAACCTTGATGGTCTTAACTTCCTTGCAGGGAAACGTGTTGACGATGTCAACAAGATGGCAGAGCTTGGTACCCGATTGGCACATGTTGATGGTGGAGTGCCTAATATCCGTATCTCTGTGCCTGAATTGAACGAGTACTATATCGGACAGTTGCTGTATTTCTTCGAGATAGCCTGCGGAATAAGCGGTAACGTATTGGGTGTCAATCCTTTCAACCAACCTGGAGTGGAGGCATACAAGAAGAATATGTTCGCATTGCTCGAGAAACCAGGATATGAGGCAGAGAGCAAGGCCATTCAGGCTCGTCTTGCATCGGAGGCTTAAAACAATGTTTGCAGCCTTTTGGTTTTAGGCTGTTACTATATAATATAATGACTCTGCCATGGTGTGACGGACTGTTGCCATGGCAGGGCATTTTTCGTAAAAGAAGATAGTAAATAGATTCACATGTCAAAATTTTCAAGTGCCATAAACAATTATCTAAGCAAGAAAGGATACAAGACCTTCGATCCTAAAGCCGTATTGTTTGATATGGATGGCGTGCTTTTCGACTCAATGCCAAACCATGCTGTGGCATGGCAGAAGTCAATGGCGGAATATGATGTCAGGATGACAGCAGACGATGCATATGCCACAGAGGGTATGAGGGGGGTTGACACTATATGCAGTATGGTAAAGGCGCAGAAGGGAATAGAAATATCTGAAGAAAAGGCACAGGAGATGTATGACGAGAAGGCGCGTCTCTTCGCTTTAATGCCAAAGGCACGTCTGATGCCGGGAATTAAGGAACTGATGTCAAAAATTATTGATGATGGACTGAAAATCGTCGTTGTGACAGGAAGTGGTCAGCGTCCGCTCATTGAAAGACTTAAAGAGGAATTCTCGGAATTTGGTGTTACGGAGGAAACCATAGTGTGTGCCTACGATGTTGAAAAGGGAAAACCTAATCCAGACCCATATCTGATGGGGCTTATGAAAGCAGGCGGACTACAGCCTTGGGAAGCTATAGTCGTAGAGAATGCACCAATGGGCGTGCAGGCAGGAGTAGCTGCCGGAATATTGACAATAGCCGTGAACAGTGGACCATTAGATGACAAGGTGCTGTTGGACAAAGGTGCGGACATCTTGTTCCCTTCAATATTAGCGTTGTTCGACAACTGGGACTTTGTCATGCGCAAGGACATGAAGTCTGAGATGGAATGGATAGCCAACTGGCAGGCTATAATTGACCATATCAGGAAATACAAGAGAAACCCTTCAAAGCATATACAGGAAGACTGGAGAATGGTTAACTGGCTGAAGTATAACCGTAAGGTTAGAAACAAGGGAAAACTCTCGGCATTCAGGTTGCACAAACTCCGTCAGCTGCATGAACTCTCGTGTAAGTATAGAAGGTTCAACAAGTTCACTTATGCCAACGACCTGTTGGACGATGAGGATATAATCTAATCCAGTTATTTATTAAAAGCATGTTATCTCACCGCTTCCTAAACATCTGTGATGATTGCTGTCGTATATCACACAGAACTGCCCGGGAGCTACACCATGTATGGCTGTTTCTGAATGGACTTTGAGACAGCCATTGTCCATATATTCTATTCTTGCTGAGTGGAATTCTGGCGTGTGACGTATCTTGAAGGTCACTTCAGACAGTTTTACTTCCTTTGTGAGGAAATGGAAGTCGCGGACAAGGAAGTCAGTCTTGTATGCAGTGGATGGGTCGTAACCCTTACTTACATATAGTATATTGCTGTCAATATCTTTCTTCACTACAAACCATGGTCCGCCACCGAAACCCAGTCCATGGCGTTGCCCTATTGTGTGGAACCACAAGCCTTTGTGCGTTCCTATCTTATTACCTGTTGACAGTTCTATGACATCTCCTGGCTTCTCTCCGAGATAGCGTCTGATGTAGTCGTTGTAGTTTATCTTGCCAAGGAAGCATATCCCCTGGGAGTCTTTCCGGTGGGCACTCACAAGATGCTCTCTTTCGGCTATCTCTCTCACTTCATCTTTCATGTACACTCCTATGGGGAAAATGGCTTTGCGCAACTGCCAGTCATATATCTGGGCAAGAAAATCCGTCTGGTCCTTAACAGGGTCGGGACTCGTTGTGAGCCACTTGTCTTTTCCGTCCCATTCGGTCTGCGCATAATGCCCGGTAGCAATAAGGTCATAAGCATGTCCGGCCTTCTCGTTGAACGCTCCAAATTTAATTAGTCTATTGCACATGACATCAGGATTTGGTGTATATCCAGACATCACTTTCTCCATCGTATATCGTGTCACCTTCTCCCAATACTCCTTATGGCAGTCGATAACATTGAGATGGCATCCATATCTCGATGCTACTGAGGTCGCCATCTCAAGGTCTTCCTCACTGCTACAGTCCCAGTCTTCCTCTTCTTCAGGACCAATCTTTATATAGAAGCAGTCTGGGTGAAGTCCCATCTTGGCAAACTCATATACGGCAACGGAACTGTCAACACCTCCAGACAACAATACAGCTATACGCTTATCTTTCAACTCCTCTACGTTCATGATGGTAAATCGTTTTTATTTCTTATTCCTTAATCCTATTGCAAAAATACTCCTTTTTCTCCAAACTGGCAAATCAAGTGATAAATATTGAATATATCCTATACTCTATTGTTGTAAGTCTGAGACTTCATCCAGTATCTTTTTCAGTACTGACTATTTGGTACTGGAGTTTATAACGGTTGGTACTGGAGTGTCTCAGGATTGCGATTGCCTTTGCAACCAATATCCTTATCATTGTCAATTGTACATATGTCTGGTCTCTATACATCAGGCAATCAATCAACTTCCGATAATTGTATGAATT
The DNA here is from genome assembly GCA_945875635.1 of uncultured Prevotella sp. GTDB lineage: Bacteria > Bacteroidota > Bacteroidia > Bacteroidales > Bacteroidaceae > Prevotella. Next base: position 15,556 of record CAMCLD010000047.1, read on the forward strand.
TGCCATAAGACTATTAGAAGGTCACATGTTAACATGTTAACTGACAGCATGTAGGAGACATGTGAAACTTAAGTGAAATGATAAAAATGACTTGCACAAAAAAGCAAATCTGTGCACAAACACGTGCGCTTTGTGCATTTTTAAAAACATTTATTTGGGTAACAAGTAAAAAATCATTATTTTTGCAATCGATTTTAACCTGAATACACAAATTTTTTTTCTATATGAGTTTAAACATTGTTGTGCTTGCAAAGCAAGTACCAGACACACGCAACGTG
>CAMCLD010000048.1 GCA_945875635.1 uncultured Prevotella sp.
AAGCTCCCTTAAAATAATGCTCTGGAACAAGGAAATCGGTCGTTTGTCATGGGATAGCAGGAAAGGAATTTCTTTTTCCTGACTTCGTCAATGCGCCACCCGTTTTTAGAAAATATTTTCTGGAAATACCTAAAAATCAGCAACTAACAGTTTTGGATAGAAACGAGTGTCAAAGTCAGGAGGCATACTCTCGTCAATCAATATCGGTTATTTTGAATTAAACGACAATCCCTAAACTAAAACTACTTTTCGATGCAAAATTATATGTAGGTTGTCTCAAATCGTGGGATAACCTACAGAAAAATCAGATATTTTTAAAGAAATTGGCTCTTTTTATTGCAGAAACAATGATATTTGCAAAATTTTCAACGTGCCAGTCTTCTACATAAGGCAAGACTTCATTGCATTTACTAACGAAAAGCATATACTCGTCTGCTATTGTTTTTAAGTCCATTCTTAGGTTGTGCAAATTTATGAACGAGGAATATTCATTGAATAACCTATCACCTTCACTCATTATGGATTCCATTTGGGCGCAGAAGAGATTGTCGTATGGTAAGTCTTTGTCAAATGGATTCTTCCTAAATAGTAGTTCAAGGTGCGACAATTCCCATTTTACAATTCTATTTACCTCGTATTCGTGAAAATTCATGTTCGAAGCTATGAAGTAGCCATAATAAGGTAAAACCTGTGCTGTTGGCATTATAGAATGAATGTCATCAGGAGAATAATGGAAATAATGTGTGTCTTCGTATTCTTTAGGACACTTACCTTCTTGAAAGAACATGATTATGTAATCTTTTCCTGATTTATCTAATATCTTTAAGTAAGGTTCCATAAAGTAAGATGCAGCACCGAATGTGGCAAGAACCAAATAATCTCCATTGCTCCAGTAGTTTACTGACTCCTCAAAGGATATGGCGTATATCTTATTCGCAAAGTCAGGGTAACGTTCTTTGAAGCGAGCAATTGCTTTCTTGCTTGGATCAATACCTGTATATTTATCTGGGGTTAACAAAAATGGTTTAACAGTACCTCCTGAACCACAAGCGACTTCATAGATATAACGCCCTTCTATTAACTCCCTTAGCATGAACCAAAGATGTGATACTACACCAAATGGTACAACATCACCCTCTTGAATGTCAAGCTTGTCAAACTCAGAAAACACTTTCTGTCTATTAAGGATAGTTGTATTTTCGAATGTATCTCCCATTGTCCAATACTTATAACCATCAACATAAAGGTAAGGGAAATTGTATTTTCCCCATATTTCATTAGTTCCCAAATCACGTTGAGCAAGAACTATCATCAGGAAGTTTTCTTCCCCCATAAGACATTTGTCTCTCACAATGTACTCATGAGGGATTCCTGGCATAGTCTTCGCCCAAGTCCACTTCTCATTACGAAGCAATTCCGCAATTCTGTTAAGGTCGTATGTCATAAGCTCTTTGCTGACTGTTCAAGACTACCTGTTTATCCTTTTTATCGGTGACAAGTTAAAGAGTAAAGCCTCTGTCTGATCTTGGGTTAAGTTTTGAAACAATCCAAGAAGTTCCTCCTGTCGTGGCTGTCCCATTGTTAGACGGTATAAAGATAGTACTGAGTTCATTCGGTTATAGTATTCTCTATCACTGCTTAGTGGGTACATTGGAACAATTCGTTCAATCATTTCTGGTTGTTCGAACTTTTCCACAGGAATACACCAGTAAGGTATCAATCCGCCAAGCGCGCCACTTAACTCATTATGAGCTTGCTCAAACATTTCTGACCACTCGTATGTGTTCTGATACTTTGAAGCAATGTTCCTACGTATTGCGAGGCATTTGTATCTATTGATGCGTCCTTCACGTTGTTCCATATCTTGCGGATTGGAAGGAACATTCCAATGCATAATTTTTCTGCAATACCAATGGAAATCAAGTCCTTCCTGACCTATAGAGGTTGTGGAAAGAATAAAAGGACGGAATGGTGAGTTGAATGATTGGCGTATGTTAATCGCTCTGCTCACATTCTTCTCGTCTACCTTCTTGTTCGTGAATGCAAGGGCGTAGTGAGTTCTAAGCCTTCTTCGTTTCTTGCTCAAATCTCGATAATACTCAGTCGTATCAATTTCCAGAGTACTTACTCCTACGAAAGACTCATAAATGGATTGAGCAATATCCGACTTGTTCTGCTTTGTTTCATCAATCATGTGAACAAATTCGTCAATAACCGATTGCAGATTGCCATCGACACAGTATTTCAGAACCCTAATGTAATAATCTTCTTCGTCACCATAGAGTTTTGACATTATTCCTACACTCTGTCGTAGATTAAAAATGCTCGTCAGACCTTCTATGACATCTTCTAATGTCTTATCAGTCCTTTTGTTTGCTTCATATACGGAAAAACTTACTTCGCCAATACTCTTATGTAGTACAACTGCAGGAGAGGCTATAGCCATATTTGCGATAACAGGAATACATTCTTCGGGTACTTCAATAACTATTTCAGAATCATGGGCTAACCATTCAAGGATATTTATGATTTCTGCACTCTTAAAGTCATTGTTTCTAACAATCCTTCCACCTTTACCAATTATGTCTGAAGTTATGACACTTGTTATTTTACTGCGAATATCCTCAATATTGTTACCAAACATAGCTTTCGCATCATACAATGAAAGTAGATATTCATTGCAATAGCGTAGTATCTCTTTGTCATACCTCAAAGGCGCTTCACCCACTTGATTCGTGTAGGTTGCAGGCTTGTTTCCTGCCTTGTAGCTGCCAATTGTTTGACGCTCTGCTTCGTATGACAACATAAATGCAATCATACGAGGAACCATCTCCCAACCAGAGAACACAAGCATTTTTGAGAAGTCCTTGTTATTGGCAAACACATTATCTTCCGCTATTATATAATATGGATGTGATGCTGGAATCCACAAAAGACATGATGTCTGCTTTTCTTCATTAAGCATGATATCGAGCAACTTAGATAATCTTGCATTGTTTGCATCTAAAGACTTATACTGATAAATTCTATCAAAATTCAGCAAAACATTCTGGCTGAAAGAGCTGATGGGAAGTTTAATAGATGTACTATGCTTTGTTGTGTATGCTCTTTTGATATAATCTTTAAGGACATACGTTTCCATAAAAGATAAAAGGTAGGGAGAAGATTTGACATACTCCATCGGTACATTGTTGTATTTCACTTTCAATCCCTTACGTTCTGCCCTAAGCTTACAATCCCTCAGAATTTTCTGCATCTGGCAATATGACATTATATCTCCTGAAGAAATTGGTTCTTCTTCTACGAAACTTGTCATGTCTATAAGAGAGTTCATTAGCCTTTCTGTTCTACACATAGCTCCGTACATCGTATTTTCAGCTTCATTCTTTGCAGCAATAAGAATATCAAAATTTGAAGCAGACAGATGACTCAACTGTACAGAATACTTTTTCCAAACTTCCTTGAACTGATGGGATTGCTCTCCTGTAAAAAGGAAGTTGGTCAGTTTGATGAAGTCTTCATAATGTGTGTCGCAGTTATCTTCATTCAATTCTTCAAGAGTTGTATATGGCTTATATGGGGTAGCAGACAAAAGCAATATCAATGGTGCATTATCTTCGCTCATTGTTTTGAAGAACCGGCGAGTTATCAATGTCTGTTCGCTATCATCATCAGGATTATCCTCAATCAAGCTACTGAAACGCTGAAACTCATCCATTATGACTAAGTCTGGTTCCAGTTCCTCAATGCTGATCTGTGCAAATACAACTCTAAGTTTGGTCAGTATATAAGTTTTCTCATTCCAATCGTTGCTTTCATCATCAAGATATTGTACTAATCTATCGGATAAATCAGCGAATAATTGATTTGCTTCCAGACGTTCAGCGATTTTTTCTGCATATTCAGAACCACATCTGTTGATACGATTCATATAGCCACGATCGCCATAGATCATATAGTTCCAGTTTGTATCGTTCAAGTCTGTATAGTATTTGAAAAACTCATATAAACTATCATTATAGTACTTGAATTTCTCCAATTTGCTTATCATGCAGAACATTAGAGCACGCTCATTTTTGTTACCACAGCCTTGTTGCATAGCAAAAGACGTACCGGGAGTCAATGGAATTAGGATCTCTGGCATCATTCCGACATCATAGTTTCCATCCTCACGATAATGACCAGATGCTTTAAGTTCCGCTACTTGTTCTTGAATAACAAGATGCTGCATTGAAAGCCGGCTTTCGCTTATGTCCAGACGTTTTTTCACGTCCAGGTTCTTTGTGTTCTGATGCACAATGTTGATGTTTGAACAAACATACACAACTCGATACATGTCGTCTTTTACCTCACTTCGTATCTGACGAACACGGTCAATAACCTCTCGTGCGATAATGGTTTTACCTAGTCCTACCTCATCAGCAAGGAGGACACGCTTTTGTTTACCGCCTCGAAATATTGTTTCAATACGGTCAGCTGTAGCTACTTGAAACTCTTTTGCCTCTTTGCTCATAGTAGTTGTTTCAATTTTGGAATAAGTGGGCGGAATTGTTCGTATAGTTTATTGAACTCTGTTGAGAAATCTGTGTCTTTGACAATCCTCGTTACATCATCTAATCTTAATAATTGCTCTGGATTTTTAGATGCAATCTGTAGCATCTGTTCATAGATACGACTTGGCATCTGAATGTTTGATGTCCTTATTCCTTTTGCCGATAGCATCTTCTCTGCTTGTTCTATTTCAAACATAAACTCTTCGGGATCATCGCAGAGCATGAACGAGATATAATTGTAGAACTTTTCTTTTGTATCAACGATGCTTCTGAAAATCTCGTCATCGCGGGTATCAGGAATACCATCTGTAGGAATTTTAATTACTTCCTTTTCGCTTTCACCCTCATCATTTTCTATACAAATGACGTAGAACTCAGATAGTTTACTGAGTGGTAAATTTTCGAATAGTAACTTCTCACCTAAACTCTTCTTAATTGTTGGCATCTGAAGTGAAGCAATTGAAATATGATAATCGGTATGAAAATCTTTGGTGGCAACTTCTATATCATATAATCCATTCTCCTTTTCTATCGACACCTTTGCCTTGAACTTCTGACAAACGAAATGTCTCATGGTTTCTTCCATAGCTGTGTATGTGTTTTCTGTAGCTTCTGGATTAGGCTCTCGTACGAGTTCATAGACGTCACTTTCTCCTTTGTCGTTCATTTGAAGAAACTCGTTCTTAAATCGCTCGAATAGATTGTGTGTAGACTTGAATTTCAAGCGGAGTAATATTTCTGCATTTTTGTGGAAGGCTGAGTATGTTGCATTTGCAGAACCCAGATACAAGAAATTTCCAGCTTCGGCTTTGGGCCATGATATATAGTACATCTTGGCGTGTAAATCAATACTTGCCCTGTCATTATTTACCATCTGGTCATTCATGACATATATTTCATCACCCTCTCTGTTGTATTTGGAAAAGACCTTTTCTGTTATATAACTTGTTCGTGTTATGAGTATGTGTCTGCCGTTTTTTCTTTGTACGTTTGTGAGATCTTTTATCGTTGGAATGTCTATGAAAGGAGATATGGTCATTGATGTCTCACCCTGGAACGATTCAGGGTAAGATACATTTTCGTTTAAGCATTCTCCAAACATATAGGGTACAAACTCGTATGCATCAGGTTCGAAGCGAGTGTCATCAACTTCAAACCGTTTAACTCGATAGAGATCTTCTGCAAGTTCCAATACCTGTCTGCGTTTTTTCCCCTTGGCGAATGTAGCGAGACGTTCGAGCATATCTTTTAAAGGCTTATGACGCTTACTATTTGCAGATCTTCCTGTATTTATTTCACCCGTAAGAGACACAACTACATCAAGATTGTTATCAAAAGTAAGGTTCTTGCTCATGATAACAACCTTTATCTGGCGTTGTTCTTCGTTTTCTCTGTTATGTTCGCGGATTACCCACAATTTCGGGTGGAAGTTCGATAACGGCTTGTCTTGAACTTCAAAAATACTGTTCTCAACAAGGGGATAGTATGATTGTGTTTCATGTGGCATGTGGATTCCACCTCGATGACAAAAAAGAGCGAATTTATTACTGCTTCGTCTTATACTTTCGAGTAGGAATATGGGGGACGATTTGACATTGGACCCCAAATCACCAAACATTCCAAGTGAGTATGGAACAATCAGCAATGCCTTCATATCCATTGAGTATGTTGTACCTACAGCAAACTCAACATCATAGCCTGATGTAGTAAGCATGTCACCATACACCAAGTCCTGCATCATATCGTCTCTATTTGCCATTGTCAAGTCCTTCCTTTATTTCTTTTATCATAGAATATACGAGTCCCCATCTGTAGTCTAATCCAAATGCTTCGACATGCTTTGCGCCTACATACTTTTTCCAGTTTGTAAGCTTTGCACGTGATGTTCCTTTTGTCTCTTTTTCTCTACTGATGATACATTCTTCCAACTTGTCAAGCATAACATTTTCAACATATTCTGCCGTCTTTGCTACGAAAGTCTTTACTGGTATATCAGTCACTTCTTCATTAACATAAGCAAGAACTTCATACAGTTTGTCTTTTGATAACTCATGCTTGTTTTCCTCATAATAATCAAGGTATGATTGAAGCATTTCTTCTGATTTCTCTTCGCCTACAGTCTTTTTGATATAGATGTAGTTGTAGAAAATCCTGAGCATATAGATGAATTTTGAGAATCTTGCAGAGAGAAGGTATGTCAAACGATGGCTTTCTGGCAACTCATTCCAAACACTACCTAAATCCAGATAATCCTTAACATCCGTTGGAATATCGGGATGTGTAAGCAAATAGGAGAGTAGTGAATCCTTACTGCCTTCTGATTCTGTAATTCTACGTTGTATAAATTCAGCTTCAGCTTTTGTCAGTTTTATGGATATGGGGGTCTTTCCATCAATTGTATAAGATAACCCTCCAGTATCAAATAGTTGCAGTCTGCCAGAAAGATCGTCAGAGTCACCATCATGTTCCTCAGGCTTTGATTTCCTCAATTTCTCTGGATGATCTTGCGCCTTTCTTGAACGCTCATAGATTAGCTGATAGACATTTCCGTCAGTCTTTACGAGTTCATAAGTAACCAATCCTCCCCAATAAATGTATGAAGGATCGTATTTTACATACTTTGAGCTATTTCTCTCGGCTTGTTCTATCATTTTACTGCCTGTGATGCCATAATTCTCACGAGGATCAAGACTTTTGCATCCTTCAACCAATTGACGTGTTAGTTTAATTTCTAAGTCAAGGACTCTTTGGCGTACCTCTCTGACAGAGTTATATCGTCCTTTCTCAGCATGATAGTACAAATATGGAAGGACAGCAAAGTATTTTGCCCTATTATGTAAGGTTGACATACCAGGGAACATCTTGTTTGAGAAAGCATCACGTATTCTACCTATACCCAATTCATCAATAGCATGATGATCACGTATGGATTGAATAACCTTATACAGGTTGTTCTTCTCTTCTTGGCTGAAGTTTATATAACCTAATTGCATAATGCATTTATCTGTTTGTAGGACTATCCATGTATTTCTGGCACTATCTTTACTTTACTGCTTGAATTATTGCCCTCTTGGTTCACTTGTATCTGAACAGGGATGCGCTCTTGGAGTTCTTCTACATGGCTGATGATACCAACGTGGCGGCCTGCTTTCGTGTGTAGTGAACGAAGTGTTTCTACAGCTTTCTGAAGAGGTTCGCCACTAAGCGTACCAAAACCCTCATCAATGAAGAGTGTGTCAACTTGCAGCTGCTGACCGATGTCGCTCAATGCCAATGCCAAGGAAAGGGAAACGAGGAAACTCTCACCACCAGAAATGGTGCTGGCTGCACGAGAGACGAAGCCTTGGTATGCATCTTCCAATGAGATAACGAAGGTGCCAGGAGTAACCTTTAGGGTGTAACGGTCTGTCAAAGTCTTCATATAACTGTTGGCAGAGTGAATGAGGCTTGTCAGAACATAACTCTGAGCAATCTTACGGAAGGTACTGCCGGTAGAATTTCCAATCAACTGATTAAGTCTTGACCACTTCTGATAGACAGCCTTCTTGTCTTCAGCATCCTTTATGAGGGCACCAAGACGCTCTTTGTTTTCCTTGTCCGTCTTGAGTTCCTGGTTGATGGCTCCCTTCTTCTCGCCAATCTCTGCAAGCTGTTTCTCAATTCCTTCTATGTGCTCATTGAGTGCTTCGAGAGAATCGCCTTCTGTCAGTTCAGGTTTCTTTGTCTGATGCTCGGCAATAAGTTTCTCGGCATTGTCGAAGAGCGATTTCTTGGCAACGACAGCCTCACGAGCAGTCTTATGCGATTCGTTCTCGCGCGAAATATCATTAGATGTATAGGCGTTCAGTTCCTCCAAACGTTCCATATTGACCTCTGGGTGTTCAACAAGGAACCCGTTGAGTTTTGTTTGGTTTATGTTCAGGCTTTCCTCAGCCGTCTTCAACTTGCTGAGAGCTGTAGTCACAGAGGTATTGAGTGTATTGGCTTTTGTGAGCAGATTCTCAACCTTGACAACATTACCAGGTTCAATGTCATTCCATGAAGGCATTGCAGAAAGGAGGGTCTCTAATACATTCTGGACATTCTCCACGTTTGCCTTGGCAGTTTCGAGATTGCCAGCAAGTGTTTGTTTCTGTTTAACCTTGCCATTGTATGTTTTGGTAGAAGATGTGAGAGTAGTGGCAAATTCCTTTGGTGATTCTTTCCAATCCATTTGCCAATCACCAGCAATTAACTCAGATGCTTTCTGCATGGCATTTTCGATTTCACCTTTCTTTGATGCCACAAGTGCTTCAGCTGTAATGATTCTACTCTTGCACTCAGTCATTGCCTTCTCCGCTTCGGGAACTTTTGCTGCTAAAGTCCCGACATTCTTGCGCTTTGCCTCAAGTGCTTTACGTAAGTTCTTAGCCTCAGTTTCCTGCGTCTCGCCATCCTTTATTTGGGCATTCAGGTCAACAACAGTCTTTGATTTTGATTCTTCTAGAGTTGAAAGAGCGGATAGGGTAGTGGATTCCAATTTCTCTATACCACAAGCCTTACATGCATCCAATGCTTTCAATTCTGCATTAGCCACAGATTTATCTTCATCGAATAATTTAGTGTTGCGCTCGTATGACTTTGATTCTGTTTTGATTTCTGCATCAAGTTTTACTTTTGTATCAACCAACTTCTTATGCTCTTTTTCTGCTTCTTCGTAAGATTTCTTCAAGTCGCCAACAAGTGCTGCGAGCTCCTCTTCTTGAGGCAATGCCAACTTGATTTCCTGACGGCATACAGGACATATGTCACCTATCCGAAGCTTAGTTCTCAAGGTTGAAGCAAACTTGTTGACCGTATCGCTTTGCTTGTCCAAATCCTCCTTGCGAACGTCCATCTTGATCTTTGCATCATGGATAGGGGCATCCATAGCGGCAGAGTTTGCAATCTTCTCGTCAAGCGCCAGCTTTTGTTCATAGAGATTCTTGCGTGTTGCTTCATGTTGAGACTTAGCAGATTCAAGCGTTTCGATGCGCTCTTTGGCAGTGGTAATCTTCCCCAGCAAATCCTTCGCAGCATCACGCTTTTCACGCAGTTCGGGCAGGTTAAGAGCCATAACAGCATCTTCTTTAGCCTTTACATCGGATTCCTCTCGCTCAAAAGCATCCTTAGCGTTCTTGGCATCCTCCTTAGCTTTCTCAAACACAGGAGTGAGCTCTTCTGTCAGTTTCTTGTTCTCAGTCTCTATATCTGTCTGGCTTTTATTGATTGCTTCACGTCCCTCATCGATGGTGTTCAGATGACCAACGATTGTCTGAGCATTCTCATATACGCTGGCCTTATTAGCTTCGGCAGAGATAAATGCCTCAATCTGTTTTATTTCAGCCTCTATCTTGCCAACTTCATTCTCAGCATATTTCTGTCCACCTGACAACACAGAGTAAGTTTCTGACAACTCTGTCAGAGCCTTTATCTGCTCCTTCTGGGTGCTTGAAGCCTTCTTTACCTCCGTCATCCATAGACGCGCATCAATAGTTGCATTCCAATCCTTGACTATCTGCTCCTTCTGCTTAAAGTCTTCACTCTGAACGGCTTCGTTGGCTATGCGCAATGCTTCCGCCGCATCATTTAAGACCTTGGTAAGTTCACCATCTTTCAACAACCAATCACGCTTTGTAATGTCCTTGTCGCTCCCTGCCTTTATCTCCTTGTATTGATTGTCAAGTACCGACAGAGCCTCTTGTTTCTCGGCAATCTCCTCATCCGAGAGTGTGCGAGTACCTTCAACGACTCGCTTGGAATCTTCCCATTCTTTTTTCTTCTGATCGGTCAGTTCATAAATCTTTGCACCAATTTTTGAATATACATCAACGCCCGTAATCTTTTCCAGAATCTCTGCTTTCTCATCGTCCTTACTGTTCAGGAAGCGCGTAAATTCGCCTTGGGCAAGCATAGTGGTACGACAGAACTGATTGAAATCCAAGCCTACAGCAGCTCGTATTTCATTCTTTATTTCAGCGTCTTTGGTCAAGGTGACATCCGTTTCAAGGTTCTTTAATCCCCAGGTCTTACCCTTTATGGAACCGCTGACCTTCTTGTAGGCACGAGCTACAGCCCATGTAGCTTCATAGTTCACGCCATTGCTGCCGATGAATGTTAGCGAGACGTATGCCTCCGTGGTATTGCGACGCATCAGCTGACGCGGATCATCAATCTTTACCTCCTTCTGTGCATCCATCGTTACACCTTGCATCTTTGTACTGTACAGACGTGGTGTGTCAGCATAGAGAGCCAGGCAGATGGCATCAAGAATGGTTGACTTGCCTGCACCTGTCTTACCAGTTATCAGGAAAACTTCACTATCAGCCAAAGGCTGTGCCTCAAAGTCGATGACGGCATCCTCAATGGACGCGATATTGTGTATTGTGAGCTTCTGGAATTTCATTAAAAATATTTTTTATAATTCAACCTCATAACCCCATAACCTCATAACCTCTCCTCTTCTTTGAGAGCGGCAAGCGTCTCGTTGAACAGTTCCTTCAGGTCGTTATCGAACTCTATGCCCAAATCCTCAGCATAACGTTCAGCTATTCCTATAGGCTCCTCAGTCTTGAACTCCTGCACGGACATTACCTTTGCCTCTTTTCTATTCTTTTTCAACCTTTGTGAGTTTATCACGCAGAACCTGCATTTCTTATCTTCACATATCATAAGAGCTTCTGCATGTGCCTCTACAGGAAGGAAATCGTCCACCTCTACATTCAGTCGAATGTATGCTTCGATGTCATTTGGGTAGTTTTCCAGCAGTTCCTTGGCATCCTCCCATGTAGCAACACCTTCTGTCGGAAGAGTAACCAACGGACGATGTGGGGCTATATCGATTTCCACAACCGTAGGTTTCTCACCATGCTCGGTAATCTCGACAATCGACACAGAGTGCTTGTAGTTTTCATCGAATGAAACAGGAATTGGCGTTCCGCAATATCTAACATTGTGCTTGCCCGAATGTATAAATTGCCCATGATGTATGTGGCCAAGTGCCAGATAATCATATCCTGTACCCATTTCATCAAGGTCGTATGAATCAATGCCGCCAACTGCATATTCAGTTCCATTCTCATGACCGGAGAAGTCACAACCTCTGATTGTAGTGTGTGCCATCATCACAACAGGAAGATTGTCCACATTCTTTTCGTTGGCAATATCAAGCAACTCCTGGAACAAACCTTTCGGCATGTTTCTCTCGTTTGCATACGGAACGGCAATCACATATCCCTTTCCTGGCACCTCAATGATCAAGTCTTCCTTTTGGTTGGCATCTACACTACCAACCGTATAAACCTTCAACGCCTTCCATGGTGTACGGAAAATATCATGCTTCGTACCGCTATCATGATTACCCGCTGTGATAATAATTGTCATATCAGGATTGGCATCATGAATCTCAACCAAAGCGTTAGTAAACATCGTCTGTACGGCTGCCGATGGCTGAGGAGTATGATAAACATCACCGCAGAGCAAGAACACATCTGGCTTCTGCTCCCTGACGATATTCACCATCTGAAGCAGCATCGCCATCTGCTCTTCCGTACGATCGTAATTGTAAAGTGTGTGACCAAGGTGCCAGTCACTCGTATGCAGTATTTTCATAGAGTCAAAATGTTTTTTTATGTACAACTATCACAATTTAAATGCAAAGATAGGATAGGGTAGTCTCAAATCATGTGACAAGTAGCATGAAAATTGTCTTCCAAACTATTTTCAATAATGACTTGTAACCATTCTTGATAATACGAATATCAGCAGTTTACAATGCAAAAATACTCAAAATTGCAGAGAAAATTACAGAAAACGCAATAAAAGTGATGACTATTGATAGCAATTTCTGTATTTCCGGTTCATTGGAAAAATACTGAGGGTGTTACAAGATGAAAAACCTCTTTAACATGACATTTTAGCCGTTTTCACAGTAGCGAGCCGAAGTCACCCTTGCGAAATCAGGCAATACTGTTTTGTTTCTTTTGTACGGCAAGCCTTTATAATGGATTATTGGTACTGAAAACCAAAGAAAAACACTTTTTTGAAGAATTTTTGAATTTTATTTCAAGAACGAAAAAAGACTGCATTCGACCTTCGTAACTTTGCACTCGCAATCAAAAAGGAAGTATGAGTGAGAGGTCGAAACCGGTACTCTGCTAAGGTACTAGACCTACTTGGTCTCGAAGGTTCGAAATCGCCTTAAGCGAGTGCAGAAGCCAAGCTTTCTTGGATTATGCCGAGTGTCTGGCGATTCTCATAGAAATCCTTCTGCTTCCGTTATATTTGGCTCGTTAGCTCAGTTGGATTAGAGCACGACGCTACGAACGTCGGGGTCGGGAGTTCGAGTCTCTCACGAGTCACAAATCATGGAGCCTTGGCAGACCTGGTGTATGCGCAGGACTGAAAATCCTGAGAACGTGGTTCGAATCCACGAGGCTCCACTTTTACATTCGGGAGTGCTCCAGTGGCAACGAGGGTGGACTGTAAATCCATTGTCTAACGACTTCGTAGGTTCGAGTCCTACCTCCCGAACAAAATATCTGGCCCTATGGTATAACGGTAGCACAACAGGTTTTGGCTCTGTTAGTGAAGGTTCGATTCCTTCTGGGGCGACTACATGGAGTTTGTAGCTCAGTTGGTAGAGTGCCAGTTTGTGGGTCTGGTGGTCGCAGGTTCGAAACCTGTCAAACTCCCTAACATGGTCGGTTCATCTAATTGGTTAGGATTGCAGATTTTCATTCTGCCCACACGAGTTCGAATCTCGTACCGACTACAAACTGCTTCAATAGCACAGCGGTAGTACAGCTCTGCATTTTGCCCTACGGCAAAAGCTGTAATGAACAGGTCGTAGGTTCGAATCCTACTTGAAGCTCCATTTTGTCCAATGTGAGGATGCCCGAGTGGTTAAGGGGACGGTCTGCAAAACCGTTATTCACCAGTTCGAATCTGGTTCCTCACTCCAATAATAAAAAGGCTTCCTTTCTCCTTACTGGATGAAAAGAAGCCTTTCTTATGCGTAATTGAGAATTGTCGTAAGCCTGTTCTGTACTTTAGCAAGTACTTTTACAATCTCATCACCACTTATATTCTCCTTGTTACCAAGAAGGGCGATGGCTTTCTTTAGGAGTTTACAATCGTCCAGAGACAATGGCATCTCAGTTATAGAGTAGTCTGGATCAGCGTATCTGTAGTATATCTTATCGTAAACCTCTATAGGCGCATTGTAACCTAACTTATCAGATCTCATTACCTGCAAGTCGTTCTGAACGGTTCTGGCGCAAACGCCCTTGGTGATACCCTCCATGTCGTAGAGTGCATCGGAGCAAGCATCTACGAGATCATTGAGAGTCCATCTTCTGTATCTGTTTCTTAAACAGTTGTCTATAGTCTTGTACCTTATCAAGGCATTCTTATTCGCTGGCATAGTTAACTTTCTGTTTTCCACCATCGCGACTCGGCATGGTATGAACGAGTTCATCCTCTGCTCTCGCTGCTCATGTGGCTGTTTCTTCATTTAATGCGTAAAAAAATAATAGTTGGAAATTCCTCGGCAAGGATCTTCCAACTATCAATATAATTCCGTAATTACTTTAAGGCAGTATTATGATGCCTGACAGAAATAACTGTGCTCCGAATATCGTGGGAATCCTATGCCGGATGTGTGTTCTGATGTACTAAATGTATGTACATAACAATTCTGTTCAAAGCGTCGATAGCTCTGAACAAAAGATGGTGATGTTATGTGCATATTTAAGTTCATACCGTATAGGATTCTTTTAACTGTTTTACTCGCTTCACGCGAATTGTCGTGCCAGTGAGAGCAGAGAACCAAACTCGTTTGAGCTCTTTGCCGAACGCAGCCGACAATGGATTTTTGTCAAATTGGTTGCAAAGGTACAAATAAAGAACGAAATATTTTTGCGTAGTTGCAAAAAAAATTTGTCTATATGCTCATTTTCTGCTATTTGTGCTTGTAAGTTCAATTCAACCATGGCAAAAAACTCCTCGTGTTGGCGCAGCTCAGCTCAGAGATTCCCCTGAGAATTGTGTTAGAGCTGCATTTGCGAAGAGTGGGATGAAGCGAGAGATGGGGCATCAAATGGCTCGTCACATCCTCCACACAGTCGCCGCCACAGAAGTAGACACTAGACAAAGAATCCACAATCTCGCGCTTTGATAGCCGAACGATGTGCACCGATGTCCCAGAACTTTGTCAATTACCGGACCCACAAAACGGGAAAAATGCTCCCTCACATGAAATATTCCTCCAAAAGGAGTGATTTTCTCAGATTTCATGCTTACCTTTGCCATGTCATTGATGATTTTTGCTTGTCTTGATTTGCAGCACTAAGGTAAGTGAAAAATCTGACATGGCAAAATCCTGAGCTGATCGGCTTTGCCGCTTGCCTAAGCAAGAACTTTTTGTTGCTCAGGTACTTATAAAAAAGTTAAACTAAAGTGCTGCGGGATTTAGGTTATTCATATTTTGTTTATATATTGTTTCTGAATTTCAAAGTTCTGGATGTAGGCTGCGTTGGTTGACTTCGTCTTCCTCCTTCTTGCAAGGCAAAGCCCAAACAAGTTTGGTCTCTGCTCTTAACCCCCTTCGTTTCCCCCGTTTCCCGGGGGACAGAAACGTGCGTCGGTTAGGAAAAGAATGTCCGAACCGTCAGGCAGCTCGTTCATTACTTTAACCATGAGTGTAAGCATCATACGGAACTCCGTGGTATGCACATTGCTGATGACATCACGACTGATGATGCTACCGTCGTGCTCTATCACAACGGCAGCACCACCAGCACGTTCCTTATGACCGTAGTCACATGACCCGCCTATCCATACATAATATGTTGTCGAGTCCTGTACCATCACTCTGCAGG
>CAMCLD010000049.1 GCA_945875635.1 uncultured Prevotella sp.
GCGAATGATGAGATGGATATGGTCTGGCATGATGCATACGGGCGACCATACCTCCCCCATTTTCCATCTTTCTCAAACTTTTCCACGACTTTTCGCAATAAATATGCTTGATATACGTTATTATTTTGTGTTGAGACGTTTAGGCATCATATCATCGCTCCTCATTTTGTGCTGCGCAGCCGCGTGGTCACAATATGACCCATCCTATAGCCATTACTGGGCTATGGAGCCATCGTTCAATCCGGCTGCCGCAGGCAAGGAAACCAAGTTGAATATCGTGGCAAACTATCAGATAGACTTTGCCGGCTTTGAGCACAATCCCCAGACAGCATATATAGGAGCCGACATGCCAGTTTACTTCCTGAAGAACTACCATGGTGTGGGACTTTCCCTTCTCAACGACAAGATAGGACTGTTCACCCATCAGAAGATAGCCGCGCAATATGCCTATAGGTTCAAGTTGCTGAAAGGCAACATGGCAATAGGTGTCAGCCTCGGAATGCTCATGGAGAATTTCGATGGAACAAAGGTTGATGCGGAGGACTCCAACGACCCAGCCTTGCCGAAGTCAGAGGTTACGGGCAACTCCGTTGACATAGGAGCCGGACTCTACTATACACATGGCAATTGGTATGTAGGAGTGTCGGGACAGCATCTCAATTCACCGAAGGTTGAACTTGGCGAGACCAACGAGCTCAACATAGAAGCAACATATTATTTGACAGGAGGATACAATATTAAGCTAAGAAATCCGTTCTTGTCTATACCAACCAATGCATTGGTGAGATATGACGGTCATGACTACCGGGCTGACGTGGGAGCAAGACTCGTATATAAAAATGACACAAAGATGCTGTATGCAGGAGCCTCGTACAGTCCCGACAACTCAGCCACGGTATTGCTTGGAGGCAGTTTCCATGGCATAAACCTGGGTTACAGTTACGAGATATACACCTCTGGCATCAATCCGGGCAATGGCAGCCACGGGCTATTCCTCAGCTACCAGACAGACATCAACCTTCAGAAGAAGGGCAAGAACAAGCATAAGAGCGTGAGAATACTTTAGCATCTGGAACCGCAGCATTCAAACTTGCATTTCTTGCAAGGTCCATGGAAAACCCATCGGGTTAGCCAGTTACCTGCGAGACCGGAAATAAATAGACAATAGAAATACAATATATATGAAATTACGTAAGACTATACTGACACTGTGTGTCGCTGCAATGACAGTGACACTCATGACAGCCTGTTTCGGCGGAAAGTCAGCCACTACCTCCGGAAGAGGTGGTGAGGTGACAGGTGTTGGAGGTGGAAAGAGTTTCCGTGAGCCGGCACCGTTTGGCATGACCCTTGTGAAAAGGGGATGGCTCAAGATGGGTATCGAGCAGCAAGACAGCCTTTGGGGCAAGCAGACACCGGTAAAAGACATCTCTGTTGACGGTTTCTGGATGGATGACACTGAGGTAACCAATTCCGAATACAAGCAGTTCGTATTCTGGGTGCGCGACTCTATACTCCGCACTCGCCTTGCCGACCCGTCATACGGAGGCGACGAGACATACATGATAACGGAGGACAAGAACGGCGACCCCGTGAAGCCACATCTCAACTGGAAGAAGCAGTTGCCACGCAAACCCAATGAGGACGAGCAGCGTGCCATAGAGAGTCTATATGCGTACAATCCTGTAACAGGTGAAAAGATGCTGGATGCCAGTCAGCTCAACTACCGCTACGAGATATACGACTATACCACGGCAGCACTGAGACGCAACCGTCTGAACCCCTCTGAGCGCAATCTCAACACTGACGTCATTGCCAATCCTAACGAGGTGGTGATGATATCAAAGGACACAGCCTACATAGACGATGAGGGCAGGATAGTGAGAGAGACCATCAACCGACCACTCTCAGGACCATGGGACTTCCTCAACACATATATCGTGAATGTATATCCCGATACGACATGCTGGGTCAACGACTTCCGCAACTCGGAGAACGAGACATACCTGCGCAATTATTTCAGCAACTCCACATACAACGACTACCCAGTGGTAGGAGTGACATGGGAGCAGGCTAATGCCTTCTGCGCATGGCGCACTGACTATCTGCTAAAAGGACTTGGACCGCAGGCAAGGTACGTACAGCGCTACCGTCTGCCTACAGAGGCTGAGTGGGAATATGCGGCAAGAGGCAAGAACCAGACGGAGTTCCCATGGGAGAACCAGGACGTGAAGAGCGGAAACGGATGCTTCTATGCCAACTTCAAGCCCGACAGGGGCAACTACACCAAGGATGGCAACCTCATAACAAGCAAGGTGGGAATATTCTCGGCAAATTCCAACGGACTGTATGACATGGCGGGAAATGTGGCGGAATGGACCAGCACCATCTATACAGAGGCAGGAGTGGATGCCATGAACGACCTCAACCCACAGCTTGACTACAAGGCAGCAAAGGAAGACCCTTACCGACTGAAGAAGAAGAGTGTGAGGGGTGGCTCGTGGAAAGACCCAGAGTCATATATCAGGAGCGCATGGCGCACATGGGAGTACCAGAACCAGCCACGCTCATATATCGGCTTCCGTTGTGTGAGAAGCCTTGCAAGCTCATCGAGCGAGACAGCCAAGATGGTCAAGGAGGCAAAGAAAAAAAACAAGAAAAGCAAGAGACAGAAATAAAGGGGCATGAGACGCCAGTCCTTATGTGAGGACACGGCAATATGCCATGACTATAAACAACAAATACCATGGTGGAGACAAATCCCACCATACGACTATGGCAGAATACAGCAAATACAATCTTGTTTACCGTCTGCAGAAGTGGATGGATAGCGTGCCAGGACAGACGTTCCTGAACTACGCTTACAGTTGGGGAGCGTCTATCGTAATCCTCGGAACATTATTCAAACTGACACACTTGCCGGGAGCAAACATAATGTTGTTCCTGGGAATGGGTACGGAGGTAGTAGTGTTCTTCCTCTCAGCCTTTGACCGTCCGTTCGACAAGACCGCCGATGGTCGTGACCTTCCAACGCATGTGGAGGACGACTTTGTTGACAGCGACGCAGAGGAGGATGACGACAACGTCGAGGCAGAACTTGACGAGGCAGTCAATAATGGTGCACCGGCATACGGCGGTCCTTCCATAATATTCGGCGGAGGAGTGATGCCTTCCGGTTCATCATCCGTGGCGGCAGCGTCAGAAGCTCCGGCAGGAGGCGACACACCATCCGCAATACCTGCTCCTTCAGTAGTGGGAGGCACTGTTCAGGTTAATGGCGCATGGGTGGCACAGCAGCAGGAAGCGACACCAGACATGGTGGAAGCCCAGGGCAACTATGTCGATGCACTCAACTCACTTACCGAGGTGCTTCAGAAAGTCAGCGCACAGAGCGAGCGACTCACACGCGACAGCGAAGAGATGGAGAACCTCAACCGCACACTCACTGGCATCACAAAGATATACGAGATGCAGCTTAAGGCGGCAAGCCAGCAGGTTGGCACCATCGACCAGATTAACGACCAGACCAAGAAGATGGCAGAGCTCATAGAGCAGCTCAACTCTATCTATACAAGGATGATAGACGCCATGACCGCAAATATGGTTAAAGGTTGAAATCAACGAAGTCAAAAATTGAAATATTGAACAATGGCAATAAAGAAACGACCAGTCTCACCACGCCAGAAGATGATTAACCTCATGTATGTCGTCCTCATGGCAATGCTTGCGCTGAACATCTCTACGGAGGTGCTCAACGGATTCTCCATCGTGGAGGAGAGTCTGAGGCGTACCACCGCCAATTCAGCCAAGGAGAACGAGACTATATTCGCAGACCTTGAGAACCAGATGAAACGCAACCCTGAGAAGGTGCGCCAATGGTTCGAAAAGGCAACAGCCGTCAAGGATATGAGCGACTCCCTCTACAACTATGCCCAAGCTCTCAAGCTGAGTATAGTAAGGGAAGCCGACGGTGCCGATGGCAACCCTGACAACATAAGGAACAAGGAAGACCTTGAGGCTGCGGCACAGGTGATGCTTGCACCAGGAACAGGCGAGGGCGCAAAACTGTATGCCGCCATCAACTCCTACCGCCAAAAGATACTTGCATTTGTCAACGACCCACTGCAAAAGAAAATCATTGCCAGCAACCTCAGCACTGATGTTCCGAAAAACGAGAACACCCTTGGAAAGAACTGGCAGGAATACATGTTCGAGGATATGCCTGTGGCGGCTGCCGTCACACTACTCTCAAAGTTGCAGAGCGACATACGGTATGCAGAAGGTGAGGTGCTACATACACTTGTCTCCAACATAGGACTAAAGGACATACGTGTCAACAAACTTGAGGCGTTCGTGGTGCCAAGTGCCACGAAACTCTTCCCAGGCGACCAGATGACTGCCAAGATGGTGATGGCTGCCGTTGATACCACACAGGTGCCTGAGGTGTATGTAAATGGTAGGAAGATAGCCGGCGACACCTATTCATTCAATGTGGGAGGAGTGGGCGACTATACACTCAACGGATACATACTCATGCGCGACATAGCCGGAAACATGCTGCGCAGGGACTTCTCGCAGAAATACTCAGTGGTGGCTCCACCACTCGCACCGACAGGTGCCACACTGTCTGCCGACCTCATGAACGTGCTATACGCCGGATATGACAACCCAATAAGTGTCAGTGTCTCCAACACACCACAAAGCTCTGTTTCCGTCTCCATGGCAGGAGGAGCAATACGCTCCACAGGTCCCGGACATTATGTAGCTGTGCCATCGGCAGTGGGACATGATGTCACCTTCACAGTGTCTGCAAAAGGAAAGAGTGTTGGAACATTCACCTTCCATGTGCGCAAACTGCCAGACCCGACAGCATACATAGCCATAGGCAACGACCGATTCAAGGGTGGTGGACTGCAGAAAGCATCTCTCATGGGCTCCGCTGGCATAAAGGCGGCAATAGACGACGGACTGCTCGACATACCTTTCAAAGTACTCAGTTTCGAGACAGTCTTCTTCGACAACATGGGCAATGCCGTTCCGTTGGCATCATCGGGCGCATCCTTCTCGCCAAGGCAGAAGGAGCAGTTCCGACAGCTGTCACGCAACAAGCGTTTCTATATCACGCGTGTCACGGCGGTAGGTCCTGATGGCATCACGCGCAAGCTACCGCAGGCTCTTGAAGTCATCGTGAAATAAACATACATGAACCATAAACATACAAGATAATGACAAGACGATTATTGCTGATATTGGCAGTGGCATGTCTGGCACAGACAGTGGCGGCACAGCCAGCAAGAAGGAGGGCGGAGCAGAAAGCACAGAAGCAGTCTAATGCCCAGAACCTCACCACACGCGCCATGATTAGTTTCCCCACGGCACAGGTGATGTCGGAAGACGTGGTGTGGAGACGTGACATCTATCGTGAGCTGGACCTCACCAAGGATGCCAATGCCGGACTCTATTACCCCGTTGAACCTATAGGCTCACAGGTGAACCTGTTCACATACCTTTTCAAACTTGTGCTGCGAGGACCAAAGAACGGGGGTGTAGCTGCCTACGAGTATCGACTCGACGGCAATGAGCTGTTCAACGACTCGTCGCGCATAAAACCTCTTGCCTTCCTCGACAACTACCATATATATTATGAAAGGGACAACGGCAAACTGCGTCTTGACAACAGTGACATACCATCACGCGAGGTGAAGTCATACTATATTAAGGAAAGCGCATACTATGACCAGGGCACCGGTACGTTCCACCGAAAAGTGGTGGCACTATGCCCTATCATGACACGTGAGGATGATTTCGGTGACGGAGAAGCTACATATCCTCTCTTCTGGGTGAAATACGATGACGTGGCTCCTTTCCTCAGCAAGCAGGTCATCATGACAAGCAACCTGAACAATGCCGCAACAATGAGTGTCGATGACTATTTCACCACCAACCAGTATGAGGGAAAGATTTACAAGACCAACAACATGCTTGGCAGGACACTGAGACAATACTGTCCTTCCGACTCTGCCATGACAGCAGAGCAGAAGAAGATAGAGTGGGAGTTGGCTGAGTTCGAGAAAAATATCTTCGGCAACCAGGCTAAGCGCGACTCTCTCGACAGCATAGCAGCAGCCAAGGAGGAAGCTACAGGCAAGGTGAAGAAGTCACGCTCACGCCGCAGTGGAAACACTTCAACGGTAAGGAAGACACGACGCAGCAGTGGTTCCGCAACATCATCTGGTGGATCCGCACGAGTGTCAGTAAGAAGGGAGAGACACTAAAAGCCTCACCCCCAACCCCTCTCCATAAGAGAGGGGAGATAGTAACCATAAGAGGTAATGACTCGTCAACTAATCAACTCGTCAACTTTTATAAATTAAATAACTATAGTTATGAAGAAAATTTTTACATTTGCAGCTGTAGCCATGGCATTGATGGTTGTGATGCCAGCCAGCGCACAGAAACTGAAATTCGGATTGAAGGGTGGTCTCAATGTCACCAATATGTCATTCAATGAGGACGTGGTGGATGCCAGCAACCGTGCAGGCTTCTTCATTGGTCCAACCGTGAAGCTCACACTGCCCATCGTAGGACTTAGCTTCGATGCCGCTGCTCTCTACGACCAGAAAGAGGCAAAGATTAATGGCGACGAACATGAAGACGGCAAGACCCTTACGCAGAAATCATTCCAGATACCGGTGAATGTACGCTACGGGGTGGGACTGAGCAAGGTCGTTAACGTCTTCGCCTTCACTGGTCCACAGTTCGGTTTCAACATCGGTGACGACTACAAGGACATAAACTGGAAATGGAAAGACTCCAACTTCAGCTGGAACGTTGGACTTGGAGCAACAGTCCTCAGCCACCTTCAGGTGACAGCCAACTACAACATAGCATGTGGCACAACAGGTGAGGCTACTGTCCTTGACGGTGCCAAGAGCCTTGTAAAGGGCAAGAACAATGCATGGCAGATAGGCGTGGCTTACTATTTTTAATTAGCAAATATAATCCATCTTTCAGTGTCCCTGCTCCACAACAGACGTGAGAGCAGGGACTTTTTTGTAGTGAAAACTATTGTTAATTTGTAGCTTGCAATGTTATATAAGGTTAATTTCTTCTTAAAGACTTATCACTTTATAGATAATTATATATAAATTTGCGGATTAAAATAATGTATCGTGTCCATTTTCATACTGTAATACAGATTGATGCCATGGCTTAACGGTCATTACAATAACTGCTGAATTACTAAAAAACTATATTTTAACAAAACAAATTACATAACACCTTATTACTTAAGTGTGTCAATATTCAGAGATACTAATGACTGGTTGACTCGTCAACTTGTTTTTTCGCTTCGCTCAAGGTAACTCCTGACAGCATGATGGAGACTTGCGAAACTTAAATATTATTTTTATAAGGAGTAGAAATACCCCTTTAAGGTGACAAAGAGAACAGACAGATTATACTAAAAAAACTAACAATGAAAAAAACATTTACTAAACAATTTGAATGGGTCATGGGTATGACCGGTTCAACAAGTTGCTTTAGTCCCACCAGAAGGTTACTACTCCTTCTGTGCCTCATCCTTGTCGGGGCAGGGGGGGCAAAGGCACAATCGAATCAGACGTATCAGACGTATGATGCCGACAAGTGTTACACCAAAGTTCTTATTGATGCGAAAATCAATGATTTCGTTGGTAACACAAAGCGAATGGGTTTCGGCACTTACAACAGTGAGACAGATGTTATAACCCAGCCACAGTGGAAGACGGACATTAGCAGTGGATCTAATCGAGACCTTGTTATGGATTACGTGGCAGGTCTTGTTGCGAAGGCATGTATTGAGGCGGCTGATTATTACAAGGATTTCACATGGTCAAAGCCTTGGTTCAAGCTCGTAGAGAACTATGCAACGAAAGTAACCGTTCCTACCACAGGCGCAAGTCTTGACGACCTTAACGCCTCAAAGATGTATTTCGCTCTTGCTGAATTAACTAAGTCAGGAGCGAAATATGCCAATTCAACCACTTACAATAAGGCTATCAGCGAGCTTAAAAACGCTATTACCGGTTTAACAGCTGTCAATAACGATTATTCCATTTGCAATCGCTCAACTGTAAATTATTATAGCAGCAGTAGGAAACAGACATGTTCACTTGTTAACTTGTCAGGAGAAAGTGTTTCTCCAAATGCATCGGGGAACATGAACGCCATCGGCGGATGGTATCACAAGGCGACATATCCAAACCAGATGTGGTGTGACAGCGAGTATATGGGACCGGCTCTCCTCGCCCAGTTGGTGGCGTATGCAACAGAGAATACAAGTGCTGGCATTGGAACAGTAACAGGTACAACAGAAGGTGACTGGAAGCTCATTGCTAAACAGTTTGACATCACATGGAACTATCTGTGGAACTCCACCGACAAACTCCTCTACCATGGATTCTCTGCCACACCAGATGCTATTGCAGCGCATACCTTTACATGGGCAACAGGAACAAACGGGACAAATGAGGCTTACTGGGGACGTGCTATCGGCTGGTACTTCCTCGCTCTCGTAGATGTTTTGGAGAATATGCCTGATGATATATCAGACAACAGCTATATACAGACACAGAATAATCTCAGTTCCAGAAATGCAAATATCAAGACTCGTCTGAAGTCTTATCTCACTGACCTCGCTGCCGGTATATGGGCACAGAAGAAAGACAACTATCTCTGGACTAATGTGATTAATGAGGCTGTAGATAAAGAGCATACTTCATACTCGACTACAAGTGCAGTCATTCAGTCAAACACAAAGAACTACCTCGAAGCCTCCGCTTCTGCCATCTACATCGCTGCATATATAAAGGCGATGCGTCTTGGTCTGCTGCCATCTAGTACCTATGAATCAGGTATTAAGACTGCATATCAGAACTATATCAGCAACTTTATAAAGGAAGACAATACAATCATCAACACATGTGCTTCTGCCGGTCTTGGTGGCGGTAATGTAAACATAAGTTCTGCAAGTTCTGACTACAAGTCAGGCGGAAAGAAATACCGCGATGGCACAGCAGACTATTACACACGTGGATACGATGTTACTAAGGTTACCGACTATCAGGAGGGTAAGCCTCTTGGTGCGTTCATCCTCGCCTCTACAGAGTATGAGCGTTATCTGAAAGCCGACTATGCTCCTTCATTCACAGCAGCGAACGCTGAGATCCCCACTGCACAGACTGTAACAAAAGGTCAGTTTGTCACTCTCCACGCTGCTGCTATGGCTAAACCTTTGGCTGCATATCAGTGGTACTCATATCCAGCACTTGACACACAGGCATCAAATGCTAAGCGAGCAGCAACAACAGTCACAGCTATCCCAGGTGCAACAAGTTCTGACCTTACGGTAACACCACAAGCCAACACTTATTATTATTGTGAAGCGACAAACTCTGCAGGAAGCGCACAGACAGAGCCTGTACTCGTTACGGTAAGTGAGGGAGGCAGTGAGAGTGTAGGAAGTGGGACAGAAGAAGATGTTATTGCAACATTCAAGAATGCAACTGCTACAACTTGGGAGGCTAGTGAAAAAAATGGATTTAGCATTAGTAATGTTACTATGAAAAGTGGAACTGTCTATGTTAAACTGGCATCAAAGAACACAATAACTATAACCATCCCATCAGGCTACACTGTAACAGGACTAAATATCAATGCACTTTGCACATCTAGTAATACTAACTCAGAGTTAACGTTTAAAAATGGAGAAACATCTTTAGGAACTGTAACTATAAGTTCTGGACAATCATTAGGAGATTACAACTGCACATTAAGCAATAACGTTAAAGGCGCAACAACCATAACAATAACTAATTCTGGTTCAAAAGAAATTAACATTAATACAATCCAGGTTCTTGGTTATTCCGGCACCCCTTCTACACCTACCGGCTACACCATAACCTACAACATGAATGGTCATGGTACGCAGATAGATCCTGCTTCAGACCTCACAGCACTGCCAAACCCATTGCCAACACCATCAGCAGTAGAAGGCTATACATTTGGCGGTTGGTACACAGATGCAAACTGCACTACAGCAGCCACACCTGGCGCAACAATCTCTGAAAGCACCACCCTCTATGCGAAGTGGACACCAATAACAGACCTCTTCACATTGACATCCATCACATCTACTACTGTCAGTGTAAATTCTAAGGCAACTGTTACGGTGACAAGTGACAACGCGACCATTACAGGTGGCTCTGCACAACTATACAACGGGTACTCTAATCAAAAGGATATGATTAGTGGTAATCAGATCAACCTTAACGGCAGCAGCGCAAGCTACCTTAAAATAACGCTTGACAACACCCTGAAGGCTGGTGATGAGATTATTATCAACCCTGCAACGTCTTCTTTTATACTGAAAGCCCCAGACTCTAACAGTAGCGACATATCTTTCACTGGCAGCTATGTCATCCAACAAGGAGATGACGCTGTGGTGGGAAAGAATGTCATTTACATATACAAAGAAACCGCAACCGGAGCCACCTCACTAATTAAAGACATCAATATCACACGCGACTATCCTGAGAGCGACTCTCGTGCCACATTTACGTATGGCAGCTCACAGCTGACATTTACAGAAACTCCAGAGGGCACGTACACCACAACGCTGGAGATTGGAGCAAGCAAGAAAGGAGAGACCATCACCATAACTCCGTCAAAGCAGGATGGAGCTACAATAAAAAAGGATGGAACAACTGTAAGCGGAGACATCACAATAACTGCACCATCAACGACTGGCAATACTGATACTCACACATACACCGTCACATCCAAGGATGGAAGCTCCACTACTACCTACATCATCAATGTGAAAGTAGTGAAGGAGAAAATCACGCTTAAATACTCTGACAGTAATGGCAATACAGAGTGGACTTGGAACTCAACGACGACACCGATACAACCAACGTTCGTCCAACCGACAGTCAAGGCATATATTAAGAATGCAGAGGGTAAAGATGAATTGCTGACAGATGCATCACTGTCATACACATACGAGAGCGATGTGACCTCTGTTGCCACTGTCGATGCATCATCAGGCAAAATTACCATTGCTAAATCTGGAAACGGTGGAGCAAAGATATATGCTACACTCAAGGAAAACGAAAATTATTATGCTGACCCAGCATTCTTCAATGTTCTCTTGGAGCAAGGATATAGCTTCTCAGTAAATGCAAGTGAGACTGCTCCAGCAATTAACACATCAAAATATATCACAAGAACAACGGAAGGAACAGAGGAGAAGCTTGTCAAGATGACTTTCGGTGGCTGGAAGTGGGAAGGCTATGCTAACGCAGATGCAACAACAAAAACATTGGGTTCATATAAAGTTGAACGAGCTGGCACAGCCACATACTACACTGACAAGTGGAATGATTCTGGCGAAAAGGCTTCTGATATTGCATCTATCGATGGACACTATTACTCGTGGAATGGTGTGAACGATGCTGTAGATGAGTCGAAAGCAGCATCAGATAAAGCGATATATGGAAGCATACGTTACGGATGGTTCAAGTCGCCAGTGCATGACAGCGATGGAAAGACAACTGTATCTTACCCATACACTCTCCCCGTTCGTGGTTCATTTATGACATTTGAGCCAACGATGAATGGAACACTCACGATATACATTCTCCAGAACGGAGCATGGAATACAAATAACAATGGTGGTACGTACGTACAGAATGGTGATGGAAGTATTACATACGAGAAAGGAGACATCATACCAGGTCAATTCCGTCCACACGCATTCCAAGTTGTCAACCAGCGTGGTCTTACCGTACAGGAGTTCTCGCCTAACTATAGCGTATCGACGAAACAGAAAGTTGACTCTCGCTATTACTGTATGTTCCAGGGAGACAAAGACTATAACCAGACAAAATATAACAATCCATACAACGTAGCTAAATGGACTGAGTTTGCCGATTACATGTCAACAGAAGAACAAAAGCGAGCACATGACAGTTGGAATAGCGGACCGCTTGGCGCACAGAAAATCATTGAGCTTGACAATGGCTCATTCCTTGCTGTCCAGAAGGGTATCGTCAAATACACATTCCATGTGACAGGCAACGAGACATATTATTTCTTCTCTAATTTCTCAAAGATGGGATTCTCTGGAGCGAACTTCGTCCCTGATGTATCACAGCCACAAGAAACTGTTTCTGACAAGATATCTACATTGGATCTGAGCGATGTCAAAGCATACAACAAGATAACAGCAAAAGAGAATGGAAAAATTGAGGGTACGAACCTGAAGGATTACACCTATTCAATTAATGGAAAAGATATTGCTCCTGTAGCTGGCGTATCTATCCCACAGTTCTATAGCATCAAGCTCACACGCACCTTCACGAAAGACCAGTGGACGACGCTGACATTGCCGTTCAACCTGACAGAGGAAGAAGTACAGAGAATCTTTGGTGCTGGAACACAGCTGATACAGCTGAACAATGCAACGGTTGATAATGGCTGCGCAAAACTGGAGTTCATATATCATGAGATACAGAATGTGCTGCCTGGTCATCCTTACCTTATCAAGCCGACACTTACAGATATCACAAATGACGCAAATGTGACAGTAATCAAAGATAATAACACTATCACTAATTTCACTGTCTTCAGCAAGTGTGTCAATCCATTCATTAGCCAGGTTGACATTGATTGTGATGCCTATACTTTCAAGGGTATAAAGGATTATTGTACAGCTAATGTGACTTCAACTAGCAATACTACTAATTGGAGTGTCAACTTCAAAAAGAATGACATCTTTGTAAGTGACGGAGATGGCAAGCTATATGTTTCAGGCGGCTCATCATACGGTAAGGGCTATCGCGCTTGGTTTGAGAAAAAGGTTGATACTACAGATACTACATCAGGCAAGATAAACAGTATATCTCTCGTGATAGACAATCCGGGTGATGATGACGACAATGTGGTAACAACGATAGACATGGTGGATGTTGACCCAGATGTGTTCAACGCACTCGGCATAGCAACAGGTGTCTATAATCTCAACGGTCAGAAAGTTTCTGACGATATGCGCAGTCTGCCAAAGGGCATCTATATTGTTAACGGTAAAAAAATAGTTAGAAAGTAATATGGAAAAGACATATATAAGCCCGGATATCATCGTTGTTGAGATGGAGAATAATCTCATGGACGTCGTTTCTCAATCTAGCTCGGAAAATGCAGCAGATGATTCTGGTAACAAAACATACGGACCAAAACCTGGAGATAACAATGGGACAGGCAATGTTCCAGAATCCTCTAAAGACAATGGTTTTGATCCATGGAGTACATGGGATGACTGATTAGTCAATCTATGAATACCTATAAATGGGACGGGTGTGGCAGTTGCCATACTCGTCCCATTGTATTATAGTAACTCAACTTCCTTAACTTCTGAATGTTGAGTACATGCGAAACTTGAATTATTTATTCCCCTAAAAATCTGCATTAACTTTGCGCTTGCGTCTGGAATCCGCCATGCAATGCTTTGCGATGTCACTTGCAAAGCTTTGCGATGTCACTTGCAAAGCTTTGCGATGCCACCTGCAATGCTTTGCGATGCTACTTGCAATGCTTTATCATGACGCCACTTTACTTTATTCCTCTTATTTTTCGCAGACTTCCTTATAGATTGTAGAGAGTAATAATAACTTGTCAACCCTTTTTTCTTCTTTCTCATCTGTATTATCAGATGTCGTTGATTTTGTTGTAACTGATTTAAATGAAGATACTCTTGGTAGAAGACTTGGATTAGATACTCCTGACCAACGATGGAGAATAAAATACTATACGTTAAAGAAAGATAAGCAATGCAGGAATTTACAACGCCACTCTTGCATTAATTATCTTTTTTTTATTTTTGCAGTGCCATTCCCTCATAAAAGTGTAGTAATATACAAGATATTCCCTCATAAAAGTGTAGTGATATGGCAATTATTCCCTCATGAAAGTGTGAAAGATGAAGAGATTTATATACGCCAATACTATTTCACTGGCGGCATGCCCGAAGCTGTGAAAACATATTGCGCGACCAAAGACCTTATTGCTGTGCGCACCATACAGAAGAATATCCTTGCAGCATACGAAGCAGACATTGCCAAGCACACGGCATCAGAGACTCAGAGAGTGAGAATGGTGTGGCAGTCGGTGCCTTTGCTTAAAAATCAGCGAAAACGAGAAAATATTTTTGAATTTCGCTGATTTTTAACCATAAAATCTACTCAAAATGGAAATGATAGTCACCCTTGTCCGGCTCATCTATCAAGATGTTATAGCTGATAAAGGTCATGATACAATATGTTTTCTTTTCAGCCATATTTCTTCTCTATCTCTTTGCAATATCAGTTTCTTTTCGTATTTTTGCGGTGTGAAGTGTGTTTGTTTGATAAAATGCAGATGATATGAGCAGATTCAAGTACCCGGTAGATACCGACCAGTTTCAGTTGATTCGGGAACAAGGTTTGGTATATGTTGACAAGACAGACTTATTGTTCGACCTTGTCAGTCGATATAGGTATGTCTTCCTTGCCCGTCCCCGCCGTTTCGGCAAGTCGTTGCTGTGCAACACCTTCAAGGCTTATTTCCAGGGCAAGAAAGAACTGTTCGAGGGGCTGAAGATAATGGACTTGGAGAAGGAATGGAAGACATATCCCGTGCTGCATTTCACCATGAGCGGACTGAAGAACCTGAAGGTGAGCGAGGCGAAGACCAAGTTGGAGTCAATGATTCGTGGTTACGAAAGCATCTATGGACGCGACTCTCTGTCTATAACTCCCGGCGACCGTTTTCGCGACCTTATCCACAATGCAAGAAAGCAGACAGGTGAACAAGTGGTTGTCATACTCGACGAGTACGACGCTCCCGTTATGCGATTGCTCTACGACACAAAACAAATGGAAGAAATGC
>CAMCLD010000050.1 GCA_945875635.1 uncultured Prevotella sp.
GCTCAGGAACTTATAAATAAAGTTAAATTATAGTGTTGCGGAATTAAGGATTATAAACAGGTACTGTTCTCGACAGTACTAAACAGCACGAGCTATAGGCGCAGAAGAGCATAGCCCAGGGTAGAACATAGCGACGCCCTGGGGATATTGTTGCTTAGGTTATTGCCGCGCTGTAAGCGCAAAAGAATAACCACCGAGTTTTGATTCAAAAACCACCGAGTTATGACCCAAAAACCACCGAGTTATGACCCAAAAACCACCGAGTTATGATTCAAAAACCACCGAGTTTTGATTCAAAAACCACCGAGTTATGACTCGAAAACCACCGAGTTATTTTTATCAAAGATATTTACCCTGCACAGTGCTACCCATAGAAATATATTTCAGACGCTCTTTTTTCTATAATGTTGGCATTTCTCACAAAATTTGATTAACTTTGCAGATGATTACACTAACTATCAGAAAACATGAAAAAACTTATCTTGACCCTTCTGGCGGCAATAGCAGTCACCACAGGCTATGCTAAAAGTTATACTGTAAAATCTCCTGACGGAAAACTTACCATAACAGTAAACACTGGAGAAAAGACGACATGGAGCATCAACCATGGCGAGACAACCATCCTGCTGCCTTCAGAAATAGGGATGGAGACATCCAACGGGCACTACGGCAGAAAGGTAAGGATAAAGAATACAAAAAGCGGGAAAACAGACAAGACATTCAAAACCGGCATATATAAAAAGGCAGAGGTAAGGGACAACTACCACTGGCTTACCATAAACACGGCAGAAGGATATGCCATGACATTCAGGGCATATAACGATGGTGCCGCATACAGATTCGAGACGACAGCTGCTGGCAACATGACTGTAAAGAATGAGACTTCGGAATACCATTTTGACGGTGACTACAAGACCTTCGTCCCATACGTGAACGACAACAGAGGCGGAGAGAAATGGTGTTACTCCTTCGAGTCTTATTACGACGAGGCTCCTCTGTCTGCGATGTTTGCCGACACTCTCTCCATAACGCCATTGGCAGTGTGTCTGCCCAACGGGATGAAAGCCGTCATCATGGACTGTGGTGTGGAGGACTACCCCGGAATGTATCTCGTAAAGGGTGAGGGCAACAGCCTCGCTGCAACATTCCCACCGCTGCCCACAAACAGCATGATAGGTGGATATGCCAGGTTGAACCTCGTGCCAGAGAAACGGGCTGACTATATAGCCGAGTGCATTAGCGGAAAAGGAAAGTCTGTCGCCTTCCCTTGGAGAACGGTGTTAGTGACGACAAGCGACAGTCAGCTGCTTGACAACGACATGGCTCAAAGACTTGCACCGGAATGCAGGATTGAGGATACGTCATGGATAAAACCTGGCAAGGTGGCTTGGGACTGGTGGAACAACACCAACCTCACAGGAGTGGATTTCGTGGCTGGAATGAACACCGACACATATAAATATTACATTGACTTTGCAAGTGCAAACGCACTGGAATATATCATAATCGACGAAGGATGGAGCGACAGCGAGTCTCTTATGAAACTGTCTGACAAGATTGACCTAAGCGCCCTCGTGGGATATGCCGCAAGCAAGGATGTAGGCATTATCCTATGGTCCAGCTGGAGAAACATGATAAAGGACATGGAGAGCACCATGGAGCATTATTCAAGAATGGGCATAAAAGGATTCAAAGTCGATTTCTTCGACCGTGATGATCAGGAAGCTGTCAACTCAGTTTATGCAATCGCTAAATGTGCGGCAGACAACCATCTGCTGCTCGACCTACATGGATTGAAGCCAATGGGCGTGCAGAGAGCTTATCCGAACATTCTCAACTTTGAGGGCGTGAAAGGACTTGAGAATTCTAAATGGGAACCAAGGACAGCTGCAGGACCTGTGCACGACCAGCCGAGATATGACGTGACAGCTCCATATCTAAGAATGCTTCCTGGACCAATGGACTATACTCCTGGAGCCATGACCAATGCAACAAAAGACAAATTCTTCGGAAACAACAACCATCCCATGAGCCAAGGCACAAGAGTTCACCAAATGGCTATGTACACCATTTTCGAAGCTCCGCTGCAAATGCTTGCAGACAGTCCCACAAGATACGAGAAGGAACAGGAATGTACCGACTTCATAGCAAAGGTTCCGACTGTATTCGACGAGACAGTTGCTCTGGATGGTGAGTTAGGCGAGTATATTGTCATGGCAAGGCGCAAGGGCAACGTCTGGTACATAGCCGCAATGAACAACTGGACTCCAAGAACCGTTACCATTGACATCAGCAGGCTTAAGGGACTGGGTACAAAAGCGGTAATATTCTCAGATGGTGTCAATGCCGCTAAAGATGCGTCAGACTACAAACGCACAGAAACGACCATAGACCCCACGACTTGCATGAAAGCTGACCTTGCGCCAGCTGGAGGATGGACAGCAATAGTGGAGTAGATATGAAAAGATTGGCAATACTCATTTGCCAGAACATTATATTTCCATATAAACAAATAGCTTATGCGATGCCCGGAATGTAACACAGAAATACAAGGAAAAAGCATACGGTGCCCACAATGCGGAACCCCGCTCACATCATCAAACGATAGTGAGAGATTACAGGAAGAAAGACGTGACAGCCAATCCAACCACAAAAGGAGCAAGGAGAAGGACAACTCTCCGAGACTTGGCAAGGGTATGGTGGTGTTCATCATCGCCGGCATAGTATCACTGATTGGCTTTGGAGCTTTTCAGATGTTTTTCGGTGATGGTAACCGCATTACCTATACAATGATTGAGCCAGATTCCACACTTGCCGAAAAGAGCGGACCACGCTTTGAAGTTGAGACAATAGACACAGCCAAGCGTGACTCCATAAAGAAAGCGGAAAAGATTGAAACCGAAAACATGCTGAAAAGCATGAGAAGGACTACTGTCGTGGAAACGGAGGAAGACAATGCGGAGGAAAACAGCGAAGCCAACTCACAGTCTGCCAATAACGACACACCTGAGACGAAGCCTTCGGAGAGCGGAAACAGTGAGAGTACTCCTGCAACCACCCCAAAACCACATATTGAAGCGATAGAAACAGAGTGAAGGTAATAAGAATTCACCGTCTCCTTGCTGGCAGGTTTGATGCCATCAATGTCTTTGGAATACTCCTCATAAGCAGGGAAGCAAGGATGACCAAATCACTCCTCAACCATGAGTGCATACACACTGCGCAGATGGTGGAAACGGGATTTCTTCTCTTTTATCTGTGGTATGTCGTGGAATGGCTTGTAAGACTTCCCATGAAAGGCAGGGCTTACGAGAACATCTCTTTTGAAAGGGAGGCTTATGCCAACATGCACGACATGGAATACATCAGGAACAGGAAAAGATGGGCTTTCATCTGTTTCCTGTCAAGAAGGAAAGCTACACTTTCCTGACATCCAACACTGTGAGCTGACCATCTGCCACCAGAAACCTTATGTCCATATCTGCATAGCGCATTCCGTATATCCTTTCTGGATTGTCATGATAATGCGGGCGCGGGTCGAGAGAGAGAGTCTCTACGACAGACGGGATATGGCAAGACGGTATCTTGGTCCTTACACTTTCAGGAAGCACGACCTCCAGTTTCCTCCATTGATGGCTGTCTGTGAAACCGCCTTTTGCATGTGGGTAGGCATCAGCTTCAGGTATATAAGGCTTTATGTCGTATATCGGCGTGCCGTCCATAAGGTCAGCTCCCGCAACAGCTATGCTTCCTTCACTTATTCCAAGTATTCTTACAGCCGAGAGTCCCAAACCATTCGGGCGAAAAGGAGAGCGTGAGGCAAAGACCCCTACCCTTTCGTTACCTCCAAGACGTGGCGGACGCACCGTGTCATGATAACCATGTCCGTCGTTCTCAGAGAATCCCCATATTATCCATAGGTATTCAAAATCCTCAAGTCCTTTAAGCGACATGCTGTTACCGTACGGTTCTTCAAAGTCTATCGTTCCCTTGAGAGCATCAACGAGCCCACTCTGCCGCGGTATTCCGAATTTAGTTGGGAAAGGAGAGTGGAAAAACGCTATTGGATATATTTCTTTTGTCATAATATTGCAAAAGTAGTAAAAACAGGTGTTATTTTATAAGAATATTTGATTTTTTTTGTACTTTTGCAAATTATCAGCCCATTTCATATTCACAATGGGACAAACAAGCATTAACATGGAAAAAGAAGAGAAAGAAATGACGCAGTTGCCTGACAACGCATTCAGGGAACTGCAAGCCGGAGAGGAGTATAAGCCGGTAATGAATCCTCACAAGAACTATCCCGAAGTAAACATCTGGTCTGTCACATGGGGTCTGCTGATGGCTGTGCTATTCTCTGCAGCAGCAGCCTACCTTGGACTTAAGGTAGGACAGGTGTTCGAAGCAGCCATACCAATTGCCATCATTGCCGTGGGATTGTCAGCAGCAGCCAAGAGGTCGAAGTCTCTGGGTGAGAACGTAATCATACAAAGTATAGGCGCCTGCTCAGGAGCTGTCGTAGCAGGAGTGATATTCACTCTGCCAGCCATTTACATCCTTGAAGCAAAGCTGAACGACCCTTCGCTCAGTGCATCATTCCTGCAGATATTCACGGCATCTGCACTCGGTGGCGTGATAGGAATACTCTTCCTGATACCATTCCGCAAGTTCTTTGTAAGCGACATGCATGGAAAATATCCATTCCCAGAGGCTACAGCCACTACACAGGTGCTCGTAAGCGGAGAGAAAGGAGGAGGACAGGCTAAACCCCTGCTGATAGCGGGACTTGTAGGCGGTCTTTACGATTTCATAGTGGCAAGCCTTGGATGGTGGAACAGCACTTTTACCTCACGTGCCATTGCTTTTGGAGACACGATAGCCGAGAAGGCAAAACTTGTATTCAAGCTAGATGTGGGAGCCGCTATTCTTGGACTGGGATATATTGTAGGACTGAAATATGCCTTTATCATCTGCCTTGGCTCTGTGGCAGTATGGTGGGTCATTGTTCCAGGCATGGCTCTCTTGTTTGGAGATACAGTGCTTAACATAGGCGGTACGGAAGTTACCACTGCTGTTGCACAGATGTCACCAGAGGAAATATTCTCCACTTATGCGCGCAGCATTGGTATCGGTGGCATAGCAATGGCTGGCGTGATAGGAATAATAAAATCGTGGGGGCTGATAACGGGAGCTGTGGGACTCGCTGCAAAGGAACTGAAGGGCAGCGGTGCAGATGCTTCTGAACCATTGCGTACACGCAGGGATATTTCCTTCAAGCTCATAGGCATAGGCTCCATACTATCGATACTCATCACTTTCGTGTTCTTCTGGCTTGGAGTGATGAACAATATCATATTCGCTCTCGTTGCAATACTGCTTGTGACTGTCATTGCTTTCCTTTTCACCACGGTGGCTGCCAACGCTATCGCAATAGTTGGTTCAAATCCTGTATCGGGCATGACACTCATGACACTTATCCTTGCATCGGTTGTCATGGCTGCAATAGGACTTCAGGGTACAGGCGGCATGCTTGCAGCCCTGATAATGGGCAGCGTGGTATGTACAGCCTTGTCTGTGGCAGGTTCGTTTATCACTGACCTGAAAATAGGTTACTGGCTTGGAACGACACCCAAGAAACAGGAGACATGGAAATTCCTCGGTGTCCTCGTATCGGCAGCCACTGTTGGCGGAGTGATGATGCTTTTAAACAACATCTATGGATTTGACCCTAACAGGGAAGGTCACCTCGTGGCTCCACAGGCTAATGCCATGGCTGCCGTCATAGAGCCAATGATGAACGGGGCAGGAGCACCTTGGAGTCTTTATGCCATAGGAGCCGTACTTGCAGTTATCCTTGACCGTTGCAAGATTCCAGCCCTTGCATTCGCCCTTGGCATGTTCATACCTTTGGAGCTAAACCTTCCCCTGCTTGTGGGCGGCGCAATAAGCTGGTATGTCACAACCCGCACAAAGGACGAAACCCTCAACAAGCTACGCGGAGAGAAAGGCACATTGATAGCCAGCGGCTTCATTGCAGGCGGAGCACTGATGGGAGTTGTCAGCGCATTACTAAGGTTTGGAGGTTTCGATGCTGTAAACAAGGTTTGGATAGAAAATCCGTGGTCAGAGATAGCAGCACTCGGCGCATACATACTCCTCATTGCATATTTCGTATATGCCTCTATGAGAAAATCAGACTAATGAGGAACTGCCCGAAGGGCAAAGGAGTTTCTGTAGCTATTCAGCGAATATAGTAAGCAGCACGCACTGAAGGCGCAGAAGAACATAGCCCAGGGTAGAGCATAGCGAAAAAAATATAATACTACATTCTTCCCTTATATCTGGGAGTATGTTTCTCATCAGGACGGAAGACAGTCTTTTTAGAGGGCGTGACGAAAGAGAGTCCCTCTGGCTGTCTTCCGTTCCTGTTTATCCAGGAAACGATACCATCGACCCATTTCGCTGCTGCCGGGAATGTTGGATGAACTCCGTCAAGTCTCTGACAATAGACATTACTGCTGTCGTAGAAATTGTTCTCACCTGTACAGTCTCTTATGACTCCCACCATTGAACGGTCTCGCACTTTTCTCCATGGTAACGGTCCGATCCATAGATATGGAATGTTGCCAAATGTGGATATAATCTCTTCTATCCATGCCCTTCTGCGGGAAAAGTCATAATAACCAAGATCGTTGGTTCCAAGACTCATTATTATATATGTGGGGTTTACCCTCTCTATATGATATTTCAGGTCACGGGTAGTGGCCCACGACTTTGACGTGGAGCCATACCATATCACTGTATGGAAATCAAAGTTGCTGGAAGCAGCATAATCTGAGAAACGAGCACCAAGACCCTCACACATGGAATCTCCAATAAGCAGGACCCTGTGCCTTACCGGTGCCTCAACGCTCTTGTCTTCTTCCGCAGTATGTTTGCTGGGCATTATTTCCGGTGGTGTCTGTCGTCTCTCATGCAATGCCTTTGCAGGAATAGTGTCAGGAACGGCACCCGCTGTTATTCCGTTTACTGTCTGGCTATGGACACTGGATATTGACAATGTGAGCATGAAGGAACACATTATAACAATGACAGGATACCTGCGGGACAACTCGCAACGACAAATTTCACACATACTTCTCATCTCTCTTCTGACGCATCCTTCCTCAAACATTCTTTTCTGGAGAGCTGACAAAGGACTTGCTCTTTGTCCGCTCCCTCCATATTTCTATACTGTTTATTATATTTTGCCAGAGTATATAGCAACCCGGCCCCACTGTTGACAGAGGGTTAAGATATGCAGAGGCAATCCATATGGCAAAAGCCGTATTCTTCTGTCCCAGTCCCTGTCCTGCCTCCACCGTCCTGTCAAAGAAATGACCTATGTATCTACCTACTGCAAACTGTACGAGACATAGCACAAGACCGAGTAAGGCAACCATGGCAAGGAATAGGACACTTGTATCCGCATGGCAGATATTGCGCATCGTGGTTCCTGACACGATTACCAAGGAGCCTCCCCACAGATAATATGCCAGGTCCTTGACACCTGTCACCTTTCTGTGAAGCGCAGGTATATAATGTTTTGTTATATATGCACACAGCATAGGCATGATAAGCACTATTACAACCTCTTTCAGAATAGTCAGGAAGGAGCTTAGGAAGGTTATGCCCGCTGCCTTCTCTATCATGGGAAAACAGATTGGAATAAGTGCGGCTGTAATAAAATTGGACAGGAAGGTATAGGAGGTGCTTTCCTCGATGCTGCCTCCAAGTTTCTGTGTAACGACAGCACAAGCCGAGGCGCAAGGACAAATGATGCATGTCAGGATAGCCTCTAAAAGTATCAGATTGTTACCCTTTATGCTGAATGTAAGGATAGAGCCAACTATTATCAGCACGAAAAACACCTGGAATATGCCTATCCACAAATGCCATCTTACAGGTTTCATCTTATGGAAATTGACTTTGCAGAATGTGACATAAAGCACAAGAAACATGAACACAGGAAGCATCCATGCACACAGAGGCTCAAAGAACAAAGATGCCTCTTCAAGAGCTGGAACAAAGGCGAAGATACTATACAGAACTATGCCTGTGGCAATTGCCACAGGCAGTGTCCAGTTTCTTATAAAACCTAGAACGTTCATAATACATTTATATTTGAAGAACAACAACAATATTTATTCGTTTGCCATCGAAAAGCTTTGCGTTTGACATCGCAAAGCTTTGCATTGACACTTGCAAAGCTTTGCATTAATCATCGAATACGTATTTATCTTCATTAATCTACTTCTGACTTGCTTAAATCCAGAAAACCCTGATTGTGCAGAGTCTCCAACAATGTGGCAGACATTGCCTCATTGTCCTTTCGCGTATATCTGCAATCCGTAAACACCTGTGCAAGTGTTTCCTTGCCGTTTATCTCAACGAAATGCCTGTTCTCTGGAAGTCGTTCTTTCTCAAGATATGCATTATCTATATCCTCTGGAGTATAGTCATGGTAGGTCTCGTCATGTATTATTGTCGAAAGGGGCAGTCTGTCAGTCATGAGAGGATGCTCGTCTGGCCATCCCAATGTGATTGTAGCTACTGGCATGACAAGTCTTGGCAGTTTCAGAATATCTATTATCATCTGGGGCATATATACTGTTGTGCCAAGGAAGCATGTTCCAAGTCCCTCCGATTCTGCCAGGTTGCAGAATGTCTGGCAATAAAGGAGTGCATCGGTGGCGGCATTGACATACGAGAGCATGTTGTCATATCCAGGGGATGCCTTCCTTTGCTTTGCCCACAGCGTTGTGCGTCGGAAATCAGCACAGAAAGTAAGGACCACGGGAGCCTCAACCACCATTGGCTGGTTGAAATGTGCAGGAGATAGTTGCCTCTTCATGTCTGCATCCCTTGTCACGACAACGGAGTAGAGTTGCAGATTGCCCATGGTTGGTGTGCGCTCAGCAGTTTCAAGAAGTCTGCGGAGCATATTGTCATCAACCTCTTTCTTGGAATACTTTCTAATGGTTTTCCTGTCTTTTACATTCCTCATGACGATATCTGTTTATTGTTTATATTTCAAGTTCCACAAGTGAGAAACAAGTTCAAAGGAGTTGCCTTTAGCTTTGCGAAAAATCAAACTGACAATTGTCGTTTCTGCTTACAAGTTGAAAAGCCCCCTCAAATCGAGTCTTGAAAAAACGGGGAGTCTTATCTCACGACAAAACGCCCCGTTGCCTTAAAAACTAATACCATGAATAAAAATATGCTTTATTTTGCTGTTTCAAATATTGTTGCTAACATTTCATTTTTCACTTGTTTGCGCTGCAAAAGTAATAAACTTTCACGACAAGGACAAGTGATGTGACACAAAAAAAGTTAAAAGAAATATCTGTCAGTTTTCAGCTGTCAGATACAGCACTCTGCTACTCCAGTCGTTTTTCTTGTTCCAGTCAACATCATGTCTGTATGGCAACTCCAGTCCATTATTCATAAGATATTCTCCAGAGAAGACCTTGCCCTCAACATCCAATGGTGTGTTGTCTATCCGGTTGAGCTCATGAACTTTATACAGTTTGTCGGACTGCAGACCAGCCATTTTTACCCTTGGAAGATGCTCATTCTGGAACGACTCCGTCTTCCACCAATAGAAGACAGCCTTGTCCTTTGCCTCTGAAACATACATCATAGATGCTGCGCCAAGCCTGTCGTAAGGTGAGAGCAATCGGTATATATCACCAAACTGTACCACGGGACGAATCTCCTTATACTCAGAGATTGCCTTGCGGCAAAGACTCTTCTCCTCGTCTGTCATATTCTTTGGCTGTATCTCCATTCCAAGCCTTCCACTCATTGCAACGTCAATTCTGTACTTGAGGGATGTGGTGCGGAACACAGTATGGTTAGGCACGATGCTGATATGCGATGCCATCGCAATGGCAGGGAAGAAATAGCTGGTTCCCCACTGCATGTATATTCTCTGTAGAGCATCAGTATTGTCACTAACCCAGAACTCATCAAACCATGGAAGTACTCCCCAGTTGGCGCGACCGCCACCACTGGCACAAGCCTGTATTGTCAGGTCTGGATATTTGGCACGAAGTCTCTTGCATACTTTCTCAAAACCACGGTGGTATTCTATATATAAATGACTCTGGTCTTTCATTGGCAGATACTGCGAACCATGATTAGACACGGGCATGTTGGCATCCCATTTGATGTAGTCTATCTCCGGAAACTCCGTCATGAGGTTGTCTATAACTCCAAAACAGAAATCCTGAACCTTCGGATTGGCAAGGTCAAGTACTACCTGGGTGCCTCCTCTGCCAAGAACCGGCTCACGATTCGGTGCCTTCAGAATCCACTCTGGATGTTTCTCGTATAGCTCGCTCGTAGTGTTTGCCATCTCTGGCTCCACCCAAATACCAAATTTTATCCCATGCTTCTTTGCATCGTCTATGAGTCCGCCTATGCCATTAGGCAATTTGTTGCGGTCAACAACCCAGTCGCCAAGCGATGAATTGTCTGTCTTGCGGGGATACTTGTCACCGAACCATCCATCGT
Source organism: uncultured Prevotella sp. (assembly GCA_945875635.1). Taxonomy (GTDB): domain Bacteria; phylum Bacteroidota; class Bacteroidia; order Bacteroidales; family Bacteroidaceae; genus Prevotella. The sequence continues at coordinate 10,561 of CAMCLD010000050.1, forward strand.
CCATAACGAAGAGTTCTCCTCCCATGCTTGCTATATCGCTCATCATCTGGTCCATGCCTTCCTCGTTGATGTCGAAATAGACTCCTTCCCATGAGTTCAAAAGTATCTTACGTTCCTTGTCGCCATGCATGAGCTTGTACTTACGTCCCCACTTGTGGAAATTGCGACTGGCACCTGACAGTCCTTCCTTTGAAAAGGTAAGGGCAAGGGGAGGAGTAACGAATGTCTCGCCTTTTTTAAGATGATACTCGGAATTGTCTTCGTTGATACCGGCGAAAAGATAGTGATATTCCGTGTCGTCTGTACAAATCCGCAGCTTGTAATTACCGCTGTAGCAGAGTGCCGCTCCTATAACGTCACCACTGTTCTCCTTTGCCTTGCCGTCAAGCGAAAGCATCACCTCACCATGATCTGTATGAGAGTTGCGTGTGCCATCTGTGTTCCTAACAACCTTCTCGCCTGCCAGAAGTGGTTCCTCTGCCAGAATAGCCTCATTAGCCCATGAGCCATAGAGGTGGGACAGCCAAACGTTTCCACGTCGCACAGGCAACATGGCACTCGCAAAACGAGTAAGTGTCACAACCTGTTTCTCATTATTTGTTATCTCTGTCCAGGCCTCTATCATATCCGCATCAGGATATGTCCTGTATTTCAAATCAACCGTAACGGGATATACAGGGTCTTTAAGATGAATTGCAGTTACCTTAGAGCTTCCTTCTACCGACTCGTCTATGCCTGTCACCACAAGGGCGGTTGACATATTGCCGTCTGCATGGCGCATGGCAAGAGCCGCCTCAGCCTGAGGATTCAGTCCGTAAGCAGGATATACATCCATACGTCCCTCACGTGGGTTCTGAAGACGCTCTACATCTCCTGCCTTGAGTTTTGCCCCAAAATACAAATATTGAGGAGATTTTCCTTCTTCAGCGTTGATAACAAGGGATATTCCTCTCGTTTCCACCACCACTGTCTTTGCATTGATTGACAGGAGTGTCACTAAAGACAAAATAAATAAAAAAAATCGTTTCATAGTTATTATATGATGTTAGTAGTTATTTCTGCAAAGTTATGAAAAATTTCCGGAGTTACAAAACACATACTTCATATAGTCAAAATAAGCGGGACAAATGTCAACAAAGTACATGTATTTGTATTCCATTTTCGCATGTCCCTGACATGCAGTCAGGAGTTTCCTTGAACTTCACGAAAGTGACAAGTTGATTATCGCTCACCATAGACTCTACATAAGATAAAGGAATGGAAAAAAATATTCTGCATTCTTTTCGCCCACTCGGATTTTTATATTAATTTTGTATCTCGTACGAACAAACATTTAGAAATAATGAACTATAGTATAGAGAAAGTCACCACGCTGATTGGGGCAAGACGCTATGGTGAAAGACCTGCGTCAATAGGCTTCCTGCTAACAGACAGCCGCTCCCTTCGCTTTCCGGAGGAGACTCTTTTCTTCGCAATAGAGACAGAGCGTAACGACGGACATAATTTCATACCTGAACTATACCGACGCGGTGTAAGAAACTTCGTAGTGGAGAAAGTGCCGGACGATGCCAACAGTATTTACACAGATGCTAACTTCCTGAAGGTGGTTGGTAGCAGAGAGGCTCTGCAACGACTTGCTGAAAGGCATCGCGACGAGTTTGACATTCCAATAATAGGCATCACGGGTTCAAATGGCAAGACAGTAGTGAAAGAATGGCTCAACCAACTATTGTCTCCACACATGAAAACCACACGCTCACCACGCTCATACAATTCTCAAACGGGAGTCCCTCTCAGTGTATGGCTGCTTGACGAGAACTCAGAAATAGGAATCTTCGAGGCTGGTATCAGCCAACAGGGTGAGATGGCAGCTCTTAGAGGCATCATCCAACCAACTATCGGAGTAATAACAAACCTTGGAGCCGCACATCAGGAGAATTTCCCATCCATGGAGGCGAAATGCAAGGAAAAACTCAACCTGTTTCATGACACTAATGCCGTCGTCTATTGCATGGACGATGAAATCATAAACAGATGCATTTCGCAATATGCCTACAAAGGAGAGCAGATAAGTTGGTCGCTCAGAGACAAAAGGGCGGCATTGTTTATAAGTGAGACAGAGAAATATGACAGCTCTACCATCATACATTATATATATAAAGGTGTAGATGGCACATACAAACTGCCATTCATTGACGAGGCTTCCATATACAATTCCATAACATGCCTCGCCGTAGCTCTCTACCTCGGAATAGACACTGATGACCTGAACAAGGGAATGGGCAACCTTGAACCGGTTGCCATGAGACTTGAGGTGAAGGAAGGACAGCATGGATGCACACTTATCAACGACTCTTACAACTCAGACATAAACTCGCTTGACATAGCCCTTGACTTCATGAACAGACGTCAAGACCACAAGGGACGCAAACGAACACTCATACTGAGCGATATTTATCAGAGTGGTGAAGACGAGGAAACACTTTACTCCGAAGTGTCAAAGCTGACTAGAGAAAGGGAAGTGGACAAACTGATAGGAATAGGTCCGAGAATATCAGCCAACAGAGACAGAATAGACATCAGAGAAAGATACTTCTTCGACAACCTTAAGGATTTTACAGAAAGCGACGTGTTCCACAACTTGCACGATGAAGTGATATTGCTTAAGGGAGCCAGAAGTTTCGGCTTTGACCATCTGACAGAACTTCTTGCCAAGAAAATACATGAGACTATACTGGAGGTAAATCTAAATGCTGTCGTGGGAAACCTAAACCATTTCAGGTCGTTACTAACTCCTACCACAAAACTAACATGCATGATAAAAGCCGATGGGTACGGGGCTGGAGCCGTGGAGATTGCAAAGACGCTGCAAGACCATAGGGTTGACTATCTTGCCGTGGCCGTGGCTGACGAAGGAGTGACACTGAGAAAAAACGGCATAACATCTAACATCATGATAATGAACCCCGAGATGTCTGCCTTCAAGACAATCTTCGACTATGGACTTGAGCCTGAAATATATTCTTTCCGACTCCTTGACGCATTGGTCAAAGCTGCAAGGAAAGAGGGAATAACAGGCTATCCTGTACATATAAAACTTGACACAGGAATGCACAGGCTTGGTTTCAATCCGGAAACAGACATTGAAGAGCTTATCAATATACTAAAGAAGCAGGACGCAGTGATACCACGTTCTGTATTCTCGCATTTCGTGGGTTCTGACAGTGACAGCTTTGACTCTTTCTCCGACGAACAATATAAATTATTCAGACAGGGTGCGGAAAAGCTTCAAAATGCTTTCAACCACAAGATACTGATGCACATGGACAACTCAGCTGGAATAGAGCATTTCCCCGAAAGACAGATGGACATGTGCCGCCTTGGCATTGGACTGTACGGTGTTGACCCTCGTGACAACAGTATAATAAACAATGTATGCACGCTGAAAACCACCATACTGCAAATAAGGAATGTGAAGGCAGGAGACACTGTTGGATATTCGCGCAAGGGCATCATAAACCATGACAGCGTTATCGCTGCAATACCAATAGGATATGCTGACGGACTGAACAGACACCTCGGCAACAGACATGGTTACTGTCTCGTAAATGGCAAAAAAGCTGAATACGTTGGAAATATCTGTATGGATGTGGCCATGATTGACGTGACAGGAATAGGATGCAAGGAGGGAGACACTGTGGAAATATTCGGAGACAAACTTCCGGTAACTGTGCTCTCCGACACTCTTGGCACCATTCCATACGAGATACTTACGGGAATAAGTTCAAGAGTAAAGAGGGTTTATTTCCAAGATTGACCAAAATATTAAGATATCATGGCAGGAGCAATCGTTTTTGTTCCTGCTTTTTTAGGGTTAACATAGTAAGAAGAGTAGCAACTCGTTGACTTGTCAACTGACAGCTTGTCGGAGACATGCGAAACTAAAGAAAAAACTTCGTCTTTTATTTTGTATTGTCTTCGACTTTCACTAACTTTACATAA
>CAMCLD010000051.1 GCA_945875635.1 uncultured Prevotella sp.
ATCAGTCAGTCTGGTGGGACTTTTTGCTGTTCTCGCTTTCAGAATTTGTTAAAAGACCAATATTTTTGTCTGTACGCTCATATTTTTAACAAAACTTGATATTTTCTGCTGAAAAAACGTTATCTTTGTATCCTATATTATAATAATGTGTAACATGGAAGGTAAAGACTTAAATCGTCTAAAAGTAGTGCTTGCAGAGAAGAAGCGCACCAACAAATGGTTAGCCGAGCAAATAGGCGTTGACCAAGCCACGGTATCTAAATGGTGTACCAACAGTGCACAGCCCAACTTGGAAAATTTGATAGAGGTAGCCAAATGTCTCGAAGTAAACGTCAATGAACTTCTGAGGATGTAGAATGAGAAGCTTAAACCGTTCTTCGGTGAGACTTATAACTTCGAAGATGTTTCTGAGATGTAATGAGGAAAGTAGAAGAGTATGAGTTCTCCATGAATGGTGCGTGTTGTATAGTATATAGAAGAAAACAATTGTAAAGATAGAACAATGTTTTATAAACTCATTGAAAAGAAACGTAACGAATGGCTGGCATCTGAGGAATGCACCATTAAAGAACTGTTGCAGTATATTGTGCAACGGAGTATGATGCGTGACGCTCAGTTGGAGGCCATCAAGACATACTTGTTTCTGAAGATAGCCTGCAAGAACCAACCTCTGTGGCGGCTCTTCGTCGATGGTGTGTTCAACGACACCAATATAGGGCAGGTGGAGCTGACAGAGACTGCCCGCCAGATATTCAGCACCAAAAAGGCTGCTGTGGCTCTGTTCCAGTATTCGTGCCTACACGACAAGAAAGGCAAGCAACTGGCTCCGGAACTGGAGCAATATATCAAGCAGCATGCTGACGAGATAGACTACGAGGCCATATTCCAGAAGATATTCTACGGAGTCACCTATACCGACTACCTCTTTAGTCTGCCTATGGGAGCTGGCAAGACTTATCTGATGGCATCATTCATCTACCTTGACCTCTACTTTGCCCAGAACGAGCCAAACAATCCAGCCTTTGCCCACAATTTTATGGTAATGGCACCATCGGGCTTGAAATCATCGATTGTTCCAAGTCTGAAACATATCAAGGAATTCGACCCCTCATGGATCATTCCTGAACCGTCGGCTACAGAGTTGCGCCGCCTTATCAAGTTCGAAATTTTGGATGAGCAGAAAACTGCAAACAAGAGCAATCGCATCAAGAACCCCAATGCCCAGAAGATTAACAACCACCAGCCGTTTGAAGACTTGAAGGGATTGGTGGCTATCACCAATGCCGAAAAGGTTATTCTTGATCGTTTCGATACAAATCAAGATCCATCGCTCTTTTCAGAAGAAGAACTAAAGCGTATGGCATTGGCCAATGAATTGCGCGAGCTTATAGGTTCCATTCCTCATCTTGCTGTTTATATCGACGAGGTGCATCATGCTGCCGACGGCGAAATCAAGCTCCGTCAGGTAGTGAACAAATGGACGGAGAAGCATACGTTCAACTCCGTACTCGGTTTCTCAGGCACACCTTATCTGGATAGCGTAGAACCGCTGAAGATATCAGATGCACTGACCATCAAGAATACCGACCTTGCCAACGTGGTGTATTATTATCCATTGGTAGATGGCATCGGCAACTTTCTGAAGAATCCCGATGTGAAGTTTGAGGATAATGACACCCAGACCATCGTCACCAATGGTGTACATGAGTTCCTTGACAAGTATCGGGACACTGTGTATGCTAACGGAACTTGTGCCAAACTGGCCATCTACTGCGGTCAGATTGAGACGCTCGAAGAAATCATCTACCCATTGGTTTCAGAGATAGTAGCAACCTACGGACTGAACCCCACAGATACTATCCTGCCTTATCACGGTGGTAATAAGCAGTACTCTCAACATGTAGGTTCTGAGACAGCTTTTGCCTCGCTCGACACCTCTATTTCAAAATACAAAATTGTGCTCCTCGTGCAGATTGGCAAGGAGGGCTGGGACTGCAAAAGCCTGACGGGTGTTATCCTGCCGCAAAAGGGAGTCTGCCCCACGAACATGGTACTCCAGACCTCTTGCCGCTGTCTGCGTCAGGTGACAAAGAACAGTCAGGAAACAGCCCTTATCTGGCTCAACAAGTTCAATGCAGAGAAACTGAACCGCCAGTTGCAACAACAGCAGAATATCACACTGAAGGAGTTTGGAGGAAAGTCGAACTTGGAACCTAAACTGATAGATCGCTTCTCACGTATGGAGTACATGCAGGTGCCTGCAATAGACTTCTACCAGCTGAAGGTCAGTTACGAAACCCTCATTATCGATGATGCCAACGACCCTGCCGGACGGTTAAGAAGTAAAGATATTCTGGCACTGGCCGACATCTCTCTGATTCACCAGCAGGATATGGAGGGCAATCTGATTGCTTCAGTCGAGCAGGAAAACAAAGATGAGGTACGCACATCCTTCCGCTGGTGGCTCTACCAGTTAGCCAAGGAGAGCTTCGGCATGGTGACGGTGGCCGACTTGAAAAAATGTGAAGCAGAGTTACAGGCCATCTTCGCAATGATTACCACGGAGAAGGATGGCGTGTTGATAGAGAACGGGAAATACAATCATCAGCGCGTCCGTTCGCTTATCCGTCAGGCCTTTGCACCCAGACGGGACTTTACGACGAAAGAGGAAATACTTCCTGAGCAAGCCTGCCTGCTGCAGATTGAGCATCTGACATCCCCTACCCAGGATTGTGAGAAGTTCTTCCCAGATCAGCAGGCTGTACACGAAATCATAACTTGGGACGAGAAACCTCCTCAGCAAGAGTTGACGGCTGAGCAGAAGGCTAAGATAGCCGAACTGGAGGCTTTGGGCATAGATGTGTCAGCACTGCGTAATCCAAAGCTAGACCCACATCCCGAACGTAACCAAACCTACCACTATCTGCCTTACCGCTTCGATAGCGGTCTGGAGAAGCATTTCCTGTCTCAGGAACTTCTGCCGTTGATAAAGGAAAAGGCGTTGGAAGTCTATTTCAACGGCGACGATACGCTGACAGAGTTCAAGATTGACTGCTACAAACGTGTTGGCACTAATTGGCGATACATTGGAAGATATGTACCAGACTTCCTTTTGCTCAGCCGGAATGAACAGAAGCAGATAGACAAGGTTATCATCATAGAGACCAAGGGCGAGGGCTTTGCCGCTAAGTTCAAGGACAAACTCAGCTTCATGTCAGAATTTGTCAAGAAGAACAACGACAAGTTCGGCTACCAGCGTTTCGACTTTCTCTACTTAGAGGACACCATTACCGCAGAGCAGCGCCGAAAGAAGACCCTTGCTGCTATCAATAATTTCTTTAATGTGTAAATATACAGAGCTATGGCTATTAAATATGTTCCCTATTTCCCCAATACGCTTGAAGGTCAAGCTGTATTAGACAATTTCGTACGTACCAAGCGAGTGTTGCGCTATCGTGATAACGATCAGGTCATTGAGCGTGTACAGCGAGGTATGCCCCTCTATGAGATGGAGTTGAAAGAGCAGATTGGTCAGAATCCCAACAATCTGGTGATTCGTGGCGAATGTCTTTCGGCTTGTGCCTATCTCAAAGACAAAGGTGTTCAGGTTGACCTTGTATATATTGACCCACCTTTCGCCAGTGGTGCCGACTATGCCAAGAAGGTGTATATTCGTCGCAATTCCAAGGTGGCGGCAGCTATCAAGCAGGCAGAAACGGAACTCGATATTGAGGAACTGAAAGCTTTCGAGGAAAAGATGTATGGTGACGTATGGGATAAAGAGCGCTACCTAAACTGGATGTACGAGAACCTGATGGCCATGAAGAGCATCATGAGCGACGAAGCAAGCATCTATGTGCATCTGGATTATCATATTGGGCACTATGTAAAAATTCTAATGGATGAAATCTTTGGGGAAGATAACTTTAGAAATGAAATTATCTGGAAGCGCTCAACAGCCCATAATGATAGCACGGGATTTGCCAACCTCCATGACTGTATTTTCTATTATACGAAAAGCTCTGAATTATATTTTGATATTCCTTTAGTTCCTTATTCACAAGAATATATTGATCGATATTACAATAAGGTGGATGAGAATGGACGAAAGTATTTAGACCGAGACCTTTCTGCCAAAGGATTAAAAGGTTCAGGTTATAGTTATTCTTGGAAAGGAAAAGATGGATATTGGCGTTGTCCATATACAACAATGGAACGATTAGAAAAAGAAAACCGTTTGTACTATACAACAAATGGTACTCCTCGATACAAGCAATATCTTGATGAGATGGAAGGTGTTCCTGCACAAGATTTGTGGACTGATATCTTTGCTGTAAATTCCCAAGCAGAAGAACGTGTTGACTATGCTACTCAAAAGCCAGAAGCCCTTTTGGAACGTATCATTAAAGCCAGCTCAAATAAAGGAATGCTCGTAGCCGATTTCTTTGGTGGTAGCGGCGTGACAGCTGCAGTAGCCAATAAGTTAGGACGAAACTTCATCCATTGCGATATCGGAATCAATAGCATTCAGACAGCAAGAGAACGTTTATTAGCAAACAAAGCGGAGTTCAAAATTTTAGAAGTAAAAGACGGTGTGTCCCTCTATCGCAATCCAGTTCAGACGATGGACAAATTGAAAAGTCTGATTAAGGGTCTCCGCAATGAGGATGCGTTAGATAAGTTCTGGGAAGGCAGCATTGTAGATACCCAGCACGGCATGATGCCCGTCTATCTGCCCAACCTGATGGACAGCTCGACGCGTCTGCTCGACAAACCGCTGATGAACCGCATCATCCGCGAGGCACTACCAGACTTGCCAGACGACACAAAACGAGTCATCGTCTATTATATTGACATCACAGACCGCAATGAGATAGAGCAGTTTATCAAGGAACAGAACAATCAAACTACCATTGAGATTGAATTGCGTGACCTAAAGCAGGTTCTGGACGAAGTTGTGGTGGAAGACGAGGCCGGGTGGGAGTTAACAGAAACCCAATACAACCTTTTCAAAGGTTGGAAGGTGGAACTAAAGAGTTTCCACAGCGACCGTGTGCTGCGCAAGATTGAGGAAGTGAACATGAAAGGTCAGCAACAGTCCATAGCCAAAGGCAAGGCATTTAAGCCCATAGAGATTAGCGACGAAGGACTGGAGACCATCGAGTGGATCAGCCTTGACAGCTCCACCGTCGACAAGCAAGCTCCTTGGCACAGTGATGCAGAAGTTAAGATTGATCGTCTGGGCTATGTCATCCTAAACGGTAAGAAGACCCAAGACTTTTGGGATGCTACCATCAAGTGCGACCAGAAGCCACTTCGCATGAAAATACGCAATATCTGCGGCGACGAAACAGTGTTTGTATTATAATATAATCCAATGTCATGGAAAAAAAGGAGCAAGATATATTAGAAGAAATAAGAGACTGTTATAATAATGGGCTTTTATCTGCATTAGTCGGAGCTGGTTTTTCTAAGAACGTATCTGATTCGTTTCTTGGATGGGGTGAACTTTTGCATGACATGATAGGTGAATTATATGAAACAGATATAAAAAGGAACTATGATAATTACCTTCATCAGTCATACGGAGTTATTACTGATCCAAAAACTAAAGAAACACTGAAAGAAGAGTATATATCAGAAATTTGTAAAAACGAGGATTATTTGGAATTAGTATCTAAGTACATCCAGAAGAAAGGGATTAGAGAGTCGCTGGAAATATATATTGAAAGCAGAATCCCATATGTCGCTTTCAATGAAGAAGGGAAAATTACCTTAAAAATAGGAAATAAAGAAAAAGAACAAATATCTGACACCAAGTTTTCTGCTCATAAAGAACTACTACTGTTAAACAAATTACAAAACATATATACTACAAACTATGAGAATTTGATAGAATTTACAATTAACTTGCTAGGGTTAGGTATAAAGGATTCACCAAAGATTGTACTAAGTGGACGAGACTTATCTGATAATATAAGGAATAGGAATATTATCAAAATTCATGGAAACTTAAGACAGGAACTAAGGGGAAAGATATATGGTGATGACAACCGCAAAGAATGGTCGCAACTTATAGTTACAAAAGTAACGTATGCGAAGAAGTGGTGGAAGACATATACTTATGTCACAAAGAACCATTTCTATAACCCTGTCAAACAATCTGTTGGGCATGTTTTTAGAGTTAAAGAACTGCTATCTGCATATCCACATCTTAAGATAGTGTCTATTGTTGTGTTTGCAGGTGATGCTAATCTTAGCAACGTTGAGAGCAATCATCATGTCATCTATGAGGAGAGTCTTTTGGATGTAATTGATGAATATAAAACTACATACATTACAGATAATGATGTTCAAGCCGTCCTTGCAATACTAACCGGAAATAATATAAGAAAGACGGTAAGCGACAGTCAACATGTCAAGAACATTAGGAAGGCTGCAAAAGAAGTAAATGCAGCCATCAATTCCGGCATCTGTCCAAAATGTGGAGGTCATCTTATTGAACGAAATGGTAAGTATGGCACTTTCTATGGATGTTCCAATTATCCAAAATGTAGATTTACGACGCAATGAGTAGTAAAGCTTATCTTACATGGGCCCTCAATCAAAAAGGCGATTTGGTACACGTAGATGAAGTGCCAAATGGTAATGACTGTGGCTGCATTTGTCCTCATTGCAAGAGCGCTTTATGTGCCAAGAATGGCGGGGATTCTACGATAATGGTTCATCATTTTGCCCATTTGAACGGTGCGGATTGTGTCGGAGCTGTAGAGTCAGCATTGCACAAGATGGCCAAGGACATTCTGTCAGAATCAAAGTGCGTGTTCTTGCCCAACCGATTTGATGGAAGACTGGGAGAACAGCATCGTTTTGACAGGGTCGAAGAAGAGTTTTATGATAAAGATACAAGGCTTCGACCTGATTGTATCGGTTATAATGAGGACAAGAGTCTTTGGATAGAGTTTAAGCGTACACACGCAGTAGATGCGAAGAAGAGAGGCAAAATCATTTCTGCTCATATTGATTGCATTGAGATTGACTTAAACGGATGCTCTCTTGATCCTGTTGCCGTAAAAGAGTTCATTATGAATTCTGTAGAGAACAGGAAATGGATTCGTGATATTAGCGTGTCGAATAGAAAATCTGGACATGCTTCTGGGTTTGGCTCTTGTGATAGATATGATGACTATTATAATGAGTATCGTCGCTTGAATAGGACTTTTGCCAAGGATGAGAATGGGCAATTGGTAAATCTCAGGGACGATATGGCTAATATGAACGAGCATTCATATTATTGTTTGGCTTGCGGAAAAGAAATGACTATAGATGTTGACGATGATGGCTCTTACCTGTTTACTCATGTTGAGGAACAACCACATTGTGAAGATGATTTGTATTTGCATGAGGCAGCAAAGGAGATAATTTATGCTAAGTTCTACGCTTCTAATGATTTCCTCATTTCCATACCACAACACCTGTCGTGTTGCGATAGTTCGTTTTGTACTTTTCACAATCAAGAAGAATGCGTCAAGGATAAACACATTCCATACGATTTGAAGAAGCATGGATATGTTGAGTGCCTAAAGGACTACATGTTTCCCAATACCAAATATAAGTGTGACTTAGTCATTAAAAGAGCAGACACGTTTGACCAGGCTATCATAATAAGCATAGATGCTGGGAGTTGTCATGTGGACGTAACTTCTTTGGATAATAGAATTGTTGAATTGGAAGTTTACAATGAGGAATCGCTCATGACATTACAAGATAACGCTATTGGAGAAGGTAGAGCGACGTTTTTGAACTTCAAAAAGAATAATAGTGGTACTGTTGACCGCACTGAAATTGACAGAGGCATTGAGAAATTTGAACTCTTTTCAAGCGGGAAGTATCACTTGGACATAGTTTCCTGTTCAAAGATTAGCAACAGAAAACGCAGTACCGTTTGTGAGATTATATTTGCAGAACAGATTATGGGCCTGTACGAGGCTAAAATTTATTCACTACTAAAGTGCTATCAGAAAAAGAGAAAGGCTTGTTATTGCGAGCTATGTTTCTTTTTGTCGGAAGTAAACAGCTATGGCTTAACGGAGAAGATTTGTAGGCGATACAAGACGAAAGGTACACCTCAGTATCCCATACGAGAAGCACCTATAGATTGTGAATATTTCTCTTTGAATCGAACTTTAGTGGCAAACATTGAGAGAGAATACAATAATGTTGCAGTTATCGAAAGAGAGTTGGATACGATAAAACATGCAGAATAATCTTTAAAGAATATAATGATTGTTGAAACAAAGAAGGACGAGATATGAGCGAAAAAAACGATAAGGAGCTATACTTAAACTTTGACGAGTATATCCGTCAGGGTGATCCTCAGAAGAAAGAACGAGCCGAGGCTTGGCGCGTGGCTATTGGTTTGCAGGCTGTGGATGGCCTGAAGGTATCCGACTACTTGCTGGAACTTGCCCGAAGAAATATCGATGGTGAAATCAGTATGGAAGAGGTTGATAAACTCTTAGATTAGTATTATGAAGAGAAACATAGAATAAGGGATACTTGGAGAGAATATGAGACCTATACAAAGATTGATGTTCATCCAGATTCCGCAGGCAGTAAAAGGGGAAGGCCAATATAAAGGCCAAGTAAAACATAATGGATAAAATGCGTTAAACGAAATATGGACAAAGAGAATAAACTGATACTGTACAAGGATGAGGAAGGCAGGGTGAGTGTGAATACTCGCTTTGCTGATGAGGATGTGTGGCTGACACAGGAGCAGCTTGCTACGATTTACCAGACTACTCAGGAGAATGTTTCCATGCATATCACCAACATCTATACAGATAAAGAACTTGATAAAGAGGGAACTTATAAGAAATTCTTATTAGTTCGCCAAGAGGGTAAAAGGCATGTGCGTCGAAACATCGACCATTACAATCTTGATGTAATCATAGCTTTGGGCTATCGTGTTCAGTCGCCCATTGCTGTACGCTTCCGTCGTTGGGCTACTCAGCGGTTGCATGAGTATATCCAAAAGGGCTTTACGATGGACGATGAGCGACTGAAACAAGGTGGCAATCGATACTTTAAGGAACTCTTGCAGCGCATCCGCGACATCCGCAGCAGCGAACGCAACTTCTATCAGCAGGTAACGGACATCTATGCCACATCGACGGACTATGACCCAAGAGCCGAGATGACCAAGTTGTTCTTCGCTACTGTTCAGAATAAGATGCACTATGCCGTGCATGAACATACGGCAGCAGAGCTGATTTATGAACGTGTGGATAACGAGAAACCTTTTGTAGGTATGACTAACTTTAAGGGTAATTATGTGACGCGCGATGACGTGAAGATTGCTAAGAACTATCTGTCGGAGTTGGAACTACAACGGCTGAACCTGCTTACCTCCCAATTCCTCGACTATGCCGAGTTTCAGGCATTGGAGCAGAACCCTATGACGATGGCTGACTGGATTGCCGCCCTTGACGATCAGATATTGCGATTAAGAAAGAATATCTTAGAAGGGAATGGTACCGTATCACATCAAGAGGCTATTGAGAAAGCAGAACGTGAGTTTGAAATCTATCGTGAACGGGAGATGCGTATGCTGGAGAGTGACTTTGACAAGGCTGTGAAGCGACTGAAAAATCTTAATGACGATCCGGATGGTGGTGACCCAAAAAAGTGTTAAGTCATTAGCTTATGTCGAAAATTGCATTAAAGAAATATCTTGGAACCTTAGAGAAAAGTGAGGTTATAGACGTTGTTCTTGATCTCTACGATGCCCGAAAGGAGGCCAAAGAGTACCTTGAGTACTTCTTGAATCCAGATGAGAAGGCGAAGTTGAAGGAGTATAAAGCGATTATAAGGAATGAGTTTTGGCCGAAGCGTGGCGAGGGAAAATGTCGTTTTAGCGTCTGCAAGAAAGCAATTGCCGATTTCAGGAAGCTCCATCCTTCGCCAGAGAATCTTGCAGACCGGATGTTGTATTTGGTAGAGAATGCCTGTGAGGTGGCTGATGCTTGGGGTGATTTATGGGAGTCGTTCTATGATTCTACGGAAAGTAATTTTGAAGCCACAATGAAGTATATATCAAAGAACAATCTACTGCCGAAGTTTCAGAAACGTATTGAGGCAATGCTGAAGAACACGGAAAGCAGTGGATATGGCTTTTGCGATGCTATGCCGGACATCTACTGGGAATACGCAAGTGGTAAATAATGATTTGCAGATATAATCATGACAAAAATAGAATGACTATATGATAGACAAAAACGAAATTACCCGTCGGTTGCAGGAATGGATCGACCAGATGGAGAGAAGCGGAAAGCACGTGAACCAGAATGATATTAACCGTCATCTAGGTGAAATCATGCATGCACAGAACGCTATGCCAAAGCCGGATTTCAATGGATTCTCATCTGAGCAGATGCACCAGATGCTTAACAGACCATTAGAAGTGGAGTGTCCAGTACAACTGCGTAGATTAACTGATGAGCAGATAGAGCAGATTCCCGTCATGCGACAGGCTCTGCACCTGATGAATGTGTTGAGCGAAAAGGAATTGAAACTCACGTCACAGGGATATATACCTCCAAAGACGGTTGCCGAGCTCTACGAAATAGGAAGTCATAGTTGGAACTCTGACTGGTATAAACAGAAGAGCGAACCGAAGACAGAAGAAGTGCAGGTACTCAGGGTCGTGTTGAAGGAGTGCGGACTCATCAAGACTCGTGTCGGAAAGTTGTCACTAACGGCTAAGGGTAAGCAATTACTTGTTGACCATAACGAATTGATGCGAACGATAATTCTGTTCCTTTTCAGGGATTACAACACTGGCTGGCTTGATTCGTATGAAGACAACGAAGTGGGTAATTTGGGACGACTGTATTCTTTATGGCTTCTGCATCACTATGGCGCGGATTGGCGCAACACAGGGTTCTATGCTGATGAGTATAGCAAGGCTTTCCCAATGCTAAATGCTGTTCATGGGTATGAATATAGAGTATTCAACCGCCTGTTCCGTTTTATTGGCCTCTGTGAGATAAACGAAAGCGATGATTTCAAGGGGAAGAACTGGGGTAAAGAAGTCCGTAAGACGGAATTACTTGACCTGATGTTTACATTTGAATAGCTTAAATCCACATACTGATCTTGGAGATTAGTTTTACAACATAGTGAACTTTTTTGATTGCAATACACAATTGTGGTAATTGTGATGCTGTGACACTTTTTCAAGTTTGACATTATGTGCATAGTGTTAATGATTCATTTGGAGTTGCCATCGATACTCTGATACGAGTGATGAATCATGACCACTGCTTGCTATCTTATCTGTTCATTCTCACCGCCCCCCCCAAAGGGTATCGGGTAGTGAGCTTCCCGATACTTGGAAAATGTGGCAGAAGGGCAAGCCCCTCTGCATACGATGATGATTCTGTTAAGAAAAGACACAATGACATGCCGATAGGGAATGAGGTATATCTTAACAAGGCCCCATTAGGTATAGAAGCGCCATTTCTTCATTGTGTGATGCGGCACAAGTGAAACAATGGCGCCAAATTACTCTTTATGCCTTTAGAACAATTCTTCCAGCGGTTTCTTCTGTTCAATAGTGATAATGCCGTTTTTCTGTTCGTATGCGTTGATGCACCTACGGAACATCAGTTCAACGACATCACGGATGCTGCTGTGGTTGCGGTCAGCAATAGCACGAACCTTGTCAACAAGTTCTTTGTTACAGATGGTATTGAAACGCACCTAGTCCGTTTGGGCTGTTGCGACATGCGTTGTCGTTGGTTTTGTTTCTTCTTGATTGACATTGGTTGTCATATATACTCATTTTTTTGTTAATAATATGTGGATTACAATGGACAATGACAACGGACTTTATCGTGTATCATCGTGAACCATCGTGCACCATCGTGAAATTCTTCTACTATCTCGCTAACCTCCGCCGCTATTATAATGGCTATTTCTGAGGTGGCGGTACAGGAGCAGTACAAAAAGTCGAGCAAAAACGATTTATAACGGACTTTACTTAAAAAGCACGTAAAAAGAAAAGGCGCTCATTATGAACGCCTTATGTGATATTTTGTGATTGATTGTAATCGATGCTAATCGGGATTTACTTTCCGATACAGAGCATTTAATACATTGATAATCAGATATGAACAAAATGAAGGAACAGAGTTTGAGCCGTTGTTAGAAACGGTGGTTTTGATTCTTCAAATTTTTGGCGAATGTTCATTATATAGTTGAACACTGTCTTGGAAATGACACAAGGAAAGTCAGGGTAATGTTCGCGGAGCCTTGAACGCCCTTATCTTGAACCGACAGTTAAGATTCACTGTCAGATAGGTCAAAAAGAGTGAATAACTTTTTGATATAGCCTATTATTCCATTTGTATGCTTCGAATTGCGGTTCACGTACATGAAGTCGATAATACTCCACACGACCTTTGCCATCAATTCGTCTGCCATTGTGAATGCTGCATTCATAGCCAATTCTGGATGGTGATTGAGTATATATTGGTTATTAAGGACGAATATGGCATCCGTGTATGTTGCCAATTCTATAAGCCCATCCATCGCTTGGTTAAATTTGAGCCTCCCTTCAAATTCAAATGGCAAAGTGGCCACCCCAATGGTTTTGACGCCACGCTTCTTGATTTCCCGAGCGACGACAGGGGATGCTCCTGTACCGCATCCGCCTCCTAAACACACAACAACAAATGAAACTTTCGTGTGCTCTTTTATGATGGAACGAATATCCATCATTTTCTTTTCCGCTTCACTCTTCCCAAGTTCCGGATTGTTGCCAGCACCCAATCCATCCATGCCGAACAATAGTTTCTCTCGCACTTTCGACTGTTCAATGACAGATGCATCCATGTCACATACTGCCAGAGGAAAATCCTTGAATCCATGCGTCTGCATATAATTCACGATATTAGTACCGCCACATCCTACACCGATGATCTCAATCTCAGAAGCATCAAAGCTGCCTTTCTGCCTCTCATGAGGTTTTGAAAATAACTTTCTCATACTTGATTAATTTAATCGTTTTACATGTTTCTGTATGCAGAATAAACACTTTTGCATCGGGAATTACCCTGTCTGCCAACTTCAACATAAAGACCTGCTATATCAGCCGTACCAATATACAATGTGTGCTTCACCACAGGAATACGAGAAAGCACTTCTTTCTAGTGGTCAGTATTGGAGATACAGGTCAGCATTGAGAACTATTTTTGCTTAATGTCCATATAGGAAATCCAAGAACCCATGATAGGTTTAATGTCCAGCCCATACTTCCGTTGGAATGCGGCTACAATAATCTCTTGACCTTGAATGGTACCAGTGAGATTATTAATACCTCTATCGAAGGATACCTCCACTTCCATACCATTTTCAACCTTGCAGCCATTGTAACGACCAGACCGTTTAATAGATACTTTAAATAATGCCATAACAGTTATTTTTTAATGTTTTAATTTGATATCATCACTATGTTAATTAAAATATTTATGTCGCCTAACAACAACTTATTTAAGAGACGCTTTATTTCTTGTGCACTCTTCTATGGGAACGGTATTCCGACATAAGCATCCATGCAGGCATCAATCTATTTAAACTACAAAAATCAGCACCGCTGTATAGTTGTCATTGCATTGCTTTTCGCAGAGTATACGATAGGCATCGATAATCTCGTCCATCGACTTTTCATCCATCATCTTCTTCAATAAGATTTTATGTGTCATACTATTGTACAATCCATCCGAGCATAGCATGATTCGGTCGCCAGCTTTCAGTTTGAACTGAACCACATCAGGTATGCAAGCCTCAGGACGATAGGAGAAAAAACAACGGTCGATTATCTCCCAACCACATTCCATACGGATGTGATCTTTCGTCAGATATAATAGCCCCACAGCAGGTCGCATCAGATAGCATCTGCTGTCACCCAAATGCGCAATGGTCACAGTATCTCCTTCTATGCTTGCCATTACCATCGTTGTACCCATCTTTACATGTCCCATATTGAATGCACATTCATCAAGAGCCACCCTTGCCTTTAGGCAAGCTTTCTCTACCTTATCCTTGCTGTCAATTTCATCCTCAGCTTTTCTCCAATAATTCACAATGGCA
Organism: uncultured Prevotella sp.; assembly: GCA_945875635.1. GTDB lineage: Bacteria > Bacteroidota > Bacteroidia > Bacteroidales > Bacteroidaceae > Prevotella. The sequence goes on from CAMCLD010000051.1 coordinate 14,158, forward strand.
TCTGCCACCGTTTCACTTGCCACTTCACCTTTGTCATGACCGCCCATGCCATCGCACACCACAGCCAGCCATCGGTTTCCGTCAGACGTACCTATCATACGGAAAGCATCTTCGTTATTCTTTCGCGTTCCAGTTTCACTAATCGTTGCGTATTGAATCTTTACCATAATATATGAGTATTAATCGTTATAGTCATATTTATCCCAATCGATGTCATCCCAATCGGTTGACCCTGTATATTGAGTGCTTTCAGCATTTATCTCTATGCAGAAATCACGTACCCACAGAAGGTCAAGGATTGAGAATGTGGTGTGCTCGTATAGATTATGGAATGCATAACAGAGTTTCATGTCTTTTGTCTTTTCTCTGTCAATTCCTTCGTTCCAATTCTCTGTTTCTT
>CAMCLD010000052.1 GCA_945875635.1 uncultured Prevotella sp.
ACCTCAGCAAAGCTCGAGCAAGCTCGGCTATGCATTCGGTTTGCACAGCCATTGACTTTGTCGAAGGCAGGCTGCACCTCAGCAAAGCTCGAGCAAGCTCGGCTATGCATTCGGTTTGCACAGCCATTGATCTCTAGTCTTCTTAGGCAGTTTCTTTAGTACAAGGTCATAGCTATGCCTGATGAGTGACAGAATAAGTTCGTCTGAGAGCATGCCGTATAGATTTATCTGATTCCAGTGTTTCTTGTTCATGTGCCAGGCTCCTGTAATCTCAGAATGGCTTTCTCTAAGTTCGACAGCGTACTCAGGGTCGCACTTCAGAACAAACCACTCAGTGTCGTCAAGGTCTATCATCGCAAATATCTTGTTTGCTACACGGAATGCAAGGGTCGTTTCATCGAAGGGTAAATATTCCGATGTATAGGGTAGGGAAAGACAATAGTCTCGGATGGATTCAATATTCATGTTACTACTCGTTTGGTTTAAAGTCAGATGCGGGATGTTTGCATAATGGGCATATAAAATCCTGAGGCAATGTCTCGCCTTCATATATATATCCGCAAACGGTGCATATCCATCCTTTTTTCTTCACTGGCTGCGGAGCAGGCTTGATGTTTGAATGATAATAAGCGTAGGTGGCAGATGGTGCCTTGTCTGTAGGGAAAGCGTCAGTCACTTCTGCTATAAATAGTGTATGGGTGCCAAGGTCTATTGTCTGTTCAACCTTTGCGCATATTACAGCATTAACGCCATCAATGACATATATAACTCCATTATCAAGCCTGAAGAATGTTATACCTAAAGTTTTGTCAACATTCTTTCCACTTTGGAAACCCCAGTTCTTGAAAACGTCAAACTTTGCTTCTTCTGAAAGTACGGAGACATTGAATACACCTGTACGCATAATCATGTCGTGTGTATAGTTGTTTTTGTTAATCGTCACAGAAATACGGTTAGGCGTGGTTGTCTGCTGAACCACAGTATTGGTTATACACCCATTATCCTTGCCTTCTTCGTGGGCTGTTACAACGAACAGGCCGTAGGATAGTTTAAAAAATGCGGAATTGTCCATATTATATATAATTGTATGTTGTTTATTATCAGTTTATCACACTATAATCGAATTACTACCGAGGACAAAGTTACAGAATTATTTTGTATTTCAGAGGCAAATACACGAAAAAATGGTTTCTATTTCCCTATAAGACAATCCAAATAATAACTTGTAACCAATTCTTCAAGGGTGTTGTACTCAGAAAAGAGTTTGTCTTTATATGATATTCCATGCCTATCCAACAATAACATAAGTATAAAGCCAGAGGCATAATAATAGCTGTTGCCATTCAGATTATACATATACTCACAGTCTGTGACACCGAGTTCTTTTGACACACAGTATTCAATGTATCGAGCGGAACCTTCTAGAGTTTCTACCAGCGGATAATATCTGATAATGTCAAGACCTAAGCGTTCCTTCACCAATCCCAGACGAGACTTCCGTATGGCAAATAAAGACGTCAAGAGTTGAGCTGCCTCTTTGCGTGATGATGCCGAAAAGGCCTTTCTTAGCAACTCGTGTTCCTCAGATAAAAGTGAATTGTACCATTCGTACCGTTTGAGTGCCACAAGTGAGTCCTTGGCACTAAAATTTTCTGGAATGGCATTTACAAAAGAAGCCCAAAAGTCTTTATGTTGATACTGAAAACCATGGAAACATTCATGCAACAACATGGCAAGCCACTGCTCAATTGTCGTTACACTTGGTATTGTCTTGAAGGTTATTTCGGGAGAACTACAGTCAATCCTTGCTTCAGCGTTTCTTCCGTTTTGCTCAAGATGCATTATGAATGCACCTTCATCATGATAATATATAGGCATTGAATATTGTACATCGTAGAACGAGTTCCAATATTTCTCGTCAACCATCGCCTTTATCTCATCAACCCGCTGGAGCAATGAGTCTCTCTCACTGGTTTCCTCTCCCATGGAAGGATGTGCTAACAAAATAAACATCAGGAAGGTCAATGCCCCCTTCATATTGTCACGATAATCAAATCGTACCATAATTCAATACTACGTTAAGTTACTCAAGTTTCGCATGTCTTTGACATGCTTTTCTTTTCTGGTCACTTGCTTTTCAGATTGTCAAATACATAAGGTGCATTTGCTGCCAATTCCCCCAAAGTGGAGCAGGTGAGCATTTCGGGGCATTCACCGCAGGTGTCGTAGCCTTTCTTCAATACACACAGGCGTATTTTGCACAGTTCGCTGCAATAGTAGGTCTTGCACCCTTCTGTACGGCATCCCATGCAGTTTATCCACTCGGACTTGAACTCCATCTGGTTCATCTCTCCCCATTCCTTCGCCACTTTCTCACGCAGACGGTTGTCGTCGTTCATAGTGGCAATGCGTGCTCACATTTCTCGCAGTCGAGACCGCAACAAGCAATCAGTTGTTTCATGTCTTTCCCTTTCTATAATAATTTTCTCAAAGCCTTTTGGCTTCTGTTTCTTTCTCTTTCAGATAAAGTGGTAACGCAATGCTTTGCAAGTGTCAACGCAATGCTTTGCATGAAAAGCGACATATTTTCATGTATAATTAGGCAAAGCTGATACTAAGATAGCGTGAGTTCGACGAATTGGATTCGTCTAACTCATGTTATTCATATCAAAAGCCAATCTCAACACCCTTATAGGTCTGCCTTCTCCCATGTAAAGTCTCGGGTCGAAAGCTGTTTCGCCGGTAGGTACGAAGCCGCATTTCTCCATCACACGTCCCGAAGCGGGATTGTCGGTGAAGTGTCCGCTGATAAGCGACTTTATGCCGGTAGTCTTGCGGATGTGACTTATCATCAAATTCAAGGCTTCTGTACAGATGCCCATGCCCCAATATGGTTTTCCTACCCAATAGCCTACTGTCGGCTCACCCTCATGGGAAGGCAGTGAGCAATCGCACGACGGACCATAGCCTATAGCACCAACCACCTTTCCTGTTTCTTTCAGTATTATTGCCCAGGTAGTGGGATTGTTAAACACCGTACGGATTATCTCCAAACTTTCATCTTCGGAATGATGAGGCTGCCATCCAGCACGAGGTCCAACCTCCGAGTCGCTTGCATACTTGTACAAAGCTTTGGCATCACTGTCCTTCCAATGTCGAAGCAATATTCTGTCTGTTTCCATAATCATTTATATCTTTATTCTGCGTCTGCAAAGGTAGCGGTAATTAATCTGAACCTACAGCAATTCGTGTATCTGTCCGAAGTGCAGGTTCAGATGGTTGATATATCCTCGAATCATTGCATCGAGAGTGACCCGACAACCCTCGTAGTCAATCCAATAGTTGTTGAGCTTGGTCTTGTCAACCGAACGGATGACGTGGCAGATGTGCTGATTGTATAGTTTCAGAAGCATAACGAGTTGGTGCCAGTCCTCATGCTGGTAGTCCTGAAGTTCTATCCACAGGTCGTTGTCTTGGGTGTAGTCAGGGAATACGAGCATCCCCATCTCCGTATTCGGCATTGAGTGTCCGCATCGCGGGGCATACTGCAGGCGCACCATACGCTGATGGTTGTTGGATGCAGAGTCGATGAGATGCCCCACGAGCATCTTCACCGTACGGTTCTGGCTGTTTCTCCTTACGCTCACCTGCTCCTCCGTAAGTGAGAGGAGCATCGGTATCTCACGGTTCATGACCTCGTTGATACCATCGATTATTTCTTGATAGTCCATAATAATCAGATAAATTACTAAGCTGCGAATCAAAGTAAACCTACGAAGCAACTTGTAGTTCATGTCATCACCCAATGTTTTTTTCTTTCTTCTTTACGATACCTATAAGTTCAAGGCTTCGTTTATTGCTTTTTCTTCTGCAAAATTAATGCTTTAAAAAACGATTTGTTTTAAAAAGAAGGAATTTTTTCTCTAATTGGATGATACCTCAAAAAATATTTGTACCTTTACAGCGAATAGCAGGCTTACCTCTCCTGCAACAGATGTATATAAGATACGATGAAAAAATTACTGTCACTTCCGCCAAATCTTGTGGAGTGTTTCCATGAAGTAACCGGACTGGATAAGGATGAATGGTTCTGTACCAATGACCCCATAGGAAAGAAGCTGGGATCAGGAGGAGGAACTACATGGTTGCTCAAGGCAGCTTATGAAAACAGGCAGGATAATGAGTCTTTTGACGAATGGCTTGCTTCGGAGCGTCGGATACTGCTCCATGCCGGAGGACAGAGTCGTCGTCTGCCTTCGTATGCACCATCCGGAAAAATATTGACACCAATTCCTATATTCAGGTGGGAGAGAGGGCAGAAGTTGTCACAGAACCTGTTGTCACTGCAGATACCATTCTATCAACACATAATGGAGAATGCCCCCGAAAGTCTGCATACAATGGTTGTAAGCGGTGATGTCTATATACGCACGACAGAGCAATTGCAGGATATACCTGAGGCTGACGTTGTCTGCTATGGACTCTGGCTCGGACCTGAAATAGCGAAAAACCATGGTGTCTTTGTAACAGACAGGAAAACTCCCACGCAGCTTAAGTGCATGTTGCAAAAACCATCTGTGGAAACACTATCGGAATTGCTCAACAACCATCTGTACATGACAGACATTGGAGTGTGGCTCCTTTCAGACAGAGCCGTGAAGGTTCTTATGGACAAATCAACAGACAATGAAGGCATAAGAAACTATGACTTGTATGGTGAGTTTGGTTGCGCCCTTGGAACACATGCCACCATGTGCGATGATGATGTAAATGCCCTGACAGTAGCAGTACTTCCATTGCCTGGTGGTGAGTTTTACCATTATGGCACATCCAGAGAGATACTCTCATCTACGCTTGCTGTCCAGAATCTTGTCAACGACCAGCGACAGATAATGCATAAAGACAGGAAACCACATCCATCGATATTTGTTCAGAATTCAGTGATGGAGACAAGGCCGACTTCTGAAAACAGGAATCTATGGATAGAGAACTCCCATATTGGCAGCCAATGGACGTTCACAAGCGAGAATATCGTGACAGGTGTGCCTGCAAACAACTGGGACATTCTTCTTGCCAAGGGACAGTGTGTGGATATTGTACCGATTGGTGAAAAAGACCTTTGGGCTGTACGTCCATACGGATATGATGACAAGTTCCGTGGTGATATTCATGAAGATACATCGACATATCTTGGAATGCCATTCCGCAGATGGGCAGAGATTCATGGAGTTGATGTTGACGAGATAGTAAATGGTGGCGATTTGCAGGCAGCAAGGATATTCCCTCTGCTTGACAACGTCTCACAGATAGGGAAGGTACTGTCTTGGATGCTTGGCAATGTACAAGATGATGTGGCATTGGAAATATGGAGGCAAACCGAGCTTGTCAGTGCGGATGATATTAGCACCATGGCATCATTGCGCCGTCTGACAGCACAGAGAAACAGTTATAGAGTCACAGACTGGCGACTGCTTGCAGAAAACCATAGGCATAGCGTGTTCTACCAGACTGACTTGCAGGAAGCAGCAAAGGAATTTGCTGCAAACGATTTGCCACTCTCGGAACCCCTTACAGACATAGAGGCGGTGGGCGTGCGTATGTCAGACATGATGTTCCGCTCCGAGGTCTGCAGGTTGAAGGGTGACAAGGAAAAAGAGTTTGAATACAACTCCAAGGCGTTCTCGCTTCTGAGAGAGACATTGACATCCTCAGCCAAGAATGAACGTCAGAATCCCAGGCTCTCAGTTTATTCCGACCAGATAGTGTGGGGACGCTCTCCGGTCAGGATAGACATAGCTGGAGGATGGACAGATACACCACCATACTGTCTTGCAGAGGGTGGGAACGTCATAAACCTTGCCATTGAACTTAACGGACAGCCCCCATTGCAGGCATATGTGAAATCCAGGAAAGAGCATAACATAGTATTGAGAAGCATAGACCTTGGAGCATCGGAACTGATTTCTACTTATGACGAGCTAATTGATTTCAGTCATGTAGGCTCACCTTTCTCAATACCAAAGGCAGCACTTGCACTTGCAGGTTTCCATCCCGACTACTCCGTCCTTGAGTATGATACATTGGAGAGACAGCTTGAGGCTTTTGGCTCAGGCATAGAGGTGACCCTGTTGTCTGCCGTTCCTGCCGGTTCTGGTCTTGGAACAAGCAGCCTGCTTGCCTCAACGGTTCTTGGTGCTGTAAGTGATTTCTGTGGACTGGGGTGGGACAGAAGCATGATAGGCATGAGGACCTTAATGCTTGAACAACTCCTTACGACAGGTGGAGGATGGCAGGACCAATATGGGGGTGTGCTGCCAGGAGTGAAATTGTTGCAGACAAGAGGTGTCATGGACCAGACTCCAACCGTAAGGTGGTTGCCTGACAATTTATTCACCCAACCGGAATACCGCCCTTGTCATCTGTTGTACTATACAGGCATTACACGCACGGCAAAAACAATTCTTGCCGAGATTGTGAGACGCATGTTCCTGAATAATGGTGACGAACTTGCCTTGCTTCGCAACATGAAGCGGCATACCATGGATATGTATGATGCCATACAGCTTGGAGATTTCAACAGGATGGGCCACCTTGTCAGAAAGACATGGCAGCAGAACCAGGCACTTGACAATGGGACGAATCCTTCCGAGGTTCAAAGACTTACGTCTCTTATTGACGACCTGTGTCTTGGTTACAAGCTTCCAGGTGCTGGTGGAGGCGGTTATTTATATATGGTGGCGAAGGATTCGGAAGCGGCAGCCAGAATAAAACGTGTATTGACAGACAATGCTGCAAATGGCACAGCGCGGTTCGTGGATATGGAACTAAGCAGTAAGGGATTGCAGGTTAGCAGGAGTTAATACAGAAAGCATGTTGCAGACATGCGACCCCCTTGAACTAACGAGCAAAGCACTCACGCTGCTTCAGTTCTGTTGCCCATACCTCGTACCCTTTTGGAAGTAGATGAAGTCCATCCTTGCAGTATTCCAACCGCATGGTATTGGTTCCTGGTTCAACAAGTTTGCTGAATATATCTACATAGTCAATGCCGTTGTCGGCACAATATCTCTGAAGGATAAGATTGATTACCGGTATGGTGTCCGTCTTACCCTTCAGTGTTTTCCATCTTCCGAAACTCTCGTTTATAGGAAGCACACTGTTCACATGGAGTGTAGTGCCTGGGGATATCTTTCTCAGTGTACTTATAAGAGAGATGATGCCGTCTGCCACTTCCTTTGACGAGATGCCAGATGCAAGGTCATTTGCGCCGCATTCAATGAACAGGTCTGAAGGCTTGCCTTTGCAAGCATGAAGGGCTCTTTTCTTCATTCCTGTCGATGTGTCTCCAATGATGCCACGGTTAATTATTACTTTATCCGACTGTATCAGTTCTCCCCATTCGTTGCCGAATTCCACATGGCTGTCGCCAAGCATTACGATATGCCCTTTGGCAGGTATAGGCTGTGAGTTGAAGAGTGCTGTCCTTTTCTTGTAGTGTTCCTTACCATTGAATGGTTTCGTCTCCTGAGCAAGTGCAATGACACTGAGGAGTAATAGTGGAAGTAATAATGTGAATCGTTTCATGTATGGAATAACGGTCATGTTAAAACTGTTCAAGAATCTGAATTCTCTTCTCTACGTCAGGATGAGTGCTGAAAAGAGAGTTCATAAATCCCATCACTCCCATTTCCATCTCGTCTGGCTGGCAGATGAAAAGCTGGGCCACGTCAGAACGTCTCACGCTGTCAAGCCCGGGATTGCCAGATATCTTTCTCAATGCAGATGCCAGTGCCAAAGGATTGCCGCATAGCTCTGCCCCTCCGGCATCTGCCATATATTCTCTCTTTCTTGATATGGCAAACCTTGTGACGAGGGTGAATATATATGCGATGGCGCAACATATAATGCCGACAACCAACACTACAATTGTCGATAATCCGCTACCTCTCTCGTCATCGTCACGACTCCTGCCTCCACCTGTCCACATAGTGTAGTACATGGTACGGACTACCATTGACATGACAGTGGAAATGATACCCACGAATATGATGCTTGTTATCAGGAGTCGTGTGTCACGGTTCCTGATATGTGTCAGCTCATGTGCTATAACTCCTTCAAGTTCTTCATCGGAAAGCAACTGCATTATTCCTGTAGTTACGGTTACGGTATATGATTTGGAGTTTATGCCGCTGGCAAAAGCATTGAGCTGTGGGTCATCTACAACACATACTCTCGGCATCTCCATACCACATGACATGCACAGGTTCTCCACTATATTATATATCCTCGGATTCTCACGTCTTGACAGAGGGCGTGAGTTCACGGCGCTCGCTATCATGCTCGTATTTGCGAAATATGCAATGGCAAACCATATTCCGACACCTCCTATAACCCATGGTATGGAGGCGAGGAAATGTCCGTTGACAGTGTCCATGTCTAACTGACGGACAACGTTCCCGTAGCTGTCATATACAGGATTTCCCAAATAGTCCAGAATGGCGAGAAACACCCATACCGTTGCAAGTATGATTACTGGGAACATCAGAAGAAGGATCATGCTCATCATGTTGTTCCTTCTTATCTGAGTCTGCATTCCTACGTATTGCATATTCTCGTCAGAATTTTATCTCCGGTGCTTTGTCAAGTGCTGCCCTCTCTTCCTGTGGAACCTCAAACATAGGCTCTTTGTGGAATCCAAACATTCCTGCCAATATGTTGCCGGGGAATGTCTGAATGGCATTGTTCAGCTCTTTGGTTGTGGAGTTGAAGAAGCGGCGCACTGATGCAAGCTTGTTTTCAACATCTGATATCTCACCCTGAAGCTGAAGGAAATTCTGGTTTGCCTTCAGGTCTGGATATGCCTCAAGAGATACCTTCAGACCGGCAAGTGCACTTGAAAGTGCGTTTTCTGCCTGTATTTTGTCGTTGATAGATGTGGCTGACATAGCAGAAGCACGTGCGTTTGTCACTCGCATCAAGGTTTCCTTCTCATGGTCGGCATAGCCCTTTACGGTAGCCACTAACTGAGGGATAAGGTCATGACGCTGTTTCAATTGAACGTCAATATTTGCAAATGCGTTCTCGCGTGCGTTTCTGCATCTAACCAATCCGTTATATACACTTATTACCCAAAAAACAAGTAGTACGATTACTACAATAATAATGATTGTTGTCATAATTATAATATAAGTTTGTTTATTATTTTACAAATGTACTGCTATTTTTCCATATCCTCGTACGTTTCAATATAATTTAACCATTATTCAATTTTATGTGTTTGCGTGTAACTATCAGTGCGTGCCAATTAAGAAACCAGACATCGTTTGTCTTGTAAGAAACGTATTCGCACGAATAGTTACGTTCGGGTATATATCCACAGAGGCTCTTACGCCTGGCTTCAACGTCAACTACAGTGTGGTGGTAAGCAAGTCGGAAGTCGTAGTGTTCTGTGACGGTATATTTGAGTGGGAAACGGAAGACGGTGGTGATTACTCACCGCCATTCTTTAATCCGAACGTCGTAGCGCGAGTTGACAAATATAATGATTAGGTGCTATAATCACAAAAGGTGCGGAAAAACCGCACCTTTTGTAAATTCAATTATCTGCTATCTTTTCTCTGTTCCTTTTGCTATTTCAGGTGTCTCATAACCTTGTTGTAATACTTCTGTGTGGCTTTGACGCTGTATTTCATTCCGCCATTCCATGACCTGATAGCTTTCTCCACATTGTTTGTCGGATTGTGGAAAGACTGGATAACTACGAACATCTCCCTCGATTTCTGTATGTCATACCTGTCGGTGAGTGTGTAGCGTTTCTTGCTACCTTGGTTCTTGAGGATAATGTTGCATTCCTTAACCAGAATTGGCGATATCTGCATTGCTCCTACGCATGAGCCTGACTTTGCTCTCGGGTTGCCTCCGCTTTCAACAGCTGTTATGGCATCCATTACCTTGTTCCAGTCGAAATTGTTACTTTTGCCTTTTGTTACGGCATTTGCCGTGAGAGAGGCTAAACACATTAATAATAAAAAACCAAAAACCTTAAATATTCTCATCATAAATAATTTTATGGAGCCTGAACCTATATTGGGAGAGGGTTCGCGTCACGGGCTTATGTGAGAAAGAGTTACCACCGCGTGACTGGACTCCTGTTGATATTATCCTGAAAGGTAGTGCGTATGTCTGTATTATACAGCTCCTGCCCCCTCAAGAAATGGTATCTCAAAACGATAGGAGATAGCCATTCTTTATTCTTTTCGGATGCAAAGTTATGAATAAATATCTGATTACCATGCATTGTTTCACGTTTTTATGATTTGTTTCACGTATTTGTTGATATATATCATATTGCGATTCAATTATTTACATTTATTAATGCAAAGATGGTTGGTAAATTAACATTTCTCCATAATGGTATATATATACATGTTTATGGAAGTACCCTGATTATTTGCAGGCAAAAGTCTATAGCATATTTTTCATAAAACATGCGTCTTTATTGAAAAAAATATGTAAGTTTGCAAATAGAATTATAGAATGACATATGAGTAAAAGAATACATAACATAAACAGGTTGGTGCTGGCTGTTGCCATGATGCTTTCGGGCTTGTTGCATTTGTCGGCTCAGGGGAATCGTACTTTTGAGGGGAAGGTGTTCAACAGCGAGTTCAGCATGTGGCTTGAGATGGATTTCTATGGAGAAGGCGTAAAGGTGCCTGCTCAGGAGATTTTCGGACAAGTGCCTGGCTATTTCGCTACAAGACGCGATGGTAGGAAATGGATTGTTACCGATGCCAAGATTGATGGCGAGAAAGCTTATCTGACTGTCATCAATGACTATGGCAGTGAGGATTTCACGGCAGTCCTTTACTACAAGGCTGATGGTACTTATCAGCTTGAGCGTAAATCGGGCAGTACGATGAAGGTTGTTGAGAACAGGAAATGGGTGAAGATACCCAAAACGATTGTCTTTACAAGGAAAGGAATGGATAAATGATTGTTGACATGTTGATTATATCGTTTTTGCTGTTGGTGTTTACGGTGGTGTTCTGTAATGCCTATATAATAATAAGGACTAATGGCAGGATATCCTCTGACATCCATGAGCTGCCTCCCTATGACACAGCCCTTGTGCTTGGCACTTCTCCGTTGAGAAAGAACGGTGAGCCTAATCCCTATTATGTCAACAGGCTTGAAATGGCATATCTGTTATGGAAGGAACGGAAGGTACAGAAAATTCTGGTAAGTGGCACCGGCAGGGAGATTAGAAGGATGCACGAGTATCTTGTAGGCAAAGGCATTCCTTCTGCAAGCATTCTCTGCGACAGCCTTGGAATCAAGACATACAATTCTGTCGTGAATGCAGCAGCCATGAATGTGGGCAGCATACTTATAGTGTCACAGCGTTTCCATGTGCAGAGAGCTATTTTCTTTGCTGACAGGATAGGTCTGCCTTGTCATGGTATGGCAGCCAAGTCTGTTGTCAACAACAAGACGATACTTGTGCTTGCAAGAGAGGTCCTTGCTAAAGTGAAGGCATTTAAGTAAGGTTTCAGGTTTTAAGGATTTGGAAAGTTGAAAGTTGATAATTGAAAATCCAATCTTCACTTTTCAATCTTCAACCATCAATATTTTAAGACTTCACTTCATAACTCCTTAAGTTGAGTACTGCCTAAATCAAAATTAGTATTAAATATGAAATGTAAAAAATGTAACACAGAAGTGCCAGTAGGTTCACGATTCTGCCCAGGATGTGGGTATGAGATTGACAGTGTGGGAGGTTATCCCCGTCGAAATGACAACAAGATGACGAGCGGCATCCTTATTGGAGTGCTTGTCACCGTTGTTGTAGTATTATGTATAGCAGTTGTCTATATACTGCTTCGTCCTTCCGAGAAAGAGGCAGCAAGTGTCTCACCTGAAAAGACGGAAGTATCGCAGGCGACAGAGGCAGCAAGCAAGGACGTCCAGAAGGACACTGTTGTTGTTGAGAAGAGAATCATTGTAGAACAGCAGGTGAAAGAGACTCCTGTCAAGCCAAGTCCCAACTATACAGAAGGTGTGGGAGTGTGGCCTTTCACTTCAACAAGGAAACTGACATACAGTGACGTGGCTGGACTGACAGCCTGGGAACTCAAAATTATGCGCAACGAGATATATGCCCGTCATGGATATATCTTCAAGACTGCTGAGATGAAAGACTATTTCAGGCGTCAGCCATGGTATTCACCTGTTTCAAGTAGTGTCAGGTTGAGCAAGACAGAAGAATATAATGTCGCTTTTATAAAACGATATGAATAGGTCGAAGGTTATACGGATGTGGTTTGTCGTAGTGGTTTTCATGCTGCTGCCATCATCGCTCCTCGCACAAGAAGACATGCAGTCTCCGTCGGTAAGGGGGCAGCTTGCAGCGATGTATAACACAGTTGCAGGCAGTTATAATTTTTGGCTGTATGCTCCAAGGGAATATGTAGGTGAGCATCAGCGCATCCCTGTCATCATATTCCTGCATGGTGCAAGCCTGTGTGGTACCAATCTTCAGAGAGTGCGCAGGTACGGTCTGCTTGAGGCGATAGAGAAGGGTAGGTATTACCCTGCCTTTGTCATTGCTCCTCAGAATCCAGGTGGTTCGTGGAAACCTTCAAAGATTGCCAAGATTCTTGACTGGGTAGAGGCTAACTACGAGGTTGACGAGACAAGAGTCTATGTCATTGGAATGAGTCTTGGCGGTTATGGCACTCTTGACTTTGCAGGTACCTATCCAGAAAGGGTGGCGGCAGCCATGGCACTTTGTGGTGGCAGCACTCTGAAGGACTATACTAACCTTGGGAAAATCCCACTATGGATAATGCATGGCACGGCAGACAGGGCTGTGCCCATATCAGAGTCGAAAAAGGTCGTGAAGGACATGGTGGAGTCTGGCAACGACAAGTTGTTGAGATACGACTGGCTTCAGGGGGCTTCCCATGGAGCCCTTGCAAGGATATTGTATCTCAAACAGACATACGACTGGCTGTTTTCACACTGTCTCCTTGATGCCCCCAAATCTGTAGATAAGGAAATACCAATAACGATGGCCGACTTAAAGACCGCCTATTCTGACCTCTCCCCAAAAGAGACCAAATTCGACATAGTGAAGCAAGTTCATAAAGTCAACTGATTAGGGCACGTATAGTATAAAAATGACGGCTGTTTTCTTGTCAAAAACAGCCGTCAAATTTTAAAAAACAGCCGTTAAAATTTTGTAGAAAGCCGTTTTCCTGTGAGCTTTCTTCATGTTTTTTCCAAATTGATTATATTACTCAAGTTTTTTCGCAAAGCTCAAGGGAACTCCTTTTCCCTTCGGACAGTGACCGTTGGTTCGCATGTCTTCGACATGCTGTCAGTTAACGAGTTGACAAGTCAACAAGTTGCTACTCTTCTTGTTTGAATTTGTCAATGACCAGAACAACAAATAATTTGTTGACTTGTTGACTTTTAGCAAGTTTTAACTTGCGAAACTTGAATCATATTATATTTCCAGTCAGTCTTTCTTCAACAAGTCACGAATTTCAGCAAGCAGTTTCTCCTCATTGCTTGGTTCGGCAGGAGTCTCGGCGGCAGCCTCTTGCTCCTCATGTTTCTTAAACTTGTTCAGTGCAGTGATACCTTTCAGCATCAAGAAGATACAGAATGCGATAATGATGAAGTCAAGAATATTCTGTATGAACATTCCATACTTTATTTCAGCATCTCCCACTTTGACAGCGAGTGACGAGAAATCTATGCCACCAGTGATGGAACCGATAACAGGCATGATGACGTTCTCTACAAGAGAAGTGACTATTTTGCCAAAGGCACCGCCAATAATAACACCCACAGCCATGTCCATAACGTTTCCACGCATGGCAAACTCCTTGAAATCCTTGATAAAGCTCATAATTCTTTGTATTTTAAATTATTTAATAATGATTTAATGTCCATTCAGATGCAAATTTAGAAAATATTTTGTAACTTTGCGCACGAAAAGATGAAAAAAAGCATCTCAGGGCATTTATGAGGCGTCTAAGTGCGTATTTTGCAGTGCTTTATCTTGGCAGTTTAGCAATCAGCACCGATGTGCAAGAAATGTAGTATATATTTTCACCTATTTAAATAACAAAAGTAAAATGATTAAGATTGGTATTAACGGATTTGGCCGTATCGGTCGTTTCGTTTTCCGCGCAGCACAGACTCGCGATGACATTCAGGTAGTAGGTATCAATGACCTTTGTCCAGTTGACTACTTGGCATACATGCTCAAGTATGATACTATGCACGGTGCATTCCAGGGCACTATCGAGGCAGACGTAGAGAACAGCCAGCTCATAGTAAATGGTCAGAAGATTCGCGTTACAGCAGAGCGCAACCCAGCAGACTTGAAGTGGAACGAGGTTGAGGCTGAGTATGTTGTTGAGTCAACAGGTCTGTTCCTGACACAGGAGAAGGCTCAGGCTCATATCGAGGCTGGTGCAAAGTACGTTGTAATGTCAG
>CAMCLD010000053.1 GCA_945875635.1 uncultured Prevotella sp.
TGTCAGCCATGGCAGCATGTCTAAGATAGAACGTCGCTATTTCCTCCCTAAGAGCATGACAACAGTCTGTCCTCCTTGGTTTTGGCACCGCACCCGACATCATCCTTACAAGAAGCAGGAAACCACAAAGCCTTATCTCATGCCATTCATTGACAAGCAATTCATGAATCTCACCAATGGAAATGGAATGGTCCACTCCCTTGACAACCTCTCTTGTCTGTGGCACTCTTATTCCGAGAAAGCGGTCTCCTTCACCGTACTGTCCCTTTCCTGTCTTGAAAAAAGACATCAGGACATTAGCCTGTGCCTTGTCAGACATAGCCACCATGCAGTTTATTATTTCTTTAGATGTTTCCATACTATTCTCTTTATCACCTTTCTTGACCACACCACCAGCATGGCGCACACAACCCTTGAGGCAACAAGCCACAAAGCCGAAATTCCAGCAAGACAGAACACAATGGTATCTTCAAGCAAAGAATGGTTCATTATTAGATGGTAATTAACTTCATCTGCATCATCCTTACTCACCAATCCTCTTGTCTCAAGATCTACCATAACTGCCGACCCATAACTGATACCCAAGACATTACCCACAAGCCACATGTACGAAGCCTCAGATGGCAACCCGAATACTTTCATCAATGGTGACAGGAATCGTGACAAAGGAACGAGCCATGAATAGCGTTCGATAATCCTTTGCAGAACCATCAACGCATAGATGATAAGGAAAACCAAAACACCCATTATCAACTGTGAGTACCCCCAAGCAACAATAACGCTCTGAAGTGAGGCCGTCTCTCCTCCACCGACATATATATAGTCGCCATCCATGGCAGGCAACAGCATATTAAGGCAATATGCACATAAAAAAGCCATGAAGACCCTTATCACTGCCATTCTCCAGAATGACGAGCCTGTTTTCCTGTTTACAGCACATTCCATAGGCAAAGCATGACATAGACCTATCATAATAGCCAGAATGGTAGCATGGCGAATCGTCAGATGTATGGATACCATTGCTGCTATTCCGGCATAGGTGCCAGCCATAGCACCCGATATGAAGATTACAGCCGATGCGCCAGGCAGTCCAATATGTTCAAACATAGGATTAAGACGCTCTGCCATCCACTCCAGCATTCCTGTATATTGCATGAGTGTTACAGCCAATGAAATCGGCACCATCAACTTCAGCAGCCAAAGGGCACTGCTACAAGCCGTTGGCAATGCCAACCGTGCTGAATCAATTATATTCCAAGCATGTTTGTTAAGCATAGACAAATATCATCTATATTTATTGACGTGCAAAGGTAATGCTTTTTTGTCACTTTTATCTATATACTGGAAAAATTTGCCAAGTATCTCCATTCCATTATATCGGTTGAAACAGCGATTAAAAAGGTTTTCTTCCACACATTATATCAATTGCAATGCCAATAAGGTTATTAACCTTTAGGGCGATAGATTAATAACCTTTAGGGCGATAGGTTAATAACCTTATCGGCAACGCAAACCTTTTCAGCATTTCAATCAATTGCTTTCAGTGTTGCGCTGTAAGCACAAAAGTATATAAAAACAAAGGGGACGGAAAAAACTTTTGCGCTAACAGCGCACATTGCTTAATTCCTGCATACACCCAGAGTGTCGCAATACTCTGGCCCAGGCTATGCTCTTCTGCGCCTACAGCGCATGCCAATCAAGAAACCAGAAATCGGCTTTTTCGTAATTAAACACATTAGAGAATAGTTACCTCTTTGTGGTTTACAGTTAATTGATGTTAATTAATCAGGTATTTTCATTCATCATTAGAGAAAATGTTGTACCTTTGCAACCGCAAAAAAGAAATGTAAAGAAATCGAGGTGTAGCGCAGTTGGTAGCGTTCCTGGTTTGGGACCAGGCTGTCGCAGGTTCGAGTCCTGTCACCTCGACATCTCAAAGGGAATGAAATATACTTTCATTCCCTATGTTTTTGCTATTTTATTATTCAAGTTTACTTTACCCTTGAATTTTATTATATTCTGAAACTGTAACTGTTCAGCGAATATAGTAAACACAGTACGCACTGTAAGCGCAGAAGTGCCAATTAAGAAAACAGAAATCGACTATTTATAAAACAATGCATTCGCTGAACAGTTACCTGAGACTTACTAAATGTTAACAATTCTAATACATGGTGTATTTTATACACTTTATTGTTAATTTTAATGTTAACATCATTGTTCTACGGAAATATTATCGTAACTTTACAACGTGATACAAAGTGTTACTGTTGCACTTTTATGAGAATATAATACCTAAAAACAAATAGAAGCAATAACCTAAACAAATAAACCTGTGCGGAGATTATTCTGCGCCATAACACACACAAAAAAAAATGAAAAAAAACATTAAAGCCTTTTTGCCATGTGCTATCATGCTGGCACTTATGACAGCATGTGAATCATCGGGCAAGCTTTCCGAAAAGACTCAGTCCGGTTTGCTCACAGAGAAATTCGATTCAGTCATCAACGGCAAGAAGACAGCCCTTTACATTCTGAAGAACAACAGTGGGATGGAAGTATGTATCACTAATTACGGAGGTAGAGTCGTATCTGTAATAGTCCCTGACAAGAAAGGAAGACCAACAGATGTCGTACTGGGATATGACAACGTGGCACAATATGCCGACATCAAGAATTCACCCAGCGACTATGGTTCCACTGTAGGCAGGTATGCCAACCGTATCAACCAGGGCAGACTGACCATATCAGGCAAGACATACCAACTGCCAAGAAACAATTTCGGGCATTGCCTTCATGGCGGAACAGAAGGTTGGATGTACAAGGTGTATGATGCCAACCAGATTAACGACTCTACACTTGTGCTCACCATTGACTCACCCGACGGTGATAATGGCTTTCCGGGCAATGTTAAAGCCAAAGCTACATACACACTCACTTCCGACAATTCTCTTGACATTGTGTTCGAGGCCGTCACAGACAAGGAGACTGTCATAAACATGACCAACCATTGCTATTTCAACCTCAACGGTGAGCCTGACAAGGAAGGCACAGACATGGTGTTATATATCAATGCCAACCATTTCACTCCTTCCGACTCCACATACATGACGACAGGAGAAATCCTTCCTGTCGATGGCACGCCGATGGACTTCCGCAAGCCCCATGCCTTGAAAGAGACTATCAATGACACTACTTACCTTCAAATAAAGAATGCCAGCGGATATGACCACAATTGGTGTCTAAACACATACCGCAATGGTAAAGGAAACGACAAGGAAGTATGTGCCAGCCTTTACTCACCCAAGACTGGCATCATGCTTGAAGTATTCACCAATGAGCCGGGACTACAGGTTTACAGTGGCAATTTCCAAGGCACGGGAATATCATGCAAGCATGGGGTGAAATATCCCAAACATGTGTCCGTTTGCCTGGAAAGCCAGAAGTATCCAGACACACCTAACAAGCCTCATTGGCCTTCAGCATCCCTGAAGCCAGGCGACAAGTATTACAGCCACCTTGTATATAAATTCTCAACAAAATAGAAAAAACAAATCAATATGGAATTATTAGACTGGATTGTCATTGTCATCTTCTTCATGGCATTGATTGGAATTATCTTATGGGTTGTAAGACAAAAACAGAACGACTCTGCCGACTACTTTCTTGGCGGCAGGGATGCGACATGGATTGCCATCGGAGCATCTATATTCGCATCAAACATAGGAAGTGAGCATCTCATAGGTCTTGCCGGTGCAGGTGCGTCAAGCGGAATGGCTATGGCTCACTGGGAGATACAAGGTTGGATGATACTTATCCTCGGATGGGTGTTCGTTCCTTTCTATTCAAGGTCCATGGTATATACCATGCCCGAGTTCCTTGAAAGACGCTACAACAAGGAAAGCCGCACTATCCTGTCTGTCATATCACTTATCAGCTACGTTCTGACAAAAGTGGCTGTCACCGTATATGCCGGAGGACTTGTCTTCCAGCAGGTATTCGGAATTAAAGAGCTATGGGGAATAGACTTCTTCTGGATTGCAGCTATAGGTCTGGTGTTAATAACAGCCCTTTATACCATATTCGGAGGCATGAAATCTGTGCTATACACATCAGTACTCCAGACACCTATACTCCTTCTCGGCTCATTGGTCATTCTGGTACTTGGCTTGCGCGAACTTGGCGGATGGGACGAGATGATGAGAATATGCGGAGCTGTGACCGTCAACGACTATGGAGACAACATGACCAGTCTCATCCGCAACAACAACGACCCCAACTTCCCGTGGGTTGGTGCATTGGTAGGTTCTGCCATCATAGGATTCTGGTATTGGTGTACTGACCAGTTCATAGTACAGAGGGTGCTATCGGGCAAGAACCAGCGTGAGGCACGCAGAGGCACCATATTCGGAGCATATCTGAAGCTATTGCCTGTTTTCCTGTTCTTAATCCCCGGCATGATAGCTTTCGCACTGCATCAGAAATATCTTGGAGATGGAGGCTACCTGCCATTGCTTGCAAATGGTACACCGAATGCTGATGCAGCCTTCCCTACTCTTGTTGCAAAACTGCTTCCAGCCGGAATGAAAGGACTTGTAGTTTGCGGAATCCTTGCTGCGCTAATGAGTTCGCTGGCATCGCTTTTCAACTCCTCCGCTATGCTGTTCACAATAGATTTCTACAAGCGTTTCAAGCCTGACACTTCGGAAAAGAGGCTTGTTACCATAGGGCAGACAGCCACGGTTGTCATTGTCGTACTCGGCATACTATGGATTCCTATAATGAGGTCGGTTGGAGATGTGCTATATACCTATCTTCAGGATGTGCAGTCCGTACTGGCACCAGGCATAGCGGCAGCATTCCTTATTGGTATATGCTGGAAACGTGCCACGCCTATAGGGGGCATGTGGGGACTTCTTGCCGGTATGGTTATTGGACTGACTCGCCTTGGTGCAAAAGTTTATTACAGCAACATCGTTGACTGTCATGAGAACATGTTTAAATATCTCTTCTTCGACATGAACTGGCTTTTCTTCTGCGGATGGATGTTCCTCTTGTGTATCTTGGTTGTCATTCTCGTCAGCCTGTTCACAAAGTCTCCGGACGACAGCAAGATACAGGGACTGGTATTCGGTACTGCCACATTGGAGCAGAAAAGAATGACGAGAGAGACCTGGAACAAATGGGATGTTATCCACAGTATCATCATATTGGGAATAACTGCAGTATTCTATTGGTATTTCTGGTAATCGTACATTATGAGTGACTTCTATTCCATATATCCTAAATTCCATGTAGCCGTTGACTGTATAATCTTTGGCTTTGACAAGGGCGAGCTTCACCTGTTGTTGCAGAAGCGCAACTTCCAGCCGGCATTGGGCGAATGGTCTCTCATGGGCGGATTTGTAAATGCTGGTGAGAGTACGGACGAAGCAGCCAAACGTGTCCTTAGCGACCTTACCGGATTGAGTAAGATATACATGGAACAGGTTGGAGCTTTTGGCGAAGTTGAAAGAGACCCAGGTGAGCGTGTAGTGTCCATTGCCTATTACGCCCTGCTAAACATCAGGGATTATGATAGCGAGCAGTTGCAAGTTCACAATGCTTGCTGGATAAAGATGAGTGACATACCCGACCTTATCTTCGACCATAACGCCATGGTAGCAAGGGCACTGGAAACAATGAAGGGAAAAGCCTCGCACATACCAATAAGTTTCAATCTGCTACCGGAGTATTTCACTCTCACCCAATTGCAGAGTCTATACGAAGCCATTTATGGTGAACCTTTGGATAAAAGGAACTTCAGAAAGAAAGTGGCAGAGATGGACTATATTGAAAAAACTGACCATATGGACAAAACGAGTTCAAAGCGCGGTGCAATTCTATACAGATTCAACGACAGTGCCTACAGGAAGACTATGAAATTCCGGTTATTTAAAGTGTCTGATGCCAGCATCGTTTAGTGGACAGAATAAGCAAGAATTAGTTATATTTTTCAATTTTCAATATCAAAATACAATGCTTGAAGAATTAAAAGAAAAAGTATTGGTTGCCAACTTAGACCTTGTCAGACATGGTCTCGTGCTTTTCACATGGGGCAACGTTTCCGCCATAGACAGAGAGAGCGGATATGTAGTTATTAAACCAAGCGGTGTGTCGTATGACACCATGAAAGCAGAGGACATGGTCGTTGTAGATCTTGAAGGAAACATAATAGAAGGATACCTCCGTCCTTCCAGCGACACCCCCACCCACCTCGCAATATACAGGGCATTCCCAGAGGTTGGTGGTGTCGTACACACCCATTCTACATATGCGACAGCATGGGCACAGGCAGGAAAGGATATTCCAAACATCGGAACCACACATGCCGACTATTTCCATGATGCCATACCATGCACTGAAGACATGAACGAGGGTGAGGTAAACGGTAACTACGAACAGGAGACGGGAAACGTCATAGTAAGAAGATTCAAGAACATCAATCCTGTACACACGCCTGGGGTTCTTGTCAAGAATCACGGTCCTTTCTCATGGGGTAAGGATGCAAGCGAGGCTGTACACAACTCGGTGGTAATGGAACAAGTGGCAAAGATGGCATATATCGCATATAGCATAAATCCATCGCTTACCATGAATCCTCTTCTTGTGGAAAAGCATTTCAGCAGGAAGCATGGTCCCAAGGCTTATTATGGACAGAAAGAATAAATAAAATAACAACATGTATAAAGAATTTGAAATTTGGTTCGTTACGGGAGCACAGCTCCTATACGGAGGAGACGCTGTCAAGACAGTTGACGCACATAGTGTGGAAATGGTAGAAGGCTTGAACGCAAGTGGAAACCTTCCCATAAAAGTCATATACAAAGGTACTGCAAACTCATCGAAAGAGGTTGAGAACGTCATGAGGGCAGCCAACAATTATGACAAGTGCGTGGGAATTATAACATGGATGCATACTTTCTCACCCGCAAAGATGTGGATTCATGGACTTCAACAGCTGAGAAAGCCACTGCTTCATCTGCACACACAATACAACCGGGAAATACCATGGGATACTATGGACATGGATTTCATGAACCTTAACCAGTCAGCTCATGGAGACAGAGAGTTCGGACATATTTGCACAAGAATGAGACTACGCCGTAAGGTCGTTACCGGTTACTGGAAGGATTCCGACACCCAGCATAAAATATCTGTATGGATGAGAGTGTGCGCTGCATGGGCAGACTCACAAGACATGGTTATTTTGCGCTTTGGCGACCAGATGAACAACGTAGCAGTGACAGACGGTGACAAGGTTGAAGCAGAACAGCGTATGGGTTACCATGTTGACTATTGTCCTGTAAGCGAACTCATGGATTATCAGTCAAGAGTCAAAGACGAAGATGTCGATGCTCTCGTAGATGTGTATTTCAAAGAATATGACCACGACAAATCACTCGAGAACAAAAGTTCTGAGGCTTACGAAAAGATATGGAACTCAGCCAAAGCAGAGCTGGCATTGAGGGCGATTCTAAAAGACAAAGGAGCCAAGGGCTTCACTACCAACTTTGACGACCTTGGTCAGACCGACGGATGTTTCTTTGACCAGATACCGGGTCTTGCTTCACAGCGACTAATGGCAGAAGGATATGGCTTCGGAGCAGAGGGCGACTGGAAATCGGCAGCACTATACCGCACGACGTGGATGATGAGCCTTGGAGCTGGCTGTTCCTTCCTTGAAGACTATACGTTGAACTTCGATGGAGACAACAGTTCAATACTACAGGCACACATGCTTGAGGTTTGTCCCCTCATCTCAGCAAACCGTCCACGACTGGAGGTCCATTTCCTCGGTATTGGAATACGCAAGAGTCAGACTGCAAGACTCGTTTTCACATCCAAACCTGGCAATGGATGCACAGCCACCGTTATAGACTTGGGCAACCGTTTCAGAATGATTGTCAATGACGTTAAATGCATCGAGCCGAAACCTCTGCCAAAACTACCGGTAGCATCTGCATTGTGGATTCCAATGCCCGACTTCAAGACCGGAGCAACAGCATGGATTCTTGCCGGTGGTACTCACCACTCATGCTTCTCATACCATCTCACAGCAGAATACTGGGAAGACTATGCGGAAATAGCAGGCATAGAGATGGTACATATAAATGAAAATACAACTATCAGTGATTTCAAGAAAGAACTGCGCATGAATGAGGTATATTACATGCTGAACAAAGCTCTCATGTGACAAAATTGTGAATTATGAATGCAAAGGAAACCATTACAGAAGGCAAGGCGGTTCTCGGCATAGAATTCGGATCCACGCGCATAAAGGCCGTCCTTATCGACCAGAATTACAACCCTTTGGCCCAAGGCAGCCATACATGGGAGAACAGACTGGAGAATGGATTGTGGACATATAGCCTCGACGATATTTGGAACGGTCTGAAAGATTGTTATTCATCACTTCGTGACAATGTGAGGAGCATGTATGGAGTAGAGATAAAGAATCTTTCAGCAATAGGCGTCAGTGCCATGATGCATGGATATATGCCTTTCGACAGCAACGGCACCCTACTGACACCTTTCAGGACATGGCGAAACACAAATACGGGTGAGGCAGCAATAAAATTATCTGAACTTTTCTCTTTCAACATACCGCTGAGGTGGAGTATCTCTCACCTTTATCAGGCTATCCTTGACAAGGAACCCCATGTGAACTCCATTTCTTTTCTCACGACACTTGCTGGATACGTACACTGGAGACTCACAGGCAGGAAAGTTCTCGGCATTGGTGATGCATCAGGAATGATACCTGTTGATTCCTGCACTAAGGAATACAATGCGGAAATGATAAGGAAATTTGACAGCCTTGTCTGCAACGAGCAGTTAGGATGGAATCTGAAAGACATACTTCCATCTATTCTTGAGGCTGGGGAACAAGCAGGCACACTGACAATAGAGGGTGCTGCCTTACTTGACGAATCAGGCAACCTGCAACCAGGAATACCTTTGTGCCCACCCGAAGGCGATGCAGGCACAGGCATGGTTGCCACCAACGCAGTGAGACAACGCACAGGCAACGTTTCCGCAGGAACATCGTCTTTCTCCATGATAGTATTGGAAAAGGAACTGTCAAGACCATATAAAGTCATTGACATGGTAACGACACCTGACGGTAGTCCTGTTGCAATGGTTCATTGTAACAACTGTACCTCTGACATAAACGCATGGATAGGCTTGTTCTCTGAATTCCTTCAGCTTATGGGTGGGAAAGCAGAAATGAATGACATTTACACTTCGTTGTTCAACCACTCGCTGACAGGAGACACCGACTGCGGAGGTCTGCTGTCTTACAACTACATATCAGGAGAACCCGTTGCAGACATCGAGAATGGAAGACCACTGTTTGTCCGCAGTGCATCCTCGACATTTAACCTTGCTAATTTCATGCGCTCACATCTATACTCATCCGTGGGAGTATTGAAAATCGGAAACGACATACTGTTTCATGACGAGCATATTAAAGTGGACAGGATAACAGCTCACGGAGGACTGTTCAAGACTAAAGGCGTGGGACAGAGAATCCTTGCCGCTGCCCTCCAGTCACCTATTTATGTAATGGACACAGCCGGTGAGGGCGGAGCATGGGGCATTGCCTTGCTCGCTGCATTCATGGAAAGGGATGACAGAATGCCACTTGCCTCATTCCTTGAGGAAAAAGTTTTTGCAGGCAACAAGGGAGAGGTCATTGTTCCTGATGAGAATGACATTTCCGGTTTCAACACATGGATAAGCAAATACAAGGAAGCACTTCCCATCGAGGCTTTGGCTTCTGACTGTTGCGTGTAATAATCATTTCAAGTCTTGTTGGCGGCATATAAGCACAGCTACATGCAAGAGCCCTTTCTTATTTTTGATGACGGTGGCGCAATATTAGAAAGAAAAAAACGTTATTACTAATATGAACCATATAACGACATCTTCAATAAGGAAGGGCTTCTTTTCATGCCTATTTGCCATCCTCACATGTTTGGGAATGGCTTTTGTCTCATGTTCTGACGATGACTCGTTCACAACATCACGCAACAACATACTCACGTTCTCAACAGATACAGTATCACTTGACACTGTCTTCTCCAAAGTACCTACCGCTACGAAGACCATCTGGGTATATAACAAGTCGGGAGATGGCATCAGATGTTCCAACGTGAGGCTTGAGAAAGGCAACCAGACTGGTTTTCGCGTTAACGTGGATGGCACATACCTTGGAGCCTCAGAAGGCTACAAGGTCAACGACGTTGAGATTCGCAACAAGGATTCCATCCGTGTGTTTGTGGAGCTCACTTCACCTGCAAACATGAAAGATGAGCCTACTCTCATAGAGGACAATTTGGTGTTCACACTTGAAAGTGGAGTGGAACAGAAAATAAACCTCAATGCTTTCACATGGGATGCCATAATGAAAAGCAACATGACTATAAGCAGGGACACGACAATATCATCTACCAAGCCTGTGATAATAGACGGAGGAATAAGGGTTGACAGTGGAGCTGTCCTTACTATCGAAGCAGGCACTACCCTCTATTTCAAAAACAGTGCAGGCATTGATGTGTACGGAACTCTTGTCACCAAAGGAACAGCTGAAAAGAATGTTGTCCTCAGGGGCGACCGAATAGACAACATGTTCGACTATCTTCCATACGACAGGGTGTCAGGGCAATGGAAAGGCATTCATTTCCATACATCATCGTACGACAACATCATAAACTACACTGACATTCATAGTACTTACGATGGTGTCGTCTGTGACTCTTCTGCCATCGACAAGATGAAACTGTACATTTACAATAGTGTGATACACAACTGTCAGGGTTATGGGCTGCTGTCAACAAACTGTATAATCGACATATTCAACACACAGATAACAAATACTCTGTACGATTGTGCCGCATTCTATGGAGGTGGGGCAATGCTCAGGCATTGCACTATAGCACAGTTCTATCCATTCGATGTCACAAGAGGTGTGGCACTAAGATTCACCAACTACAAGGATGGAACCGACTATCCTCTATATCAGTTTGACGTATATAATTCCATCGTGACAGGATATGCCGACGACGTGATAATGGGCGATTTCAAAGACGACGTGACCGCTCAGTACCGATTCGACCATTGCCTGCTAAGGACTCCAGCGGACTCTACAAGCAACGAACTTCTTACAAACATTATCTGGGAGGATGTGAAGGACACAATCAGCGGTGGATGGAAGAATTTCAAGCTTGTAGATATTGACAACCAGAAATATGACTTCCAACTTGATTCCGTATCAAAGGCTGTCAATGCGGGAGTAAAACTTGAGAACGGATACAGTGACAACGACCGTCTTGGACGCAGACGAGACGACAGTCCTGACATGGGAGCCTATGAATATGCCGGTGAAGGACTAGAATAGTAATAATCCGGAACTTCCGAAACTGAGCATTTGAAAACCTAAAAATATTTTCAGCCATGAAGACAATCAACATAAACATCCGTGTAGAGGTCATGCAGATGGATGAGCTTGAAGACGCTGACAGAAAGCTTGTTGAAGAGGCAGTAAAAGCCACAAAGAATTCTTACGCCAAATACAGTCATTTCTATGTAGGTGCAGCTCTGAGACTTGAAGATGGTTCTATTGTAATTGGAGCCAATCAGGAGAATGCAGCGTTTCCCGTCACCCTCTGTGCGGAACGCACTGCCATATTTACTGCACAGGCAAACAATCCAGAACTGTTTCCCGACACTATCGCCATTGCTGCACGCAATGACAATGGCATTCTTGACGAGCCGGTCACTCCATGCGGCTCTTGCCGCCAGGTGATGTTGGAGATGGAGGACAGATACAAGAAACCGCTTAGGATTCTGCTGTATGGGAACAATGGAGTCTATGTAATAAAAAGCGTGAAAGACCTTATGCCGCTGTGTTTCATAGACTCGAGCATGAAAGGCTGAAAACAAGACAAGCCGGTTAAATGGCAGCCGTTACTTTTCACGTTTTGTCTTTTCAATTTCTTTCTCACAGCCATCCACCATGTGGATTATCTGCTTGCGCCTTGCCTCAATGTCGGGCACATTGCGATAAGATTCATAATAGGCAAGGGAGGAAGAGAAATATTCATGGGCTGCCCCCCAGTCTTCCCTGAACATATAGCAGAAGCCAAGTCTGTAAAGAGCATCGGCTCTCTCGGCTGGCTTGCACAACACAAGCGATTCCTCGTAAAGGGGTATGGCATTTTCATAATCGCCCATATTGAAATGACTCTCCGCATCAGCATAGTAATAAACATTCCTTTCCTGCGGAGAGAGAGCAGACAGATTGGGCAATGCCTTGTCAAGATACTCAGCAGCTTTCTTGAAATCCCATTCATGATAATAGCATAGTCCGATATAAGCCTTGAACCTGTCGTTAAGCCTATAACTCTTGTCAAGCTTCTGGAAGAGCAGCAATGACTCATGGTATTTACCAGCCGTGAAATACTCCAATGCCATACCGAGCCGCTCTGTATCCTCATGTTTCTGGGCAGGGGCTGCCATTGACAAGGACATTACTATTATGGTAAGCAATAATCTCACTTCGCTTCAACAGTGTAAAAATCTATTACATCCTGTAATGACTTCTCGCAGACCTTACAGAATTCAGGATATTCATTGGTTCTCATACGGCAGTTACGGCTCCCTCTGTAAACGCCCTTGGTGTTGTATCCCGCTCCCTCATAGACACCTATATTATATTTCTCGTCCGAGATAGACGTTGGAACGGGTGTGTCCTTTTGAAGCATCGTCTCCCATTTGCCGTTGAAATCCACCAGCGTGGTGATATTCCTCTCCCATGGCTCCACATCATGTGGATACATTGGTACTTCCTCCTCCTCGTAGGCATACTCGTCTGCCAATCCAGCAAAGGAATGACCAAACTCATGCACAACAACAGGTCTGTAAAGGGGATGGTGCGTCATCGACAGATTATAGGAATTGAGAATGCCGCCACCACCATAATTATCTGTATTGACCAGCACTATTATATGTTCATAGGGGGTGCCGGCAAGCATATCGTGCATATCGCTGAGGTGGAGCGTCGTCAGGTATCGCGGTGAATAGAACGTATCGAAATGGGAATGGAGCGGAGTGTCCTTCCACACACCCTTGCCAGGCATTGATGTGCCGCTTTCCTCCGACTCAGCTTTCACTGCCACAATATTGAAACGTTCTTTGCATGACTTGAAAGGCTCATGCTCAAACAGCGCATCCATGGCTGTACGGGCATCTGCCATGAAAATATCCATCTCATTTGCCATGTATCCCTCTGCAAGGAAAGCTATGTGTATGCATCTTGCAGTGTCCTTTGCTGCATGGAGAGTTTCATAAGGTGTCACTCTTTTCTCTCCTATACGCCGCACAAGTATGTCTTCTGGAGTCATGACATGTGTATATGATACCATCACCTCACGCCTGTTATTGTGCAACTGCACTGTTATATCCACAGTATCTTTAGGAAAGGGCACGAGGAAAACATTCTCGAATGACCGCTCCACTCCACCTGCTTCTGGATAGGAAAGCCATTCCTGAAAAAGTGTAGAGAATGAGTTCCTGTATATTACTTTTCCCGTTTTGTGACTGCGCACTATCACCTGCCCGTTGCCTTCAACGGGAACATCAGCCAGTCTCTGCTTCTTTCCATACCATCGCGGCAGTCTGTACATCTGGCTGAGCGATATGTTCTGGGCTTGTTTGTTTCCTGAGAAAATATAATCCAGTCTCAATGTACTGTCTGCAAAAAAGTCGTCAAACTTCTGCGCAGAAATCTGCTGGCTTATAATCAGCAATAGTGTCACAATCTTTAAATACCTCATATCGAAAATGTATATTATGTTTTTTCCAACTGGCACATCAGACTTTTTACATAATCACGTTGCCAGTCAGAATGTTTATATCTGTAGTCTCCATATTGCAGAATATCCACATCGATGTTAACTACTCCATGGATATGGCTTGAATCTCCAAGTTCCATTTCTATCCGCTTCATCTCCTTCCTTATTGTTTCTAATGGTTTGTCTGTATGGGCTACCGCCAAGCAGTTCAGGAACAAATCGGAGTCCAAGCCAATAGGTTGAGTCCATATAGAGTCTGAAAAACGGATGTCGTGAAACAGACATTCCAGCATTTTCCGTGCTTTCCCAATATTGCTGTCTTGATGGACATTACTTCCTAATGACAATATGACTTTCATTATTACAATTTATGAGCACAAAGTTACGATTTTCCTACAACATTACAAAGAAATGCATCAAAAAAGGCATGCCCATTAAGACATGCCTTGTAGTTTTATGAATGAAAATAACGATTAACCGTTAACCTTCTTCATGTGGGCGATGAGCTCGAGCACCTTGTTAGAGTAGCCAATCTCGTTGTCATACCAAGATACAACCTTTACGAATGTATCGGTAAGAGCGATAC
>CAMCLD010000054.1 GCA_945875635.1 uncultured Prevotella sp.
TTGATGACGCTACAGCCACTTGGACAGTGCGCGCAGCAAACGAGATGGGCGGTCTTGGAGAAGCTACTGTAGCTACTGTAGCAAATTCCATCACTGAGATTGTTACATCTGACGTTGACGACAATGCTCCAAGATACAACATCGCTGGTATGAGGGTTAACTCAAATGCCAAGGGTGTCATTATCACAAAGGGCAAAAAGATTGTTGTGAAGTAAGCAAATATTGTTTTAGTTGACAAGTTGACGAGTTGACGAGTTGCTACTCTTATTGCTTGAGTATGACAACAGCCAGAAATACTAATAACTTGTAAACTTGTCAACTCTTCAAATTGTCAACTGACAGCATGTCGGATACATGCGTAACTTGAACCAGTAAAAAAATGTAGGAGATACACGCTAATAACAGGCGTATATCTCCTACTTTTATTTAACGTACAGTTCAATCAATATCAACTATCTTATATGTTATTTTTCATGCAAAGCATTGCTATGTCTCATGCAAAGCTTTGCGATGCCCCATGCAAAGCTTTGCGATGTCTTATGCAAAGCTTTGCTATAACTCACTCAAGGCATTACTATGACTTTTGTAATTCACTACCATGACTTTTGCTATTCATTACTATGACTTTTGCAATGCATTGCTATGACTGTTGATACTTCATGGCAATCGCATATCCTACTGCATTTTATTGTGCTATTATCTTCTTCCCATTCTTGATATAGATGTTTCCGGACTTCATTTCCTTTACCCTTACACCAAGGGTGTTGTAGATAACATCGTTATCCTCGGAAACAACTAATTGCTCGATGCCTGACGTTGAAGAAGAGAGAACGACCTTCTTAATCGTTATTCCATTACCCTGCATCAACATACCCACCTTCTTGAAGTTCGCACATGTCTCAGCGCTGAAAGAGAAAGGAATAACGTGACTGGAACCAGCATTAGAACCAAGGAACTGACTTGGCTGGAAGTCGGCAAAATAGCTCTTGCCTTCATATATAAAGTATAGTTTATCCGACCAGTCTCCATAAAAGAACTGAATATCATCTTCAGCATCCGCATCTTGAGTAAAAGAGATGGTAAGTGTTGAGTTCTCGTCAAAGTTTTCAAACAAAGAAGCATTGATGGTAACAGGATTGCCCCAACCAATCCTCTTGCTGCCTTCGAAAGCAACGACTTCCTCGCTTGCCGAGAAACCAGGATATTCACCCTCAAAACTGCTGCCATGATAAGCCTTTGCCATCCGTTCTGCGAGGTCAGCCTGGTTGAAAGCAGGAACAGAACGGTAGAAGCCATCTGTCAACCCCATCCAATAGAATGTGCCGATACCTTCAGCTTTTGTCTGCTGAATGAAATAATCAACAAACTGGAAGAGTTCTGTCTTATGGAGGTCATAATCTGTCGCACCTGATTTATCTACATTGCTTGTTCCCCATTCGCCAATGATGACAGGACCACCCATAGAGACAAGATTGTCTTTGACGATGGCTATCATATTATCCACATTCTTCTTCATCAATGTCGTTGAAATAGGATTGCCATTGGAGACAATTTCTGGATATGCATGAACCTCGAATATTATGTGGTCAGCTGTCTTGTCATCTGGCATATTCAGTTTAGTGAGTGGATCAAGTAGATGGGCATTCCAACTACCAAAGCCATTAGCTGCTGCATAAGTGTTTACAATAAGGTTGCGTGACTCATTGTTGCCACCAGTGGCACGTACTGCATTCACAAAGCTCTGTGCATAGCTGTTGATAGCATTGTAGGCTGAAGTAGCGACAATAGCATCATATTGACCACTTGCTGCATACGATGCGAAGCACCATGAACTGAGGGGGTCGAGCATCTCGTTGTAACCTTCAAAGACAAGCTCCTTGCCATAGTTCTTGAACTCCTCGGCTATCTGTTGCCAGAGCTTCTCGAAACGGGCACGATTCTGGGTATAGTTATCCTCGGAAGCCTGAATCCAATGTTTGAAACCAGAACTACCTGCACCAGTATCGTGATGTACGTTCAGTACGCAATACAAGCCATTGTCTATGACATAATCGACAACCTCGTGAACACGTGCCATCCATGCCTTATCAACGTTACCGTCCTTATCCATGTGGTTGTACCAAGTAACAGGAACGCGAATAGAGCCAAAGCCTGCATTCTTCATCATTGAAATAAGCTCTGGTGTAGTGGTGTTCTGTCCCCAGCAAGTTTCAGAATCTACACCCTGCTGACCCCAGTAGCTTGCTGCTTCAAAGTCGGTACCATTACCAACGTTGGCATCGAGAGTATTGCCAAGGTTCCAACCCAATCCCATGTTCTTCACGGCATCGGTAGCGGTTTCAGTTATTTGTGCCTGTATGGTCAAGGCACTGCTCGTCAAAAGAGATAATAGAAAAAAGGATTTCATAAGCATAGTTATTTTAACACTTTTACTTTGCTTTCTCCTGCCTTCCTGACTATATACATGCCTTTTGGCAGTGAAGGCATGTTGCCGTTGTCAACAGTAGCCATCCTGATGCCATTGATGGTATAATATTCCTCTCTTTCCGTAGCGTCATTACTCTCAACAGATGAGATGGCATCTGTAGCACCTGGCATGAAAGAGAAAGAAATGTCACCATTGTTAGCCTTTTTTATATTGTATATAGGCTTGCTCATGAGTCTTCTGCCACTGACGTTGATGTTCCATGTCGATGCCTTAGGATTTGAATTGTCTGTAAGACTGTCTGTGACTGACGCTCCATCGATGATTGGGAATGTGTCATAGTAAGCAGAAGTGTAACTGCTGTTCCGTACGGGTGTCATTCTCTCATGGCTGTTCCTTATGTAAACAGTTGGAGAGATGTATATCGTACCTGTAGTGTTTACGATATTGTTGTTGAAGAGAGTCTCGTCATAATCTACATGGATTACAAGGAGTCCCGTATTTGGCACGTATTTATCCCAGCTATACTGTTTGCGGTTCTCAAGAAGGTAATACTCATTTTTGTTGTTATCGTTATAGATGACGAATGTCTCGCTATCATCCTCTGTAAGTCCCTTCATACCAGTCACCTCTGTGTTAGGTCTCAGTTCCACAGGTTCAAGCCATCCGGCATACCATCTCTCATAGGATGTCCATGCGGCAGGACACCATCCTCTTCCGTAAGGACCATTGTATGTTCCTGAATCCATGAGATCCCATTCGTCCATGCCATAATTGCCACCATAGTTGGTGTCGTAAGCATCTGGCAGTCCCATGCAGTGTGAGAACTCATGACAGAAGGTGCCGATTCCCATCTTGGTAGTCCCACTACTTCCATACAGTTCATTGGCACATGCATAAGTGTCAATAGTTACATTATCAAGTGTGATGGCTCCCACACCACCATAACCATACTCATACATCTCAGTAAGTGTTGATTCATGTGGCCATATCGTTCCCACATCTCCACCTGTTGCCTGACCATATCCGGCAAAGAAAATAAACACTTGGTCAACCTCTCCGTCTCCATCCCAGTCATACTGTGTCCAGTCAATGTCATAGTTTTGGTCGGCAAGATTCACGGCTTCTGATGCAAAATCACCGGCATGGCGCAGACCGTCATTCTGTGAAGAACCACCATAATATGTACAACTGTTAGAGAGTGTCACCGGACCATATACATCGAATTTAAGATTGAACATACCACGACTCATGTCGTAGAAATAGTCATGCACGCTGCCTGGAGCCTTGTTCTGATTATAGCCTTCTGTATTAAGCATGGAACCGATAGAGTAAAGTGCCATGTCGTCCCCTTCCGAGAACTCGTTGTCGCTGAACTTGGCAAGTATCACTATACCTTTCTTCTCGCCTGTGAACTCTGCTTTCTTAACCTTAGCCGCCCTTCTTGAATTGACAGCCTTTCTCACAGCCTGTATGGTCTCACTTTCAATGCTGAGAGAGTTGATAGCCTCCGATGCAATCCTTTGTTCTGCAACATCTCTGTGAGCTGCCTCATGAGCGAGTGTAGATGTTGCTATTGCCTTTCCGTTGGTAAACGTGGCATAACAGTATCTACCGCCTTCCAATGCCATGACAGGCACATTGTCGGATGTGACAAAATAATTTCGGAACTCATCGCCCACGAGCTGAAGTGTTATCGTGGTGCCATCGGGTTGAGTAACTGTACGCCATCCCTTCTTTGCTGGCACTGCCATGGCAGTCACAGCTGTCAGCGCTACGAAAGCGGCTGTTAGAATAGTTTTTCTCATATTATCAATTATTAATTTAAGTTTCGCATGTGCTCAACTTTAGGAGTTACAAGGAGTTATGAGAAGTTATCGCTCCCTTTGGTCGCTTAGGAAGTTAAAAGGCAATAGTAAAAGCCTGGCTTAAACATATGTCATTTATCTCCATTTATCTTTTATCTTCTTTTATCTCCTTTTTTTACTACTTCCGAAACTTGAGCTTATTATTGAACATTGGATTTCAACCTTCAACTTTTCCTATGAGCCTGGTGCTCCCTCCCCCAGGGGAGGGTTGGGGAGAGGCTTCCTTCTATTTGGGGTTGTGGAGAGGCTTCCTTCCCCCATTTCTTACGGAACATACGCAGCTTGTCTTCTGTCGTCTCAACGAAAGCCTTATACTCCTCTGATTCAGGATTGAAAGGCTTATGGTTTAGTGCCGCCTTGATGGGTTGCCATTCCCTTACAAAGTTCCTTGCCTCATCACTAAGGAAATAATCAAGAAGACATTCCCATATATAATCCACCGTCTGCTCTGATGGATGCAGCATATCGGACTTGTAGAACCGGTAGTCACGCAGTTCATCATTGACAATCTCGTATGCCGGGAAATAATCTGCCATGGAGTCCTCCTTGACAAACCTCTCTGCTGCAAGAAGCAGTACAGCCTTAGACAGCTGACTCCCATGAAAGCCATATTTAGCATAGCGTATGGGACTGACTGTAACAATCACATGTGCATCTGGATTGTTTACTCTGACGGCAGATGCTGCCTCGTGAAGGAAACCAGTGCATTCTTCAACACTCAGTTCCCGTTCAGTGAACATCGACTGCGGTCTTTTCATGCAGTTATCTACTATCTCGCCCGTGGAGTTAAGTATATATACATGGTTAGTGCCAAGTGTGAACACAGCAACATCTGCACTGAATTCTCCTGACACCCTCTTTGCTGTATGCATCACCGATGCCGGATTGTACATCACTCCGTATGGGTTGACTTTTGCTGTGAACCCCTCATCAACGAAGCGTCTGCCTATATTGTCTGCAAAGCACGAACCTGCAAACAGTATTCTGTCGTGAGGTGTTATAAGCCTATGTGGTTTGGGTATTCTGACTTGTGTTCTGAAAAGCATGTGTCATCAATTTTGTCAAGTATCGGCAGTACACAACCTAAGGAGTAAGTAGTCAGAATATTATGGGCTTGCCTATGCAAGCGTCAGGCATCTGAATGTGCAACATGGCGCATACAGTAGGTGCTATGTCCGTTATGTGAGTCACGGTATTGGTACTGCCGCTTTTGACATGCCATCCCATGAATATCAACGGTATGTGCGCATCGTACGGATTCCAGGAACCGTGTGTTGTTCCCTTGTATGTCTTGCTGTCTTCTGCACCGAAATATTGCGGGCGCAAGAGCATTAGCAGGTCACCACTTCTCTCGGGATTCCATCCGTTTACTATCTGTTCCCTTATAGGTGCAGGAATGGTAGCAGTAGCCGCATTTGGCATATCCACCACGAAATGGATTCTCTTGTCTTTACAAAGCCACTCCGTAGCCTCGCGCTTCACATCACACAGTTTCAGTCCCGCTGCTGCTATTGCCTTATGGTCGAAATAAATCTCATAGGCATCCTCGCCCAACACGAGGTTTCCACATCCAGGATGCAACGATGCAAGATAATCTCTCAACTCGCCAATCTTTCCGTCAAAGCCTCCAGCTGGTATCTTGTGCTCTTTCATGAAGTTATAGTTGTGAGCTGCTGCATGGTCGGCAGTAAGGAACAGGAGATAGTTACCTTTTCCTACCGTCTTGTCAAGAGCATCCAACAGTCTCTTCACGTCCTTGTCCAACTGAGTATATACGGCAGTCATCTCAGGAGAGCGTGTGCTGTACTGGTGTCCCATGGCATCAGTAGTTGAGATACTTATTGCCAGCATGTCTGTATCATCATGCTTTCCGAGCTGCTCTCCCTCAAGGGCAGCCAGTGCCATGTCCATGACAAGTGTCACTCCCGAAGGTTCGCTCCATGGATTCCCTTTATACGACTTTATTGACTTGTTGTATTTCTCCGCCCATTGAGGAAGTGCATCCATATAATGTGTGCTGCTCACGAAGCAACGGGCATCAGAGTCCCACCAGTAAGCACCGTTGGCAGAATGTCCGGCAGGCAAGATGGCTGCTCTGTCCTTAAGCGACACTCCTATAACTTTCGACCTGAAGTCGGTAGCTATCCTCAACTCATCTCCAATGGTTGTAGCAAGCATCCTGTGCGGCGACATCATTCCGTTCTTCGTATTGCTGCCCACAGACCTTACAGTCGTGTCCGTACAACAATATACTTTTTTTCCATCTATAAAGAAATTGTTGTTTGCTATACCATGCAGAGCAGGTGTTGTACCGGTATAAACGCTTGTATGCCCGATGGCTGTAACAGTAGGAACATAATTTATCATGTTGTTCTCGCATGAGAAACCCTCTGACAGCAAACGTCTGATACCTCCCTCTCCGTACTGACTGTCATAATAATATAGATAGTCCCACCTCATTTGGTCTATCACAAGCCCCACCACTAACTTCGGTCTTTCAACTTGAGCCTTTGCCTCTGGAATGCCCCCCAACAGTGCAAGAGCTATCACTGCAATAATATATCTTATCTTCATATTTAAAGGTATTTGTCAATTTATAATTCTTCAACATTCAATTTTCAATCTTCAATCTCCCCTCCTCAGGGAGGGGCTGGGGGTGGGCCTCAATCTTCAACCTTCAACATCTTTGCCAAGTCTGAAGGTTCTATGAAGCCATATTTGTATGGCACAGCCACAGAGCCCTTGTCTTCCGGTTGGACGAACTTCTCGCTATAGTAGTTGTCACAGATTGTATAAGCCACAGAATTGTTGTCACGGAATATCTTTTTCACTCCCTTGCCAAAATAATTACCCTCGGCAAGTACATACGAACCTATTCGGGGATTGATGCCTCCTATGTTTCCTGGACAGTCATAATAGTTGTTCAGCACATGCACGAAACCATATCTCACCATAGGCATCCTCTGCATACATCCCTTACCCCATATATTGTAAGCATACGTAACATGAAGTTTGCCCATGTCTTTGATGTTCTTGTCGCTTCCACCCACCAGATTGGAGTTCATGTGGTCGTAGGAGAGGCTGTCGTATGAGAACTTACAGAAAGAGACTGTCACGAAATCGCTTTCATTAGTTATGTCAAGGTTGCCATCCATACCATTCATGAATTCGCAATGGTCTATCCATACATGAGTAGCGGAGTATAGCGACATGACATCGGTACCACCGACATCGCACGAACCTGGACCATACAGGCGCAATCCCCTTACTATCCAGTTGTTGGAGCGTTTGATGTTTATCACTCCCGATTTCCTGTATGCCTCAAGAGTGTCGCCCGTAAGCTCTATGATGGTTTTCCTTGTAAGGTATTCCCGTTCTTCCTTAACATTGGCTCCATTACATAGCATTCCACCCGTACCACTCTTTGAACTGGCATCGCGAACCTTTGCCTTGTCAAGAGCCTTTCGGATATCGTCAGAGAGAGTGAAGGCTGTTCGTATAGTCGCACCATTAATGCCTATGAGTGTCCTGTTGTCCAATTCGTTGACATCAACAGAAGACGATACGATAAAGTCACCTTTCCGTCCATCAAGTACTATGACGGAATGGTTCTTTATGGCATTCGACAACGCCGTTCTCATATCCTGTCCATTGCTAACCAATACTATTGTGTCAGCCTTTTCACTGCCACCACTAACAATATAATCGTCGGCACTTGTCTCCGATGAGCAGCAAGCCCAACCGAATGGTCTGTCCATGTTCTGACCAAAAGCTGCATGTGCACAGAATGCCATATACAGCATTAGCAGCTTAGCTATTCCCTTTGTCTTCATTCTTCTAATATATATAATGTAGTTTGCATGACAAAGTTAGGCATTTTCCGCTAAATATACAAATGGTATGCATGAAAAATGCAAGCAATGACAAATTGTCTGTATCAATGCGACAAATTGTCAACAAGTGTAATGGCGGCACAGAGTTTGAATCGATGGGGTTAAGGAAATGACTATAATAACCATAAAGAAAGGAGTAAGTATATGACATTTGACAATTTCACCATCAAGGCGCAGGAGACAGTACAAGAGGCTGTGTCCATAGCGCAGCGCAACGGACAGCAGTCTGTTGAGCCCACACATCTTCTTGCGGCACTGCTTGCAAAAGCAAAGGATGTTACAGGATTCATATTCAGCAAGGTTGGTGTAAATGCATCACAGGTTGCCACGCTGACCGACAGCGACATATCACATCTGCCAAAGGTGAGCGGAGGACAGCCTTACTTAGGCAACGCCACTGGAAAGGTCATGGAGGATGCTACGAACCTTTGCAGACAGATGGGCGATAACTTCATTGGCGTGGAGACACTTCTTCTGTCCCTGTTAAGGGTGGAGAGCACAGCGTCAAGAATACTGAAAGACTGCGGATGTATCGAGAAAGAGGTAAGGAGTGCGATAGAAAGCCTGAGACAGGGCAGGAAGGTTGACAGCCAGAATACTGACAACAACTATCAAAGCCTTGGCAAATATGCCCGCAATCTTGTGGATGATGCAAGGAACGGCAAGCTCGACCCTGTAATTGGTCGCGACGATGAGATAAGGCGTGTATTGCAAATACTCTCAAGAAGGACAAAGAACAACCCTATTCTGATAGGAGAACCGGGAACAGGAAAGACAGCCATCGTAG
Organism: uncultured Prevotella sp.; assembly: GCA_945875635.1. GTDB lineage: Bacteria > Bacteroidota > Bacteroidia > Bacteroidales > Bacteroidaceae > Prevotella. The sequence continues at coordinate 8,974 of CAMCLD010000054.1, forward strand.
AGGGACTGGCAGAGCGTATTGTCAGAGGAGATGTTCCTGAAAATCTGAAGAACAAGCAACTATATTCCTTAGACATGGGTGCACTCCTTGCTGGTGCGAAATACAAGGGTGAGTTCGAGGAGCGCCTAAAAAGCGTAGTAAAGGAGGTGACGGACAGTGATGGCAACATCATTCTTTTCATCGACGAGATACACACTCTTGTCGGAGCAGGAGGTGGTGAAGGCGCAATGGATGCGGCCAACATACTGAAGCCTGCACTGGCGAGAGGCGAGATGAGGTCAATCGGTGCCACTACCCTCAACGAATACCAGAAGTATTTCGAAAAGGACAAGGCTTTGGAGAGACGTTTCCAGACCGTCATGGTGGATGAACCTGACGAGATGTCGGCTATAAGCATACTGAGAGGACTCAAAGAGAGGTATGAAAACCATCACAAAGTGAGAATACAGGATGATGCCTGCATAGCGGCTGTGCAGCTCTCTGAGAGATATATAAGCGACAGGTTCCTTCCCGACAAGGCGATAGACCTGATGGACGAAGCGGCTGCCAAGCTGAGGATGGAGCGTGACTCTGTACCCGAGGAACTTGACGAGATAACAAGGCATCTGAAACAGCTTGAGATAGAAAGGGAGGCTATACGCAGCGAAGAGAGGAGGAGCAGGAGCGTGGAGTCGTCAGCCAAATTGGAACAGCTCGACAAGGACATTGCAGAACTCAAGGAGAAGGAATCGCAGTATAGGGCTAAATGGGAAAGCGAGAAGGAACTTGTAAACAGAATACAAGACGACAAGCAACAGATTGAGCAACTGAGGACAGAAGCTGAAAGAGCCGAACGCGAAGGCGACTATGGCAAAGTGGCTGAGATAAGATACAGCAGACTCATAGCTTTGGAGGATGACATAAAGAACATACAAAACCAATTGAGGAATGCACAGGGTTCGGAATCGCTTGTCAGGGAAGAGGTGACGTCCGACGACATTGCAGAAGTGGTGAGCAGATGGACGGGAATCCCAGTAACCAGAATGATGCAAAGCGAGAGGGAGAAACTACTTCACCTTGAGGATGAACTGCACAGGAGGGTAATTGGGCAGGATGCTGCCATAGCGGCTGTCAGCGATGCAGTAAGAAGGAGCAGAGCTGGACTTCAAGACCCGAAAAGGCCTATAGCTTCCTTCCTTTTCCTCGGAACGACTGGTGTAGGAAAGACAGAACTTGCCAAGGCTCTTGCCGACTATCTCTTCAACGACGAGACCATGATGACACGTATCGACATGAGCGAGTATCAGGAAAAGTTCAGTGTGACAAGGCTCATTGGTGCTCCTCCGGGATATGTGGGATATGACGAGGGTGGACAACTAACCGAGGCTGTAAGGAGAAAGCCTTACAGCGTAGTCCTGTTCGACGAGATAGAGAAAGCCCATCCCGACGTGTTCAACATACTGTTGCAGGTTCTTGACGATGGACGTCTTACCGACAACAAGGGCAGAACCGTCAACTTCAAGAATACAATCATAATCATGACTTCCAACATTGGCAGCCAGATGATAAACGAGGAATTGAGAAATGGTGAAGGCAGATATGACGTGGAAGCCATGACGGCAAAAGTGCTTGAACTGTTGAAACGAAGCGTCCGTCCTGAGTTCCTCAACAGGATTGACGAGACTCTGATGTTCCTGCCACTCAACAAGCATGAGATTGCCGAGGTTGTAAGACTACAGATGGACAGGGTAAGGAACATGCTGAAGGAACAAGGCGTAGAGCTAAGGATTACGGACAACGCCATCGACTACATAGCTACACAAGGCTACGACCCTGAATATGGTGCCCGTCCTGTGAAGAGAGCCATACAGAGGCTTGTCCTCAACGACTTGTCAAAGAATCTTCTTGCAGAGAAAGTCAGAAGGGATATGCCAGTAGTGGTTGATACCGATGACAACGGACTTGTCTTTAGGTCTTAGGTATTTGAACATTCAAAAAAAATAAACGGGTAAACAAGTTCTGTAAGGAAGTTGAGCATATGGCTCAATATTACCATTAACTTGTTTACCCGTTTTTTTATTTAATTCGACAACTTAACAATCAACTCGTCAACTTAACAATCAACTCGTTTACTTGTCAACTTGTCAACTTAACGAATATACTGCTTGAATGTCTTTCCGTCACGGTGAATTATATAGAGTCCCTTACCAGGTTTCTCTACCTTCATACCCTGAACATTGTAGTACTCAACATTCTGCATGTCACCATTGGTATTAACGCTATCGATACCGTCAGCAATAGGAGTCTCAAGAAGCAATGTCAAAGCCGAGAGGTCAACGGTAACATTGTATGTGCCACTTATAGCCTTCCATGAGTTATCACTCAATACCATTTCGGCAGCTGTTCCTGCAACCACCTCTGTATTGGCTATAGCAGGTCCGTAGCGATGTCCATCGTTTACAGTCCAATCGTCTGCATTCTCACCTAACTTATCGAGTATGCAGAACCAGCCATATCCATCATATTCGTTTGATATTGTAACGTTAGCTGCATAATACTTGCCCTCGCTGTTTCTTGTAAGTTTAACGGTGCCATTTGATGGGTCCCATCCAACATTGGGAAGGTTACCTATCATATACAGCTCGCTAAGAACAACCGGCATGGAATAAACCTTGCCATCATCAACGGCATCTGCCTCTGTCTTCGCATTATCTCCATCGTTGAAGATAATCTTGTCAAACTTGGTGTCGAGAGTATATACATACTGTCCTTCTGCATCTGTATCGGTAAGTTCCACTCCCGGCCATGCTGCGTTGCAATCTTCTGGCTCAGAACCATCAACCCAAGCATAAGCATAAACTTTATCCCATGAGCTATTGGTATTGTTGAAATAAACTGTGTTCACAGTAGGTACAACATATTCCTCTGACTCTACTGGAGTAATCTGATAAGTAGTAGTTTCACCATTTACATATATAGAAACGAAGCCACGCACGCGAACGCTCTCACCTGTTGTAACAGTGATGTTAGAAGATGTAGTATATATAGCTGCTGAGCCAGATTCATCGGTAAGGGTATAGTTACGTGTCTTTCCTGCGTCAAGTGTCACCTTACCTATCAGCTCAACATAGCTGTTAAGAGGCTGCTCTGAGAAGTTGGCAGCTGTCACAGCAGTTGGTTTTACAACACCTGTATTGTTTGTTGTCGCTACGAAGCCTGTAGGATTCTGCAATTCTGGCAGACCCCTATACTCCAAATATGTACCTCCATAGCCTGCAGGGATGACATCACCGTTAGTGTATGTCTGACCTGTAGAACCATATACGAGCATCCAACCTGAATCGTCCTTAATCCAAAGGTTTGTGCCCTGCTGTGCAACGGCTGTGGCATTTGAAGTGATGCTGAAAGCACCAGTCATCTCAGCTGCCTTGGCAAGGTTTTCAATGTATGTGACAGGAGCGGTAGCATCCTCCACCGTCAATGTGTTGTTCAGGATGTCCAGGGTAAACTTATACTGTCCTTCAGCAATCTTCCATGACAAATCACCCTTAACTACATTCTGTGTGCTGCCTACGCCTATCTCACTATCCTGAGTTTCAGCTCCATAACGAGTACTTGCATTTACGTCGTCCCATGTTCCCAAAGCAGTGCTGAAGCTGAAATAGCCATAGCCATTAGAATCATCGGCAACATAAACATTGTCTATAACATAAACGCCAGTTCCCTTTTTGGTCATCTCCAGTCCAAACGTTGGTAGCCAATGATTTCCTTTGTTTACAGTGACATGACCCATCAGATAAACATGCTCTGGCAGTGGGTCGGAAGAAACATAGACTCTGCCTATTTCAAGTGGGCAGTTGCCTGTTTGTAGATTACCATCACCACCGTTGAATATCACCTTATCCCAATCGCCGGTAACCTCATACTCATAGAGACCTGTTGTCTCATTTACAGAAAGCGATTCTCCTGGCCATTCTGCATTTTTCTCATTGCTAACGCTGTTCCATGCGTATATATAAACGTTTGTCCAATTTGAATACTGGTTGTCAAAGTATATCAGTTTCTTGGCATCAGCTTCAACTTTCTTATAAAGTTGAATGGCTTGCTGATTTTTTGTGAAATAGCGGAAACGCGTCTGATCACTTGCTTTATTATAACGCATGGTAGTCTGTGTGGTAAGCTTTTTTCCATTGGCATCGAAGAAACTTGATGTAATGACAGCATCACCGTTTGCATCTACAGCAAAAGTGTTGTAATTTAATTTTGAGAAGTCATCATATTGTTTAAGCCCGTTTGAAGATGCCGAATTTCCCACATATTTGCCACTTGCGCTTTTCAGTGAGTAATATCCGTCTGCTTCAGCCTTGACAGTAAAATAGAAATCACAGTCAGTGGTTTCAATCTTCCCGTCAGTGATGGTAACAGACTTCGTGTTGTTTGCAGCATCCAACGTCGTCAAGCTGCCATCAAAGGCAACACTACCTGTCTCATACACTATGAGATAGTCTCCATCCCAGGAAGCAGGTGCGGTTGTCACCTTTTCCCATGTTTCTGTAGTGGCAAATGACAACATAGCCGTCACCACTGCCATGAAAGTTAGTAATAATCTTTTCATAATTGTTTTGGTTTTAATTAAACATATTTATTTAAGTTCTATCTTTTTCCGGATTGCCACATTGCTAAAATTTATAGACATGATTAGTATAGCGACATAAGGTTACACATTATTATATATATAATACTTAGGTTGTAGTCTATGATAATGGTTGTAGTCTATGATAATAAGTTTAAATGCAAAGATACAGCTTTTCCACTATACCACAAAAACTTTTTAAACTTTTTTGTTTCCAAGTCAAGTTTCGCAAGTTAAACTTGCTCAAAGGAGTTTCCTTGAGCTTTGCGAAAAAACTTGAGTTTCTAATTATACCTAAAATCCGCAACTATCATCCAATACACGATTAAGGGTAGATTTATG
>CAMCLD010000055.1 GCA_945875635.1 uncultured Prevotella sp.
GAAAGCCTCACCCCCTACCCCTCTCCAAAGGGAGAGGGGAGGTAGTTACCATAAAAGGCTTTGAAGGTTGAAGGTTGAAAATTGAAAGTTGAAGATTGAATTTTCGTGCAAACCGAGAGGAGATGCCAAGCTTGCTTGAGCTATTCCGAGGTGAAGCCGAAAATCGACGAAGTAAAAATAAAAAGATTGAAAAATAGAATGCAAAACATTTCCATTTTTCAATCTTTCCATGTTATTATGTTGTCCTTAGCGGATTCGAACCACTACAAACAGAACCAAAACCTGTTGTGCTACCATTACACCAAAGGACAATCACTATTGGAGTGCAAAGTTAGTGTTTTTTTGTTCCACTACCAAATTTTTGCCAACTTTTTTCATGGGGAGCTATAACAGGGAGTTATAACTTCCCTTTAAATTACAGTGATGAGGAAATAGTTCTTCTTGCCTTTCTGCACCAGCAGATATTTTCCGTCAATGAGATCGTCGGCTGTTACAACATAGTCGAAAGCTGTGAGTTTCTCCTTGTTGAGACTTATTCCACCACCCTTAACGAGTTTCCTCATCTCGCTCTTGCTTGGGAATATCTCCATTCCCTCAAGGTTGAGCAGGTCGATGGCAGGCTGTCCGAGCTGGTCTCTTCCTATCTTGTAGTGAGGCACTCCATCGAAGACATCGAGGAATGTCTGTTCATCGAGCTTCAAGAGACTCTCCTTTGTTGACTTTCCGAAAAGGATTCCTGATGCCTCCTGTGCCATCCTCAGGTCTTCCTCACCATGAACAAGTGTTGTTACCTCCTCGGCAAGTCTCTTCTGCAAAGTCCTTCTGCCTGGGTCCTGACGGTGCTCTTCAATGAGCACATCGATGGTTTCCTTGTCAAGGCTCGTGAATATCTTTATATATCTCTCTGCATCATCGTCAGTGACATTGAGCCAGAACTGATAGAAAGCGTATGGTGTGGTGCGGTTGCGGTCGAGCCATACATTACCACTCTCTGTTTTTCCGAATTTCTTTCCGTCAGCCTTGGTGATGAGCGGGCATGTGAGAGCGAAAGCCTCTGTGTCGTTGCCTAAGGTGCGACGTATAAGTTCAGTACCTGTAGTCATGTTTCCCCACTGGTCGTTGCCGCCAAGTTGCAGTCTCACTCCCTTGTGCTGGTACAGGTACAGGAAGTCGTAGCCCTGCAGCAACTGGTATGTGAACTCAGTGAATGAGAGTCCGTCGCGTGCTGTTCCGTTAAGTCTCTGCTGTACACTCTCTTTCGCCATCATATAGTTGACCGTGATGTGCTTTCCCACCTCTCTTGCGAAGTCGAGGAATGTGAAATCCTTCATCCAGTCGTAGTTGTTTACCATCTCGGCAGCGTTTGGCTCCTTGCTGTCGAAATCGAGGAAACGAGCCACCTGCTTTTTGATGCACTCCTGATTGTGGCGTAGAGTCTCGTCGTTGAGAAGGTTTCTCTCCTGACTCTTACCCGATGGGTCACCAATCATTCCTGTAGCACCTCCCACAAGTATGATAGGTTTGTGACCGCAACGCTGCAGATGGCGCAGCATCATTATTCCACAAAGGTGACCTATATGGAGAGAGTCGGCAGTAGGGTCGGTGCCAAGATATGCAGTCACCATCTCCTTCTGCAAGTATTCTTCAGTGCCTGGCATCACCTGTGCCAGCATGCCACGCCATTTAAGCTCTTCTACGAAATTTTTCATTATTATATATATTATAAAGTTGACAAGTTGACGAATTGACGAGTTGCTACTCCTATTACTCTCGCTTAACTGGAACATTCCCATGAGGAGGGGAGCACCAGCTTGATGAAGAAATGGTTAAACCATTAAACTCTTATAAACATTCTCCAATATTAAACAACCCTTCAAGGCACAGGGTCGTAGCCTGACCCTCCCCATGGATGGCATCTCAGTATTCTCTTCACTGCGAGCCACATGCCCCTAATGGGGCCATGTTTACGGATAGCCTGCAAGGCATACTCAGAGCATGTTGGCACATAGCGGCACGACGGAGGAGTGAAGGGACTGATGCAGCGTCTGTAGAAGACTATCGGCAGTGTGAGTGTCCATATCGCTGCCGTCCTGACCTTTCCAAGCATGAAGGCAAGAATTCCGTTACTTTCCATGTCTCTGTCCTCCCCGTCTTTCTTCATTCCTGCATTTTCTCCCTTATACGGTGCATGATGTTGACCATTGCTTTCTCTACGTGGTTATAGTCGTAGAGATGGGAGTCTATCCAGAGAAAGGCTATGGTAATTCTCTGTTTCTCTGCCAGTACGTTGCCGTCAATCAATATATGCCTTGCCTTGCGGTAAGTCTCTCTTATGAGCCTTTTGGCACGGTTGCGGTCAACGGCATGTCGCAGTCTTCGCTTTGACACGCTCACCAACACCTGTGCCTGCGGACAGTCCTCCTTGCATTCTGTGTCTTCAGTAACAAACACGGCTCTGAGAGGAAAAGCAACCAATGAGCGGCTTTCTTTCCCTTTGAAGAGAGTCTCCACGTTTTTCTTTCTGCATACCCTCTCGTTCTTACTGAATGCAAATGCGCGGAAGTCCATGTTGCCGTAATGTCTTATGCCTGTTGTAAGTGCGGTGGTTCTATTTCTTTGCCTTCTTCATCTTTCCACCGATGTATGCCCTGAGAGCTGTTGTCATGGAAGGATATTCCTTTGAAGGAGCCTCAAGGTCGAGACGCAGTCCCTGGTCTATAACCTCCTTTGCAGTAGCCGGTCCAAACGCCCCTATCTTTATATCTCCCTGATTGAAAGCCGGGAAGTTTTTCTGCAAAGCCTTGACACCTGTAGGACTTGAGAAGATGAGCATGTCGAAGTCGAAAGCCTCCTTCTCCTCCTCTGTGAAATCATTGCTGACAGTTCTGTACATCACACATTCCGCATGTTGCAGCTTCTTGGCATCGAGCATGTTCTTGATGGTGTCGTTATGCACACTGCTAAGCGGTACGAGATACTTCTCCACTTTGTGCTTCACCATGGTAGGCAGCAGGTCGTCAATCTTTCCTGTTGTCCCGAAGAACACCTTTCTCTTTCTGTATTGCACATATTTCTGGATGTAGAGAGCCACAGTCTCTGTGATACAGAAATACTTCATATCCTCAGGAATAGTGATCCGCATTTCCTTTGCCATCCTGAAGTAGTGGTCAATGGCATGTCTTGATGTGAAAACCACTGCGGTAAAGTCGAGTAAAGCTATTTTCTGCTGACGGAACTCCTTTGCCGACAATCCCTCAACCTTGAAGAAGGGACGGAACACGAACTGAACACCAAACTCTCTCTCAATGTCATAATACGGTGATTTCTCACTTGTCGGTTTCGGTTGCGAGATCAGAATCTTTTTCATCTTCTAAAATCCTAAATATTTAACGTCAAGTAACTGTCTGTCAGAGTGAAAGCACCTATAAGAGCCATCACTGGTACTATTTCAAGGGCACAAAAGTACAAAAAAATTTGCAAAGAAAGGGGTCTTCGTCTGAAAAAGATGACATAAGCCTTGTAAAACAGCAGTATTTTGCACAGTACTATTACAGCTATGGCATAAACGAGTGTGGTTGACATGTTGATGCGGAAATAGACCTGAACCACCACCATTGGGAAGAGTGCCACTCCCTCGAGAGAAGTCAGGAACATAAGTGTCTTGTTCCATTGGTCTGTTCGCTCTCTTGTGAAGAACACCCAGTTCACTACATTGTACGCCACACCTCTGAAAACGAAATATCCGATTGTGATAAGCGAGAAGATGGCAATGACCAGTATCTGTGAGTCGAGAACATAGTCAAGCTGCGCTATTGTGTGCGAATAAAGATAATATATGATGCCTATGAGCAATGCTGTCTGCATTACAAGGAACAACTGGAACCTTATCTCTCCCGTAGTCTCCGTGATGTTTGCCGCAGTTCTTGGCAAATAGAAAAAATTCTTTGCCTGCCTCATTATGAATGTGAGGGATCCGGACACAGAGAGCAGGGCAAGAATGAATATTCCCAATATCAGTCCGCTTATGGTGCTGTCGTTGCTTAATGCGTACGGAACGGGGTCGCCAAGTATTCCCACGTGACTTGCCTTCTGTTCCGGATGGAAATAGCTGTTGCCCTTGAATGGCGAGACCTCTCTGAATCTTGCCTTTGTGATGTCCTCCTTCTTGACAAGCTTCATGCCAAGCGAGGTAAGGGTATCGATACGGGTGTTGTAATCTATCCTGCCAGGATTGAAATTAGCCTGGATAGCCGAGTCTTTCTGTGCCTCGGTGGCTGTGGCAGGGAGGCTCTTCACCACCTGATAGGGACTAAGTCCTTTGTGGTTGATTGTGAGTTGCCCCCTTGTCACGTAGTTGGCTCCATGTGCCAGAGCTATTGAATCAGCTTCCTTCATCGACTATGTCAAAGTCCGAATTCTTTCCTAATCCTATCTACAAGGTCCAGTTTCTCCCATGTGAACAGTTCCACATCCATGACCTTTGTCTCATGGTAGCGGCTATTGAATGTTTTTCTAACCACTTGATTCTGCCTACCCATGTGACCGTAGGCGGCTGTCTCGAAATACATGGGCTGTCTCAGCTTGAGAGTCTTCTCAATGGCTTTCGGCGTGAGGGGGAACATGCGTTTTATGCGGTCGGCTATCTCGCCGTCGGTCATATTGACATGACTCCTGCCGTATGTGTTGACATAGACGCTGACAGGCTTTGCCACTCCGATGGCATAGCTGAGCTGGAGCAGCATCTCGTCAGCAACGCCGGCAGCCACCATGTTCTTGGCTATATAACGTGCTGCGTAGGCTGCCGAACGGTCAACCTTGCTTGGGTCTTTTCCTGAGAAGGCTCCTCCGCCATGAGCACCCTTGCCTCCGTATGTGTCAACTATTATCTTCCTGCCAGTAAGTCCTGTGTCTCCATGCGGTCCGCCAATGACGAACTTTCCCGTGGGGTTGACATAATACTTTATATCATCTGTAAAGAGGCGAAGCACTTTCTCACCAAGCTGTGCCTTCACCCTTGGCATGAGTATCTCCTTGACATCCTTCTCTATCCTTGAGAGCATGCGAGCCTCATCGCTGTCAAAATCATCGTGCTGTGTGCTCACCACAATGGTGTCTATCCTCAGCGGTTCGTTATCATCGGAATACTCCACTGTCACCTGACTCTTTGAGTCGGGTCGCAGGTAAGTCATATCCCTACCCTCCTTGCGTATGTCGGCAAGGGTCTTCATTATGAGATGGGCAAGGTCGAGAGACACAGGCATGTAGTTGTCTGTCTCGTTAATGGCATATCCGAACATCATTCCCTGGTCGCCTGCTCCCTGCCTTTCTTCCTCTTCACGGCTTACGCCTCTGTTTATGTCGTCACTCTGTTCGTGAATGGCAGTTAGCACTCCGCATGACTGACCGTCGAACTGATATTCCGACTTGGTATATCCAATTTTGTCTATTGTTTTCCTTGCTATTGCCTGAAGGTCTATGTACTCCCCTGAGCGTACCTCACCCATTATCACTACCTGTCCTGTCGTGACAAAAGTCTCTATGGCAGTATGGGCAGCCGGGTCGTATGCAAGGAACTGGTCGAGTAGTGCATCACTTATCTGGTCGGACACCTTGTCAGGATGTCCCTCTGACACTGATTCTGATGTAAAAAGGTATGACATATTATTATATTTAATTAAAGTTTCGCTAGTTACAAACTTGCTCTAAGTTAACGAGTTGACAGCATGTCGGAGGCATGCGAAACTTAAGTTATTTAATTTATTTGAAGTGCAAAGTTACGGCAAGTTAGTCTAATAACAAAAAAAATAGAAAAAAAACTTTGCCAAATCAAATATAATTGCCATCTTTGCAGCCAGTAACAAACACAAAATTATATTTTATTTTACTATTTAAAACATAATAACGTAACAGACGATGGCAGAACAACTCGAAGTGAAGGAGCTTGAGCAAGTGGTAGTTCGCTTCTCAGGAGATTCAGGAGATGGAATGCAACTGGCGGGAAATATTTTCTCTACCGTCTCCGCATCTGTGGGAAATGGCATTTCCACATTTCCCGACTACCCTGCTGACATTAGAGCCCCACAAGGCTCTCTGACAGGTGTCAGCGGCTTTCAGGTTCACATAGGCGCAGGAAAAGTCTATACACCAGGTGACAAATGTGATGTACTTGTGGCTATGAATGCCGCAGCCCTCAAGACACAGTATCAACATGCGAAGCCTCAGGCTACGATAATCATCGATACCGACTCCTTTGGTCCTACCGATTTGAAAAAGGCACAGTTCTCATCAGATGACTATCTGCAGGAGATGGGCATCAATCCAGACAGGGTAGTGGCATGTCCAATAACAAAGATGGTGAAGGAATGCCTAACAGACAGCGGCATGGACAACAAGAGCATACTTAAATGCCGTAACATGTTCGCACTGGGTATTGTATGCTGGCTTTTCAACAGGGAAGTGACATTGGTGGAGAACTTCCTCCGTGAGAAATTTGCAAGAAAGCCGCAGATAGCGGAATGCAACATAAAGGTTGTAAAGGCTGGCTACGACTATGGACACAATGTCCATGCGTCTGTGCCTTCAACATACCGCATTGAGTCGAGAAACGCCGAAGCCGGAAGATACATGGACATCACGGGAAACAAAGCAACTGTATATGGAATGATTGCAGCAGCTGAAAAGGCGGGCTTGAAACTTTATCTTGGCTCATACCCTATCACTCCTGCCACAGACATCCTGCACGAACTGGCAAAGCACAAATCGTGCGGAGCCATCACAGTGCAGTGCGAGGATGAAATATCGGCATGTGCAAGTGCCGTGGGAGCTTCCTTCGCCGGAGCCCTTGCTGCTACTTCAACTTCCGGACCCGGTATATGTCTGAAGTCGGAGGCTATCAACCTTGCAGTAATAGACGAGCTGCCACTTGTCGTCATAGACGTACAGAGAGGAGGACCTTCCACAGGTCTGCCTACAAAGAGCGAGCAGACAGACTTGCTTCAGGTTCTATATGGCAGGAACGGCGAGAGTCCGATGCCTGTGATAGCCGCCACAAGTCCGACCAACTGCTTTGACTCGGCATACATGGCATGTAAGATAGCACTGGAGCACCTTACACCAGTAGTCCTGCTTACTGATGCTTTCATTGCCAATGGCTCAGCGGCATGGAGGCTGCCAGACATCAGCACACTGCCGGACATCAATCCCCATTTTGCACCTGCCGACCAGAAATACAAGTACTCACCTTACCATCGTGACAAGAAAACAGATGTGAGGTACTGGGCTATACCTGGCAATGAGGGATTCGAGCATATCCTTGGAGGTCTTGAGAAAGATGGTGAGACTGGTGCCATAAGCACAGAGCCAGACAACCATGACCTTATGGACAAGTTGCGTTTCAGCAAGGTGAAGAAGATTCCTGTGCCCGACCTTGAGGTGCTTGGCGACAAAGATGATGCAGAACTGCTCATCGTAGGTTTCGGAAGTACTTACGGGCATCTGTATTCAGCCATGGAAGAACTGAGAGGGAAAGGCAGGAAAGTAGCTCTTGCACAGTTCCAATATATTAACCCCCTGCCTGCAAATACTGCGGATATTCTTCTGAAATACCGTAAGGTTGTGGTGGCAGAACAGAACCTTGGACAGTTTGCCGCCCTTCTGCGAATACGTCTCAACCATTTTGCTCCTTACCAGTATAATCAGGTAAAGGGACAGCCTTTCGTTGTCAGCGACCTTGTAAAGGGATTTGAAAGTGTTCTTGACTCAGAGGAAAATCCTGAACATGGCGCAACTTTCGAGTCAAGGATAATAATGTAGGATAATAAAAAAAGTCAGATATGATAGACCAATATACAGCCAACGATTTCAAGAAAGGTCAACCAAGATGGTGTCCAGGCTGTGGTGACCATTTCTTTTTGGCATCCCTCCACAAAGCTATGGCGGAAATAGGTGTCCCACCAAGCCAGACAGCAGTAATATCGGGTATAGGCTGCTCGTCCAGATTGCCATACTATATGAATACCTATGCCATGCAGACTATCCACGGACGAGCTGCCGCTGTTGCCACAGGTATCAAGATAGCCAACCCTTCACTCACGGTATGGCAGATTAGTGGTGACGGTGATGGACTTGCCATAGGAGGAAACCATTTCATTCATGCCATGAGAAGGAACATAGACATAAACATGATTCTTCTTAACAACCGCATCTATGGACTTACCAAAGGGCAATATTCACCAACATCTCCAAGGGGATTCGTTTCCAAATCAAGTCCTTACGGCACCGTAGAGGATCCATTCCGTCCTGCTGAGCTGTGCTTCGGAGCAAGAGGAAGATTCTTCGCACGCTCTGTGGCAACCGACAATACAGAAACAGTGGAAATACTGAAGGCAGCCTGGAGACACAAGGGTGCGTCAGTATGCGAGATTCTGCAAAACTGCGTGATATTCAACAATGGTGCTTATGATGCCATATATAGCAAAGAGGGCAGGAAGAAAAACGCCATATATGTAAGACATGGCGAGCCTCTCGTCTTTGGAGAGAACAATGAATATGGCATCATGCAGGAAGGCTTCGGCCTGAAGGTTGTCAAGATAGGCGAAAACGGCATCACGAAGGAAGACATCCTTGTTCACGATGCCCATTGCGAAGACAACACTCTTCAGCTAAAGCTTGCCATGATGGACAACGAACACGGCTTCCCTATCGCCCTTGGTGTCATAAGGGACGTCGAAGCTCCAACGTACGACTCAGCCGTAAACGAACAGATTGAGGAGGTAAAGGCAAAGAAGCCTTATCACAACTTCATGGAGCTTCTTGAAACAAATGACATCTGGGAGGTGAAATAGCTTCACCCTAAGGAATATAGTCGAGCTTCACCACCACAACCTTAATGCTTTGGTCTTCTTTCTCTGTCTTGACTTTCGCTATATGCCAGTCAGAAGGGAAGAAGACGAAAAAGCTGTCTGGCGTGGAGTCATAGAACAGAGTGTTGCCAACATTGAAATCGTAATGCATCACATCCGGCTTGTAATCGCAGTTAGGCTTACTCGTCACATGGTCAATAATACCGAAACGCTCAGTGCCTTTAACAACATACTGGAAGTCAATATGATGGTAATGGCTCTCACTCCTGCGTTTTGCAAGCTCACTGTTTGAGCTCTCTTCAACACTTGCCACAAGGGTAGTGCCTTCAATGGGGTATTTACCCTTTGGCATATCAACAAGATTGTTTGAAGCTAACCATCTGAACATTGCCTCCCATTGGGCAGTGTTCTTAAGATATTGTGTCATGAATTCCACATTGTTAACACTCTTGTGTGGAGACGCTGCTTCAAAACCGTTTCTCCATTCCCCCCTTCTTACCCATTTAGCAGCCCTTTTCCGCTCTTTACTGTCTTTACACTCCTTTGTGTAGTATCCTTGGGAAAAGGCTGTGAGTCCTGTCATCATGACAGCTATTAAAAGAATCAGTTTCTTCATTGCTGTTTGTTTCTATGTAGTTTGTTTCCTTTGTAATTTGTTTCTATTGAACTGCTCCGTTAACACGAATCTATTAAGCCAAATCGGTCATCAGGTTTTAGGTTAGTGCTAATGACCGATTTGAACTTTACGGAGCGTGATTGTGTATAGTTGGCTGGACAGATGCCAACCGTCATCAGAATTCAAGGATAATTGCAGCTCGGGCTGGCAGCACTACATCCTTTGATATGTCCACCTTGTCACCTGTTATCACATCCGTGGCTGTTGAGGCACTTCCTATCACCTCGGCATAGCGGTTAACACTGAGAGTGTTTTCAGTCCGTTTGCCATTGAGGATTGTAAGAACCGTCTTTCCCTTGTTCTGGCGAGCTACGACATACACTCCATTGTAAGGTATGAACTGCACTTGTCTGCCTTTAGTAACCACATCGTTGCCCTGTCGCCAATGCAGCAGACGGCTAAGCCAGTCGAACATGGCATTCTCTGCCTTTGTCCTGCCCTCACGTGTGAACTTGTTGACCTCATCTCCAGTGAAACCTCCGGGGAAGTCTTTACGCACATTGCCATCCGTGACATTCTTTGTTCCATTCATAAGAATCTCCGTGCCATAATATAACTGCGGAGTGCGGTTAATAGTAAGAAGCAGGGCAAGAGCTTGTTTCAATGCCGTCGTGTCCTTTCCGTTTCCGAGGAATCTGTCGGTGTCATGATTCTCAAGGAATGCCATCACATTTGATGGATTCACATAAAGATAATCATATACCAAGCTGTTGTATATCCTGTTAAAACCTTTCCACCAGTCGTCAGTCTCTTCATGTTTCGCCTGGTTGATGCGGTCATAGAAGGCAAAGTCCATCACTGTAGGCAGGTAGCTGTTCTTCTTGGCAACTTTGGAGTCCTTTTGCCATGCGGCAGTATATGCTGGCTCTGTTACCCATGTCTCACCTACCGTGTTGAAATTTGGATATTCAAGATTAATACGCTTCATCCATAATGCCATGCCGTCTGCATCAGCATAGGGATAAGTATCCATGCGTATTCCGTCGATACCCACTGTCTCTATCCACCATATACTGTTCTGGATAAGATAGTCCATCACCCAAGGCAGACGTTGGTTGAGATCAGGCATTGTCGGAACAAACCATCCATCAACAGTCTCACGCATGTCAACCTTGCTGGCGTATGGATCAACAACAGGAGTAAGCTTGTAGCTTGTCTGCAGGTATTTGTCATTGACCTTAGCAGCCCCGTCCATCGTTTTCAGTTCCACTGTTGTTGCTTGGTTCTCAGGCAAAAGCCATTCAGGAGTGTTGAACCAGTCATGTGATGGCATATCCTTCACCCATGGGTGCTCAAAACCACAATGGTTGAAAATCATGTCCATCACGATTTTTATACCTTTGGCATGTGCATCGTCACACAGCTTCCTGTATTCATCGTTACTTCCGAAACGCGGGTCAACCTTGTAGTAGTCGGTTGTAGCATATCCATGGTATGTACTTTGGTTTCCATGGTCAGGAGAATTGTTCTCAAGAACAGGTGTAAACCATAATGCCGTCACTCCAAGCTCATTGAAATAGTCGAGATGCTGGCGTATTCCCTCGAGGTCCCCACCATGGCGCAGACTGGGTTGTGAACGGTCGTTGCGATAAGCATTCATTCCCTTTATCTGGTCATTGTCTGTGCGGCCAGATGCGAATCTGTCGGGCATCAGCATATAGAGGACATCGGCATTGCTGAAACCGATGCGCTCCTCTCCCTTCTTCTCACGAGCCTTAAGCTCATAGTTAACTTTCCTTTTCTGCTTTCCCTGCTGGAAAGTAAGTGTCATATTGCCTGGTTGCGCACCGGAAAGGTCGAGATACACCAGAAGATAGTTTGGACTGTCAAGTCTTACAAGACTGTCAATCCGTACTCCTGGGTAGTCGGTCGTAACTGTTGCCGTTTTGATATCTTTTCCATAAACCATCAACTGTAGGCTTGCGTCCTTCATTCCAACATACCAGTTTGTCGGCTCTATTTTGGCAATATCAATCTTTGCTGCGCTCATTGTCAATGTTGTGCCTAACATCAAGGCTGTTAATAGTCTTTTCATTTTGGGTAATTAATATTGAGGTGTATTATCATTTTTAATTTGAATAAATAACCAGTGCTTCTTGTGGAGCAACCTCCACCTCTGTGCCTGTGTACTCCTTGATACCTGCGAGATTTATCTGACCTCCCTCACACACAGAGGTCCATGTGCCATCGGGGATGTTGACTCTTTGGGTAGTCTTGTTGGAGTTGAGGATTACAATGATGTCTTTCCAAGAATCGCCATTGGCATTGTCCTTAAGGCGGAAAGCCACCACATTCTCCTGAGACTTGAGGAATTCAAGATGAGTACGCACCATCTCTGCATCCGACATACGGAATGCTGGGTGATTACGGCGCATTTCAGTGAGTCCACGGTAGTAGTCGAATACCTGCGGATATTTTTCAAGATTTTCCCATGGCAACTGATTGATATTGTCTGGTGACTTGAAGCTATTGTGCACACCCTTCTTGTCTCTGAGCATCTCCTCACCGGCAAGGATGAAGGGCACTCCCTGCGACGTGAAGACCATTGTCTGTGCAAGGAGGTCGAGGCGGATAAGTTCATCTTCGGTTATTCCTGGTATGCTCGCTTTCAGTCTGTCAACGAGACACATGTCGTCGTGACAGCTGACATAGCTTATCATCTGTGCCGGTGAGTTGGTCCATGGCTCCTTGCTGTAATTGACTTTTGACATGTCTATCTGTGGGTGTGCTATGGCTCCTGCTATTCCAAATCTTATGCTCTCCTCGTTACCAGGCACAGCTCCAAGGAAAGCTGCCTTGTGGTCATCGCTGAAAGGTCCACGGATGGCATCACGCATATCATCACAGAAAGCTCCTATACGGTCAAGTTGCCTTGTATTTGCCTTCACGGCGAGTTTCTCAACAGGATATGCACATGTGCCGGCACTCCATCCCTCTCCATATATATATATAGAAGGGTCCACCTCATCGAGAGCCTTCCTTATCAGGTTCATCGTCTCAATGTCATGAATACCCATAAGGTCGAAACGGAAACCGTCGATATGGTATTCCTTTGCCCAGTAGAGCACTGACTCAATCATGAACTGGCGCATAAGTGGCTTCTCGCTTGCTGTCTCGTTACCGCAGCCGGAGCCGTCGGAAACCTTTCCATCCTCTGTCAAGCGGTAATAATATCCCGGGTAGGTGAGGTTGAAATTACTTTCCTCTATATTGAATGTATGGTTGTAAACTACATCGAGGATAACCCTGATGCCTGCCTTATGCAATGTCTGAACCATCTGTTTGAATTCCTTCACCCTTGCAACCGGACAAGTTGCGTCTGTTGAATATGAACCTTCCGGAACATTATAGTTGAGAGGGTCATATCCCCAATTGTACTGGGGCACGTCGGGCTTTGACTCATCCACCGAGGCGTAGTCATAGGACGGCAGGATGTGGATGGCGTTCACACCGAGGTTCTTCAGATGATATACTGCCTTTGGCTCTGTCAATGCCAAGAACTTGCCCTTGTGCTCCAAACCTGAGTTGGGAGAAACGGAGAAGTCGCGGTGGTGCATCTCGTAGATGACAAGGTCGGTAGGCTGCTTGGTCAGCGGACGCTTGTCGCAGCACCATCCATCGGGGTTGGTGTCTGCCATGTCGATGATGGCGGCACGACGTCCGTTCACTCCCACAGCCTTGGCGAAGACTCCCGGAGTCTCGTTCATCTTCTGCTTACTGGTTTCTACTTGGAATGTGTAGAACATTCCCTTAAGGTCACCCTTGATGTCAGCAGTCCACAGGTCGTTGCCTGTGCGTTTCATCTTCACGGTCTTAACCACTTCGCCTCCTACACCTTCTTTATATATATGCACCTTCACACTCTTTGCCTTGGAAGGGGCATTAAGCCTAAACGAAGAGGCATCCTTGGTGTAGGTCAGTTCATTGAATGTTTGCTGGGCGGACATTGTTCCACCTGCAAACATCAAAGAGACCACAGTCATTGTTACTTTTTTGTTTATTCTCATATATTTAAGTTTCGCATGTGCTCAACTTTAGGAGTTATGAGAAGTTATGAGAAGTTATCGCTCCCTTTGGTCGCTTAGGAAATTAAAAGACGAGAGTCTTAGGTTTCAGGTTTTAAGGTTTCAGGTTTTAAGGTAAATAACCTAACAACCTCATAACCTAACAACCTCATATCATACGTCATTTATCTCCCTTTATCTCCTCTTTATCTCCTCTTTACTACTTGCTAAAGTTGGGTTATGTGTTATTATATGATTATGTGCTATTTATATGATACTACATAATTATCCCACCTCAACATTTCACTCCCCTCTCTCTTGGAGAGGGGTTGGGGGTGAGGCTTTTTT
>CAMCLD010000056.1 GCA_945875635.1 uncultured Prevotella sp.
AAGGTTGTGAGATCATGAGGTTGTGATGTTGTGAGGGCTGTATAGTTATATGCTTTCGTATGGCTTCATAGTCTCAATATATATTAAATAAGAAGATGGATAATAATCAGGAAAAAGATATACTTGGAAAGGTAAGGAACATTGAGATTAAGTCAAAGAGACTTAGTCAGAATATCTTTGCCGGACAATATCATTCAGCATTCCGTGGTAGTGGAATGACTTTTTCCGAGGTGCGAGAATATCAGTTTGGTGATGATATTAGAAACATCGACTGGAATGTCACGGCACGTTTCCACCATCCTTATGTAAAAGTCTTCGAGGAGGAGAGAGAGCTTACCCTCATGCTGATGATAGACGTTTCATCCTCTTTGGATTTCGGCACACATACGATGATGAAGCGGGACAAGGTTACAGAAATAGCTGCTACTCTTGCTTTCAGTGCCATACAGAATAATGACAAGGTAGGCGTAATCTTCTTTTCAGACAGGATTGAAAAATATATTCCGCCCAAAAAAGGCAGAAAGCACATATTGTACATTATCCGGGAGATGTTAGGCTTTAAGCCTGAGAGTAACAGGACAGACATCTCCATGGCTCTGAGATTCATGATGAAAATAATGAAACGCCAATGTACGGTTTTCCTTTTGAGCGACTTCTATGACAGGAATAGTTTCAAGGACGACTTGCTTCTTGCAAACCATAAGTTTGAGATTATGGCTGTTCAGGTTTACGACCAACGTGCATATCAGATGCCAGACATAGGACTTGTCAGAACCTACGATGCAGAGACGGAAGAAGAGGCATGGCTTGACACCTCGGACAAAAGAGTTAGGACATTATATCGTGATATGTGGTTAAAAAGTAATGCTGAACTGACGGACGTATTCAAGAAATGCAATGTCAGGCATGTTTCCATTGCTACCAGCGATGACTACGTAAAGAAACTAATGGCATTATTTGATAAAAAATAGGATATGAGTTACTTCTATAGAATAAATGCTATACTGGTAATGCTTGTTGCCTGCATAGAGACTGTTTCGTCCCAATGTGTTGCAGAAGTAGATACTTCTAAAATACTCGTTGGTGCACAGACAGACTATAATATCAAGGTGACGGCAAGGAAGGGAGCCAGCGTTGTCTTTCCTGCCTTCAAGTCAGGAGACAACATAACAAAGGGCGTGGAGATAATTTCCTTGAAAAACGACACTTCAAATGTTGGAAACGATAGTGTCATGCTTATCCGTAACATTAGGATTACAGCATGGGAACATGGTAAGTTTACAATACCGACACAGAAAGTATCTGTCGATGGAAAGGTTGCAATGAGCTCTCCAATAACAATCATAGTTAATGAGGTTAAAGTCGATACCGCTAATGTGAACTCTATTCGACCACCAAAGGATGTTCAGGACAATCCCTTCTCTATTAGAGACTGGCTTCCTGTTATAATCCTTGCTATACTTCTCGCAATATGTGTTTATGGCAGCATATACCTTTTTAGAAGAGTCAGGCAGCAGAAACCAATACTTATTGGCTTTAAACCTCCAATAGTTAAAACACCATTTGAGGTGGCTGTCAATGCTGTTAGAAACATTAGTGTCCCCATGGACAACGATGTGCAAACAATAAAGGAATATTATTCCGAACTTACGGATATCCTGAGAACGTACATTTCTGAAAGGTTTGCTTTCAATGCAATGGAGATGGTTAGCACAGACATTATAGAGAAACTGCGTGATGAGAAAGAATGTTCGGATAACATCAAGGAATTGGAGGATGTACTGATGACTGCCGACATGGCTAAATTTGCGAAATATACTGTTATGTCGAATATAATGCGTATGCACCATGGGCAGATAGAGTCTTTTTTCATAAGGACGCGCAAGGACGACCTGCAGGCACTTGAGACTCAAAAGAAGGAAATAATGAAGAAACAGTATTCAACAGCATACAAATGGATGCAAACAGGGGCATGGCTGTTGGCTTTGCTCTCATTGGCAATGCTGTCTTATATGGTTTACAGAATATATCTGTTGGTATAATTTGGAATGTATCTTGAATATGATAGAGTTTGCTAATAAAGAATACTTCCTGCTGCTTCTGCTTCTGCTACCATATATAATATGGTATGTGAAGTATCGCAAGAAAGCAATACCAGCCATAAGGCTCGGCACCTTGGGCTCTATACCAAAACTGCCAAAGAGCTGGAAGGTCAGACTGATTCATGTACCTATGATTTTGGGATGCGTGGCATATATATTATTGGTATTGATACTTGCTCGACCGCAACAACGGAACACATGGCATGACAAGGAAGTGGAAGGTCTGGACATTATGCTTGCCATGGATGTCTCTACAAGCATGTTGTCAACAGACATAGCACCAAACAGACTGGTAGTGGCAAAGGATGTGGCAAGGGACTATGTATCTAACAGTCCAGACTTCAACATTGGTCTTACCATCTTTGCCGGCGAGGCTTTTACACAATGCCCAATGACAATAGACCATTCGTTGCTTCTCTCTCTGCTCGACAATGTCAGTACCGATATAGTAGAGGCTGGGGTTGTTGACAACGGAACAGCCATCGGCATGGGACTTGCCAATGCCGTTTCAAGACTTAAGGACTCAAAGGCAAAGAGTAAGGTAGTGATACTTCTGACAGATGGAAGCAACAACAGTGGTGACGTATCACCCGCTACAGCTGCCGACATAGCTCATAGTTTCGGGATAAGAGTCTATACCATTGGTTTCGGAACAGACGAGCAGCGCACCTTACCCGTAATTATAAACGGCAGGGTTCAGTATGTTATGAATGAGCCTATTGACTACAAAACCCTTCAAGAGATTGCTCTTACGACAAACGGCAAGTTCTATAGGGCAGAAAATGCTGATGAGTTGGCACGGATATATAAAGATATAGACAAATTGGAGAAGACTAAGATAAAAGCTATGTCTCAGTCGCGTCGTTACGACATCTTCCAACCATTCACGATAGCATTGCTGATTGTGGTATTGCTGAAATTGCTACTTGAGATGACGGTTTTCCGTCGAATTCCGTGATACTCCAAAAAATGACAACAACTCATACACCTTTGTCTTGGATGTAACCCACCATGGCACAGTAGGTTAAATTATAATTATTATGTTCAGATTTGAAGATCCACAATATCTATGGCTTATGCTTGTAGTCCCGATTCTTGTCGTGGCATACATAATGACGCGCATATCGAGACGTAAGCGACAGCAGATGTTTGGCGAGTTGAGACTTGTCAGACAGTTGACGCCAGGATATTCCAAATATCGTCCTTGGGTGAAGTTCTGGCTTCTAATGTCAATTGTGGTGCTTGTCATCTTGATGCTTGCTCGTCCACAAACAGGAGCCAAGGTAAGCACGGAAAAGGTAACGGGCATTGAAACGGTCATTGCCATTGACATCAGTAATTCCATGATGGCAGAAGACATAGCCCCCAGCCGTCTTGACCGCAGTAAGATGATAGCCGAGAATATCATAGACAACATTGGTGATGGCAAGGTAGCCCTTGTCGTGTTTGCAGGAAGTGCCTTCGTACAGATGCCTCTGACAACAGACATACAGTCTGCAAAGATGTTTCTAAATGGAATGTCACCTTCATACATTGAAGAGCAAGGAACCAATATTGCGGATGCAATAGGTATGTCACTTCGCTGTTTTTCAAAAGACAAAAGCATAGGCAAGGCTATTGTAGTCATTACAGATGGAGAAGATCATGAAGGTGGTGCCGAATCAATGGCAAGCAAAGCGCAGGCAGAAGGGGCAAAGGTCTTTGTTCTTGGAATCGGTTCTACATCAGGTTCTCCTATACCAACAGGAAACAACGACTATCTGAAGGATTCTGAAGGCAATGTCGTTATGTCAGCATTGAATGAAGATATGTGCAAGAGTGTGGCGAAGAGCGGAAAAGGCATATACATAAAAGTTGGCAGTACAGGAGATGTTGAGGGACAACTTGACAGGGAACTTGCCAAGCTACAGAAAGGAGAAATATCCGGGGTAGTATATAAAGAGTTTAACGAGCAATACCAATTGATAGCTGTAGTGGCATTGTTACTGATGGTGATAGAGGCTGTTATTCTTGAACGTAAGACACGCTTTACCGAGCGGATTAAATTATTTAGCAGGAAATGAGAGAATTACGATACATATATTTATTGTTGTTGGTGTTTGTGCCTGTTGCCGTTTTCTCACAAAGCGACAGGCAACATATAAGGAATGGCAATAAGGCTTACAGAAACAATACATTTTCTAAAGCCGAGACGGAATACCGAAAATCCATTGCTAAGAATAGCGACAATGCCATTGCCCAGTATAACCTTGGTTGCGCCATGATGCAACAGGGAAACGATTCTGTTGCTATTGCTCAGTTTGAGAAGGCTGCTAAAATGGAAAAGAATTCACTTAACAGAGCCATGGCATATCACAACATGGGATATGTGTTGCAGAAAAGACAGAATTATTCAGATGCTATAAAAGCATACCAAAATGCTCTTAGGAACAATCCTGACGATGCAGACTCAAGATACAACCTTGTAATGTGCCAGAAACTGCTCAAGAAACAGCAACAACAGAAGCAGCAACAACAGAAGCAGCAACAACAGAAGCAGCAGGACAAGAACAGCAAGAATAAAGACAAGAATAAAGACAAGAATAAAGATAAGAAAGAAAATAATAAAAACCGCAAACCTGATCAGAACAAGATGGACAGGCAGAATGCAGAACAGTTGCTTAATGCTGTCATGCAGAAGGAAAAGAACACTCAGGACAAGCTGCAGCGAGTACAGCGTCAGCCAAGTCGTAAGAATCTAAATAAGAACTGGTAAATGGAAAAGATAATGTCACATATCAGAATAGGCAGGTGCTATTCATATTTGTTAGTGTTACTGTTCCTGTCGGCAGCAATGATTGCAGATGCTCAGCATGTGGAAGTCAATGCTCCTTCGCATGTCACGGTAGGTGAGCCTTTTGTGATAGAGTATGTCGTTAACTCTCAGGATGTAAGGAATTTCCGGCTTACAGGCAAGTTGGATGGACTTGAGGTGGTTGGTGGTCCGAATGTTGCAGAGCAGTCGAGTTTTCAGATGGTAAATGGACACATGAGCAGTTCTTCTATTGTGTCATATTCCTATTTCGTGGTTGCAAAGAAGAAAGGCAACATCCATCTTCCCGTGGCTCGAGTAGCTGTAGGCTCAAAGACTGTTTCTTCCACATCTAACATCGTTAAAGCGATAGGGGCAACAAATAACCAAGGTGGCAATGATATTGATTCCGATCCTTTGCAGCAGAGCCGCCGTGATGTCAGCCCTGACGAGGAAGTGTTCATAAAAGCTACTCTTAGCCGTAACAGGGTATATGAGCAGGAGCCCATTCTTCTTACTTACAAGCTCTATACAAGATGTGAGATGTCATTGTCAGACAATGTGCCCTCCTTGAAAGGGTTCTATATGCAGAAGATACCACAGCCAAAACCAGCAAACTATCATACAGAGATTGTAAATGGCACACAATATAAATGTGTGGTATGGAGCCAGTATATGCTTTATCCTCAGACAACAGGCAAACTCGAGATTCCAAGTCTTACGTTCAGAGCCAAGATCCTGCATGAAAGCAGAGACCCTATGGCTTTTATTACTGGAAGAGGATATAATGAGGTGATAAGGGATATAAAGACAAGAAGTCTGTCTGTAATGGTTGACAAACTGCCAGCCAAACCTGCAACCTTCTCTGGTGGTGTTGGCAAGATGAACATTTCAGCACAGCTTAGCAAGAAAGATGTAAAGGCTGGAGAACCAGTCAGTGTGCGTATTGTAGTGAGTGGAAATGGAAATCTCAAACTGATTAAGCAGCCTGACATAGTGCTTCCATCTGGATGGGATAAATACAATACCAAGGTCACCGACAAGACACACATTACATCCAATGGCGTTGAAGGTAATATGGTTTATGACGTTATGACCGTTCCTCGCAAAGAGGGAAGTTTCACTATAAGTCCAATCAGTTTAGTCTATTACGACACCACGTCAAAATCATACAAGACAGTCAAGACAGAGGCTTTGAAAGTTAAAGTCGGCAAGAGTTTGATGGGAGATTCTCAGGTTAGTGATTTCTCGTCAGACAATGATGGCGAAATAAAGCCAATCATCCCGGGAAAGGTTCATTACTATAATCCTCACAACCGTTTCTTCGGCTCGTCAGTCTATTGGTGTACGGTAATAATACTTTTTGCAATATTCATAGCCATGTTGTTTTTCAACTATCTGTCACGCAGAGGCGCAGATATTAGCTTGTCACGTTTCAGAAATTCTGCAAGTAAATCGGCAATCAAGAGATTGCTGAAAGCTAAAGGACTAATGGCAACAGACGACAAAGGTGCGTTCTATGATGAAGTTCTCAAGTCATTATGGGGATATGTCAGTGAAAGGTTCAATATGCCGGTATCAGAATTGTCGCGTGACAATGTTGAGGAAATGCTTGAAAGCCATGGCATCGAAGACGAAGCTTCAACCAAATTCATATCTGTCGTTGATGAGTGTGAATTTAACAGATATTCTAATGGTAATGATTCTGGAAATATGAGCAAGATATTTGAATCGGCTGTGATGGCAATATCTGACATAGAGTCATCTCTAAAGCATAATAAGCGCAGCAGGAAGTTTGGCGTCTTTCTTTTGGCTTTAGTTGCCTTCATGTCGTATAGTAATGACTGTTTGGCTGTCTCAAAGGCTAATGCAGATGCTGAATACGACAAAGGCAATTACGTTCAGGCAATAAAAGATTATAATGAACTTTTGGAGAATGGAGAATCATATGAATTGTATTTTAATCTTGGCAACGCCTATTTCAAGACAGACAATATTCCGCAAGCTATAATTGCTTATGAAAGGGCATTGAAGTTGTCGCCTGGTTCTGTAAATGCCTCTCATAATCTCAACATAGCCAGGGCAAAGACAATAGACAAGATAGTGCCTAATACAGAGATTTTTGTAGAGAGCTGGTATAGTGCCATTTCTGGAGTGATGAGTATAGATGGTTGGGCTTTCATGTCAATTATCTGCCTTGTCTTGGCAATGGGCTTTTCTGTAGCCTATCTTGTTTCCCGACGTCTCTCGCTAAGATACGTTGGCTTTTGGGGAGCCTGCATTATGATGTTCATTTTTGTACTGTCAATAGTATTCGCATTCCACCAGCAGTCTGTTCAGAATGACAATACTGGTGCTGTCGTTATAGCTCCGTCTGTGTCGGTAAAATCGTCAGCATCGTCATCTTCTAAGGATAAATTCATGATTCACGAGGGTACAAAAGTAAATATTACAGACACCTCCATTTCAGGGTGGATTTCCATTGTTCTTGCCGATGGCAGGGAAGGATGGATAGAGACAAGTGTCGTTGAAGAAATATAATTATTCACATACCTACATCATATATGGCATTTAAGAGTTTTGAATCCTTTGACATCAATATGCTTCCATTTTTCAATGGTGGCGATTTTATGTTTCTCGATAGTCTTGCTGTATTGTTGACGTCTGGATATACTTGGATACCTCTCTATATAGCCCTTGTGTTGCTGGTTGTCAAGAATAATGGTAAATTAAGCCATATTTTCTTCATCTTATTGTGTGCACTCTTGTGTGTTTTCCTTTCGGGAGGTATTGACGATTTGTTTGTTAAACCATATTTTGCTCGCCTTAGACCCATTGATGACCCTGTTTCCAGACATTTTGTAAATGAGATATGTGGCTATCGACCATCTGGGTATAGCTTCTTCTCGGCTCATGCAGCAAATACAATGTCCATTGCTGTTTTCGTTTCTTTGCTTGTCAGGAGCAGAACGCTTACTATTTCCATGCTATTATGGTCGTTGACTAATTGCTGGACTCGTCTCTATCTTGCTGTTCATTATCTAAGTGATGTGATAACGGGAATTATATGGGGAGCCGTGGTTGGATTCCTGGTATTTATTTTCTTTATTTATGTATATAAGAAAGTGACACCAAAAATTGTATATATATCTACTCAATACACTTCTACAGGATACAAGTGCACAGATGTAAACTTTGTCTTGAATATACTTGCCTTGACTATTGTCGTTGTGCTTATCCTTGTGCCATACTTTAATTAAAGCATATAATTCTATGAATACTAAAAAGATACAAATATCAGAATATGACTATTGCCTGCCAGAGGACAGAATAGCAAAATTCCCACTTACACGTAGGGATAGTAGCAAACTGCTGGTATATAACAAGGGTAGGGTGTCAGAAGATGTCTTTCACAATATCACCAACTATCTGCCTTCTGGTTCCCTTATGATTTTCAACAACACAAAAGTCATTCAGGCGAGGATGCATTTCAGAAAGCCAACAGGTGCTCTCATAGAGGTCTTCCTGCTTGAACCATATTCACCTTCTGACTATGAGCTTATGTTCCAGTCAGACCACGAGTGTGAATGGCTCTGTCTTGTTGGCAATCTTAAGAAATGGAAGGACGGTGTTCTGTCAAGGGAAGTAACGGTAAATGGACATACTGTTCAGTTGAAGGTTACATACTGTGGCGAGCAGAACACTTCCCACAGGATACTGTTTGAGTGGAATCCCTGTGTATGCTCTTTTGCTGAGATTCTTGACAATGCCGGAGAGTTGCCAATACCGCCGTATCTCAATAGGGATACGGAGGAGAGTGACAAGACCACATACCAGACTGTTTATTCCAAGATAAAGGGAAGTGTGGCAGCCCCTACAGCGGGATTGCATTTCACCGACGATGTCCTGCGCGATATTGATGCTCACGGAGTTAGACGCATGGAATTGACTCTCCATGTTGGCGCTGGAACGTTCAAACCTGTCAAGAGTGACGTTATAGAAGGTCATGAAATGCATACAGAGTTCATCTCTGTTCCTAAGTCTGTGATACTTGCTCTCATAGACAATGGCTGTAAGGCAACGGCTGTAGGTACGACAAGTGTCAGAACCATAGAAAGTCTGTATTACATAGGATGTTCCCTGATGAAAACTCATGATGAAGCTTCATTGCACGTAAGTCAATGGACTCCGTACGACACACAGACGAGTGTCGAACCTGCTATTGCATTAAGGGAAATAATTAATTATCTTGATGAAAATGGACAGAATATCCTTCATGGAAGTACACAGATAATCATAGCTCCTGGCTATAAATACAAGATAGTCAATAGGCTGATTACAAATTTCCACCAGCCCAAGAGCACATTGCTTTTGCTTGTAAGTGCCTTCGTCAAAGGCGATTGGAGGAGGATATACGACTATGCACTATCACATGGGTTCAGATTCCTGAGCTATGGTGACAGTTCCTTGATAATACCTTAGATGCCGGCAAGTTTGTAACTTGCGATACTATGACAAAAGAGTAAATATGATACATACGATAATTTCGTTCGTTTTAGAATAGTAAAATATATAATAATATGAAGATAGGTGATAAAGTGAGGTTTCTAAGCGAGACAGGTGGAGGAATAGTTTCCGGATTTCAAGGCAAGAATATTGTACTCGTAGAGGATGCTGATGGTTTTGAGATACCATTCCCAATAACAGAAGTTGTGGTGGTTGGAAACGAAGATTACAATACGGGGAAAATGGTGTCATCAAAGAAGCCTGTAAATGACTCTTCATGTGTCAGCTCGGCAAAAAAGGTGCTTAATGACATTTCAGAAGAGGATGAACAAGATTACGACCCTTCAGACAACTTTGAGATGCCTGTTGTCGAACGGCAAGGAGGTGATGCCCTTTCTGCATATCTTGCTTTTGTACCCGTTGATTCGCGCAATATTGCATCTACGACATTTGAGACATATATAGTAAATGATTCCAATTACTATATGTATTTCTCTTATATGACGGCAGAGAATGATTCTTGGACAATGCGAGCTGTTGGAGAAGTAGAGCCAAACACAAAACTTTTCATTGAAGAGTTTACCAAGGAAAGGCTTAATGCCATGTCACACGTTACAGTACAGATATTGCCATATAAGCGTGACAAGGTCTTTAAACTGAAGTCCGCTCTTGATGTCCGTTTCCGTATTGACGGTGTTAAGTTCTATAAGCTGAACACCTTTACTGAGAATGATTTTTTTGAAAGTCCTGCACTTATATACACTATTGTTGAGAACGACAAGGTTAAGCATCAGTTGACTGTTGACAGCGTAGCGGTAAAAGAGGCGATGTACGCCAAGACAGATGCTGTTGACAAGCCAAGTCGCAAAGATAACACGAGCAACAATATAGTAAGACGATATGAGAAAGAGCAAAGCAAGTCACGACATTTCAAACAGAGACTTCAGGGAGACAAGATAGTTGTTGACCTGCACATCAATGAGCTTCTTGACAGTACGGCAGGCATGAATGCAAATGCAATACTGGACTATCAGCTTGAGGTTTTCCGGACAACTCTTGAAAAATACAAGAATAAATTTGGGCAGAAGATTATATTTATTCATGGCAAGGGTGAGGGCGTGCTCAGACATTCAATAATTCATGAACTGAACTATAAATATAAGGGCTATCAGTATCAAGACGCATCTTTTCAGGAATACGGTTATGGTGCCACTCAGGTTACAATAGGTAAACTAAGAGTGTAATAGTCTCATGTACAAGGTAAACTTCAAATAATCACATTTATGGAATATGGTTTTTATACAGTGGCGTCAGCTATACCTTCAGTAAGAGTTGCTGATTGTGATTATAATTTATCTGCTATAGAATCGATTGTTGACGAGGCAGTTGCCAAGGGTGTTGGCATATTGGCTTTTCCAGAGCTGTGCATCACAGGATATACATGTCAGGATTTATTCTTGCAGGATTTTCTTATTGACAAAGCAGAAGATTCTGTAAGAAAACTTATGGATTATACTGTGAGCAAGGATATAATATTGGTTGTAGGTGTTCCTGTCAGGACCAATGGAATGCTTCTCAACTGTGCGGCTGTGTTGCAAAAAGGAACAATAGTTGGAATGGTCGTCAAGAAGTTCCTGCCTAATTACAATGAATTCTATGAGAAACGCTGGTTTTCATCGTCTAACGATATTACAGATGACATAAATCTTGAATATGCCGGTGAGAATGTCAGACTGTCGGCACGTCAGCCTTTGTTCCAGACACACGATGGAGTTGTTTTCGGAGTAGAATTATGTGAAGACTTATGGTCGCCACTTCCGCCAAGCACCGAGATGACGCTGGCAGGAGCTGACATAATCGTGAATCTTTCGGCAAGTGATGAACTCATTGGCAAGCATGAATATCTCTTGTCGCTTGTGTCACAGCAGTCGGCAAGGCTGATTTGTGGGTATGTATATAGCGGATGTGGTTTCGGAGAGAGCACTCAGGATGTTGTATATGGAGGCAATGCTCTTATATTTGAGAATGGTGCCATGCTTGCAGCCTCTGAACGTTTCATTACATCTCCTCAGCTTGTAGTGAGTCAGATAGATGTTGAGAGAATACGTGGAGAGCGTCGCAGAAACACTTCTTTTGCCCATGCCATGCACGGAATGTCGCTGCCAATGGTGAAATGTAAGCCATCTGAGCCTAAACAGATACACACTTCGTCCTTCATCAGAAAGATTGACAGACATCCATTTATTCCTCATACCAACGATATGACAAAGAGCTGCAATGAGATTTTCAACATCCAAGTGGCAGGACTTGCAAAGCGACTTGTTCATACTAATTGTCATACCGTTGTCGTTGGCGTGAGCGGAGGACTTGACTCCACCCTTGCCCTGTTGGTCTGTACGAGAACATTCGACAAGATAGGTTATGACCGCAAGGGGATTGTTGGTGTCACAATGCCAGGGTTCGGAACGACAGACCGTACCTACAACAATGCCATTTCCTTGATGAGAGAACTTGGAGTCACCATAAAGGAGATCAACATTTCAGACTCCGTGATACAGCATTTCAAGGATATTGGTCACGATGCATCAATACATGATGTCACATATGAGAACTGTCAGGCAAGAGAGCGCACGCAGATTCTTATGGACTTGAGCAACAAGCTCGGAGGTATGGTTGTAGGAACAGGCGACTTGTCAGAACTTGCTTTGGGATGGGCTACTTACAATGGAGACCATATGAGTATGTATGGAGTAAATGTAAGCATTCCAAAGACACTTATCAGGCATTTGGTTGGTTATGTCGCTAATAATGAAGTTGGCGGCAAGGCACATGAAACACTTATGGATATCATTGATACACCGATTAGTCCGGAGTTAATACCTGCTGATGATAATGGTGAGATAAAACAGAAAACAGAAGATTTGGTTGGACCATACGAATTGCATGATTTCTTCATTTTCTATACTTTGCGTTATGGTTTCTCGCCAAAGAAAGTGTATTTCCTTTGCAGACAAGCATTTAATGGTGATGAGTATAGTAATGATACCATAAAGCACTGGTTAAAAGTCTTTTACAGAAGATTCTTTACCCAACAGTTTAAGCGTTCGTGTCTGCCAGATGGTCCAAAGGTGGGTAGCGTTTCTCTATCCCCACGAGGAGACTGGAGAATGCCAAGTGACGCATCGTATAATATATGGTTGAAGGAATGCGAGTGTCTGTGATGGAGAAATGTCCGTTGATAATCTGTCTTCTTGTACTATTCCCCATAATTGGGAACGCACAGGAAGAATCTGATTTCAGCATGTCTATCACAAGCATAATGCAATACCAGCGCAACAAGAAGATGGGCAAAGTTTCTACAACGCCATTCCGACAGTTTGGACTGAAGCCCATAAACATTCATTATGCCATTGACGAAACAGATAGCTGCCGCATGTGGGGATATCATGTGGCAGCAAATCTTGATTTTGACAAATCAACCCACAAGTTGTATAGAATCTTCAAGCGCAAGGATACCAAGAGCTTTGCCGTAATCGACTATCATGGCATGAAAAATGACAAGACGTGTCTGCTTGTGTTCTGGAACAAGAAATATTATCGCACGATTGTCAATGATCTCAAAAAAATAGGGTTTGTAATGGAATTGGAAAAGAATCACGGCAATGTGCTGCGATTCCGCAAAGAAAATATCTCCGTACTGGTGGATGTTGTCGTTTGGGGTGACATCTATCTTGTTGAAGTCAAATAGATGTAATTAGTGTTTACTGAATAATTTATAACTCTCTGATATTTAAGTTTATATAACTTTATTTCTTCGTTTATTTAACAAAAAAATCGTACCTTTACATAGTTAATTCCATAGCAAGATGAAGTTTTACGCTCCTAAATACAAGCAACTTGACCTCGGTTTGCTCCGCTCATCCCTTGATGAGTTGGACAAGACAAACCGATGGGTGGCTCTCGGCGACCTTCTTCCATGGACTGAGCTTGAGAAGGAATACAACTCAAGGCTGGACAATCAGAAGAAAGGTGCAGGGAACAAGCCGGCACGCATGATTCTCGGTGCAATGATCATCAAGCACAAGCTAAGCCTGAGTGATGCCGAGACCATCGAGATTATCAGAGAGAGTCCCTACATGCAGTACTTTTGTGGATTGCATGAGTTCACCGACAAGCCTATATTCGACCCGAGCCTGTTCGTCACGATACGCAAGCGAATCTCAGAGGAAGAACTCAACAAGATGACAGTCAAGCTTCTCAACAAGCAGAGACGTCTTCTTGAAGAGAAACGCAAACGTGA
>CAMCLD010000057.1 GCA_945875635.1 uncultured Prevotella sp.
TCCTTGTCTGTGCCGCTCACCGCCTGGGTCAGTCGGTCTAAAATGCTTTCAATCGTTGTCATACGCATCAAATCTTATTTACTTGACTTTGTCGAATGAACTTGTCGCTCGGCATAGTTGAGTAGCCTCACTCTGCTCTCGCTTAAATTCATTTCCCTTTCGTAGTTTTACTACTTCCGGGACTTGTTAGAAATTATATGCCTCCAAAAGGTGTTATGCATACCGGCGCAAGGTTTTGACTGCAAAATACAACCCGCAGGCGTGGAGATTTTGCAGCAAAGCGAAGCCCCGACCTTGCAGCAGGTAAGGCATAACAAATACCTTTGCATAGAATTTCTAATGAGTCTCCGGAAGTGAGATTATGAAGCCCTTGTGCCTTGTCTTTAGTGTCGATAGGATGCATTATTTGGGCTTGTTTACATCTTATTTCTGCACAAAATATGCTAAACATGAAAATAGATTACCATTTTGACAGGTGTTTATTTGTGTATAAGGCAAAAATTGTGTAATTTTGCAACCTACAAGCAACACTTTTCAAGGTATAGCCCATGATACAAGAAATAAGAATAAAGAACTTTCTCTCTTTCAGAGACGAGGTGGTTCTAAATTTTGAAGCTACCAAGGACAAGACGTTCGAGGATTGTCAGGTAGTCAGCGTCACCCCCAAGGTGCGCCTGTTGCGTTTTGCTCTTATCTTAGGAGCTAATGCAAGCGGTAAGTCAAACCTCCTGAAGGCTATAGATTTCCTGCACCAGTTCTGGTTTGACATAAAGAATGATATGAATAGGGAGACTGGAACTATTCCATTCCTCTTGGATACTGATACGCCAACAGAACCTTCGGAATTCAATGTAGTATTTTATGTAGGGGCAAAGAAGTATTGGTACCAGCTAATTCTCGATAATACCAAGGTTATCAAGGAAGATCTGTATGTATATAATTCCGTGCAACCTTCCTTGGTCTTTGGCCGTACCCTTGAAGGAAGTCAGTCGGTGGTAAAGCTGAATACCAACCTCGTCAAGGCAAGCACGGCTGTTATTGAGCAGTTGAATATAAAGTGCTTGCCTAACATGTCGTTCTTTGCTGCCAGGAACCAGGTGAACTGCACCTTATTATATATAGACGAAGTCAGGGACTGGATGAGAGACAACCTAATGCCAATCATTACGCCAGACACCAAGATGTTTGAGTATGCCGGTAGCAAGATGGAGAAGGAGAACGAACTCAAGAAGTATATCCTCGACTTCCTCCGCAAGGCTGACTTCAACATTACGGATGTTTTCTCGGAGAAAGAAGCGATGCCGTTGCCTGGTATTATCAGAGCTTCCATAGCAGATGACAAGGCTATTCCAGCCAAGGTCAAGGAGAAGATATTGGCAGAGAACTCCATGGAGAGACTGAAGACCGACTTCCAGCATACTGTGCGGAATGATCGTGGCGTAGAAACCTACACGCTGCCCAACAGTCTGCAAAGCGCTGGAACCAGACGCACGTTTGGCATTGAGGCAGCCATCTATGATGCGCTCAAGAAAGAGTGTGCGTTGCCTGTAGACGAGATTGAGTCTTCTTTGCATCCTGAGTTGGTGGAGTTCATCATTCAGAAGTTCCTCTCAGAGAAGAACCGCAGCCAACTTATCGTTACCTCACATTACGATCCGCTCCTCAATACTGTGGATGACCTTATCCGCAAGGACATGGTATGGTTTACAGAGAAGGAGGAAGATGGTCATACCAAACTGTATTCGCTGACCGATTTCCGTGGCTTGGGAAGAATAAGCTCTTTCCAGAAGTCTTACAGAAACGGTGTGTTCGGCGCATTACCTAACATTCACGACTAAGACCATGGCAAGAAGAACAGCGACCATAAAGAAGAATCAGGAGAGGGCTGTCATCATTGGAGCGGGCATCACTGAAAAGTGGTATTTCTCCCACATGCAGTCTCTTCTGGGCTTGAAGATAAAAATCAGACCGAGATACTTTGGCAATGAGAATATCCCAACGCTGGAGAAACTCATCAAGCAGGTGCTCGACAGCGACGGACTGGCGATAGTGGTTTTCGATGCCGACGTGTCAACATGGAATGAGACCGAAGGCAAGAAACTTGCCGCTATGCGTAAGAAGTACGCCAATAACAAGCGAGTCATTCTGTGCGACAGTATGCCATCGATAGAGTTCTGGTTCTTGATACATTTCATCAACACCAACAAGTTCTACGGCACGTCGAAGGCGGTAATCGCAGAACTAGTCAAGCATATCCCAAGATTTGATAAGACGGAATCGTTCCTATCCAACAAAAAGTGGGTGGAGGGCATGATCAGCGACGGAAAACTCCAAGATGCATGCGCCAGAGCCAAGCAGTTTGACACCAACGGCGAATCATACAGCAATCTGTGGAAAGCGTTTGAATATCTGGAAGTCTTCACGACCAAGCAATAGTACACAAAGCCGCAAGGAGAGTTAACTTCCTTGCGGCTTCAATGTTTCTAGTAGTTAATCCTGATTTCAGCCAATACACACCTCTAATAATTTCTGAACCGTAGTCTCCAGTTGTTCTCGATACAATAGTCCGTCGATATATTCCTGTGGAATAGATTGATAGCCGAATTTAGCTCCAAGTATGGCACATGTCACGGCTGCATTGGTGTCTGCATCGCCTCCGGCATTCACTACAGCAAGAAGGCCTTCTTCAAATGAGTTGGCGTGCCAATAAGCCCAAAGTGCAACTGATAACGTCACCAGCGTATAGCCCATGTGGTCATCGTTCATCAGATTCACAACATTCTGTTCTCTCATGGCTCTTTCGATATAATTGCATATCTCAGCATCATAGCTTAGGGCCATATTCAACATCATGGGCATTGTAGCTGGCTCCAGACCATAGACCAGTGCGTGTATGAGTTCCGATACTACAACACAAGAGCCAACACATCTTGGGTCGTAGTGGGTAAGTCGGCAAATGTTCTCCGCACAAGTTTTGACTTCCTTAGGGAAAAGACCCACCACAGATGTGCGCATCAGACCACCATTGGCGGCAGACTGGTACCTGCTCATTTCCCACACCTTATGTGACACCTCAAACGGACGCTCCACATAATCGCCCATCATCAGCACCTTATAAGTGTTTTCACCAATACCCATAGGTTCACCATTGGCCCATTCTTTGAAGTGCCTGGCGATGTTGTAGAAGTCAACACCCTTGTCTTCAATGACAGCATCGGCGATGCAAAGCATCATGTCTGTGTCATCCGTCCAGTCGCCAATCTTCCAGCGTTTTCGATGTCTGTCCTGAAAAATCTGGCTATAGTGACGAATCCCATTGGGATATTTCCAAGCCATATCCTCGTCGGTCATGCCCTCGGTGCCAAGACCAAGAGCATCGCCAATAGCCTGGCCGTAAAGGCAACCTTTATACTTATCAATTGTATATAGTTTCATATTGCTCAAATAATCATTTCTTCAGAATCTCTATAGCGACCTTCCCCAATAGCCCAGGAATTGTCAAGCTCTTATCTACCACAAACGGCAAAGCCTGGACCCTACCTTCGCATTCAAATGTGATACGATACATTCTGCATATCCGCAACTTTTTGTCATGACATAACACCAATTGCTTGCCGCAGAAATGGAAGGCCTCCGAGAAGTCCATCGGTTCAATGTTTTCAAGATGGATGATGCCGTCATCCGGCACCATCTCATCGCTTGTGTTCATATGATATGGCTTAGCCGCAAAGCTGAAGAAGGACAAGAATGCCGGATGGACATAGTTGCGTTTCCTCTTGGCATCTACACCAAAGCCGAATCCGACATTCCGCACTTCGACATATATTTCGTTTTGCATTGTACTCATTGTTATGGGCTAGTCCCCACGCTTCTGTGCTTACAGAATGCATCAGAAACTAGTATAGAAGTTCTTTAATGAAATCCTCTTTGGTTGGACAAACAGGCTGGAGGTTGAGATGTTCAACAAACGAAAGGAAAACCTCTTCCTTTGGGAGAGTATTCTTGATATAGATTTCCTTCCATTCGTCTATATTCATTTTCTTAGTCAGTTGATACTTTTGGATTGTTTCGAGCAAATCCTTTGTGGCAAGATCGGCATTCTCAACCCATTTAGTCCTGTCCATACTTTGTTCGGAATATGATGTAGATTCATCCGAGTTAAGTATATATCTGTCTGCGTCGGAAATAAAATGTTTTTTATCGTCAGGAAATAAAGCATATGCCAAACGACAAAACGCCCTATAATCTTTTCGCTTCTCGAGAAAACCATCTAGGGAATTGCTGTAGCATCGTCCACCGATAAGGTCCTGAAACAAGTTGCGAACATGCATGTCCCATTGTATAGCTTCTGCGACAACGTTTTTGGAAGCGATTCGGAAGATGTAACGCATACATACCATAACAAGGCTGCTCCATGTTATAGAGGGAACAAGCGTCTCAATCGGATTCCCATCCCAATCGATTTTTCCCTCATAATTATGAAAATATGGTGCAATGTCGCCAATGTGGCATATCCCACGCAGAAGACTATAGTGAATCGCTTTCCAAAGGATATCCGTAGCTCCAAAATTTCCAATAGAGCGATTTGTTTCATAGAGTACACGTACAAAGCGGTCAAAACCTCCTAAACGCTCACTCTCTATAACAAAATTCTTGTCTTCGGCACCGATTCTTTTAGCTACGCTGTAATAATCGGTAGCCCGGACAAATTCCTCAAGATGGAAGCGTAAATAGTCTATATTGCCACAATACACTAATAGATGAGCGCATTCTGGTTCATGGTGGCGCTCCCACAATTCAATTATTTTTGGCTCGAACACTGCATCCCAAGTGTACTTCAAATGCTTGTAACAGAATTTCCTATCCTGCTGAGCCCCATCAAGAAACAGCCACAGAATCTTCTTTTGTACAGAATAATCCAGGCCTGCAAAGCGCGTTTGCAATTGGGTTCGTGCCTCTGTTTTGCGACCACTTCTTTTTGAACCATACAACTTCAGCAAAGAAGAAATAGGCATATTCCTGGACTTTGCCTCAAATGGTTTTGGCAGGAAGCCCAAGACTGCATGATAAGTCTGGAGACTGGAAGAAGATGCCTCTATTTGATCCGCGACATCCGAAAAGGCGCCACCTTCAATTTCAGACATCTCTTCCAGCCATCCATATGTTGATACTCTCTTCATATTATTGATAATATATCACACTCTCGGTGCTTGATTATCTAAACAATTAGCAATAATGCCAGATATACAGACTATGCATCCTCCTAGCATCTAAACTATGCAAGAACTGATATCCTGCACTTCAACTTGCCTATCTATTTGTTTCCCGATGTACGATTTAATCATTAGAGTTGACTTGTATTGAACTTGAGAGAGTGCCAAGCAGGTTATCCATATCAATGAAATTAGCTTGATCTTGATAAAGAACCGCAGTGAATGTCTTAGGAAGAGCAGCGTAGCCGTTGCTTGCAGCCCATAACATCATGGCATACTTCTTCTCAGTATATTTTCTGTTCAACATATATCTTTCAATCTGGTCAAATCCGAAAGGCTTGAGGAAGAAAGACATTACGGATTGCAGTACAGGCATATCATCGGGTATAGAGAAACTGGAGATAGTGTTATGTTTATACTTCCAGTAATTCCTTAAACAGGCAAGGATTTTCTCTCCCTCTGCTGTTTCAGCGGATGCGCAGAGTTTATAGGCATTTGCAGCAGTTTCTATCAATGATAGGACAAAAGCGTCCGAAATGGTGTCCAGGACATCTCTTTTGACGAGAGAGTTAAGCAGCACATTGAAAAACTCAATTTCAGCACGGTTCGCTTTCTCATCATTTAGCCTAAGCGTCCCCTCTTGAGAAATTACAACAGGGCTTAAATCCACGGCATTAAGTGACTTGCCAGCATCATTCTTTTTCTGCAGATCGTTTATCAAATCACTTACTCGTATAAAGAGCGCACCTATGGCATTGTCAAACTTAGTCTTCCCACTTTCAGACTCTATGATTCTTTGATTGAGATCCTGATATTCACTTAACAGAGACTTGTATTGCGCATTGTTTTCCTCGAACATTTTCAGCGCCTCTTTAATCTGAATTTTACGTTCATATTCAGGAGTGCCCTTCTTGAAATAGGACCTGTTCTTACCCTGAACCTCACCTTGCTTTTTTTCTTGCTCCTTAATCTGTCGAAGTTCCTCCTTAAGAGATGTGACGTTGTTGTCTTGTTCTATTCTACAAATCTCTGACTCCAGATTTCCCTTATGAAGAAGCATCTTGTCATATGTTAGTTTCCAATCAGATGACTTATACTGATTCAAGGCTTCACTTCTTAAAGATGCAAGATTTCTGATCTCCACAAACAATTGAGTAAGGATGTCAAAACTGTTCGTCTTCTCGGTTCGGATGCTGTGGAATAGTTTTTTGCACTCACGAAGCTTTACGATATATTCCTCTGGATTTCCGACTCCGACACCGTTGACCATAATCTGGGTATGCAGACCTGCAAAGCAATTCTTAATATCTTTAATTTTGGACATCAGTTCCTGCTCCTCAGCCCCAGAAGAAGTCAGTCCGCCTCGTACATAACCGACTATTGCACCTTTCAACAGATTAAATCTGTTGTCATTTGCTATATATTGATATTGTTCGAAGGAGAATGACTCCCCAAGTTTGCGTAATGTTGCAGAAGCCTTTTTCTCCTTGACGTTCTTAACAACAAAATCTGGCAAAAACTTGTCGATACATTTCACTTCAAACAGAATCTTGGACTCTGCGATAAAAGAGTCCAGCAAATCCTGACTTGAAAAACGGAACTTCACACAACCGACTTTATAATAAATGGTCTTACCATACACAAATAAAGTGCGAAGGTTCTTGACCGGTTTAACACATGACTTATCCAGGATAGAATCGTCGAGCTCGATTGAGTAGTCGCCACCGTTATCCTTGGTGGACAAAACAAGATAGTTGACCTTATCGTTGGCCCCACTAATGTATCTGCTGAGATTATTCCCGAAATTCCGCTTTCCATAAAACGCAAATGGAGACAGGCTCTCAGTAACGAAGGACTCCAGTAGGTTCCAAGAGTTGATGCTGATATAGTATTTCATGACTCGGAGGTATAATCTATTTCTGTTACGAATTCTTTGCTCACGTTATCGAGATAAGCAGTACGTTTTCCTGAATATGAGATATACAGGTTGCGCGAGGATCTGGTACATGCCACATAGAACGAATTACGGCTCTTGGCATTTGCTGTATTCGCAAACGGCACAAAGACATTGTCAAATTCAGAGCCTTTAGCAGCATAATATGTCAAGATGCAAGGAAGGTCATTATTGGAGAAGTCCAAAGTGTTTATTGTATTGAAAGGCACAACATTCCCGGTTCTATAATGTACCTGAGTCTGTACACCATGCTCATTCAAGAAATTGTTTACTTCCATAACATCTGCTTCCGTCGGAACAAGGATGGCCACGTCATCCAAGTCCTCCATCTGGATCTTATTAAGGATACCCAGCAGTTCAGCCTCACGGTTATTGTATTTAGCAATCACAGGCTTAGGATAGTTGGGATAGTCACTGTCACCTCCATCTTTCCTATTATTGGTCATCAGATCCACGCCGGTATTCTGGATTTGTTGGGCGACCTTGGCAATCGACTTAGGGAGACGGTAGTTGTAATCCAAAGACAAACGATCATAATCCAGGGCGGTAGCGATGTCTTCAATGTTACTACCTTGGCTGTTCATCTGCTGTGCAGAGTCTCCAAAAAGCGAGAGACTGACACCCGCTTTGGGAACAATGCGCTGCTTGTAGTCGGACACATTGAAGTCTTGTGCTTCATCAATGATCAAATAATCAATGACATCCTCAGACTGCTTATACATCGTGCCGCTTGGGATCAGCTCATATGTCTCCGTGTTGGTGACATCGAAGTCATCATCACAAGGACACTCGTGAAACCAACTGCATCTCCTCCCGAAAGCTGCATAGAATCTATAGTCGACCCAATCGGCGAAGTCAATGCCATAAGCAGTTGAATCCTTGGTGCAACGTTCAAACTTCCGGACGGACATATCATTGACAAGATACAGGTGAGTCCTGTCACCTTTTTTCCAATACACGTCACCTGTCATGTCGAAGCCGCGATGTGTCCAAGCCCATTCATAAGCGATACGCTCCTTGTCCAAACCAAGTGCATCCATGCCATAAGCGATCATACGTTTGAGCGCAATGGTAAAGATTACGATTGCATATGAACCCTTATCCTTCGCCTGAAGTGCGCGATGAATGGCCAGGTTGGTCTTTCCACTACCAGCTGCTCCACGAACAGCGATGCTCTTGTCGATGCTCTGTACGATGATATTTCTCTGAGAATCATCGAGATTCGAGATAAACCATTTTTCTAGTCTCATATCTTATCTAATATTATTTGTTTTTTCTTTACCCTTTATACCATGAGATAGAGATAGGTTAACAGGATATGCGTATTTTTTTGAAAAAAGTTCTGCATGGTTTACCTAATAGCTGAATGCAATAGAAAATTCTATAGTCCCTAGGGTAAAGAATTATATGGTATACCTTGTCTGGTTACCTATGCCACACCTGGAATCTATCCAAGTGTGGCTGAAAGTCTTACAGCTTAGTTTATGGAATCGGTTTCATTTATTCTTTGAAGCATACAATTTGTTACTTTCCTCCAAAAACTTGCGATAGTCCTCTTCATTGCGCTTGATAATCAGTTGCAAGATCTCCAGAGCCCTTTCACGGCTGCCGGTCTTAAATGTGAGTGGTAGTGTCTTCAACTCTTCCTTCGTGATAATGAATGAAACCCCAGAAAATCGGCTTAGCAATTTGGGGTATTTGTCTTGTACCTTTGCTTCAATGCTTTTACACAGTATAGGCTCTTCTTCTTCGAGGTCCATATAAAACGCATCATCTCGCATGGGACCATGTAATGCAAAACACGTTCCTTTAGGTATAACAACACTAACACTCCCGGTAAATGGTGCCGCAAAATGAATAAGGCATTCAAGAGTAGAGTCCTCCGTTAACACGAAGACATTCTCACCGATATTCAACGATTCTATGTAATTATTCATATGGGTATATTATATCTTTGAATGTTTAGCGAACCAAGCATTATGGACAAGAAACTGTTCGTTTCTCAAAGTCAATGATCCATTTGTGTTCCAGCAGAAATTGGATACCGAGTATACCATGTATCTGTATGCCTGTTTCTTCCTGGACTTGGGCCATTGCACTAGTTGCATCCATAATCATAAATGTGGAAGTATAGTCTGTTCCCTCAAAATTAAAAGTGGCTTCTACCGTCTGGCACTCCTGATAGTTACCCTCTATTCCCATAGTTTTTTGCATCTCTTCCTGAATCTGAAACTCATCTTTAAAATGGTCGTAAACAAAAGAGAATATAGAGTTGTGAGTAGAACCTGTATCAATGAGGAAGCACACATTCTTCAATTTGCCAGACGTTAAAATCAATGGCAAGCCCGTTTTACGCAGGCCATAAGTTAAAGGAAATTCCATTTTCATTTCTTATAGGTGTTTATTGAGAACTACTTATTCGCTTTCTTCCAAGCCTTTTGGTGTATCTTGCACTGCTCGTATGCCGATTGCGCAGGATAGTAACCTTTCTTGATGGCACGCTTGTACTCCTTCTTCGCCTTGCCATATTCATGGAGTCGTTCGTAGGCTGCACCTCTATCATAATAGAGCTTACTATTATACCAGCCGGTCTTCAGAGCATAATCAGAGTAATAAATGAATCCGTTATAGTCGCCCCGATTATAACAGTTATAGGCTCTGTCTTGGTATTCATCGAAACGTTCCTTCCTTTCCTGCTGGCGGTATGCTTCCGCTTGGGCATGCAACATCAGTTCTTCATAAGAAAGAGGTTTGAATTGACTGTTGATCACCAACTGAGCAGATCCCGTTGTCGCAAAGAGGCCAAAAGCCAGCATAATCAAGTACTTTTTCATGTCTGTAGGTTTTGAAGTTACCAAGTCCATATTCCGAATCCCGTATTGCTGCGCTGCTGCGTAGTGGTATTACCAAACATATCCGTTCTACCTGTGGTAGACGTACCAGTTGATTGACCATAAGAATTGCGATGGGTAGTCGTCGTATTGCCAAACATATCCGTTCTTCCTGTTGTGGAAGTGCCAGTTGACAGCCCGTACGAGTTGCGATGGGTCGTAGTCGTATTGCCGAACATGTCTGTTCTTCCAGTGGTTGATGTACCAGTAGTTTGTCCGTACTCATTTCGGTGAGTCGTGGTGGTATTGCCAAACATATCAGTTCTGCCAGTGGTAGAGGTACCAATTGTTCGGCCATACGCATCTCTATGTGTGGTAGTTGTGTTGCCGAACATGTCCGTTCTACTGGTTGTGGAAGTACCCGTAGTTCTTCCATATTCATCACGATGAGTCGTCACAGTATTACCGAACATATCGGTCTTCGTTGTTGTAGAAGTGCCGACATTGTACTGGGCGAATGCCGAAATAGTTGCAAGCATGCAAGCTGCGACCGTTGAAAAGATCTTCTTCATATTCTTGTATGTTTTGTTGTTGATATATGTAACCTTTTCCCCTTATACCAATCCGAGTGAATAGGTTAACAGGAAAGACCATCTTTATTTTCTGTGGGTGATTTTCAGCACACGGCCAGGATTATCAATCTCAATTTTCCCAAGACGGCTCAAAACGCTTTGCCCCAACAAGAGAGGAGCTTTCTGACTTCGAACAACCGAGGCTCGGACATTGTTTAGCTCAAGTTCTCCAAAAGACACTTTTTTCAGGTTGATAACGGTGCCCACGTTTACATCCCCCTCAGCGTTCATGTATCGCTGCTTGCCAACAACGTCATTCCTGCTAAGGTAGCCATTCTTCATCATGAACGTAGCTTCAACCATTGACAACGTTACGTCACTGG
Source organism: uncultured Prevotella sp. (assembly GCA_945875635.1). Taxonomy (GTDB): domain Bacteria; phylum Bacteroidota; class Bacteroidia; order Bacteroidales; family Bacteroidaceae; genus Prevotella. The sequence continues at coordinate 10,954 of CAMCLD010000057.1, forward strand.
CCCCCGTATCAAAGATGAAATGTAATGGCAGCCCATTGATGTGACAATTCACCTTGCACACACCGGACTCTTTGACAAACGGGATTTCCGTCACAATCATGTCGGATTCCATTCCATCTCCAAGGATGGCTCCGGTCTGCCTGCCAGTCTCAGACTTCTTGGACTTATATTTGTCGAGCAGAGCCTTGAACTCTTCTGTATTTCTAATGAAGTCCATATCGTCATCACGCTCAATGTGTGCGAATCGGCTATACCCAAGTTCGAGAGCTTTCTCCAGGTTCTTCAGGGCATTCTCCGTGTCCTGCATCTTGGAATAGATGCAAGTTGCATCATAGTAGTTGCCGGCATCCTTCGGATCACGAGCAATGATAGTATCCATGGCTGCTATGGCTTTGTCCTTTTGACCAAGGCCGAGATAAGCATACTGAATGCATTCATATTTCTCGGGCGTGTTTTCCAGTTCTATGACCTTTCTATAGTCTGCTTCAGCCAGTTCGTGCTGTCCTTGTTTGGTATAGACATCTCCGCGGCATGCAAAGGCATATGCATATTCTGGATCAAGAACGATAGACATGGTCAAGTCTTCAATAGCGCCATCCATGTCATTGCAAAGATCCTTGAACCATCCCCGTCGGTAGTAACCCCAAGCAAAGTCAGGTTGAAATGCCAGCACTTTGTCCCATTCTCTGATAGCAAGGTCTGGCTTGCCCATCTCATAATAGACATTGGCTTTATATGACATCAAATCCACGTCTGTAGAATCTAACTCCAAAGCCCTGTCTATACTCTGCAATGACTCATTGAAAAGTCCTTCCTCATATTGACACATTGCTATACGATAATAAATGACCGAAGATGGCTCTTTTTCTATCGCATCATTATATGCCTTTATCGCTTTCTCATGTTGCTTGTTCTGCTCATATAGCAAACCCTGTAGATATGGCCATTTCGGCTCGTTGGGGTTCTTGGCCGCCTGTACTCGAAGCTTTGCAGTCATCATGGTGGTAGCTGGATTCTCAAGATGACACATCAGATAGATAGCTTTCCTGTCCCAGTCCAAATTGAGTGCGCTAATGAGGTCATTTGTGGCATCATCCCACTTTTTCAGGCCGATGTATGCTTCAGCCCTGAACGAATACCCTGAAGGATAATCGCTTGCAAGCTTAACGACGTAGTCGAATTGTTTAATGGCTGCATCCCATTCCTTTTTTGCATTCGCATTTCTACCAAGTCCCATGTAGCCCATAACACCTCCAGGGTTTAGTTTTACATATTTCTGATAATCAGCATCAGCAAGGTCATATTGCGCCTGTTCATAATAGATGTCCGCCCGATTTTCGTATAGCTCGTAGCTATTAGGACATAGTTTGATTGCAGACGTATAGTCGTTTATCGCCATGGTGGTATCCTCAAGATTCAGGTAGATGTTCCCTCTTGTGGCATAAGCGAACTCAATGTACTCCTGATCCTTCTTCGGAAGGTACTTGATAGCCATATTGGCAGCATTGAGAGCTTTTCCATATTCCTCGTTGCGATTGTAAATCATGGCAATCCACGAGTAGGAGTAACCGTTCTTGGTATTCTCCTTTAAATCCTTGTTGAAATACTCCAACGCCTCGTCCAAGTTCTCGTTTTGGATGCCTTCCAGTCCTCTTTTGTAGTTGAATGACTCGGGACGGTTTTGAGCCATAGTAGTCGCTCCTGCAAATATCAGCGCGACAAGTAATAACAGGTGTTTCATTTCCTTATATTGTTTAATGGTGTAAATCATACGTTCTATATATACCTCATGCAATAGAATTCTGTGGTTCAAGAAGTTCTATAATCTCAGACTTATGTCCAATATGCCACTTCTTACAGTGCGAGCATTTATAGGCCTGCATGGGGCGATTTTCTTCTGGATGGAATAAGTACCATTCATCAATGGCTTTCAGGGCTTCCTCCAATGTCGAATAAGCCATCTTTTTCTTGAATACTATCTCTCCCGTCTGAGGATCGTAGCATCTTTTCCAGTGTGTTGACAAGCCTCTAGACAAGCATCTGACATTTTCGACCTGGCCGATATTGTAGAGCTGATAGGATGTTGCTCTTTTCATCCAATATCTTTCGCTATTGGCTTCATGAGAATCTCCATCCTTTGTCCGTTTGTTCATACGATGATATGCTTGGCTCATACGTTTTTCCACGATTCTACGCACCTTGCGAGAATCTTTTGCGCTTTCAGTCTCAATGTCAAAATTTCTGAGTAGCATACCTTCTTTGAATTTAAGTCTCTCTTTGAACAGGTGTTCCGTTTCTCCTTTGAAGCGAACCTCCTGTCCTGCAATTTTGATTCGGCCATTGACCTTCTTTGAGAACATACATATTGCAGGAGGATCCAGCGCTACTAACGCCTTTTCTATAGTCTGTACAATCTGTTCCATGTTAGGATTGGGGCAGAGAATGTTATCACGAAGCGAACGGATGAGACCCTTAAGGTCTTTACTTCCATTGTTCTCGTTGTTGCGAATGTAGCGACTTAATACTGATACATTCTCAGAGAAGTTCCATTC
>CAMCLD010000058.1 GCA_945875635.1 uncultured Prevotella sp.
CGACCAAAGGGAGCGATAACTTCTCATAACTCCTTGTAACTCCTAAAGTTGAGCACATGCGAAACTTATATTATTTGACAAGATATAGCAATAAGAGTTGCAACTCGTCAACAGACAGCATGTCTGAGACATGCGAATCTTAATACCTTAATAAATTTTAATATTATACGTTGTGCCTTTTGTTCTTAAATCCCTATATTTGCAGTAATGAAACATTATCTCTCATACTATTTCTTGATAATGCTGACCTTTCTACTACATGTCAGCATTACAGCTATGGCTGATGAAAACCAAGACGACTCTCTTTCCATAAGGGAAAGAGCGAGGCATCATGACCTTGCCCTGTCAATATATCGTAACACAAATGACAGTGTCAGAACAGCAAGCATAAACATTGGACTTCTGGGAGGATGTGAATATCTTGGAGGGATGCAGGCAAACCTCATGACGTCTTTCTCTAGAAAAAGGATGGAAGGTGTTCAGATAGGCGGACTCAGCAATCTTGCAGCAGATATCAATGGAGTGCAGATTGCAAGTCTTGGTAACATAAGTCTCTCACCTTTCAAGGGTGTACAGATAGCTGGCATAACAAATATATCAAGGGGTGTGAAAAGGGGAATGCAACTTTCAACCATGGCGAATATCAGTGCCTCCTACATGAGAGGATTACAATTGGGCAGCTATAACTACAGCGATACACTGAACGGGTCGCAGATAGGTGTTGTAAATGTGTGTGTCAGTCATCCACGTGGAGTGCAGATAGGACTGGTAAACTATAGTCGTGACACCATAGCCCACAAGATAGGTCTTGTGAATATAAATCCCAAGACCAGAATAGACCTGATGTTATTCGGAGGCAACAGTTCAAAGATAAATGGAGCCCTGCGATTCCGCAATCGCAGCACATATAATATAATAGGTGTAGGCTCACATTACATGGGACTTGACGAAAAATTCTCCGGAGCTATTTATTATAGAATAGGTCAGTATTTCAATGTTTCACCAAGGTGGACATTAAGTGGAGACGTGGGATTTGCACACATAGAGACATTCCAGCATAACAGCACCGACAAGCCAGAAAGATTATACTCACTTCAGGCAAGACTTAATGCCGACTATCAAATATCACCAATTCTCTCAGCATTCTGCAGTGTGGGATATGGAGACACCAGATATTACAATCACAATAGGAAATACAGGAGCAGACCTGTTGTTGAGACTGGCATCGCATTAAGATATGACAGAAACGCAAATGCAGATTTCTCAAGTCTGCACAAGGATATCTACACTGTGTCATCTTGTAATGACAGCACTTCTGGTGAGGATACCCATTTTGCATATAACGACCAAGAACGCAAAGTGAAGCATCCATGGAGAGCCGCCCTAACAGTATTCTCTCTCAATCTCGGCGTCAACGCTTTCGACAGGTTTATTCTGTGCGAGGACTATGCAAAGATTAATTTACACAGCATTCACCACAACTTCAAGAACGGCTTCGTATGGGACAACGACCAGTTCTCCACAAATCTGTTCGCACATCCATATCATGGTGGTCTATACTTCAACTCGGCAAGGAGCAACGGTCTCAACTTCTGGGAGTCGGCTCCTTATGCTTTTGCAGGCAGTCTTATGTGGGAACTTGCATGCGAGACAGAGCCTCCTGCCATCAACGACCTCATGGCAACAACCATGGGAGGTATATGTATCGGTGAGGTGACAAATAGATTCTCCGACCTTGTGTACGATGACAGGACAAGAGGAACAGAACGATTTCTCAGGGAACTGCTCGGTACTGTGATATGCCCTATGAAAGGACTCAGAAGGATTATCAGCGGAGATGCCTGGCGAGTAAGAAACGACTATTACTCATACCACGATTACGAGAAACTACCAATCGACCTCAGTGTAACAGTAGGTGACAGATATCTCGCAGACGAGGGAGGGATGTTTAAAGGAGAACACAATCCATTCATTGACCTCATGCTAACTTATGGGGATGCACTTGATACGGAGGAAGACAAGCCGTACGACTATTTCACGGCTAACATGACATTTGGTCTCTCAAGCAACCAACCTCTCATAAGTGGCGTGCACCTGCTTGGCAAGATATGGAGCAAGAAGATTTATGAAGGAAAGGAAATGGAGGCTATGTTCGGACTTTTCCAGCATTTCAACTATTACGACTCTGAGGCTGTGAAAGATGGTTCCCAGAAGGTACCATACAGAATTTCTGAAGCAGCAAGCATTGGACCGGGACTTATATACAGATTTCCAAGCGTGGGCAACCTTGGAGCACTGGAACAGAGAATATTTCTAAGTGCCATACTACTTGGAGGTTCACTCAGCGACTACTATAATGTCATTGCAAGAGACTACAATCTGGGCAGCGGATATAGTGCCAAGGCACACACGACAATGGAATTTCCACATTTCGGCAAATTCACCGTAACAGCCGACTTCTACAATATATATACATGGAAAGGATACGAAGGGAAAGACATAGAGAACATTGACCCTCTTTATCTTAATGCGCAGGGAGACAAAAGCAGAGCCTCGCTGCTTGTCATTAGCCCTTCCTTACAAATAAGACTAAAAGGAAACTGGTGGCTCGACTTCCTGACATCATGCTACCTAAGGGAGACAAAATACAAATATCATGACAATGTAAGATATAACACATTCGAGGTAAGAGCTGGAGTCAAATATATTATATGATTTAGGTTATGCGAGTTGCAAAACTTGCTCTCAGTTAACGAATTTAAATACAATGATTAAGAACGACATAAAGCCTGTTGAAACGGAAAACGACATAAGGGTTAGGATTATTGCCGAAAAGCTGTCTGTGCCATATCGGAATGTTCTCAACACCATAGAACTTCTCGATGAGGGATGTACCATTCCTTTCATTAGCCGCTACCGAAAAGAAAGGACTGGAAGTCTAGACGAAGTCAAGATTACCGCCATAAGCGACATGACAGAACAACTCAGAGAAATAGAGAAAAGAAAAGCAACCATACTAAAATCTATTTCTACACAGGGACTGATGACAACAGAACTGAAGGAGAAAATAGAATCATGCTGGAACGAGAATGAACTTGAGGACATATATCTACCCTTCAAACCAAAACGCAGGACAAGGGCACAGATTGCAAGGGAAGCGGGACTGGAGCATCTCGCAATCATGATCATGGCAGGCAGGATTGACAACCCTTATGAAGCTGCTGAGAGATTCACCGGAGACATTTTCAAGAATGCCGATGAAGCCATACACGGTGCACAGGACATCATTGCAGAAATGGTAAGCGAAGACTCTCGGTCACGACAACATACACGAAATGTATTCAGACGCAAGGCTGTCATAACGTCTAAAGTCGTGAAATCTAAAGCAAAGACTGACGAGGCTGCAAAATTCTCCGACTATTTCGATTGGGAGGAATCTCTTGGGAAATGCTCATCCCACAGACTTCTTGCCATGAGAAGAGGAGAGAGCATGGGAATATTGAGAGTAAGTATCAATGTTAATGAGGAAGAGTGTACTTCACGCCTGAAAAGGATGTTCGTACGTAATAGTGGCAAATGCCGTACTATCGTTGAAAATGCTATAGACGATGCATACAAAAGACTTATAAAACCATCCATTGAGACTGAATTCGCCAGTATCAGCAAGGAAAAAGCAGACAGCGAGGCAATAGCTGTCTTCGCAGAAAATCTCAGGCAATTGCTGCTGTCTCCACCACTCGGACACAAAAGGACTATGGGCATAGACCCAGGATACAGAACAGGGTGCAAAGTGGTATGTTTAGACCAAACTGGCAGTCTGATACATTTCGAACCAATATATCCACACATGCCCATTGGGAAATGGCACCAAGCCTCTGAGAGGTTAAAAGACATGATAATAAAATATGCCATCGAAGCCATAGCCATAGGCAATGGCACTGCAAGCAGGGAGACACGAAAACTGGCTGACGAGGTCGTAGCCTCCATTGATAAGGAAAAAGCCCCAAGAGTGTTTGTTGTCAGTGAAGATGGAGCTTCTGTCTATTCTGCATCCGCAATTGCAAGAGAGGAATTCCCCGATGAGGACGTTACTGTAAGAGGAGCAGTTTCTATCGCTAGAAGACTCATTGACCCTCTTGCCGAATTGGTCAAAATAGATGCCAAGAGCATAGGCGTAGGGCAATATCAACATGATGTTGACCAATCAAGACTTAGAAAAAGCCTTGACAATACCGTGGTCAGCTGTGTCAATTCCGTGGGTGTAAACATCAACACCGCAAGCCGGCATTTACTGACATATATAAGTGGTCTTGGCCCTGTTCTTGCCAAGAACATTGTGGAATACCGCAACCAGAACGGTCCTTTCACAAGCAGAGCCCAGATAAGAAAAGTGCCACGACTCGGACAAGCAGCGTTCCAACAGTGTGCAGGCTTCCTCAGAATACCAGAAGCAGACAATCCACTTGACAATAGCGCAGTACACCCGGAAAGATATGATTTGGTTGAACAGATGGCAAAAGACTACCATTGCACTGTGGAGGAACTGATTTCCAACAAGGATAAAAGGAAAGAAGTGGACATAAGCCGTTATGTCACGGATGAAGTGGGACTACCCACTCTTAGGGACATCATGGCTGAACTTGAAAAACCGGGAAGAGACCCGAGAGAGACTATCACCATGTTTGATTTCGACAGCAGAGTGAACAGCATCGATGACCTCAGTGTAGGAATGATTCTCCCCGGCATAGTCACTAATATTACCAATTTCGGCGCATTCGTAGATATTGGAGTCCATCAGGACGGTCTCGTACATATATCACAACTTGCAGACCACTATGTCTCTAATCCTTCGGACGTGGTGAGACTGCATCAACACGTGAAAGTGAGAGTGACCGAGATTGATACCAGGCGCAACAGAATATCACTTACCATGAAGCAACAATAACAACATACTATTATGAACACACCCTGGACAGATGCCTACTGGCTACCATTGCTGCAACTATACCTTAAATCACCCGAAGGTATAAAACCTTTATATTCCAAGCCACTTGTGGAACTTGGCATGAAACTACATATTCACCCTTCAATACTATATAACAGAATGTTTCTGTTGAGAAAACGTGACACACCTCTCATCATATCGTTGTTTGACAGATATTATGACAACAGAAACAAACTTGCAAGGGATGTTCGGAAACTCTGGAAAATGGCAGGGTTCGGAAATGCGGAGGCTTTCTATGATGGAGTGGAAACAGTTGAAACATTCGAGCGGAATTTCAAGCCTATCCGGTTAATTGGAAACAGAGTGCCAGAAGATATGAGGAAAATCACTCCCGCAATGCTTGTCATTGTGCTTGACCTTTATTTCAGACTCACACCACAGACAATGGTTGAGGAGACTCCAGAGATAATGGAGCTGGCAAAATTGCTCAAACTAAAACCGAAAACCATCACTGACATAATGGACATATACCAAATATGTGACCCATATCTCAAAAGGGAAGGCATTATCGTATCTCCTCTTTTAGCAGAATGCCATAGAATATGGAATATATATGGCAACGACGACCCTACAAAGCTTGCCTCACTTGCCGCTCAACTGAAGGACTATTTTTGAACATATTTAAGTTTCGCAAGTAAAAAACTTGCTCAAAGCAGACAAGTTGACAAGTTGCTACTTCTTTAGTTGACAAGTTGTTTCTTTAGTAGAATAGTTAACTTAGCAATTAACTCGTCAACTTGTCAACTTTATAATATAAAACTACGTCTTTAATTTTGTAGCGTCTTCGACTTGCACTAACTTTACATAACTTAGGCGGCGTCTCAACAATAAAAATAAAAAACTACGTCTTTTATTTTGTAGTGTCTTCGACTTGCACTAACTTTACATAACTTAGGCGGCGTCTCAACAATAAAAATAAAAAACTACGTCTTTTATTTTGTAGTGTCTTCGACTTGCACTAACTTTGCAGTGTCCAAGCTGACAAGGAACCTCATGGCAAAAATGAGAGGTATTCAGATTTATTGGTCAACTTGCTAATACGTCAACAGAAAAAGGGATAATATGGCGCAGAAGTTAATTCAGACTCAAGAACAGAAACAAATACAGAAACTCTCACAGCAGCAGATGTTGCAAGTGAGACTTCTTGAAATGCCAATAACAGAACTTGAGCAGAATATCTCCATGGAACTTGACGACAACCCCGCCCTTGAGACTGGCAATGACGATTTTGACATGGAAGTTGATTGCTCACAAGACAGGGAGGATGAAGATTTCGATACTCAGACTGAAAGGGAGCAGAGAGAAGAAGCCCTCGACTCAGCCCTTAGCAACATAGGACAAGATGACGAAATGGAACCAGTCGCAGGAAACGGATATGTTGACGATGGCGGAGAGAGAGTATATGCAGCAGGGGAATCTTTCTATGACAAACTGAAAGAACAAATGATGGATGTGGAGCTATCAGACGAGGAAGTGCAGATAATGGAATATCTCATAGGTTCGTTAGACAGCGACGGACTACTAAGGAAGCAACTTATTGACATATCAGACGAGCTGGCTGTATATCATAATGTTTACTGCGATGTTGACAAGATAGAAACCGTCCTGAAAAAACTGCAATCATTTGACCCACCAGGTATTGGCGGACGTAACCTTCAGGAATGTCTGCTATTACAGATTGACCGAAAGGAAGACAAACAGATGGCACAGCTTATGAAAACTGTGGTGACTCTCTATTTCGATGACTTCAAGAGGAAGCACTGGGACAAGATTCAAACAGCCATGCAGCTTTCCGACACTACAGCCAGCAATGTCATGAAAGAGCTTACACGGCTGAATCCAAAACCAGGAGCAGCCATGGGAGAGACTCTTGGTAAAGGAACACAGCAGATAACGCCAGACTTCATCGTTGACGTGAACGACGATGGTTTCATAACGCTCAATCTGAACAACGGCAACATGCCGGAACTCAAAGTGGCACCATCATTTGCCGAAATGCTTGACAACTACAAGACAAACAGGGACTCACTTTCCAGAAGAGAGAAAGAGACGCTAATATATCTCCGTGACAAAGTGGGAAAAGCTCAGGGGTTCATCGATGCGGTGAGAATGAGGCGGCGTACACTTACCATCACCATGAGGGCTATTATACAAATGCAGGAACGTTTCTTCAGGGAAGGTGACGAATCTGAGCTCCGCCCTATGTCGCTAAAAGACATAGCTGCCATGACAGGACTTGACATCAGTACGATATCACGTGTCTGCAACATAAAGTACGTACAGACGAAGTGGGGACTGTTTCCCTTGCGTTTCTTCTTCAACGATAGCTATACCACAGACAGCGGTAGTCTCCTTTCAACCCGTAAAATTAAGATTGCCTTACGCGACATCATAGCAAAGGAAGACAAGTCGCACCCTCTAAGCGATGAGACTCTTGCTGGGATTATGGCAGAAAAGGGATACAACATTGCAAGACGTACCGTTGCAAAATACAGGGAACAGCTTAACATTCCAGTAGCAAGAATGAGGAAAAAGACACATTAAGAAGATTGAAAAATGGATTTTCGTCAACCAAAAAGAGTATTAACTTGTTGACTCGTCAACTCGTTTACTTGTCAACTAAAAATGAGTTAAATTATGAACGACAAGCAACTAATAATGATAGCAAAAGTGACAAGCGCATTGTTTACGCCATTCTACTTGCCACTTGTAGCCATGATTACCCTGTTCATGTTCAGCTACCTCAGTCTTCTACCGTTATATTACAAACTGGCATGCCTGTTCATAACATATCTGTTCACCATTCTCCTTCCTACACTACTCATACGCATATATCTCAGATATCAGGGATGGCGACCCATTCATCTGCGAATAAAGGATAGGAGAATCATACCATACATCATCTCTATCCTGTGCTACTTCACATGCTACCACCTGATGTCTGCTCTTAACATGCCACACTTCATGGGTGTGGTGGTTATTACTGCCCTGGCTGTGCAGATTCTATGCTCCATGATAAATATCTGGTGGAAAGTGTCTATGCATAGTGCTGCAATAGGAGGGATGACAGGTGGACTGATAGCATTCTCTTTGCTGTTTAACTTCAATCCTATATGGTGGCTGTGCCTCATAATACTTTTGTCTGGTATTGTAGGCAGCAGCAGAATGACTCTCAGACAACACTCTCTGGCTCAAGTCCTTGTAGGATATGGAGTTGGTATCGTCACAGCATTTACAACTATAATAATAATGTAACCCTACTTTACTTTCCCCTTCGGCAAGTGACCGTTGGTTCGGAAGTAGCAAAAAAATAAGTCAATATGGAACCAGTAATAAGCATTATCATGGGCAGCACCAGCGACTTGCCCATCATGGAAAAAGCCTGCAAATGGCTAAATGAGAACAAGATACCATTCGAAGTAAGTGCCCTTTCTGCACATCGCACACCAGAAGCCGTTGAACGGTTCGCACGTTATGCAAAGGCAAGAGGCATCAAGGTTATCATAGCAGCGGCTGGAATGTCCGCCGCATTACCTGGGGTAATAGCCGCACAAACCGACCTGCCCGTCATCGGTGTACCCATTAAAGGTATGCTCGATGGACTTGACGCCTTGCTTAGCATCGTGCAGATGCCCCCTGGAATACCAGTGGCTACAGTAGGTGTAAATGCATCGCTTAATGCTGCCATACTTGCAGCACAGATTATCGGGCTATACGACAAAGACGTTGCAACAATTGTTGATGAGCACAAGGTTGGACTTTCAGAGAAAATAGAAATGGCAAACCTGGAACTCTCCAAACTGGAATATGAGTATATGGTGAAATCGTTATGACAGATATTTTCAACTATAACAGAAGGAAAAGCAGCACTGTAAAAGCAGGTAATTGCCTTATTGGTGGCGACAACCCCATAAGATTACAGTCAATGACAACAACTAACACTAATGATACGGAGGCAAGTGTTGAGCAAGCCATACGCATCATCAAAGCAGGTGGAGAACTTGTACGACTTACGACCCAAGGAACAAGGGAGGCTTTGAACATGGGCAATATCAGATATGCGCTCCGATGCCGAGGCTACTCCGTCCCCCTTGTGGCTGACGTACATTTCAATGCCAACGTTGCAGATGTAGCAGCTGAACATTGCGACAAGGTGCGCATAAACCCAGGCAACTATACAGACCCCGCCAGAAAATTCCGACACATTGAATATACCGACGAGGAATATGCAGCGGAACTGCAAAAAATTGAAGAACGACTGGTTCCGTTTATTGATGTCTGTCGCCGCAACAACACAGCCGTACGAATTGGTGTCAACCACGGCTCTTTGTCCGACCGTATAATGTCAAGATATGGGGACACCCCTGAGGGTATAGTGGAAAGCTGCATGGAATTCCTGCGTATTTTCAACAGACACGACTTCCACAACGTCGTTATTAGCATCAAGGCTTCAAACACCGTTATAATGGTGAAATCCGTCCGACTGCTTTCCGTCAACATGGAGAAAGAGAATATGTCATACCCCATACACCTTGGTGTAACTGAGGCAGGAGAAGGTGAGGACGGCAGGATAAAAAGTGCCGTGGGAATAGGTGCCCTGCTCACAGATGGCATAGGCGACACCATCAGGGTGTCGCTTAGCGAGGAACCAGAGGCTGAGATACCAGTGGCACGCCATCTTGCAAACTATGTCACACAAAGAGCCAACCACACACACATACCTGCAACCATTGCCAAGGATTTCAACTGGGTAAATCCCTCAAGGAGACATACTGATGCCGTTGGCAACATAGGTGGCAACTGCAAACCAGTGGTAATAGCAAGCAACCTAAGCGACCAACAACCACTTGATGACCTATATGGCAGCCAACAACCAGACTATATATATATAGGTGACGGGAAAAACACCACATTGAAACCAGGCGTACATTATATCGTCGATTTCAATTCACCTCTCATGAAAGAGACTCACGAGGCAGGGATCAACCTATACCCCATCTTCCCACATACAGCAATGCCATTTGTCAGCATGATAAAAGCTGACAGGAAATTCCTTGTACTGCAATACGGAGCACCCACCGAGGAGTATGTCGCATGCCTGAAGCATCATCCCGAAATAGCTGTGGTATGCATCACAGCCAACCCCAATCGTCCCGGAGAGCAACGAGCCTTCGTACACGAACTCATGGAGCAAAACGTAACAAACCCCGTAATCTTCTGCCAACACTACAAGCATAAAGACACAGAGACAAGCCTGCTACAACTTGAAGCAGCGGCTGACATGGGAGCCCTGATGATTGATGGGCTTACAGACGGCATCTGGCTCATGAACCACGGAGACATACCAACATCGACACTTGTCTCCACATCCTTCGCCATACTACAGGCAGCACGTCTTCGTGTCACCAAGACAGAATACATAAGCTGTCCCGGATGCGGCCGTACGATGTACGACCTGCAATCAACGATAAAGCGCATAAAAGATGCCACATCCCATCTTGCAGGACTCAAGATAGGCATTATGGGGTGCATTGTCAATGGTCCGGGAGAGATGGCTGACGCCGACTATGGATATGTAGGTGCCGGCAAGAACAGAATATCACTCTATAAGGGCAAAGAGTGTGTAGAGAAAAACATACCCGAGGAAGAGGCTGTAGATCATCTTATTCAGCTTATACAGAAAAACGAAAAACAATGTTAGTAAAGACAAGTTGTGCGGCAGTGGTAGGACTTGATGCCATCACCGTCACCATTGAAGTAAGCACCGTACGTGGGGCACAACTCCACATCACTGGACTCGCTGACGTATCCGTTAGAGAAAGCTATGACAGAGTACGTTCTGCCATACAGAACAACGGCTACAAGATGCAACTGATGGATACAACGGTCAATTTCTCGCCTGCCGACATACGTAAGGAGGGATGCTGCTACGACCTGCCACTTGCCATGGCATTCCTTGCCATTTCAGGCGATATAGACATCAACAGTCTTGATGGTCTGATATTTGCAGGAGAACTGGGACTTGACGGCAGACTGCTGCCAATACGCGGAGCCTTGCCAATAGCCATACGTGCAAGGGCAGACCATTTCAAGACCCTCATTGTGCCAAAACAGAACGAGAGGGAAGCAGCCGTTGTCAACAACCTGAATGTATATGGTATGGACTCGCTCATGGATGTCATCAACTTCGTTAAAGGCACAACACATCCAGAACCATGCTTCGTTGATACTCGCAAGGAATTCTATGAGCACCAATACCGTTTCGACCTTGATTTTGCCGATGTTCGTGGACAGGAGAATGTAAAAAGGGCACTTGAAGTCGCTGCCGCCGGTGGGCACAACATAATAATGGTTGGTCCTCCGGGAAGTGGAAAATCCATGATGGCTAAACGATTGCCATCCATACTCCCCCCATTGTCTCTTTCTGAGAGCCTTGAAACTACACAGATACATTCCATAGCCGGTAAACTGCCAAAGGGCACTTCTCTTATCTCACAACGTCCCTTCCGCAGTCCACACCATACCATATCCCAGACAGCACTCGTTGGAGGTGGCAACAACCCACAGCCGGGAGAGATAAGTCTTGCTCATAACGGAGTATTGTTTGCCGACGAACTTCCCGAATTCAACAAGTCAACACTGGAGGTACTACGCCAACCTCTTGAAGACAGACACATCTCCATCAGCAGAGTGAAATACACCATCGACTACCCATGTTCTTTCATGTTTGTCGCATCCATGAACCCATGTCCATGTGGATATTTTGGAGACCCTACGCACAATTGTGTATGCACACCGGGACAGATACAACGTTATATGAACAAGATTAGTGGTCCCCTTCTCGACCGCATCGACATACAGTGCGAGATAACGCCAGTACCGTTCAAGGACATAAGCAAAGCTGCACCAGGCGAACCGAGTGCAGCCATACGCGAGCGTGTCATAGCAGCCAGACAAATTCAGCAGGAGAGGTTCAAGGACCACAAGGGCATCCACTGCAACGCTCAGATGACCGAGCGCATGATTCACCAGTATGCCGAGCCAGACGACCAGTCGCTCGACATGCTACGCATGGCAATGGAGCGTATGTCCCTGTCTGCCCGCGCCTATAGCCGAATATTGAAGGTAGCCCGCACAATTGCCGACCTCGACGGCAGCTCAAATGTACAACTGCCACACATAGCAGAAGCTGTTGGATACAGACAACTCGACCGTGGCGACTGGGCAGAAAGGTGACCGATGTTTCCATGTCTTACTTTATGATATACACCTCTATCTTCACCTTAAATAATGACGTTTCCTCATATTCAACGCCCCAATAGAAATTCACGTTTTCACCCAATAAGCCAACGAAAGCAGCCAGTTCGTTCACGTCTTCAATCATCAGCACATGGCTCTTGGCAGCTATTACCTGCAGCATAACGTCAGAAGCTCCCTCGGCTTCCTCAATGATTTCCTGCTTATGACTCATAAGCGTTCCAGCCAACGTGTCCTCTTCTTGATAGTATTCCATAATGGACACCTCAGATTTGCGTCGGAATATGCTTGCATAGTCGTTGATGTCAAGACCTACCAGACTTTTCCTCTCTCCACTTATAATCTTTTCATTGTACCTCTCAGCAAGGCGGTGCAAAGCTTCCTGTGCAGTTATTTTCTCCATAGCTTTCTCCATTTTTTTTCATTTCCTACCCAACGGCCCGCTTTGAAGTCGATGTTTCCTTTATGCTTCAATGCACTCTTTAGCTTGTGTGGCGACAGTCCTTCCTCTACTATGATGAAGTAGTCGTTCTCACCATACATCTCAGCCTGGTAGTTGCCTTCGTCGTTAAACTCTTCATTTCGCTGTTTAGCCACTGCAAACGCTTCATCCCAAGTGTCGTATGTTCCAATGAGCATCTTATACCCACCGTTTCCGCCCGTTTGCCAAAGTTCATATCGCATTTCATTTGCATCCATATTCCGCTATCATAAGTGCTGTTTAACTTTTACAATTATTTCGACAAGTGTATTTGGCATCTTTCTCCTAAAGCTAATATCTTTGGAGTTGCCTGGAATGCCTTTCTCTGAATAGATTTCAGTTCACATATAAAATCATCAGTTTCTTTTACCAAAGATTCCTTATATGCAATCTGACATGTAAAGTCCGCTGCTATATAATTTGCAAAAATACTAAAAAATCGGGCACTATTCATCGTAATGGTCTGTATTTCCTTTAATGGCAGCGGCAAGTATCTGCCGTTGCCTTTTGTTTAGGCAGAAAATTGGAGAAAGTTTGGAAGAATGGATAATAGTTCGTATATTTGTAGCGTAAAACCCAAATAAGACATGAGACGACCTGAAATAGTGGGGTAATATGTGACATACGAGGAGATGGTGTCATGAGGTGAATAAATAACAACAAGACAATAAAAATATGGAATACAATTTCAGAGACATTGAGAAGAAATGGCAAAAACGATGGGTGGAGA
>CAMCLD010000059.1 GCA_945875635.1 uncultured Prevotella sp.
GAGGTCGGAAAACGAAAGTAGGAAGAAAACTGCTTCGTTTTCCTCCTACTCGATTGGACAATTACTTCTTATTGAATTCTTGAATCTCGGAAATCATGTCCTTAACTTCCTTGTTTATCTTCAAAAAATTGGCATACAAGATACGTTCTTTGGCTTCTACAGAAGGGAATTTATAGAATTTTGGAAGTGGGTATTTGTCGTAGTCTTTTTCCTCATTGCTAATTTCCTCCATATTGAAGTCGGTCTTGCAGAAAAATTTACTGGTTTGGAACTCTTCTGCCTCTTGAATGTCCATACTATCACCACGTCCAGTTTTGGTCTTGACAAAATCTCTTGCAGTCTGACCGCATATCCAGCCAGTTGGCATATCAGCAATCTTGGAACCAGGAACAAGTGAATCCATGTTTTCATTGATGTTGATGGAGGTGCGGTCTCTGTCGATAGTCACACCTTTCTTTAACTGAACAACCTTGCCGAAGATGTCATTAGATAGCCATTCAAGTGTTTCCTTGGCTCGTGCAGAACCGCTAACAACATTACCGACGGTCGTGATAATCTTCTGCATACCAGTCTTGCCATAATCAGCTTCGAGCTGTGGCAATTCCTGAAAGCCCAAAGTGACACTTACCTTATTACTTCGTGCCGTACCTATCAAGCGGTCTATCTTGTGGAAATAAAGTGTCGGCAACTCGTCGACGATGATACTGACTGGCACATTCTTGCCTTGGCCTGTATTTACTCTCGTTACAAGTCGGTTCAAAATAAGTGCATTTAAGGCTCCGATGATGCTTTCCATCTCAGGGTCATTAGCTATGAGCAAGTAGCTCGGATGGTTAGGGTCACTGACCTTCAGGTCGAAGTCATCACCTTCCTTGCTAAAAATCCAATACGACTCCTTTGTTGCCAGTCGGGATGTGAATACTCGAAGTGTACCTATCATACCTTCAAGCTGTTCCATAGCCTTATTGTCAAAAGCCGTTCTGAAAGGACCAAGAAGAGGTGCAACCTCCGTGTCGGTCATCAAAACCTCAAAGATAGTCTCATAGCTCTCATTCAGAAATGACAGGATATGAGGCATATCACTATACTTTCCCAACCAATAAGCAGGTTCCTTGACGTTGCCCATTGCATCACGGACAACACCTGTTGGCTTTATCATGCCGGTTTCAGGGTCAATGGTCTTGTCGTAGTTCATCTCCTGTCCATTCTCATCGTAAGGTCGTTTCTCATAATTACAGAAGAAATAGATACAAGCAGCTAAGAAGTTGACAGCTGATGTTTGGAAGAACTGGTCACTTCCACCACCACCTTCTTTCTTACCTTTCTGCAATGACTCCAACAATGTTTCAGCTGTTTCACTGGCTGCTGCAAGATTGCTGATGTATTTCAGCTGTATAGGATTCACCCTACGACTGTATTCCACATTGACGAAGTTGATGATATTGAAATCACAGCCTTTTGGCGTAAGTCCTGCTTTTTTGTTTATCCTATAATGGTAATATAACTTTTGGGCAAGGGTTGGAAACTTGTAGTCGTAGGCGACAATAGCGAAGCCTTTGGCACTGTGCTGACGGATGAACGGCTCGATGATGGAGAATGTCTTACCTGAGCCTGGAGTACCAACTACCCATGTTCCTCGGAAAGGATTCACGATATTGACCCATCCTTTCCGGAACTTCCCCTTGTAATAGTAACGCATGGGGATATTAACGCTGTACTTATTGCTGACTTTATCTTTCATCTGCTCAAAGCTCTCATTTTCAAAATTGAAACGGTCTTTCAAGAGTCCGTCCTTCAAATATTTTGATATGTTATCGAGAGCGATTTGACAAAGGATAGTACCAACAATTGACATGAAGAAGTACAACCATGTACTGCTATATAGGGTGAAGAAATTGGGTGTCCAATGTTGGTAAAAGACCCATACTGAAAGGAACATCAGGACAATGCCAATAGAAATAGGATAGATGACCATCTTTTTGGCATTGAACTCCAAATGTTTCTTGTTTCTGGTTCCTATGCAGGTTATGCAGATGATCAGCAGCGTCATCATCTTACTGTGAAGCAGATGACCGTTCTGATACACATCCAACAATTTAAGACGGTCGTGGATTTCTACGAGAATGCCGCCCCAATGATCCAACACATCGGGGTTTATGGCATACTCGAAGAACTCGACTATCAGCGAAACGTATATGAAAGTACGAAATACCTTATAAAGGGTTTGGAGGTCTTTGCTTTCTTCCATGCGGATTACTCTTCCTTGTTTAACTTGATACTTATAATCGGTCGTGTCGCATAACTGCTATGCTTGTCAGCCATCTCGAAACGCCCAGAGGACAGGCTGTATCGCCACGCTCTATCGGTCTCGGCACCATCACACTCCGTACTGGTCCAATACCAACACTCATTTTTGTCAAATGGTAGAGGCATACCGCCACACTTCTCGATGGTTGAGTTTATCACATCTTTTGAAACGTAAAGCTTGTACATCTCTGCCACAGACGGGATGAAGAACTTTGGACTTACGCTTTTTGCTATCGGTGACTGCACCTGAAAATACCTGAGCTTTACGGTGTTGCTTTCACCGTCAAACTGCATGATGTCGGCAGACGTACCTTGCGCAAAGTAAGTTGTGTCTGGGTCTATGAACTCTTTATCTGGATAGTCATTCAATGAAACAGCATACGCTTTTCCTGAGAAAACACCTTCCTTATCCACAAAAAAGAGCACAGCCTCTGGTGTATTTCCTTTGGAAACACAGTTTTCATATGACATGATTTCTCCATTGGAGCAATAGACCATACCAGGCATCCACGAGTGCCAGGAGGCATCCTCGTAGACGTGGTTATCACACGAACTTACAAAAGGGAGTGACATAAGCAGTCCCATGATATACTTGTTTATCTTCATTGTTTTCCTTTTTATCTTGAACATGTAGGTAACTTGAAACCTAACACAACACCTGTGCGGAACAAGTCCTTGCCGTTGATGCAAACATCCGACTTCACCTGCCAATATAATTGCCAGCCATGTCTGAGAACATAGTTCTGCTCATAGCCTACATTAGCCCAGCCAACAACCTTTTTGGTGTCACTACCGATACCGCCACCTAATCGTAGGCTTCCATAAGCATTCTTTGCACGATACACGCATGGTTTGTAGGCAATACCTAATCCCCATGTGCGATAGTTGCGCCAGAATGAGTCTTTCGTAATATGCCCGACTGTATTATCTTTGGCATATTTGACATAGCCATTCAGATAGTATTCCCAAGCATTGTGATTCTTTGTCTCGTGCTCTACAGAAATCGTAGCGTCAAAACCACGTTCATAGAGTGCGCCAACTCCAAGTGAGATGCGGTTACTATTGCTTTGCGCAAAACCATCAGATATTGAAAAGACAAGGCAAATGGTTAATGCCACCACCTTGATATTATGAATGATGCCCATACCGTTAACCTTTAATATTCATATAACAATGCTTTGTTGAAAGAGTCTGCATTAAGCACATCCTCATATTCCACACTAAGGCTGATGGTTCTGCCACTTATCTGTTGTTCACTCAACTCTATAGTGAGTATCTTGTCATTTGGGAAAGTCATTTTCTTTACCACAAGTACGTTTCTATAACCATAGAGGAACGACTGGGTATTGTCCAACATAAAGTCAGGCGTGAGTTCTATGGTCTGCACAGTAGTTGCCTTTGCTGTCTTCTTATCGTTAAGCTTAACCCTTAGTTGGTCGATGTCAAAGCGGATATTGGTTCTGTTCTCAACAGAAAAATCCAAAAAGAAATACTCACCAACGCTGTAGATGTTATTCAGACGCATTGTCATACGGTGCTGTTTGGTGGAAACATTGCGATAACGAGCCGGAGAAGACCATATCTTTCTTGCATATCTTGCCATATCCTCGGTTGACATGCTAACGGCTGGGTTGTTGTATGCCACACGCTCGTCAATCTCTATAGCCTTGTCTGTAACGGCTTCTTCCTTATGCGATGTGTATATCAACGCATACTGACTGCGGTATCGCTCTGTCACAATGGTAACTACAGCCAAGATGTCTCCGTCTCGGTTTACCTCCACGCCTTCCTTGGGCTTCAGGCGAATGGTATTGTTGATCGGTTGGTCACCAACAACCTTGTCGGTACTGATGTCCACAAAACGTACCGGCTCACTGGCAGTGATGACGGTGGTGATATTCTCATTGACAGTAAGAAGCTGCATGCCATCCATCGTTTTCTGGGCATTTGATTGTACTGCCGTCAATAAAGCCACTATCATAACGGCGCAAAAATGTTTGAATGTTCTCATTATGTTTTATTGTTTTCGTTCAAATGATTATATTTATTTCCTTTTCTCTCTACTGTTTACCAGATACACTTGTGTACCATATTTTACCTTAACCTTATTCTTTCGAATGTTCTTGGATAAGGCATTGGCTGCTTTTTGATAAGCGTTTTGTAGGGCTTGCATTCCCCATTTACCAGTAGAACTTGTCGATGATCCGTCATTGATGTTCATATTCTGGCTAACAGTACCGCTGACAATATCCTTTGCTGTTTCCGAGAAACTGCTCTTGGGTACATATAATCCTTCAAGTCCATCCGTGTCATAAATACTAAGATTGACTTTTACAAGTTCATCGTTCACCAGAACACTTTTGACAGTACCCTTGACACGCTGTTGGCCAAACCCATTCAATGTGCAATACAGATAATTTCCTTTGGCGATAGTTCTGTCACCAATATCTATGTCATCGAGGAGTCTCAGTCTGACACGGCTTCCATCAACTGCCTTGACATCCTCGTCGACTATGGCTCTGATAAGCTTATGCTCTGGTTCGTTGGAAACGATGGTATTGAAATAGTCAGAGGTCTCTTTCTGTTTCTTGACAACCTCTTCAGCTTTGGCATCTTCTGAAATCTCACTGACAGAATGCTCGTTTACGACCTTTTTGTCTTCATTGTCGTTCTTCTTGACTTTGCGAACTGGCTGTTTGTGGGATTCATCAGAACTTCCTTCTGTGGTTCCGACATGAGACTTGCCCTCATTCTGAGCTTCTTCCAATGCCTTGCGGAGATTTTCAAGGGTTTGTTCCTCATCTTCAGTATTGCCACTAATCCGTGATCCAGTGACGTTCTCGTCTTTTGCCTGTTGCTCCTTAATCTGTGCTTGTAATCTACGCAGTCTTTCCATGGATTGCTGCGCTTCATCACTTTGCTGATCCATAGCGGCAACCTCGGCATCACTATATTGTGAATTGTATTCCTCTTTTTGGTCTTCATTGACCCTCTCTATGTTCTCTACAGCTGACTCGTCTTTTATCTTGCCGAAATTGTTGACCATATTACTATACTTGTCACCGATACCGTCACCTTTGAGGTTCGCATCTGGCAACTTGTCATTATAGTATTCCGTTGTCTGCATCTTATTGTTCACCTCCGCCTTTTCTGTGTCGAAAAAACGAAAGAAGAAATACCCAAAGAACAGGAGAGGGAAATAGATGATGGCAGGGAGCATGTATTTCGGCTGCCGAAAGTTTATCTTGTCTTTAATGCCCATATTCTTCTCTTTGAACGTTGTTGTTTGTTTTTATTTCTTTTCTCTCTCCGTCATTGGCATGATGGCGATTGAAGTGTAACTCTTTCTCCTGACGTACCACAGCACTTGACGGCTTGTTTCGGTAACTGACAGCTGTTGACATTCTGTAAAGGTTCAAGCCAACACTGAAAAGGACAAATCCGAAAATCAGGCACAGGAAAAGCTTGGGGTAGGCGGATGCAAAATGCTGAACTTTAGCAGCCGCTTTATCCAAACGCATAGTCCTTGCAAAGGACTTCCCGGCTTCAACGCCTTCTTCATGGCGTTTCTTGTAGTTGGGGTCATCCTTGTCCGGGACTTTCTCCCCTAATATTACTTTCTTGATATTCATACGCTATATGTTTAATAGTTGGATTTTGTTTTCTGGTCAATGTCCTTGTTCAGAATAGTACGCCAGTTGACTATGAGCAAGCCATGAGGATTGTTCTCCGTTCTTGGCACCCTTTTGACAAAACCTTCAGTAACGAGTTCACGCATCAGAACAGATGTACGTCGCTCTATACGCTGCCTTCCATAATATATGAATGACATATTCTCCTTATTGAACTTGATACTGTCACAGAAAATGCTGAATACAGCACTGGTTCCCATGATGTTTCCATAGAAGCCTTTCTCCTTCAACGCATTATACTGTGCAAGTCCACTCTCATCAATGAGATACATAGCCTTCTCCATCGTATATTTGATGTACTTGTCATCTGGAGCCAATGTGAAGAAATAATGGTGGAACATCTCTACATGGCTTTTGGCTTCCACATCCAGGGTCTCTTCCATTGTGCTGCGGTTTACAAGTATCGGCACATTGCCATCAAGTACATAGATTTTCTTCTGTGCATCATCAACCATTGTCCGTGCAGTCCAGATGCTGCCAAGAGAAATGACCACGCATCCAACGAGAAACAAGGAACAGAGGATAAGCACAAGCTTGATTTTGTTCTCTAAATTTTTTATTACCATATTGTTTTACTTTTTTCAAGATTGTTAAATGCCGACTACACGACTGGCTGATTGTCTCATTGATGTAGCAATACCCTCACCAAAACTTCTTGTTGAGAAAGCTGTGTCACCTTCTGGTATCATCCATGCTGCAAGGTCAGGAACAAGGTTGAGACATTTCAAGGCAACAACACTTGCAGCCATCAGATAGCCAGCGGAGAAGAATGCGTTTTGCAGATAATTGACAACGGTCTCATCCGTAGCGGTTACAGCTGCAAGGTCATTGTACTGGATATTGATGACAATATCAAACAACAGCAATACATAGAAGCCTACGAAGTACAGCATTGCTCCATAGAAATGGACGGTAAGATAGCGTATTATCCATTTTGCCCATGCTCCTTCCCATTTTGGCAATAGCGAAAAAGCCCATTGTATTGGTCCGAAAATGGTGAGCATACCCAACAGAATCTGTTGGCAATAGATGGTTCCCCACCAACCAATGCGGAAAGTTATCAACGCTATGAGCATGATTATCTTGTCTATCATCATCACAAGCCCGGCTGACGTGCTTGTCATTTCTGCCTTTACGATGTTCTTTTCATCTTGGGCTGCAGCATCGGCATCCGTCACGTCCTGGACACTGCTTTGGGTGAGTAATGTGCTGACCGCATTGCTTGCAGCCTTGATTGTGGACATTGGATCAGAGGCTTCATCGCCCAACTGATACATCAACTGTTGGACATCAGCCATCCTGTCTTCCACTTGCGCTGCTTCCGCTTCATAGAGGTCGTGGGTGTAGCTACCTATAGCATTGGGTATGTAGCTAAGGAAGTCCAAGGCACACCATGAACTTCTTCCACCACCTATACCTGTATCTGCAGGTGGGTACCACCAACAAAGGATGATACTAATCGCCAATGGCTTGAACAGTTTCATTACATCCAACGGCTCACGCTTGACCATCATCTTGTAAGCCATATTTGCACACATGATGATGGCGAACAATCCGGCAAGAGCCATTGACATCTGGAGAATCCACCAGAACGGCCCTTGTCCACCGGTGAAAGTGGCATCCGTCAGAAACTCGTTTGTGCGGAATATTACATCATCAATCTCCTCTTCAAGCAGATTGATGCCAAAGTCTACCGCTGTACTGTCATTTGTCATACGCTGTTATCTATTTGTTTTATGTTTTACGGTTCCTGCATCGTTTGCGCTGTTACGCCACCTGTTGTATGATGCGGTTGCATTCTCACTAACCCTATGATGGAATTGTGTCATGGCTGCCACAATGTTGTCAGCTTGGCGTTTGGTAGCCAAATAACGTATTCTCAAAAGAAGATTGTCATTGGTCGTTGTTATCTCATCATATATGGCGAGATACTGCTTTTGCCGTTCGCTGTTTGGCATATATGCTTTCTTTGTGGTCTTAATGGCAAAGTCATACATTTTTCCAAGGTCTTCCCAGGCCGTTATCTCCTCGCCACATGTCTTTCCATTCAAACTACCGATATTTGATTTGAAAGCTCGCAACTTCGCTTGTATTCTCTCACCTTCAGTCAACCAGGCAATGTCTATTTGCCTGTCTGCGATGTTTGTAGCTTCCACCTTTGCCCGTCCTTCCAAATCTGCCTTGATACTGTCGGCATATTCCACCTGAGGCATAGAGGCTATATTTGCGGCCATACGCAAAGTGTTTTTGACGGATGTGGCAGACTTAGCTCCTTTTTTATAGCCACTGTGCGTAATGGAGTAGTATAAGTCCGGGGTGAGAACACCTGCTCCTAACTCCATAACTTGTATCTGCCCCATCTTCGAAGCATCATGGTTGTAGGTCATTGACTGACCAAATGTATTTACTGTAACCGCCATCATTATGATAGCCATTGCTATTTTATATGGTTTCATGTCGTTGTGAATTCTGTGTTAATAATCAAGCATTCCGGCTTCCATCCACCGCCCTAAGGCATCGTTGGCCACCTCTCTTATGGTCTTTGATCGATACAGCTCTGATTTCCAATAACTCGTTCTTGCCTTTATGAACTTCCAAGTCTGGAAATAGGCCGTGTTAACTATGGATTTTATACGGTCTAACGATTTGTTGATATTCTCTATCATCAGCATCATTGACGCTGTAGTACAATGGACTTTGCCACTGGCATAGGCAGCAAGTTCTGTTACGGAGGTGTATAGGTTCTGACACTCTGCAGCTAAATTCCTCACTGCTCTGACGTTGACGGCAAGCAAGAGGGTGTCTGCAGTTTCGAAACGCTTTCGTTTGACAATTTTTTCATTGAAGTCCGACAACAAAGACTTGTACTTTCCGATTTTGTCTGATACAGTATCATAGGTTCGGTAAACGTTAAAGCCTGTACTCACAGTGTTGTAAACAAGGTCTATCACGTCAAACGCTTTGGTGTATTTGTCAAGTTCCCAATTGACATCTCGGTATTCACGATGTGTTACCTTGCTTGCCTGATGCAGGAGCTTGTTGCTTTCTTCAAGCGTGGATCGTGCCAACAATAGACTGCGTTGCTTCTTGTGGTCGTTGATGTATGCTTCTATTGTGGGAATGTCGCGTGGAACAAGCTGTGCCTTTACTCCAATGGGTGACAGTTGGAATATGCACGTCAATACAAGCATGAGCCATTTCAGCACATGGTTGTCATTGTGTTTCGTATTACCTGTATTATTCATTTTACTCATATTTATATGTTACTGATATTACTCATATTCATTGTCTTCATCTTCCCATTCATAGTATGCACTTCCGCTGTTATGCAGCCATCGTCTACGACAACGTTCCGCAATAGTGAGCTTCCTGTCTTTGTCTGCATTTAGCTTGGGAACAAGGTCATGTACCCAATCTAAGAGGCTATGCTTGTAATGGAGGAACTTTTCCACCATAACAAGGTCGGTATATATCCTTGCAAGGCGTGCCTCTATGCTTCGGGCAATTTCCAGTCTGTCACTTGCCCATAGCAAATGCCTGACTCCATCCGTGTCATCAGTTTCTATTCCTGGAGTCTTGGAATATTCTACGGTGACATCGCAGTTGGGATGATCTTTGGCAAGTTCGCTTATCCGTTGGTTGACGAGTCTTGCATTTTCTTCATCTGTGTTATTGGAATCCAGTTCCATAGTCTCAACAACGGAGGTGTCACTCCAGCTGCTCGTCAATTGCCAGTCTATTTGCACGATTGCACGGTGTATCTTGATGCCCAGGAAATACTTCGGTTTTCTCGCAATGGAAAGAGATGCTTTGAAGGTGACCTCACCCTTGACACTGCCCACAGTGCCATGACGGATGAACGTGTAGCCAGTCCAAGAACCATTGTCCGTCCATGTGATGCCGTAAGCATCTTTCATGGCCTTCATCAGTTGCGGTATTCTGTTGTAATCATCTGTTTGAGCCCTTTCTCCATCTTCTGCTTCCTTTATGGCTTGTTTGGTCTGGACGATGATGTCATTGGTGTTGTCAAGCTGCGACTGTAGTTCATTTATCTTTTTCTTGTTATTTTCGTATGTGGTACGATAGGTGTTGTATTCCTCAGTTGTGGCAGCATTGGACATCTTGCGTAACAACTCGCTGTTTTCCTTGTTGAGCGCATCCAACTCCTTTTGTAAGTAGTCAACTTCTTGTTGGAGTTGTGTGAGCTTGGCTTCAAGCTCACCAGTCTGTACCGCTCCACCATCACCATTTAATGTAGAACGCATGGAACAGCTCTTTGTATGCTCACTTACACTTCTGCCGCATTTGTCACATTTGTAGGTTGTGCTGCCTTTTCCTAATGTTCCTCCATCATGGCAGGTTATACTGAATGTAGCTGTAGAAGCACCTGCTATCTTGCGTGCATCTGTGGCGGTATAGTAGTGTCGGGTGTCATAACCTATATAATAGGTGTAGTTGGACTCGTTGGAGTGAGTGTCCATATAGTCCTGCAAGTCTTCGGCGTTGTTGATTTCCTGATGGTCACCATTGGCATTATATTGTGTCAGCCTTGCATTCATCTGAGCCATAAATGTATTCCAGTCCATACTGTAGCTGTCATAGACCGCTTCGTATACTTCTTCTTTTACGTCCCACGATTTTGTTACATTGATTGAATAAGCGTATGCCTTTGCATATTGCCCACTTTTCTTTTTGCTCAATATGTAGGCTGAAATGTAGTTGTTTATTCTATACGTGTTCTTGGAGTCTTGCGCATTTAATTCCGCAACCCGTTTTCTGCTCCATCCTGCATGAGTTTCTGAATTTGAGAGTATTGCCTCATATTGGGAGGAACTTGGAGAAAAGTTTGGATCCTTTGTGCTTATTCTATACCAATGGTCTCCATACAATATGGCATCGTCATCCTTGGGCGGAACGTAATCACAGAGTGTTTCCGAGCCGTAGTCTCGTCTGTAGATATACACTCTCTGTGTATAGTATTGACCTTGCGAGGCTTTGGAATAGTCATCAATCCATCGTGTGAGATTATAGTCACCAATACAGAAAAGGTCTTTAATCTTATCTTCGCCCACAAGTCTGTTCAACACGTGCTGCGTGGAACTGTTCTTGAAATCAGCATACAAACCGCTTGCATTATCCACAAATGTCAATATGCTGCCAAGTTTCTGCTGAAAGGTTCCACCGAAACTGGTTCCTTTCAGCAATTCGTTCATTCCATTGTTAAAACCGGCATTGGCCATACCAACACCTTTTCCGATAAGATTGTCCAAGTCTTTTTCCAAATTTTCTTTGGTAAAACTGTTTTCTATGTCATCTCCAAGGTGTTCAAAAAGATTCTTCCAATCGATTCCACCTAATTGGGTGATATTGAACACAGCTTTCAGTTCTTCGGCTATTTGTAAAAAGGCTATATCTTTAAAGCTGAGGGTGCTGTTTGTCACAACACTCTCAAATTGCTGGCAAAGGGACTTTACGTCTTCTGTGGTTTTCAAAAGATAGCTGCCCCAGTAGATTGCCGTAGAAGGATCCTCGACCATCAGCTGTGCGCAGGTGATGGTCTTTGGAATAATCCTCTTGCTTACTATGTTATAGATACGGTTATAATAGTAGTTCTCTTTCTTGTCGTCCCAAAGATTGAGATTAGTAAGAGCCTTTCTGTCAAGGTACTTGGAAGAAAAGATACCTGCACTGGCAATTTCAGCCGCTTTATAACTATCATAAATCTTTTGAAGGTTCTCATTGTGAAGAGCCTCCATTGCGGCCTCTGTCGTAAAGGCTTCCGACATGGCTTCCATTGTCTTGTAATCCACATTGACACTGGCATACTGTGCCTGGACTGTGTTCACAGTCAAGGAGAATATGATGGTTAATATGATGGCAAAATGTCTCATTATCTTTGGTTTTATTGTCTATTTATTCTGTTTCAAGTTAAGTACTTGCCCTGCATTGTTCACTTTTTGCGCAAAGGCAAGGGATTTGCTTATGCCCGAAAGAGACCAGTCACGGCAATAGGCTTCAATGGCTTCCTGATGGCTGCATTGAAGTTGTTCCTTGTAGAGTTTCAATGCCTCTTTCTCGGCTCGCTCTGTAGTATAGGTCATGTAACATTCCCTTGGTTCCTCGACGCCATACACGTCACTGGCCAGACCTCGACGGATGAAGACTTCTCGAAAAAAACTTCGTCCCTCCGTATTCTCCAGACGGTTGATTGTGAATATCTTCCTGCACTCCACATCAGTCAATCCAAGTACAGCCTTGATGTCATCAAAACGCTCCTTGAACTTTCCCTGATCGAGAAGAATGGTAACATCTGAATTGTTGATAATGGCTTCCTTGACAATCGGACTACCAATAATATCCTGCAACTCCTGCGTAACGACACCCACCATAGCCCAAAATTTTCGGGCTGTTTTATACAGATACTTGATGTATTCTGCCATCATTGGGGATGCCACGGCTTTCCATGCTTCTTCAATGACAAGCACCTTGCGGTTCTTTTTGATGCGCATCTTTTGGATAAAAACATCCATAATGATAAGCGTTACAAGAGGGAAAAGAGTCTTGTTGTCCTTGATGGTGTCAATCTCGAACACGATGAAGGTCTCGTCGAACAGGCTACTGTCTATGTTCTCATTCAAAGTTCGCTCATATGTGCCGCCACGGTAGAACTCAGACAAAGAGTAGTTGTAAGACGAAAGGTCAATCCCCGTAATTTTGTTCTCGTTGCAGATGTAAGGTATGCGCTCAGTACTGTACTCAAAGAAGCTGTTGAATGACAATTCATCAACAACCAAAGCCTTGCGTCTGTCTTCCATTTCCTTAATCTTCTTCCAGATACGTTCCTCCACCTCTTTGTTGGTGTCGGTAGGCTTGCCCTCTGTGGCTGTCTCAATGAGGAATTTCTTGTGCAGGGCATCTATCTGGGACTTGTTGTAGCCTTTAAAGCCTACGAAATAGGCTTCGTAGTACTCCTTGATAACCTGCTCAATAAGCAACTCCTCTATCTTTGTCGGTATGGCGGAGTTGCCTTTCCAAATGAGCATGATAAGGTTCTTCAGAAAGTCCATTTTCTCCACGTTCAACTCCTCTCGTTGTATGCGGAAAGGATTCATTGTGATAGGATGTTCTTCCGTATAGCTGATGTATTTGCCACCGACATACTCACACAGTCCCTCATAGGAGTTACCGGTATCAACCATAACAACATCGGTATTCTGCTCCCATAACTGGCGTACTACACTGTTCATGTGGAAGCCTTTCTATATTACATAACACACTGAGCAACAATACT
>CAMCLD010000060.1 GCA_945875635.1 uncultured Prevotella sp.
TTTGAACCATATCGATTTTATAACATAATGAATAATAATGTTTTCTTTGATTTGAGCAAGAAATATAACAACATTCCTAATAATTCTCATGTTCGTTGTTGCCAATTTATTTTAGTGGGGACACTTTCGCTTGTCTTTCCCTTATCGGTTCCCCTTGTCTTGCCACTTTAAGCAGTCAATTTTATTGTCTGGCAATGCAGTAAAAAGTGTCCCCCACACTGGTTTTTGCGTGTTCTTAGCGAGATTTTTTTATCTATCATTCTTATTTGTCGGCAGTTTTTAATATATTTGCACCGTATTTCAAACATTTTACTTGATATGGCAAATTTGAATCGAATTAAAGTAGTGCTTGTAGAAAAGCAAAAGACGGGCAAGTGGTTAGCTGAGCAATTAGGAAAATCTAATTGTACGGTTAGTAAATGGTGTAGTAATACCATACAACCTGACCTAAATACACTCGACAATATTTCAAAATTGTTGGATGTTAACATAAAAGACTTACTTGTGGACAATAAAGAATAAAGTAAATACCAAACTTAAAAGATAAATAGAATAATTAGAGAAAAGAAATGGCAAAAGATATAGCTTCATTGTTTTCCGGGTGCGGAGGATTAGACCTCGGTTTTACGGGAGGCTTTATTTTCCGTGGTCAAGACTATTCAAGGCTTGATACTAATATCGTATTTGCAAACGACTTTGATATTGATGCCCAAACTTGTTATAACTCAAATCCATTGTTAACAAATGATGGTGTTGAATGCTTATTGGCTGACATAAGGAATGTAGATGCAAATGATATACCAAATTTCGATATTCTTCTTGCTGGATTTCCTTGTCAACCATTCTCAAATGCAGGAGCGCGAAGGGGCGTAGAGGATGCCAATGGACGTGGTACTCTATTTGCAGAATGCGAAAGGATTATTCAGGCCAAAATAAATAACGGTCATAAACCTCAGGCATTTGTGTTTGAGAATGTGCGTGGTATTCTTTCTTCAAAAATGCCAGATGGACGAACTGTTCCTGAGGAAATTATTGCAAGAATGCATAATCTTGGCTACAATGTGAGTATACGTTTGGTTTGTGCTTCTGATTATGGTGTACCACAAAAACGTTTTCGTGTACTGATTATTGGAATTGATGAAGAACTTGGGATTGGCGAATTCAATTTCGATAGTCTAACTGAAATTGTTAATCGCTATAATATACCTTCTGAACATTATGGACGGAAAGAGGAATTGGTTTTAGGCAGGATTCTTCAGGGAGTAGAAGAAGCACCGAACCATGACATATGGCAATTTAGCCCAGGAACGCAAAAGACTGTAGATTTAATTGGGTCATGTCAGCATGGTATAGAAGCATTTGAATTATTCCACGATGGATATAATATTGATGATTTGCCTGCAAGTTGTTTTGAAGGACGTTCGTGGAAAGATATACCTTATGAATTACTCACACCACGTTTTAAAAACATTGCAGATCATCCACAACAGTATCATGCGCCTAAATTTTTCCGTAGATTTGCCTTCGGGGAAATTTGTGGTACGATTACTGCTTCTGCACAACCAGACAAATGTGGAGTGACTCATCCAATTGAAAACAGAAGATTCTCTGTCAGAGAATGTGCTCGAATTCAGTCGTTCCCAGACAATTTTGTCTTTAATGCAATCCCACTTCAATCTAGATATAAGGTTATTGGAAATGCAGTACCTCCCATTCTTGGTTGGATTGTTGCTTCCGCATTGTTAAATTTCTTACCAAACAACGATTAATATGGCATATATACCAAAAGGGTTAGTTTTAAAATCCTATTTATCTTTATCTGCATTGACAGAAGATCACAAACAAGGGCAGACACAAATAGTTAGTGCTATCAGGCATTTATTTGCTCTTGATATGTTCTACAAAGAAAATGGAACTGATTGTGATTTGAATATTGCAAGTGAACGTAATCTGTTCATTGAAAAAGTAAGGCAATTGGTAAACGTTAGAGCTGAGTATTATACTACCAATTTTTACACAACAATAAAACCATTAGAAGATTGTGGAGTTGGAAGCAACTTCACATCTGCTGGCGTAGTAAACAATTCGAGGCAGAACACAACACAAGTATACGATTATCCAACAAGGGGGCAATATCCCCTCTTTAATGTACGTAATGCGGTTTTAATCAGAAATCCATCATATTATAAGAATATTAAGCATTACCTTGGTTCCGAAACAATAAGGTGTGCTTTTATAATATGGGTATTAAGAAATACATATCTGTCAGATTTATCACTTGAAACAATAAAAAGAAAATTATCTTCAATGTTCACAAAAGAACTTGTTGATAATTTCATTCCAAAAGATGAAAATATTTTGTCATATATAGATGGACAAGAAGTGGTAGAACATTTATATCAACCAGATTGTTCTGATCTGTTGTCATTGTTTCAAAGCAAAATTAATTACAATTCTCAAAATAACAAATACCGCCCCTACCTCACCGCCATCAAATCCAAACCCTTCCTTCTTCTTGCTGGTATTTCTGGTACTGGCAAGAGTCGTATTGTGAGGGAATTGGCTCGTGCTTGCTGGGATGCAGATTCGGAAGAATACAAGGCGCAGAAACCAAAGAACTTTGAGATGGTACAGGTGAAGCCAAACTGGCATGACTCGGGCGAACTGATAGGCTATGTGAGCCGTGTGAGCGGAAAGGCTGAGTTTGTGGCAGGTGACTTCCTGAAGTTCGTGGCAAAGGCATGGGAAGATCTCGGCACACCTTATTTCCTCTGTCTTGACGAGATGAACCTTGCACCTGTAGAACAGTATTTTGCCGAATACCTTAGCGTAGTGGAGTCCCGAAAGAGGAATGACGAGGGGATGGTTGTGACAGACCCGATTATATATCCTCAGTATGAACACGAACGTGATGAGAATACAGGAGAACTTGTCCCCAAAGAGTGGTACAAGAATCTTGTAAAAGAATTGCTTGCAGAGTGTCCAACAGAGAAATCTTTTGCATTGAACAAGCAATTTATGAACGAAGGTATCTCTTTGCCTCAAAACCTTATCGTGGTGGGCACAGTCAACATGGACGAGACGACATTCTCTTTCTCGCGAAAGGTGCTTGATCGTGCCATGACCATCGAGATGAACGAGGTGGATCTGTATGGAGGCTTGACAGACCGGCATGAAGAAATCGGGAAGATTGGAAACAACGAGCTGGTGGGCACTGCTGTGGAAGGAGTAGATGTATATGGCGACAACAAGGATGTATGTGACGAAGCTATCGGTTACCTATCCAAGCTGAACGAAATATTGGAAGGCACACCATTTAAGGTGGCATACCGCACACGCAACGAGTTCCTGCTCTATGTGGTGAACAACCTGCCTTATTGTAAGGACAAGGAAGGCAAAGAACTTCCGGAAGGCTATGTAATAGCCAGGGCACTCGATGAGATAACAAGCATGAAAATTCTTTCCCGTATTGAGGGTGATGACACCAAGGTGAAGGAGAGTCTGCTTGATAATCTGACGAATGCCATCAAGGATGGCTTGAGTGAAATAGCAGGTGAGGAGAATCCTGTTGAATCCGTTTCGATTGCCAAGTTGAAGGAAATGAAGGACAGACTCAATTCGGGTTATACAAGCTTCTGGAGTTGATGGATTGAAATCTAAGAACATGATGTACCACTTTTAAATACCCCGATTTCGGGATAATTAAAATTATAATTATGGCAAAGATAAAAGTTCAAGATACAGAAATCAGCGTTGTTTCATTCAAGGAACAAGACTATATATGTCTTACAGATATGGCTAACGCAAAAGAAAGCGAAAGCCGTGCAGCTGACATCATTAAGAATTGGCTACGCAACCGTTACACTATAGAGTTTCTCGGTACGTGGGAAATGATACATAACCCAAATTTTAAAGTGGTCGAATTTGACCACTTTAGAATGCATGCTGGATTACCCAATTTCGTTCTGAGTGTTTCTGAATGGATCGAAAAGACGGGTGCTATTGGCCTTATCGTCAAGAAAGGCAAATATGGAGGGACATACGCATTTAGGGATATAGCCTTCGAATTTGGGTCTGCAATAAGTGTTACATTCAAATTATATCTTATAGAGGAATTCCAACGCTTAAAGGAGGAAGAGCAACGTCTGTTAGGATGGTCTGCCAAGCGGGAACTATCCAAGATAAACTACCGGATTCACACTGATGCCATAAAGCGCAATATTATCCCTGATGAGGTGACGCCGCAGCAGGCAAGCATCATCTACGCCAATGAGGCTGATGTTCTCAATGTTGCTATGTTTGGCATGACGGCAAAACAATGGCGTGACGTGAATGCCGACAAGAAGGGCAACATACGCGACTATGCCACTATCAATGAGTTGATTTGCCTGTCGAACATGGAAAACCTGAATGCCGTGTTCATCGACCAAGGCTTGCCCCAGGGCGAGCGATTGATAAAGTTGAATCAGATTGCCATTCAGCAGATGAAGGTGCTGGAAGGTGATGATAATAGAAAACTCATTAGGTAACGCTACAACAGTTATGGAACTCCTGACCATAAAACACGCAGACTTTACGATGACTATCGAGTGCGGAAAATTCGATGCCATCTGGACGAAAGCCAAGAATAATATCGGAGAACAAGCCCTGCACTCCACCTATTCCTGGACAGAGGGCGTGATGTCTGTGACTCTGAACACGGACGATGGCGAACGGCAAATAGAGAAAGGTGAAACTGCACCAGCTGTATTCTTCGACAATGCAGACTATCCGATATGGGTGGAATTTGCCGACTACGTGAAAGATGCACAATTTGGCTCTGAACTGCAAGGTGACAACGAGCGATTTACATTTCGCAGACATATACTGGCAGGATTCCTTAACTACGGCAACGAAATAGGAAAGAGCGAAATACACCTTATATACAATACAAAAGATGGAACGAAACGCTTTACATTCTCCTTTGAGGTATTGAGCACGAAACTCGACTATCATGAGCATTGGCGAAGCATAATCGAGGATATAGAAGCGGAATACCGCATGTTGTCACTGGATTACATGCGAAGGACATTTCATGGCTTTTCACCCGACCAAAGCGGAGAAACGCCCGAGATAGTATGGTGGAGCGTGTTTGCAGGCGAACAGGAGAAGTTCATACGTGCCTGCAAGAGCATTATCGAACGTCCACGACATCGGTTGCATGGACAAGAGACCTACAGACGTGCCGACCAACTGAAAGTAGTGCCTCGTGAGATTGAGAATACGCTTGCTGAACATCGGAAGGATAACGGACATCTTTATAGGGTGGAGGAACAGATACAATCCAATGATACGCAGGAGAACCGCTTCCTGAAATTCGCCCTCAGCCAGATAGCATCCAAATACGATGTCTTGAAGCGCAGAGTTGAGAACCTGAACAATGTGTCGGAGGTGAAAAAGGAGGAAATGCGCAACACTCTTTCTACCTTGCAGCGGCTGCAACGCAACCCGTTCTTCCGAACCGTGGGCAGATACAAGGGTATGAGCCAGGAAAGCATGGTGCTACACAAGGCAACAGGCTATAGTCAGGTGTATCGCACCTGGAATCTGCTTCGCCGAGGTTACTCGCTATATGACGGTTTGTACAGGCTTCAGACTAAGGACATTGCCACTCTATACGAGATATGGTGCTTCATTGAGGTGAGCCATATCGTAAAAGAAAAGCTGCAACTTGCTGATTCGGATATAGACCATCGCAACCGAATGGAGATGAACGGAGTGTTTACTTGGGAACTGGGCAAGGGCGAACATTCGCGCATACTCTTCAAGAAAGATAACGTGGAATTGGCCGAGCTGGTCTATAATCCTAAAAGCACTGAACGCGAGAATTCGGATATGGGAATGAAAGACCTTGTGGTACGTACCGTGCCGCAAAAGCCTGACATCGTACTGCAACTTACAAAGAACGACTTGCAGCAGGGTATGAAGATGACTTATCTCTTCGATGCCAAATATCGCATAGCAGACAGGCAAAACGGTGTTGATACTCCACCTGACGATGCCATCAATCAAATGCATCGTTATCGGGATGCCATCTATTACAAGGAACATGGTTCTGATACGTTGAAAAAAGAAGTGATTGGTGGATATATACTCTTCCCCGGAGATGGAGAACCTGACGATGTGGTAATGGCGAGATTTCATAAGAGCATTGAGGAGGTGAATATAGGTGCGTTCCCTCTTCGCCCAAAGGACAAACGCAACCGCCAACTATTAGAAGACTTTATCGAACAACTGATTGGCAAGGACACTGTAAACATTCTCGATGACAGCATACCCCAAAAGGGTCTTTTCTATACATCGGAAGAACCTAAGGACGCTGTATATATGATCCTTACTTTGGACGAAAATGTCAACGAA
Source organism: uncultured Prevotella sp. (assembly GCA_945875635.1). GTDB lineage: Bacteria > Bacteroidota > Bacteroidia > Bacteroidales > Bacteroidaceae > Prevotella. The sequence continues at coordinate 6,400 of CAMCLD010000060.1, forward strand.
GATGTGCCCTCAATTCTCGAAGGCAAAGCCAACTTTATCATTATGGGAAAGAAAGGGTTGGAAGAGGCAAAGGATATACAGTCGATAAGATATATCGCCCCAATCAAACCCGGTTCACACATTGAAGGCTATTACAAGGTTTCACAAGCTCGATTGAAACGCATAGATGATGCGGCATATCCTGTCCGCATCATATTTGACGTGAAGGATTGGGTAAAGTTGAAAACACCTGCAAAATATGGATTGGTGAAATATGCATATAGAGGGCATTGTAAAACGCGTTCAGAATTCTTTAAGCATTGCGAAAACAATCCAGCGATTGATAAACAATAAACACAAGAGGAGGAGGGGACAGGTCACTGTCCCCCTTTGATTTCATCCTTAATCCACCTATCTCAAATGTGTCAAAAAAACAGGACACTGACCTGTCCCTTGTCCCTCTTCTGACCTGTCCCTTGTCCCTCTTGTCCCCCAGAACTTTGTCGATAACCGGACCCACAAAACGGGAAAAATGCTCCCTCACGTGAAATATTCCTTCAAAAGGAGTGATTTTCTTAAATTTTATGCTAACTTTGCCATGTCATTGATGATTTTTGCTTGTCTTGATTTGCAGCACTAAGATAAGTGAGAATCTGACATGGCAAAATCCTGAGCTGATCGGCTTTGCCGCTTGCCGCAAGCAAGAACTTTTTGTTGCTCAGGTACTTATAAAAAAGTTAAACTAAAGTGCTGCGGAATTTAGGATTATGAAGAAATTTTACATTTTTGCATTTTTTGCCATTATGGCACTTGCTGCTAATGCACAGAATGGTGCACCTCTCTACATCACAGGACAAAGTGCTGGTGCTGAAGCAGGTGGTTTCACTAAAATCTGGGACGTAGAGACTCCTGATCAGTTTACATATGAGGATGGGGTTTACAAAATCCACGTAAACGGTCTGTCTTCTTTCACTATCTCTACAGCATGCGGTGATTGGAATACTTGGCAGACTGAAGGTAACTGCTACACTGCACAATATGGCGATGTTCCCGGCGTAGCAGCTCCTCTTACATTGGGCACTAATAACATCATTACTCCCTGGTTGGGTGACTATGATGTTGTTGTTGCTGGTGACCTCTCTTCTATCACTCTTACTACAGACACTCCCAAGCCCGAAGTCAAAGTCTATCTTCGTGGTGGTATGAACTCGTGGGCTGCAAATGATGAATGGGCTTTCACTGCAGTTAGTGACAATGTTTACAAATTCGTATGTGGTGATGACCAGACAGTTTACGCGAATGATCTTTTCAAAATCGCCGATGAAGGATGGGCTAAAATAAACTACGGAGGCGATGGTAATAGTATTCTCATGGAAGTTGAGACTCCTCTTTACCACAATTCTTCAAATAACATGTATTTCAATGAGGACTGGAACGGTGTATGCTGGTTCATCTTGGATGGCGACAACTCTAAGGCAGTATTCAGCAACAATAAGGATTTTGAGTGTCCCTTCACTTCAGCTGTTAGCAACATCACTGTTGACAAAAACGAGACTACCGTTTACTACAACCTCCAAGGTGTTCGCGTAAACGCTCCAGAAAGCGGTCTTTATATTGTAGTTAAAGGCAACAAGGCAACTAAGGTGGTTTTCTAATCAGGAACACTACATATACCTGAATATAAATATATTGATTTGAATTACCCCCGAAGGTTATGCAAAATAAACTTTCGGGGTTCACTTTCTTAATTCTATTCTGAATGTTGTACCTTTGCCTAATTCAGATGACTTGACGTAGATTCTGCCTTTATGGTATTCTTCCACGATTCTCTTTGCAAGTGACAGTCCGAGTCCCCATCCACGTTTCTTGGTAGTGAAACCAGGCCGGAATACGTTGCCTAAGTCTTTCTTCTTAATACCCCTTCCGGTGTCAGCTACTTCGACAGCTACTTTCTCATTATAATCCCTGATGCTCAGAGTTATGCTGCCACTTTCTCCTCCCATTGCATCTACAGCGTTTTTACACAGATTTTCGACCACCCATTCAAAGAGGGCAGCATTAAGGTTTACTATAATGTCGTTTTCCGGAAGGTTTCTGATAATTTTTATTTTCTTGGACGTACGTGTGTCCATGTATTCAGCCACATGAGTGATAACCATGTTCAGGTTGTCGGGTGTCACTTCTGGTGTGGAACCGATCTTCGAGAATCTGTCAGCTATTAGTTGAAGCCTGTTGATATCCTTGTCCATCTCCGGTATCAATTCGTCCTGTGGATAGTTTTCCTTCAGAATCTCGATCCATGCCATGAGACTTGAAATAGGTGTCCCGAGTTGGTGTGCAGTTTCTTTTGACAATCCGACCCACACCTTGTTTTGTTCAGCTTTTTTAGATGTGAGCAGAGCAAAAATGGCAACCACGACAAAGAGCATCACCACACCCAGTTGTACGAATGGATATACGTGCAGCCGTTTCAGCATGAGAGAGTCGTTGTAGCATACATTGATATAGTCGCTGTGATTGCCATCGTCAATGGAAATCCTGATGTTCTTGTTCTCGTTGAGTAGAATCCTTCCAAGAGCTGTTGCGTTTTTTAGGCTGTCGGCATAATCCTTACCTTTCACCTCTATGTTTCTGAAGAACTGCGCATTACCTTTGCTGTCCATCACCACGACAGGTATTGTATTGTTCTCGTTAATAACCTTCAGCACCAGTTCGAGGTCTGTATTCTCATCAGCCTTGCTTAGTGCCCTCATGGCTGTAGCCCATGTCTCCATCTTGCTTCTTTCCTCCTGAGAGAGGTCGAGAGTAAGATAATGTGACACCATGAGCGAAGCCACCGAAATTACGACGGCGGCAATGACGAGTGATATCTTTACAAGTCTGATGTTCATGGTGGAGGGTTAATAGTGTGTTATCTTGCACCGAAGAAGAAGTAGCTGAACATCACTGCTGCCACCATGCCAGCGAGGTCTGCAAGTAGTCCGCATGTTACAGAGTACCTGTATTTTCTTATTCCCACGCTACCGAAATATATGGCGAGTATGTAGAAGGTGGTGTCAGTGCTTCCCTGCAATATGCTGGCAAGATGTCCTACGAAGGAGTCCGGTCCGTATGTCTCAAAACACTCCAACATCATGCCTCTGGCACCGCTTCCGTTGAGAGGTTTCATCAGAGCCACGGGGACAGCCGCTACGAAGTCACTGTTCAGTCCGATGTATTCCACACCTGCCTTCATCCATTTCTGCAGCATGTCAAGGGCGCCCGATGCCCTGAACACTCCCACTGCTGCAAGAATAGCCACGCAATATGGAATAAGACTCACCGCCACATGGAATCCGTTTTTCGCACCTTCGATGAATGAGTTATATACATTCAGTTTCTTTTTTACTCCCGAGATGATGAAAACCATTATCGCTCCAAGTATAAGAATACTCGTAAGCAGTCGGCAGAAGCCCTGCATTTCCTGGTTGCTCATGCCCATTATGCAGGCGAAGAGAGTGCCCACAAGAGCTGCGATAACCGAGAACATTACGAGGAAGCTCCTCTGGAAGAGATTGATGCGCTGATAGATAGACACCACTGTGAGTCCCACGATAGTGGAGCATAATGTTGTGAGCAGCAGTGGTATGAATATGTCAGCTGGGTCAGCAGCTCCATATTTAGCCCTGTATGCCATGATTGACACTGGAATGATGGTAAGCCCTGAAGTGTTAAGCGTCAGGAACATAATCATCGAGTTGCTTGCAGTGTCCTTCTTTGTGTTTATGCTCTGCAGCTCCTGCATAGCCTTCAGTCCCACTGGTGTGGCGGCATTGTCAAGTCCCAGCATGTTCGCCGATACGTTCATGAATATGGAGCCAAGTGCAGGATGGTTTTTAGGTATCTCCGGAAACAGTTTGGTAAGTACCGGACTGAGGAATTTAGCGAGTCTGTTTACGAGTCCGCTGTCCTCACCTATTTTCAGAATTCCCATCCATAAAGTCAGAGTGCCTGTCAGTCCGAGTGTCATCTCGAAAGCTGTCGTTGACATTTTGAATGTGGAGTCCATCATCTCCGGCAGAGTGTCCATGTCTCCGAAGAAGATAAGTTTCACCAACCCTATGATGACACCTATGGCGAAGAGGGCTATCCAGATATAGTTTAGAGCCATTGTTGTTGCTGTTATTGTTTAGTTTCTGTCTTTTAGATATTTCTCCCTTTCTTCCAGGGTCATGTTCTTGCTGTTGGCACCGTCAGAGGCGGCATAGTCGAGAGAATTGTCATTCTCTTCAATGTTTGAAATCTCCTCTGCACGTAGTTTCTTGCCTTTTGTCCTTCCTGTTTCTGCCTCAGCTTTTTGAATCTGTTCGTTGCTGAGTGTCTTTTTCGGGTCGAAGTGGCGTTTCCTCTCGATGTTCTGCTTCTTCATGGCATGAATTTCGAAAGGCAAGTCGTCAGTCTCTTCGCTTTTTATTATCACTTTCATTCCAACGAATGCGTAGTTTTTCCTAAGGTCGCTGATGTCCTCGTCCTTCAGCCTTATGCATCCCTCGCTCGCTCTTCCCGGTACGCTTTCCCTGTTGTTGGTGCTGCCATGAATGCCTATGCCGCTGTGTCCTGGTGTTACAAGTCGCAGGAAATAGTCGCCATAGCTTTTTATGGAGCCCCTTCCGTCACCAAAATCATGCTTCCATTCCGATGCGTTCACTATCTGTGAAATGGAGAACGGGTTCTTCATTGTGCAGTGTGGAGTCTTCATGTCACCCCTTTTCTGCTTGTTGCCCTTTTTGAGAGAGAAGGCACAGTCATACCTTGCTATTAGGACAGTGTCGTTTCCTTGTGGCTCATAAACATATAGGTAGAAGTCCTTCTTGGACATGATGATAAAACACTTCTGTTTGTTCTTCATCAGGTGTTTCATGCTTATCGACTCGTCAGCATCAGACCTTACGGTTCTGTTGCCATAGTCGAGAACCACATGTTCCCTCACCTCATCACCAGAGAAGGGGAGAGCCTCCTCTATGACCTCCTCCTTCTCGTTATCCTCCAGAATCATTCCCTCTGCGTTCACCCCTCGGCTTTCCTCAGCCTTCTCCTTGTTCGATGCATTGCCGCTGCATGCCACAAGCATCAGAGCGCACATTATGAAATTCAGTTTAAGCATTTTCTTCATGACAAATCATTTCTTGATGCAATCAATATTCCAGATAGCTGTATTCTTTAGATACATAGAACAGCTGCCCGAGATAAGACACCTGATACCAGTCGCTTGTCTCTCCCGTGTATGTGAGTCGTGCCCCTTTCCTTGGAGCCCTTGTGGCACCGTTTGCCCATGTGAGATATCCCGATGACAGGCTTGGAGAGAAGCGCAACCTTACTCCTGTTCCGTTTATCACCACTTTAGGTGTCGTGCCTCCTGCGCTTGCAGCCCTGTGTGCCGCACTGTGCTCGGCACTCTTCTGCACAATTATCTTGGTGTTCTCCACTGGTTTGCTCTTCTCTTCCTGTAGCTTCTCATTCTTCTCCTGCAGCTCCTCGTTTTTCTCCTCCAGAGCTTCCTGCTTCTCCCTTAGTTTCTCCAACTTTGCCTCGTTCTCCTTGTTGTTTGAGCTGATGACGAAATATCCACCACCACCTATTATAAGTACAACGAGTATTCCTATGATAGCATATAGAATGGCATTGTTGTTCTTGCGCTCAGGCGGGTTGCTCCATCCGCCTTGATAGTTCTGTTGTGGCACTTGCTGGTTAGTAGAGTTCTGCATGTCATTACCGCAGTTAGGACAGAATCTGTTGTTCTCAGAAACCTGTTGCCCGCATTTGTTACATGTAATCATAGCCGGTGTTATTTTTATAATTATGTTTTTTAAAGCATATCTTAAGCCGAGATGCAACTTATCTTAATGCAAAGATACGGTAAATAATTAATATTTACGCTTTTTAAGAGTCCTTTTTTCAGGATAACCATGTAAAATGTGAGCAAAAAGACAAGACCCTGCACGCAGATAGACACGTGCAGGGTCTTTATAAATTCGCATTTGCTCAACTTCTGTAGTTAAAAGGAGTTA
>CAMCLD010000061.1 GCA_945875635.1 uncultured Prevotella sp.
AACCCGCGACCCCCAGCTTGGAAGGCTAGTGCTCTATCAACTGAGCTATTTCCGCAAAACTTTAACTGAAGTGGGTGGTGATGGATTCGAACCACCGAAGGCAGTGCCAGCAGATTTACAGTCTGCCCCATTTGGCCACTCTGGTAACCACCCTTTGTTTTGAACGTTACTTCTTTGAGCCTCTTGTCGGATTCGAACCAACGACCCCGAGATTACAAATCACGTGCTCTGGCCAACTGAGCTAAAGAGGCAAAACTTTGCAGCCTTTTAACAACTGCGTTTTAGTAATCGTTCTAAAACGGCTGCAAAGTTACTATTATTTTTTTAATCTCCAAAACTTTTTGGAGTTTTTTTCTATCTTTCTTGCTTTTTTTCTTTAAATTTGGCGAGTTGAACCTTCATTGCATCAACACACAAGTCAACGCCCTCTTCAAATGTGTCGCAGGTTTTCTCCACGAAAAGTGTGGTACCGGGCACTGCTACACTCAGGCTGGTAGCCTTGTTCAAGGCTGTGGCAGGTTTCTCGACCTTTAACTGCACCTCTACTTTCTTTATATCTTCACAGGATTTTTGCAACTTCTCCACTTTCTTATTAATGAAAGCATGTAGTTTCTCGGTGGCGTCGAAATGTATCGACTTAATCAAAATTTCCATAGCAACCTCCATTTTTAAGGGTTAAGCCCTCGGGTGGGCATTTTTATAAACTCGTTTTAACTGCTCAAACGTTGTGTGAGCATATCTTGCCGTTGTGGCGACGCTTTCATGCCCGAGTAGCTTCTTCAGGCTTTCGATGTTAGCGTCGTTGTTGAGCATGGCAGTTGCAAAGGTGTGTCTCAAAACGTGAGGAGACCTTTTCTTTTGGGTTGTAACCCTGGACAGTTGTCTTCTCACCATTGTCATCACTTGTCCTCTGCTTACCCTGCGCCCTTTTGTGTTGGAAAAGAAAGCCGAGTCTGTCCTCGTCACTTCAGAGTCGCGCGCTTGAATATACGTATTGAATGTCTCTTCAAGGCTTTCTCCGAATGGAATGACCCTTTCTTTGTTCCTTTTGCCAAGAACCCTAAGTTCCCGTTGTTCCAGACGGACATCGCTGTCATCTATTCCTATTAGTTCTGCAAGCCTGATGCCTGTTTCGTAGAAAGTGGTGATTATTGTCCTTTCGAGGACATCCTCATAACCATCTGTCCACATTGCATCGTCAAGCAGCGCATCCATGTCCTTTTCCTTCACATATACCGGCAGGGGCTTATGTTTCTTTGGTCCCGTCAGCATGTGAACCGGATCCTTTGACAGGAGGTTTCGCTTCAATGCGAATTTGTAGAAAGAGCGCAGCGCACTTAGTTTTCTGTTTACCGACGAAGCTGTGTATCCAGACTCCATCAGTTTTTCCATCCACATCCTTACAACATCCGAATCAACAGTCTGCCATGTGACACCCCCCTCCAGTTCTGTGAAGAACTTCTCAAAGCCTTCAAGGTCATCCCCGTAGCTTGTCACAGTGTTGGGAGAGTATCCCCGTTCCAGTTTTATATATTCCAAGAACCGCCTGACCATGTCAAAAAGTTTATCGTCTGTTTCAGGCAACGAATTTACGGAAATAATTTCAATCCACCAAATAAAAATCCGATTTTTTATTCTTCTGCGTCTCTTAACTTCTGTACATAGATGGCACGTTCCATCTTGAGTCTCTTGAGCACAGAAGGTTTGTCATACTGTTGGCGTGCGCGAAGTTCCTTGATGACGCCTGTTTTCTCAAACTTTCTTTTGAATTTCTTCAATGCTCTCTCGATGTTCTCACCATCTTTAACTGGTACAATAATCATGTTTTTTTAGCTGTTTTATTTAATTGTTAAACATTTATGAATGGCATGTCGCCAATTTTTGCGGTGCAAAATTACCGCAATTTTATGAAACATCCAAATTTTTATGTATTTTTTTAAGTTGATACTATAAAGTGACGAGTTGTCAACTCGTTTACTTGTCAACTTTATAAAAACAACTTGACCCATCAAAGCAATGTGTGCATATCTGGCACTTGGGCAGTCCTATAGACTCTATGAGGGTCTCGATTTTATTGAACTTAAGCGTTGTGAGTCCGAGTCGTCTTGCTATCTCATCCACCATTCTCTTATACTCCTGCGAGTCTGTCTGCGCATACTTTTCAAGTTTAGCGTTTTCGTCTCCCTCGAAATCCTTTATAATTCTTCTTGATATAAGTTCAAGGTCACTTTTAGATGATGTGAATCCTATGAATGGACAGCCATAGACGAGTGGCGGGCATGATATTCTGGCGTGCACCTCCTTTGCCCCATTCTCGAAGAATGTCCTTACGTTGTCTCGCAACTGCGTTCCCCTGACGATAGAGTCGTCACAGAACACTATTCTCTGGTCTTTGAGCAAGGCACCGTTAGGGATAAGTTTCATCTTTGCCACGAGACTTCTCAGTTTCTGACTTCCCGGAGTAAAGCTTCTGGGCCATGTAGGAGTGTATTTCAGCACAGCCCTCTTATATGGAATATTGTGTCCTTCAGCATATCCGAGTGCAAATCCCACTCCCGAGTCAGGTATTCCACAAACGCAGTCAGCCTCTGTGTCATCCTCCTCTCCCATTGCCTTACCGTTACGTTCCCTCACATACTCCACGTTTATACCTTCGTAATCGCTTGCCGGAAATCCGTAATACACCCATAGGAAGGAGCATATCTGCTTTCTGTCAAGAGCCGGCTTCAACACTTCTATGCCGTCAGCCTTTACCTTGACGATTTCTCCCGGTCCCACATCCCTTATCCTTTCAAAGTCGAGGTTTGGGAAAGCCGATGTCTCGCTCGACAAAGCGTAAGCACCTTCTTTCTTTCCTATCACGATGGGTGTCCTTCCCATTGCATCCCTTGCCGCTATTATCCCGTCTTCTGTCAGCACGAGTATAGAGCAGGAGCCTTCCACCTTCCTGAACACATTGCATATACCATCCACGAAGGTGTCACCCATATTAATAAGGAGAGCCACTATCTCCGTCTGGTTAAGGTTGTTTGCACTGTGCTCACTCAGATGCATCCTTTTGTCAAGCAGTTCCTTGGCAATCTGCCTAATATTGTTTATCTTCGCCACGCTGACGACAGCGAACCTTCCAAGATGCGAGTTTATAAGTATAGGCTGTGGGTCTGTGTCGCTAATGACACCCAGTCCTGCGTTGCCGGAGAAATTGTCCAGTTCGCCCTCAAAGCGTGAACGGAAATAATCACGTTCCAGACTGTGAATGCTGCGTATGAAACCTTTTTCCTCATCGAAAGTGACGAGTCCCGCACGTTTCGTTCCAAGATGAGAGTTATAGTCGGTACCATAGAACAGGTCTGTAACGCAACTCTTCACCGAGATATTTCCAAAAAAACCACCCATGTTATATTTCTGTTATTTAAGTTTATTCGCAAAGCTCAAGGAAATACCTTTCTTTAGAAATGTGACCGTTGGTTCGCAAGCGACAAACTTGCTCAAAGAGGTTTCCTTGAACCTTGCCCAAGATTACAGACTGCAAAATTAATAAAAAAAACACAAGAAACCATCCTTCATACGAAATAATTCTGTAACTTTGTCCTCAGTGACAAAATATCATTGAGAAAAGGTTATTACACATTATTTACACAAGTTTCGCATGTCTTCGACATGCTGTCAGTTAACAAGTTGACGAGTTAACAAGTTATTAGTACTTCTGGTTATTGTCAAACTCAAGCTATAAAAGTAGCAACTTGTTGACTTGTCAACTTGTTTTTTCGCAAAGCTCAAGGAAACTCCTTTAAGCAAATTTTTAACTTGCGAAACTTAAAATATTTATATATATGGCAAATATAGCATTACTGATAGCAGGAGGCTCCGGCAACAGAATGGGGCAGGATATTCCCAAGCAATTCATGCATGTTGACGGCATTCCTGTCATCATACACACCTTGAAGTGTTTCCAGCAACATCCCGACATAGACTCGATAGCCGTAGTATGCCTGTTCGGATGGGAAACGGTACTGAGGGCTTATGCCAACCAGTTCCTTATTGACAAGCTGAAATGGATATTCCCCGGTGGAAAGACTGGAATGGAGTCCATACACAATGGTATTTACGGACTGAAGGAAGCTGGCTGCGACGACGACGACCTTGTGTTGATACATGATTCCGTCCGCCCTCTGCTTAGCCAGGAGATTATCAGCAACAACATAGCCACATGCAAGGCTTACGGCTATGCCATTACAGGCATCCAATGCAGGGAAGCCATATTGGAGAGCGAGGACGGCTTCGTCTCCAGCACGAGCATCCCACGCGACAAGCTGATAAGGACACAGACACCCCAGACATTCAGGCTGTCAAACATCATCAAGGTTCACGAACGGGCGAGGGAACTCGGCATCAAGGACAGCGTGGCATCATGCACGCTGATAGCAGAAGTGGGAGGCATAGACATGCACATCGTGCCAGGTTCTGAAAAGAACATCAAGATTACTACCGTGGAGGACTTGGAGATACTGAAATCACTCATGCATACCAACAAGGAAGAATGGCTGAAATGAGTTATGCAGACGACATAAGGAGTGTGTCCGCACTGGACTTGCCATGGACGGCACTTGGCGGATGCAACATCCTGATAACGGGAGCCACAGGACTGATAGGCTCTTGCATGGTTGATGTCCTCATGAACAATCCCAAGCGTGACTACTGCGTCTATGCAGCAGGCAGGAACGAGGTGAATGCAAGGGAGCGATTCCGTGACTATCTCGGCGACGGCAGGTTCCACTTCCTTAAATATGATGTCCGTGAAGCCTTGGACAGCGACGTCGATTTTCATTATGTCATACATGCTGCAAGCAATGCGAGTCCCAATTTCTTCTCCACCAAGCCCGTTGAGGTCATGCTGTCAAACATCGAAGGCGTGAAGAACCTCTTGGACTATGGCATCGGGCATAACATGCGACGGTTCATGTATGTCTCGTCCGGCGAGGTATATGGAGAGGGTGACGGCAGGGACTTTACCGAAGAATACAGTGGTTATGTTGACATCACCAAGCCCCGTTCGTGCTATCCCTCCTCCAAGAGGGCAGCCGAGACCCTGTGTGTCTCTTATGCTGCGGAATATGGAGCCGACGTGGTGATAGTACGACCGTCTCATACTTACGGTCCGCATTTCACGTCTTCCGACAACAGGGTCTATGCACAGTTCATCCGCAACGCCTTGAAAGGAGAGGACATAGTCATGAAGAGCAGCGGCTCGCAATACCGTTCCTGGTGCTATGTCGTCGATTGCGTGTCAGCGATGTTCTATGTCTTGCTGAAAGGAGAGACCATGCAGGCATATAACATTGCCGACCATCAATCCAACATCACCATCATGGAGCTTGCCCGCATGATATCTCGCATCAGTGGCACAAAAGTTGTGTGCGAGGTTCCTTCCGATGGTGAGAAGGCAGGATACAACACAGTGACGAAATCTGTTTTCGACACCCATAAGACAGAACAGTTAGGGTGGAGCATATCCGGCACCATGGAGGAAAAAATCCAGAAGACAATATGCGTAAGGCAAAGTATGCCGTAAGGCGAACCCACATAACAAAAACGGGTGCATCCGCTTCTCACAAAGCAGATGCACCCTTAAATTAAGTGCTTTTTTTATATTATAATAACTCAGTCATCCCATACAGACCATGAGTTGTCCTTGGAACGGTTGCCAGAGCCATCGCTTCCTTGACCTTTGATAAAGGTAGTATTACCCATAGACTGTTGTACTGCTTTCAAATCAGAGACGTCAATAGTTGACCCTTGGTAATTCCTTTTTGTTTCTTTGGTAGGACCTGATGTCTCCATCAAAGTAGTTAATTGGATATCTATGATTGTCACGGCTGGACTTATATAATTTTTCATACGATTGACTATTATTTTATTTTACGACAAATTTCTTACCATTAACAACATATATACCTTTTCCAAGGTGGTCTATGTTACCATTCTCTCCAACGACCTGTCCATTCAAGTTATAAACTCTTCCAGAAACGAAAGTAACTGTTTTGTTTCCCATGTGGACAGTCTCTATTGCATCTGTTTCTCCAGTTCCAAACTGCATGTTTGTAATTTTACCATTAGCAGCACTTGGGAAGCTGTCATCTTTTGAGACACTTATCATATTACTTCCACTTACTGTATATGTTTCCCAGTGTGACACATCATTTAATGTAGCTTCCACCCATGTTGGATTATCCCAGTTAACACCAATAACACATGTATATGCATTCCAGTTCTTTATGTTAGATGAAGGCATCTCTGCCTGATAGAAGAATGCTACGCCATTCTGTTTTGTATCCCATCCAAGGAAATACGAATGCTGTGGCATGTAATATGGAACAAAAGAACCGATAAACTTATATGTATAATCATTGTCAAACTCACCATTAAGTGTCTCCTTGCGTGCCTTTATATTCTTCTCGGTTGTCAGGATTTCATAGGCTGCAGTTTGCTCCCCTTCCAGTTTTGTAGCATAGGAAGGATCGGAGAATACAAGAAGTTCCTTTGGATTATTCATTTGTTCTGCAGAGAGAGAAGGTTTTATCATATATGGATATCCAGCTTTTATCACTACATCTTCATCATTAACAGTTAATGTTTCAGGATCATCTGTTTTTTCCATCAAATTATTTCCAAAAACAAGAGTCACACTATTTATTGGATAATTAGCATCAGTTCCATTGTATGACCTTACTACATTTATAAGTGTACATACTTTTGTATTTTCTCCATAAACCTTTTTCAACTTAGCTTTTGTCATATCGAAAGGCAGGCATATAGTCCACCAATCATTGTCTGTAATGTATCCGAAGTTGAATGTCGGGTCTTCATTTTTAGATTTTGAGAACGATGTCAACACGAACTGATGCCAACCACGATAGTCTTCTGCTGACGACTCTGTCCAATACTGTGTTCCAGCAGGCGAACCGTTTTCTTGGAATTTAGCATCTGCCTTCTCCTGTGCGCCATCTTTTACAGCACTACCTGATGTTCCTGAAGGGATTAAGCAGTTTCCTATTTCAGTGGAATATGTTACTCTTTCTATTTTCCAAGATTTCCATGTATATCCAGTCACAGCTTGTGTATATGCTGTATTAAACTCGCTCTGGTTTGGCCAGTATAGAAGATTACCATTAGCATCTGTTGTAGCAAGTCCGTCAGCAAGTGTATATTCCCTGGTTGGGTCTGTATATTTTTTTACATTTTCCGTATTACACTTTGTCGGGAAATGGAGCACAGACATTGATGATGTTCCACCACCTTTCTGATAACTATCAGCAGTAATAGGAGTTGTCGGATTATAACTATTGTTATTAAAGTACATTGCAGACGAGAAGGCATCCATTTCGCATATCGGAGCCGTTTCTGCCAGTATATAAACATCATATATATCAACATTGTCGGATATGGCAAAAGCACCTGTGCAAATCTTTTTAAGGCTGGCAGGCAGTGTCATAGTATTGTCTCCATTATCACCTGCCATATATATAGTTCCATCATCTTTTTTCGTCTCGTCTGTATAAATATGTGATATATTGCATCCAAGAAGTGCATTCTTTCCTACAGTCTTATAACCGTATGGAATGTATAGTTCTGTGATATTGGAACAACCTGTTATGAAATTCTCTGGTATCTCTGTCATTGTCAAAGGAAGCTTTATCTCCTTGTATGTAGCTATGCAAGAACCATTGATGCACATATCAAAAGGTTCTTCGAAATATGCATTAGAGAAGTCTGCACTTTCCGGATTAGCCCAATATAAATCTCCAGTATTATTCTCCTCTATATTCTCAGGTTTAATCTTTATTGTTTTATGATACAGATGTCCGTCAATACCAATAGAATATTCTCCCTGAACATATCCTCCTATATCAGAAGCGTCAAGATATCCTGAAAAGACAATACGTTTGATATTCGTTTTACTTGAAAGACCCATCATTTCAATGAGGGCAGCTATCTCTCCTTTTTTAGTCTTATCAGAATTATATTTTGTATATGTGTGCAAAGTCGGGACTGTATTTTCAGCATTAACATCTTCCATAAAAACACCAACACCAATAAGATTTACATTTGACTGATAATTGAAAATATCCTTGTTTTTTACCTCAAGAGCCAAACAATTCTTAGGCAAAGCAAGATACTCTATTGTAGAATTTGTATAATTCTTTAACGCAGATATGAATTCTTCGTATTCAGAGTCTTTTTCTGGATATTTTGCATTTGCAATATTAAGACGTTTTGCTTTTATATTTTTCAAGAATAAAATATCTTTTGCATTAAGATTTCCTTTATACTCTTGCCAATATGCATTGTCTATATCAGTTGAATAATAATGGGCATTTTGAATCTTTTCAAGGTCTCCAGCATTTGTGACAAGCAACGTTTCCTTTGTCGTATTTGTGTCATACGACTGGAGGATAGGGTTATGACTTGCATTTGTGACTGTTTCAAGATTCTGATTGTCGGGCATTATGATTCTTATTACCTCAGTGTTGGTAAGGCTGGTAATGTCATAGTTTTGTGAACCCCATGTGGCAACCTTTGCAAGAACAAGATTCTTTATACCTGTAACATCATTTACCTTTGTCATAAAGGTATTCATATTATCAACGTTTCCGAAAATGCCAGCGTTATATGATGATACTACAACATTAACGTAACCAGAGGCATTGTCTGCAAGCTTAAGAGTGGAGATATTTCCTACGAATACATTTATCTCAGAAGGATCACTCTCGGCTGTCTCCTTTGGTGAGAATACATTGAAGTACTTTGCACCCCACCTTTCCTTAAGTCTTTCTGAGTCAAGGTTCTTCATGTCAAGCACGTTGCATTTGCTGATTCCGTTGTCTGTTGGCAGATAACCAACCTGTTCGTCAGTTAGATTAAGTGCTGAAATGTCAAGTAGGGTCAAGCCATTAAGACTTGTGAATTTCAGATGTTCACTGCCTATTATGGTCTGTGTGGATGATGGCAAACGCAATATATTTGGGTGGGTAATTGTTTTCCAACTATCTGTCAATACGAATGCTCCCTCAAAGGTGGTGATTGTGGTTGCCTTTAAATCAAGTTCCTTTAATGATTGATATTCGCTGCCATCAGGATAAACCAAAGTGTTTGCTATCCCTGGGGTTATTATAAGGCTCTCTGCCCCGTCAGCCTTTACAAATACTATTTTCTCATAGCTGCCGTTTTTCATTTCTGCCTTAAGCATCTGCTCGAAAGTCATATCAGATGTAGTGGTATTTGTTGTGACAAATCCGGAATTGTCAGTTGTCACCCAAGCATTCTTTTCATCATCGGTGTAGGCTTCGTATGTGGACGATGCTACCGTGTAGTATGTGTAACTCTCATTATACACAAAGGTCTGACCATTCTCTACCTTTGTAAGTGTCGAGCCTCCGTCTGTTGAATAGTAGAATGTTTGTTTGGCGGTGTATGTTGTTGTCGTTGTAATATAGTTGTTCAGGCCATCTCCTGTTATGCTTTTGTAGTACTTATCACCATTGTCTGAACCGTCCACCCATTCTCTCAAATCCCAATCTTTATCAGAAGATGAAACTACGCATATATCATTTGTTATTGGAGTATTTCCACCTACTTTTTGTGGTTTTCCATTAGTCCAATATTTTGTATTATTAGTTCCAGCTACCGCATTATTGCGATAGTATGTATATGCCTCCTTAATAGCTTTCTGAGTCCAAGACTTTGCAGTGGAAGTAGAAAAATAGTTTTCCTGGTTGATAAAATTTTCAATCTCAGTCTTTTCACCCAGAATTTCCTTATAGTATGAAGAAGAGCTGACATAGGCAGTGCCGTCAGTAACAGACTGGTAATTACCTTCCGATACCAAGGTAAACACCTTTCCCTCAGCACTTTTATTGAAAGTGTAGGAAGTGATGGTTGTCTTCCCTGAAATAGTGCTTAGGTCCCCCTTTCCAGTAATGGTAAGCACTTTTCCTTCTTCAGTGCTACTGAACGAAACAGGAGCATCTTCTCCCTGCGCCCTCACCCCTATCGTGGCGAGGACGGTAAACAATAGTAAAGTAAATACTTTTCTCATTGTAGTTTTGGTTTTATTTGATATTAATTTATATTTAATTGTATCTTGTTGTTATGCCATTTTGTTTTGGCATTGTCGTGTAAAGCTATATTATCAGCTACATAGGAATAGGCACCACCGGTCTCCCGACCATGTGCCTATAGCAAAAAAATTAACTCAAATAGTATTTCTTAAGCCTGCACCATAGGAATGGAACAGGGTATCGGTTGTTCAGCAGTCTGCCTCAAATGAGTTGACAGTCTGCCTGTTAAACGAAAACTCTGATTCTGTTTGAAACATAACTTAGTCAATTTATATTTAGTGATTTGCATTACTACCTCTTTGTAGGAGGTATGGATTATTTTAAATTCGTGTGCAAAGTTAGATATTTATTTTGAATTAAACAACATTTTTGCCAATAAAAATTACGAAATCATTTGCCATTTAAAATGTTAAATAATTAGTTTATCAATTTTCTATGGACTAAATGGTAATATTTGACGACAAAATACTCCCGACACCTCCTACAAAGAGGTATGGATTATTTGTATTTAGCTCAATTTACCAAATCACTCCAAATGTCAGAAGCTACGCTCTGCCCAGGCTGCGATTACAGCGCGTGCTGCTTGACATATGCCATTTTGAACCTCTGTGAACCCTAAATACGTGAGTCCGACTAATTCAAGACAATGGTTGTTGCAATGCTTTGCAGGAGGCAATGCAAAGCTTTGCGTGCTACAATTCGATGCATCACCATGCGGTTGATGCGTAATGTGTTATATATTATCATATCACAAAAAATGTATTATATGTCTTACAGAATCGAACTCTTTAGATATTTCAGCTCGGCATTATTTGCAACTAAGTCTTTTGTTTTGAACCTACATTATTATCCATTTTCCATCATTATCTTTGCCTTCACGCTTTAAAACACCTATCTTTTGCAAAGCTGAGAGGTCACGTTCGATGGTACGTTGGCTCACCGACAAAGTCTCCGACATTTGTTTGCCAGTGATTGTCGGAGACTCTTTGATGAGATCGAGGATTTTCTGCTGACGCTCAGTGAGTTTCGTCTCCGACATGTCTCCGTCATGGTCTCCGACATTTGAGGTATTGGAAGAGGCAAAGATGATGGTCTGGAATTGAGTTGGAGTAGATTTGAATACAGGCTTCAGTTCGTCCTTATAACCTTCCAATGCTTTGGTCTCATTACAGATGCGTGTGAGTCCACTGCCTCGTTTCTCCATATAGTCAAGCTGAGCCATTACGTTTGCAAGAATGGGATTGCGTCTTTCAGACGAAACGTCAGCGATGTCTAAGTCTTGAATCAGCATACCATTGTACATTCCTCCAGGTGATGTAACGGTGAGTCGGTCATCGTAGAATGGCTTCCGCAAGAAGTTCCTTGTCTATCTCATGGTTGGTGAACAACTGATACACATCAAAGAAATCTTTCATGCGGCTGTTGCTTTCGTCACGGTCAACCATTACATGAAACTTCTCTGCTATCAATGTTTCCAATGAATAGGCATACAGTTCCACGGCAGGAACATCTGGTAACAACAACGGATAGTCTAATGACAGAGGATAAGGTGTTACAACATCACCGAAGCCTATGTCAACTGACACTTGTTGCACTATTGTGTCTAAGTGTGCCACCACTTTTACACAAGTGCCTGGGTATTTCTTTTCAACGGCTATTGGCTCCAATTCAAGCGAAGTTGCATCGAATGTAACTCCATCGTCCTCACATTCAATGGCGCACACTTTTTGAACCTAAAATCCGCAACTATCATCCAATACACGATTAAGGGTAGATTTATGAG
>CAMCLD010000062.1 GCA_945875635.1 uncultured Prevotella sp.
TTTGCAATGGCACATGCAAAGCTTTGCGATGACACTTGCAAAGCTTTGCGTTGGCGATAGCAATAGTATTGCGTTGTTGATGTGCAGATAGTTTCAGGAACCCTTTGCTAAATGTATGAAACAAAAAAGAGACTGCATCTTGCAGCCTCTTTGTAGTTGGGATACTCGGACTCGAACCAAGAATAACAGGACCAGAATCTGTTGTGTTACCATTACACCATATCCCAATGAATTATATATGTGCAAAAGAACGGACATCCGTCTCATTCTCTTTTGCGGTTGCAAAGGTACAAAATATTTGTAATACTCCAAAGAAAATTCCGTTTTTTTTCTAAAAAAACCAAAATTATCCCATAAAATAGCGTATTATGGGATAATTAAAGTATCTTTGCATTTGCCGTAAAGGAACCTCACCCACAGCCTATCCCCTCCCTTTTGGGGAGGGGTCGGGGGAGAGGCTTCAACTTGTTTGCTTACAGCATGTAGAAGACATGCGAAACTTAAGATAATATAATTATAATGGAAGAGACACAACAATTGGTAAACTCTATTATTGAAGGAATACAGGACAAGAAAGGTCATGGGATAATAGTGGCCGACTTAAGAAAGATTGAAGGTGCTGTATGTAAATATTTTGTTATTTGTCAGGGAGGTTCTCCTATGCAGGTGCAGGCTATAGCAGAATCGGTTGAGGATTTTGCACGTGAGAAAGAAGGTGAGAAACCTGTAAATGTAGCAGGTGTGGATAATGCTCTCTGGATAGCTATGGATTATTCTGATGTCATGGTCCATATATTCCAACCTGAGCAGCGCAAATATTATGACATAGAGGGACTTTGGAAAGATGCTCCAATGCAAGCTGTCCCTGATATAGATTAAATAATGGAAAATGGAAAGATTGACGATGGAGAATAAAATGTAATTTAAATTCCTTTAAGCTTTCATTTTCCAATCTTCCAATTTTCAATACTTCAGTTTTCAATGTTTTAAAGATAGAGGATGGAAAACAATAATAAAGACAATATGCCGAAGATGCCTAAATTCAATATGAATTGGATTTATGTGTTTGTGCTTATATCCCTTGCGGTTGTATTCTTTGTGGATGGGACTGGGTTCGTGAACAATTCCGCAAGCGTAACAAAAGATTATACAGAGTTTGTAAACTATGTTGACAAAGGATATGCCTCGCGTGTAGTAGTTAACAAAAGGGCAAGCAATCTGCGCATGTATGTGAAGCCGCAGCATATACGCGATGTTTTCAACGCTGGTGTCAATCAGACTGGCAAGGAACCTTTTGTGAAGGTACAGATTGGCTCCGTCGATAATTTAGAGTTGTATTTGAACACGGCAGTGAAGAAGAAACAGATATCCTCTTTCAGTTACGACAATAAGAGCGAGGACGGACTGACGGACATCCTCATATCGGTATTGCCATGGGTCGCTCTCATAATATTCTGGCTATGGATAATGAGGAGAATGGGTGGAGGAGCCTCAGGCGGAGGCGTATTCAGTGTTGGCAAATCAAAGGCACGGATGTATGAGAAAGGTAACGACCTTGGAATAACTTTCAAGGATGTAGCTGGTCAGGCTGGTGCCAAGCAGGAGGTGCAGGAGATTGTGGAGTTCCTGAAGAATCCGCAGAAATATACCGACCTTGGAGGAAAGATTCCGAAAGGAGCACTCCTTGTAGGACCTCCGGGAACAGGTAAGACTCTTCTTGCAAAGGCTGTGGCAGGAGAGGCTGGCGTACCATTCTTCTCCATGAGTGGAAGCGATTTCGTGGAGATGTTTGTAGGAGTGGGAGCCAGTCGTGTGCGTGACCTCTTCCGTCAGGCAAAAGAGAAAGCACCATGTATAATATTCATTGACGAGATTGATGCTGTAGGAAGGGCACGAAGCAAGAATCCGGCAATGGGAGGCAATGATGAGAGGGAAAACACTCTAAATGCTCTGCTTACCGAGATGGATGGTTTCGGCACCAATAGCGGAGTGATAATCCTTGCTGCTACCAACCGTGTAGATATGCTTGACAAGGCACTCTTGCGTGCTGGACGTTTTGACCGCCAGATACATGTTGACTTGCCTGACCTTCCGGAGAGGAAAGAGATATTCACTGTACACCTAAAAGGGAAAAAGACAGACGAGAGTGTTGATATAGACTTGCTGGCACGCCAGACACCAGGATTTTCAGGAGCTGATATAGCCAACGTATGCAATGAGGCTGCGCTTATAGCAGCACGCAATGACAGTAAGGCTATAGGCAAGCAAAACTTCCTTGATGCGGTTGACCGCATTATTGGTGGTCTTGAAAAGAAAACAAAGGTGATGACAGTCGAAGAGAAACGCACTATAGCTCTCCATGAGGCTGGGCATGCTACTGTTTCGTGGTTCTGCCAGTATGCCAATCCTTTGGTAAAAGTAAGTATAGTGCCCAGAGGACAGGCTCTCGGCGCAGCATGGTATTTGCCGGAGGAGCGTCAGATAACAACGAAAGAGCAGATGCTTGATGAGATATGCGCCTTGCTTGGAGGAAGGGCTGCTGAGGAACTTTTCACTGGGCATATCTCAACAGGTGCAATGAATGACTTGGAACGAGCCACCAAAAGCTCATACGGAATGATAGCCTATGCAGGAATGGGCAACAAACTGCCTAACATCTGTTATTACAATAATTCTGAATACCAGTTCCAGAGACCATATTCAGAGACAACGGCAAAAATAATTGATGATGAGGTGCTGGACATGATAAACAGCCAGTATTTACGAGCCAAGCAGTTGCTTACAGAACATAAGGAAGGGCACAACCGTCTTGCTGAACTTCTAATACAGCGTGAGGTTATCTTCGCAGAAGACGTTGAGAATATATTTGGCAAGCGTCCTTGGGTTAGTCGTTCACAGGAAATAATTGATAATAATCCAGTAGAGAATGCAGAAGGTGAAGCTCCGCGTCTTGAGGATATGCCTGAGGATGTTAGAAAGGCCCAGGAGGAATGGGAAAGGAACAACGGATAATTTTTAAGTTGACAAGTTATTAGTTTTTCCTTAGTATTGACAAAGAGCATCAACTTGTTTCTTCTGCATATTCAAGGATACTCCTTATCAACTATAAGACAATTTACTTGTCAATTTTAAATAAACTACATAATGAAAAATCTGATAACAAGAACACTGGTGGGGATTGTGTTCCTCGCCATAATGATTGGAGGCATTCTCTGGCGTCCGGACACGATGATACTCCTTTTTGCAGTCATTGCAGGACTGACAATGTGGGAATATACTGGGCTCGTCAATGACTATGTTGAAGGAGCGCAGATAAACAGATTAATATCTACGGTGGCTGGAATATACCTTGTCCTCGCTGTGGCAGGCATACAGATAGGACTTGTATATGGGGCTATGGCATTCGTTCCATATATTATAACAGTCGTTTATCTTTTAGTGGCAGGATTATACACGCCATCTGTCAATCCTCTGCACTCGTGGACATATACCATGTTCGGTCAGATGTATATAGCTTTGCCTCTGTCGCTGATAAGCCTTCTGTCTTTCAGAACTGGGATGGATGCTGCTTATTCGGTGGAATACAATCCTCTGCTGCCTTTAAGCATCTTTATCTTCCTGTGGACAAACGATACAGGAGCGTATTGCTGTGGCTCTCTCTTCGGCAGACATAAGCTGTTCCCAAGTGTCAGCCCAGGAAAGACATGGGAAGGTAGTATTGGTGGTGGCTTCTTTGTAGTGCTGGCTGCTGTCATTGTATGGTATTTCTCGTCTGAAGGAGTTCTCACTTTGACACAGTGGATTGGGCTTGCCATCGTGGTGGCTGTAACTGGCACGTGGGGAGACCTCGTTGAAAGCAAGATAAAGAGAGTTATCGGCATAAAAGATAGTGGGAACATGCTCCCAGGGCATGGGGGAATGCTCGACCGTTTTGATTCCTCACTACTTGCCATACCATCGGCTGTAGTATATATTTATACTATTTCTCTCGTTTAGAACATACCAATAACCAAATAAACTAATAACCATTATGCGTAAAATTATAATTTCTTTCTTGTTCGTGGCTGTAGCCATGACAGTAGGAGCTGCGTCTCCAGTGAAACAATGGGGACAGCTACAGGTTAAGGGAGCTCAGTTGTGCTCTCAGGATGGAACACCAGTGACATTGAGGGGTGTCAGTCTCGGATGGCATAATCTATGGCCGAGATTCTACAACGAGGGTGCCGTTGCATGGCTCTCTGGAGAATGGCATGCGACTGTTATACGCGCTGCCATGGGAATACAGATAGAGGACAATTACCTCGAGAACCCAGAATTCGCTCTCTCATGTATGGAACCCGTAATACAGGCTGCCATCGACAATGGGGTCTATGTAATCATAGACTGGCACGCACATACAATGCATACTGCCGAAGCGAAAGATTTTTTCGGAAAGATGGCTAAGAAATATGGTAGCTATCCTAATGTAATCTATGAACTCTACAATGAGCCTATTGAGGATTCTTGGGAGAGCTTGAAGGTGTATGCAACTGAAATTATTGACGAGATAA
This sequence comes from uncultured Prevotella sp., assembly GCA_945875635.1. Lineage (GTDB taxonomy): Bacteria > Bacteroidota > Bacteroidia > Bacteroidales > Bacteroidaceae > Prevotella. The sequence continues at coordinate 4,551 of CAMCLD010000062.1, forward strand.
GGAAGCATGACCCGGACAACGTGATATTAATGGGTTGTCCTCACTGGGACCAAGATATAGACCTTGTCTCGGCAAGTCCATTACAAAATGTTCATAATGTAATGTACACGGTACATTTCTATGCCGCAACCCACAAGGACTATCTAAGAGAAAAGACACGCAAGGCTGTGGAGGGAGGACTTCCCGTCTTCATATCTGAGTGTGCTGGCATGGAATGCACTGGTGATGGCCCTCTTGACAATGCCGAGTGGGAAAAATGGGTTAGCCTAATGGAACAATATGGTATAAGCTATGTTTGCTGGTCGCTTTCTGATAAAAACGAAACATGTTCCATGTTGCTGCCAAGAGCCAGTAAAGATGGCAATTGGACTGGACCTCTGGTGAAACCATGGGGAAACATGGTGAGAGAAACCCTGATTAAGTATAACAAATGATTTTTTTCCAGATGAAACACATTATATTGATTCTAGCCTTCAGTGCTTGCCAGTGTGGTTATGCGCAGAAGGCAAGCGTTACCGTATATGCTGACAAACCGTCTTGTAAAATTAACAGAGAAATATACGGGCAGTTTGCTGAGCATCTTGGCTCATGTATATACGGAGGTCTATGGGTAGGAAAGAACTCACACTTGGAGAACACAGATGGATATCGCACAGATGTGCTGAATGCTCTCAAGGATTTGCGTGTGCCAGTATTGAGATGGCCTGGTGGGTGTTTCGCTGACGAATACCACTGGATGGACGGAATAGGTCCCGTGGATAAGCGTCCTAAAATGCAGAACAATAACTGGGGTGGAACGATAGAGGACAACTCTTTTGGAACCCATGAATTTCTAAACCTTTGTGAGATGCTGGGAGCTGAACCATATATAAGTGGAAATGTGGGTTCGGGAAGCGTCGAGGAAATGGCTAAATGGGTGGAATATATGACAAGCGACGGAGACACGCCCATGGCTAACCTAAGAAGACAGAACGGCAGGGAAAAGTCTTGGAATGTAAGGTTTCTGGGCGTTGGTAACGAGAGCTGGGGCTGTGGAGGAAGCATGCGCCCTCAATACTATGCTGACCTATACAGACGCTATGCGACATATTGTAGAAACTATGACTCGCATAAATTATATAAAATAGCATCAGGAGCCAGTGATTATGACTATGACTGGACAAGGGTCCTGATGGAAAACATTGGCAACCGTATGGACGGCTTGTCCCTTCACTACTACACTGTCAAATGCTGGGACAAGAGCAAAGGCTCTGCTACATTGTTCAGTGACGATGAGTACTACTGGACTATTGCGAAATGTGTCCAGATAGAGGATGTCATACAAAAGCACTGTGACATAATGGATGCAAAAGACCCAGAGAAAAAGATTGGTCTGATTGTTGACGAATGGGGTACATGGTGGGACGAGGAACCGGGAACGGTGAAAGGACATCTCTTTCAGCAAAACACTATGCGTGATGCCATGGTTGCTGCTCTCACACTAAATATATTCCAGAAATATACTGACAGGATAAAAATGGCGAACATAGCACAGGTGGCTAACGTGTTGCAGAGCATGATACTTACAGATACTATAGGATCTGGTCACATGGTGCTTACACCTACATACCATGTGTTCCGTTTGTATCAAGGATTTCAGGATGCTATGGCATTGCCGGTAGGAGTTACAGCTCCCGAATATGCTGTTGAAGGGGGACATATGCAGAATGCTGAGAATGTTAACATGCAAGCCTTGTCTGTGTCTGCTGCCAGAAAACCCGACGGGAACATTGTGGTTTCTCTTGTCAATACTCGCCTTGACAAACCTCTATTGACATCTGTTGATGTCACAGGATGTTCTGTAAGGAATGTAGAAGGGGAAATCTTGTCATCAGGAGATGTGCGTGACTATAACGATTTCGTAAATCCTGACAAAGTTTGTGTTGCCAGACATGAAGGCATTAAAATAAAGAAAGGAACGGTTACACTTGAAGTACCGCCCCTTTCGGTTGTCGTTCTTGATGTAGAATGCCAGTAGATGTGACGAAAATGGAATGTCAATGGTCTATTTCCTTTACATTGAGGTTCTTGTCGAACTTGATTTCCACTCCGTTGTCAAGTTCTACCTCATATTTTAGTCCATGACGTTCCATTTTCCTTATGGGACTGCGTGGAAATTTCTTTTTCAGATATTCTCTGACCTTTTGAGGGATAATGGCTTCTGGCATCTTGCTGTCGGGACATTCAATCTCCTTCCATTGCCCATTGCTGTCAAACTCAATGATGTCTCCGTTGTTGAACACTACCTCGTAGCTCTTGTCCATAAAACCATTGTCTTTTGTGACAAGTACAATATTCCTGTCCTTGAAATGTTTACCGATTGTGTTCTGGGCTGTCATTGGTAGTTCTGACTTTGTGATGTGCCTGTCGCCTGTGGATGCTGTTATATAGCTACCTAAACAGAGGCAAAGCAGAAACAATGTTAACTTGATGGTACTCCTTTTCATTTTTTCTTTCCTTTCATTGTTTTTAGTGAATAATAATTCCATTTGCACTGCTAAGTTAGTGAAAATAATCTATAGATAGTTGGCTTGCTGATGTTTTTTGTGATTATTTATATTTTGTTTCACCGATTCCAATAAATTTAAAGCATTCTTCTATATTATTTTGCAATTATGCGTTGGCAGTCAATAAGTTGGTGAATGAAAGGTTAAGAGTACCCCTACATTCCATAACTTATTTATGATAAGGTGGTTATTTCTAAACAATGTAGAGTGTAGAGTTGTAGCAGCATCATATGCCAACTTGTCATGTGTGTGTGGAATTGATACAGCCTTTCTTCTACTGATAGGTATTGAGTATACGTTTGAGGGCATCGGCTTCGCCGACAATCCAAATTATATCTCCGTCCTCAAACCTGTAAGTGGGACTTATCATGGTAAGGTTCTTCTTGCCCGTGTCGAGTCCCACCACCATGCAGTGATATTCGTCACGTATTTTGCTCTCACTGAGAGTCTTGCCTATGAACATGCTTTCTGAAGTAACAAGTAGCTGCTTCAGTTGCATTTCCTTGCGTTCTATCTCAGTGTCTTCTTGATATATTTCTATGTCTGCTGCCGTACTGAACTTTGCCAGTTGAGAGTCGCTGCCTATTGCCTGGATTTTGTCTCCTGGAAAAATAATGCAGTCACCGGATGGAGTGTTGATGCGTCGTATGCCTCTGAGAATACTGCTGACATGAACACCGAAACGGTTTCTCAGCCTAAGCTGACTCAGTCTCTTGCCTGCCCAGCGTGAATCCTCTGGTATTTCAATTTCAGCAATGTGAATATCCCTGTCGAGAAGTCTTCCCTCGTATAGTGGACGTCTTTTACCTCTTGCCTGTGCTGCTATGTCGCGTGAACGGAGATTCATCACGAACAGTCGCTCGAGGCGTATGCTATGCCTTTTTAGCTTACGTGACATAACCATTAGGACAATGGCAATGACAGCTACCGTTATGAGAATAGCATTAGTGAAATGCGTCAGATAGTTGCATACATAAAAAACAAAAGCCATTGCTATTATAGTCCTGCATATTATGGTGAAAACAAGAGGGAATCGGTTGATACGGTTTTCTGACCATAATGCTTGGAATTCCTCGGAATGGTTCTTCTTCATTACGATGGCTCTGAGGAAGGGTGATATGGCTATTATAGTAACGATACCGCACAAGAGATTGGCTATCCATGTCGATGGCATGGAGCTATTGGTGGATGAAGGAATGACAGACCTCAGGAATGGTAGCAACATTGTAATAGAGATGGCTATCACGGCAATGGAAAGAATGGAGTATATCATGGTGTTGATAACCATAGCCCTTAGCAGTTTGTGCCAATTTCCCTTGTCAGAGTCTGAATGCTGTGGGTCCCGTCCTGACATGAGTGTGATGGAACGTTGAAGACGTTTTGGAAGATGGCGTTCCAGATATCCATAGCATGGAACGGAGGCTTTCATCATGTATGGGGTAAGGAACGTCGTGATGACAGATACTGCTACAACGACAGGATAGAGGAAATCACTGATTACACCTAACGACAATCCCAATGATGCGATGATGAATGCGAACTCTCCAATCTGTGCCATTGAGAATCCACAGCGTATGGCATTGCGTAGAGACTCCCCTCCAAGAAGGAAGCTAAAAGAACCGAATACCGACTGTCCTATAATGATAGTCAGTACTATGCTCAATATGGGAATGTAGTAGCTGATGAGTATGGATGGATCGACAAGCATTCCCACAGATACGAAAAATATAGCACCGAAAAGGTTTTTTACTGGTTCAACAATCCTTCCTATCTTGTCTGCCTCTACGGTCTCGGCGAGTATGCTACCCATGACGAAAGCTCCAAAGGCGGAACTGAATCCTGCCTTTGCAGATATGACAGCCATAAGGCAACATAGTCCGAGTGAGACAATAAGGAGTGTCTCGTTACTCATCAGTTTGCGGATATGTCGCAGGAAGAGGGGGATAGCGAATATTCCTACGACAAACCACAATACGAGGAAAAAGACTATGCGAAGGATGCTCTGTGCCATCTCACCACCATCTGGATTGTTCCCCCCGGAAATGGCTGCCAGCATAACCATCATGACGATGGCGAGAATGTCTTCCAATATAAGTACGCTTATGACAACACTTGCAAAATGATGTTGTCGCAGAGACATGTCATCGAATGCTTTGAAGATGATGGTTGTGGATGACATGGCAAGCATGCCACCGAGGAATATGCAGTCCATGCGGCTCCATCCAAAAGCATGTGCCACGCAAATACCCAGTACCGTCATGCAGAATATAATGCTGCATGCAGAAATCATGGGTGATGCTCCCATCTTCATTATCTTCTTGAACGAGAAGTCAAGCCCAAGCGAGAAAAGAAGGAACATCACTCCAATGTCCGCCCATGTCTGGATGTTGCGACGTTCAACGACGGACATTATATATGGCATGTGGGGAGATACAAGGAATCCTGCCACGATGTAGCCAAGTACAAGTGGCTGGCGTAGCTTTCGGAAAAGTAGGGTTACGATTCCTGCCACTACAAGTATGAGAGCAAGGTCCTGTATCAGAGACATAGGCATCAGTCATTGTATGATGCAGTAAGCTGGCATATCTTAACGATGACCTGGACAGCTTTTTCCATCACTTGGATACTTACAAACTCGTAGGGACCATGGAAATTGACACCTCCTGCAAAGATATTTGGGCATGGAAGTCCACGGAAGGAGAGGTGTGCTCCATCTGTTCCGCCTCTTATAGGTTCTACACGTGGTGGAACGTCACATGACTGCATCGCATGAAGGACAAGGTCTATGACATGCATGTTGGGGTCTATTTTCTCCTTCATGTTGTAGTACTGGTCTTTGATGTCTATGGTAACAGTACCTTCACCGTAAGTCTCGTTCATCTTTGCGGCACATTCCTCCATGAACTGTTTCCTGTCGTTGAAACGGTCGCGGTCGTGATCGCGTATTATGTATGAAAGTCTCGCTTCCTCACAACGGCTTTCTATGCTGAGAAGATGATAGAATCCTTGGTAGCCATCTGTAGTCTCAGGAATGTCTGTGGCAGGAATCATGTTGTTGAATTCACATGCGAGACGACTTGCATTTACCATCTTACCTTTAGCATAGCCGGTATGGACACTGACACCTTTGATGTGCACCTTTGCACCAGCAGCATTGAAGTTCTCGTATTCCAGTTCTCCAAGGTCTCCTCCATCAATGGTATATGCCCATTCGCATCCGAATTTCTCGACATTGAAATGATGTGCCCCCATTCCAATCTCCTCGTCAGGATTGAACCCAACCCTGATGTCACCATGCTCTAAATCATCATGGTCACGAAGATAACACATTGCTTGTACTATCTCTGCTATTCCTGCCTTGTCATCTGCTCCAAGCAAGGTAGTACCATCTGTAACAATCAAATCCTCTCCCTTGTGTCGCAGTAGTTCTGGAAAACGTGTTGGAGAGGAAATAATGCCTGGTGACAGTTCTATGTCTCCTCCGTCATAGTTGGCAACAATACGTGCATTTACGTTCGCCCCGCTTGCATCTGGACTTGTATCGTAGTGGGAGATGAAGCCTATTGTTGGCACCTGCTTGCGGGTGTTTGCCTTGAGAGTGGCATATATATATCCATTCTCGTCCATCTCAACTTCAGAGAATCCCTCTCTCTCAAGTTCCTCCTTAAGATATCTGGCGAAGATAAGTTGTTTACTTGTGCTGGGCACTGATTGTGATTCTTCGGCAGACTGTGTGTCAAATTTTGTGTAATTGATAAATCTTTCAACTAATTCCATATATGTATCTTTTAACGAAATTCTATTTTTTCCTAAATTCCGCAGCACTTTAGTTTAACTTTTTTATAAGTACCCGAGCAACAAAA
>CAMCLD010000063.1 GCA_945875635.1 uncultured Prevotella sp.
AACCTATTGCCAATATCATCTCCAATGAGTAGCAAATGACATTATTTTTCTTGCCATCAGAGGCAGTTATTAAATAATCTTTAATACCTAAATCCCGCAGCACTTTAGCTTAACTTTATATATAAGCACCTGAGTAACAAAAAGTTCTTGTTTGTGGCAAACGGCAAAGCCGAGCGGCTCAGGATTTTACCATATCAGAATTTCTACTTAACTTTGTGTTGCGTTTAAAGACAGGCAAAACCCTGATCTGACATGGCAAAGATAGCAATAAAAACCGAGAAACCCACTCCTTTTGGAAGCATATTTCCAATTATGGAACAATTTATCCCTATGCTTTCTTATACGATAGATATCGCTTAGTACAAGAAGCAAGTATCATGGCTACCAAAATAGTGAAATCTTACTATCATTCATGAGCATTTACCTCTTTGGAGGCTCATGCATTGAAGATGTCACCACTCATCTGATGTGCCATCTTTCACTCCACCCGACAGATACTGTGTATTGACTCAAGGCGCATTGTGCGTTAAGGGGATTATACGTCTGTGCCATTTTATGAGGGTGGTAGCGGTGACAATATCATCAGCCAATAGTCATCCCCGCAATTATTCTGAACCGAAAAAGTTTCCACTATTTGGAGAATTGGGCAAAGCCATGCAAGTAGGAATGCAATGCTTTGCAAGTGTCATCGCAATGCTTTGCAAGTGTCATCGCAATGCTTTGCAAGTGTCAACGCAATACTATTGCAGTTGCTACTTATGTTTGTTTAAGGATAATAAAACGGGATTCCATCTCACGATGAAACCCCGCCGCAAACTTAAACAACCAATAAAAGAAATAGATTGTCTGCGTATTTTCTTTTAGTTGACGAGTAAACAAGTTGACAAGTCAACGAGTTAATACTCTTTCGGAAGACAAGTCAATACCCTTTCAGTTTATGGTCCTGTTTCTGTTGTCTCGTCAACTAACAAACTTTATCTTATGAAGAGCAACTCACGGTACTTAGGCAGAGTCCAGAGTTCGTCGCTCACGATAAGCTCGAGCTTGTCTATCTCGTAGCGTATCGACTCCAGCTTGGGAGCAACAGTGTCGTGGTAGGCAATAGCCTTGTCGTGTTCGCTCTCTATCTTGTTGGCAACCTTGCGTGCGCTGACAAGCTCCTCCACACCAATCTCTATTCTCTGAGTGCGTTCCGCAATCTCCTTGATGATCTTCACGTTCCTTGCAGTCAGTTCCTTAGCCTCGTCCTTGCCGAAGATGTCGAACATGTTCTCAACGTTCTTGGCAAGCTGGCTCTGGTAGTGAGTAGCCACAGGGATGATATGGTTCATGGTGAGGTCGCCGAGAACACGTGCCTCTATCTGAATCTTCTTTGTGTATGTCTCCCATTTGACCTCGTTTCTTGCCTCCAGCTCGTTTCTCTTCATGACATCCATGTCCTCGAACATCTTGATGCTGTCCTCGTCGAGATAACGCTCGAATATTACCGGGCAGCTCTTCTCAACGTCGAGACCACGCTTTGTAGCCTCTTCTACCCACTCGTCAGAGTAGCCGTTGCCATCAAAATGTATTGGCTTGCATGTCTTTATGTCCTCGCGTACCACCTCGATGATAGCTTCCACCTTGTCCTTGCCACCCTCGATTAGAGCGTCAACACGCTTCTTGAAGTTGACGAGAGCTTCAGCCACGGCAGTGTTGAGAACTATCATTGCAGAAGCGCAGTTAGCCTCAGAACCTACGGCACGGAACTCGAATCTGTTTCCTGTGAATGCGAATGGTGATGTTCTGTTACGGTCGGTGTTGTCGATGAGCAACTCAGGTATCTCTGGAATGTCCATCTTAAGTCCCTGTTTTCCAGCAACGTTGAAGAGGTCGTCGGTATCAGAATGCTCAATGTGGTAGAGCAGGTCACTGAGCTGCTTGCCGAGGAATGACGAGATGATGGCTGGCGGAGCCTCGTTGGCACCAAGACGATGAGCATTTGTAGCACTCATGATGGAAGCCTTGAGCAGTCCGTTGTGCTTATATACACCCATGAGAGTTTCCACTATGAAGACAACGAAGCGCAAGTTGTCCTCAGGTGTCTTGCCAGGTCCGTGAAGGAGAATGCCAGTGTCTGTGCTCAGCGACCAGTTGTTGTGCTTGCCCGAGCCGTTGATGCCTGCGAAAGGTTTCTCATGGAGCAGTGCACGGAAGCCATGGTGACGTGCCACTTTCTTCATGAGTGACATGAGCAACATGTTGTGGTCAACAGCCAGGTTGGTGTCCTCAAAGATTGGAGCCACCTCAAACTGGTTTGGAGCCACCTCGTTATGGCGTGTCTTGCAAGGAATGCCCAGTTCAAGAGCCTGTATCTCCAAGTCTTTCATGAAAGCCTGTACACGCTCTGGAATAGTTCCGAAATAGTGGTCTTCCATCTGCTGGTTCTTTGCAGAGTCATGTCCCATGAGGGTGCGTCCTGTAAGCATGAGGTCAGGGCGTGCTGTATATAGTCCTTCGTCAACAAGGAAATACTCCTGTTCCCATCCAAGATTTGATGTAACCTTCTTCACGTCAGGATAGAAATAGTGGCACACATCCGTAGCTGCTACGTTGACTGCATGAAGAGATCTGAGCAGTGGTGCCTTGTAGTCAAGAGCCTCACCGGTATATGATATGAATATTGTAGGGATACAGAGTGTGTCGTCAATAATGAACACAGGAGACGTTGGATCCCATGCGGAATAGCCACGTGCCTCGAAAGTGTTCCTTATACCGCCTGATGGGAACGAGCTGGCATCTGGTTCCTGCTGTACCAGCAGCTTGCCGGAGAAGTCCTCAATCATTCCACCCTTGCCGTCGTGCTCTATGAAAGCATCGTGCTTCTCAGCTGTTCCTTCCGTGAGTGGCTGGAACCAGTGAGTGTAGTGTGTGACGCCGTTGTCGTCAGCCCACTGCTTGATACCTTTTGCCACAGCGTCAGCGATAGAACGGTCAAGGCGTGAGCCATTGTCAATCACGTCGATGAGTTTCTCATAGACATCGCGTGGCAGATACTTGTACATCTTTGCACGATTGAATACATTCTTTCCGAAGTACTCAGACGGACGCTCTGTTGGAGCGATTACCTCCAGAGGTTTTTTCTTTGCTGCCTCTGCTACAACATCAAATCTTAAATTTGCCATTGTTCTTGATTCTTTTATGGTTTGACTTTTCTTTTTTTTCCTTGTTTTGTGTCTTAACTTAAGTTTGCGAATGCAAAGTTAAAGTTTTTATTTCAAAAGAAAGACATGGAGTGCCGTATTCTTTGACTTATGGCATAAAAAGCTTTCCGCCATGTCTCTCTTCTGTCCACAAATAATCTTTTTACCTTAAAGGAAGCTAATTTATGTCTTTACCGAGTGTCGTCAGCCAAGGAATGGAATCTCTTGTCGTCTCATTGATTGAGATTTCGTCATGCTGACCTGATGACTCGTTGTCGTTACGGCTGCAATGTGAGACCGAATACGAAGTATGCCTTCTCTGTGCTTGGGTTTGCTGTAACGGCAGCGAAGACAGGCACGCTGAAAGAGTCCGTAATCTTTATGTCCTTGGATGCCTTGAGAGACACGTTGGTGACAGCGAAGTTGCTTGCGTCAGCATAGAAGGATGTGGCATAAGGTACAGCTCCAACAGTTGCATTCCAGTCGCATCCGGCAAGTTTGAAAGGCACGTTAGCCTCTACGTATGAGGAATAAGCCCTTTCACCATCCTTGTTCGTGCCGTCTGCACCGGCGAAGTTTGTGTACCACTGCAGGGTGGCGAAACCGAAATCATATCCCACGGTAGCCTCGAAGACATGGTTTGTCTTGTGGGCGGCATACTCGAAATACCTGTCTCCACCATCGTTGTAGTCAAACCAGTAGTCTGTTATGCCGATGTTGAAATTACCGGTGGTGTATGACAGCGTAAGGTCGAACTCCTTGGTATCCTTTGGCTCTGAAATGCCTATGCTTCCCCAACCTGTCAACGACAAGCCTTTATAGGACAGTCCTAATGTTGGTTGCAGGCTGGCATGTCCCAAATCCTGTCCACGCCATACATACTGGCTGACAATGTCCGCAGCTACGGTAGCCTCTACTTCATCCTGAGCCTTTGCTCCCATGCCCAGCACCATCAGTGCGCCAAGCAGCAATCCTGTTTTTCTCAATGTTACCATAATCTTTTACCTTTTTGTGTTTGTGTTATTATATTCTGTGGATTGTCCACAGACTTTCTCATTTGCCTATCATGAGCCATTCTCCTATGCGTCGCATAGCCTCCTTGCAGTCTTCCCTCTCGCCAAAGGCTGTCAGTCTTATGTAGCCTTCGCCGGCAGGACCGAATCCCACGCCTGGTGTGCATACTACCTGCGCATTGTAGAGCATCTGTTCAAAGAACCTCCAGCTGTCGGTGCCGTCAAGAGTCTTCACCCATAAGTATGGAGCATTCTCTCCACCATAAACCTTAAGTCCCAGACGTGTGAGCGTCTCTCTCATGATGCGGGCGTTCTCCATGTAGTAACTAATGGTTTCGCACACCTGCTTCTTGCCTTCTGGGGTGTATATGGCTTCTGCCGCCCTCTGGCTTATATAGCTCGTGCCGTTGAACTTAGTGCATTGCCTTCTGTCCCAGAAAGGATTCAGCTGATGCAGCTGTCCGTCAATGGTCGATACCTGAAGCTCCTTTGGAATGACGGTGTAGCCACACCTTATACCGGTGAATCCTGCTGTCTTGGAATAGCTGTGGAACTCTATTGCCACTTTCCTTGCACCCCTTATCTCGTATATGGAGTGGGGTATTGACGGATCTTGTATATATGCCTCGTATGCAGCATCGTAGAAGATGACGGAGTCGTTCTTGATGGCATAGTTGACCCATTTTCTCAATTCCTCCTTTGGAAGTACCATTCCCGTGGGGTTGTTGGGATAGCATAGGTATATCATGTCAACCCTGTGGTCTGGTATCTGAGGCACGAACTCGTTGCTTTCGTCGCATGGCATGTAGGTTACGTTGCTCCATCTGCCGTTTTCAAACACTCCTGCCCTTCCGTTCATGACATTTGAGTCGATATATACCGGGTATATAGGGTCAGTCACAGCCATGCTGTTGTCCCAGCGAATCAACTCGCCGATATTTCCTGTATCGCTCTTTGCTCCGTCGTTTACGAATATCTCGTTGGCATCAAGATGAATGCCCCTTGGCAGAAAGTCGTTCTTCACTATGGCTTCACGTAGCCATATATATCCCTGTTCGGGACCATAGCCGTGGAAGTTCTTCTTTGTAGCCATGTCATCGACAGCCTTGTGCATTGCCTCAATGACAGCCGGGCAAAGGGGTTGTGTCACGTCGCCGATGCCCAGACTTATTACATTGGCTTTAGGGTGTGACACCTTGAAGGCGTTGACCTTCTTTGCTATGTCTGCGAAAAGATAGTTCTTTTGCAGTTTCAGGAAATGTTCGTTTATAAGTGCCATTCTTTTCTGTATTGTGATAAGTTTGCTTTATTGTCTGTTTATTCAGGCAGTTCCATCCGTCCGTCGAAAACGAATTCAGCCGGTCCTGTCATATATACGTGGCTGTCAGCCTCGCTCCATGTGATTTCCAGACTGCCACCGTCCATGACAATGGTTGATGTCCTGCCGCTACGGCCTGTCTTGTATGCCGCTACGGCTGTGGCGCATGCTCCTGTGCCGCATGCCATAGTCACCCCACTGCCCCTTTCCCATACCCTTGTGCGTATGGTGTTCTGTGTGGTCACCTGTGCGAACTCTATGTTGCATCGTTGAGGGAACGCTTTGTCGTTCTCGAGGATTGGACCGAAGCGTGTGATATCTATGTCTTCTACGTTGTCAACGAAAATGACGAAGTGTGGATTGCCCATCGACACGAATGTTCCTTTGAAAGATCTGAAGGCTGCATTCAACTGTCCTGTGCAGTCAGGAGCGTATTGCTCCGGCACGTTGAACCTTGGTTCAAGCATGTCAACAGTCACAGTATCTACATGTTTCCCGTCTTTGCTAAGGTGAAGTTCCAGAACCTTAACTCCAGACAATGTCTCCAGCTTTATGGAACTTTTCTTGCATATACCTTTTTCATATAGATACTTGCCAATGCACCTTGATGCGTTGCCGCACATCATAGCCTCGCTGCCGTCGGCATTGAATATTCTCATTCTGAAGTCTGCCGCTGCTGTCGTAGGCTTGCAAATAAGCACGAGTCCGTCGCTTCCCACTCCGGTATGGTATCTGCTCCATTCCTTAGCAACCTTTGCAGGGTCATCTATATTATATATATAGGTGTTGACGTAGATGTAATCATTACCTGCACCATGCATCTTTGTAAACTCTATGCTGTTTGCCATTTTGTATTAATGTCTGTTTGATTAATTGCACTTTGTTTTGATTTTGATGCAAAATTACAACATTTTGCTTGTATGCCAAAGTATTTGCTAATGGAAATTATCTACAAAAGTATTCAAAATTGCAATTAGAAATAAATTCTTTTGTTATCGTGATAAATTGCAATAAGTAGATATATAAAGGGTAACAAAACGTAAGAACGAATTAAAAGTAAGTTTCAAAAAGATAAAATCATGATTAAATATTTATCAAAAAGCAGTAATTTTGCACTCGAAAGTTTACAAGTTGTAAAATAGTCAATAGTATTAACTGTCAAAAAGTGAGGTAAAGATGAAAAAGATTGAAGCTATCATCCGTAAGACAAAGTTCGAGGAAGTCAAGGAAGCATTGCTTGCTGCCGACATCGAGTGGTTCTCTTACTATGATGTACGTGGCGAGGGTAAGATGCGTCAGGCAAGAATCTATCGTGGTGTGATGTACGACACCAGTTCTATTGAGCGTGTGCTCCTCAACATCGTAGTTCGTGACAAGAATGTAGAGAAGACGGTTACGGCAGTTCAGAAGGCTGCCATGACAGGTGAGATTGGTGATGGAAGGATTTTCGTCATTCCAGTTGAAGACACTGTGCGCATCAGGACAGGCGAGCGTGGCGACGTTGCATTGTATAATGCCGAGCAGGAGAGCTGACGGCTGTTTATGTAATTATTAATGAGGGATAATAAAAATGATTAAAAGAATTAGGTCGCTGTCGAGGTGGCTTAAGGGTAACAACAACAAATCAAACACAAGATTATGACAGTACAGGATTTAGGTTTATCATTGGATACGGTGTGGATGTTGCTTGCGGCAATGCTTGTATTTTTCATGCAACCAGGTTTCGCACTCTGTGAGGCTGGATTCACACGCAGTAAGAATACGGCGAACATTCTTTTCAAGAATTTCGTGGATTTCATGTTTGGTTCGCTCCTATTCTGGTTTATTGGTTTCGGATTCATGTTCGGAAGCAATGGTGAGGGATTCATAGGAATGCCGAATTTCGGAGATTTGTCATTCTATTCGGGTGACCTGCCTGTAGAGGGATTCCTTATCTTCGAGACAGTCTTCTGTGCCACATCAGCCACTATCGTGTCTGGAGCGATGGCAGAGCGCACCAAGTTTGACATGTATGTGATATATTCAATATTTATTTCACTGATTATTTACCCTGTCGAAGGTCACTGGACATGGGGCGGAGGATGGCTGTGCAACGGTGAAGAGGGCAGTTTCATGATGAACACCTTCGGCGCAGCATTCCATGACTTTGCAGGTTCCGCCATTGTTCACTCAGTAGGAGGTGTACTCGCATTTGTCGGTGCTATAGCACTTGGTCCGCGTCTTGGCAAATATGGCAAGGATGGCAAGAGCAGAGCTATTCCAGGACATAACCTCCTGACAGCAGCATTGGGTGTCTTCATACTGTGGTTTGGATGGTTCGGCTTCAACCCTGGCTCACAGCTTGCAGCATCGGGTGAGGTGAACAGAGTGGCAATATCACATGTGTTCCTGACCACTAACCTTGCTGCCGTGGCAGGTGGTACTGCAACCATGTTTACTACATGGATTAAGTATGGCAAACCATCATTGTCGCTTACGCTGAACGGTGTGCTTGCCGGACTGGTGGGAATCACAGCCGGTTGTGACCTTGTCTCTCCTTTGGGCGCAGTGATTATAGGTCTCGTATGTGGTATAGTATTGGTTTATTCAATAGAGTTCATAGACTGCAAGCTCCATGTTGACGACCCTGTAGGTGCAAGTACCGTTCATGGAGTATGTGGTATCTTGGGTACATTGATGACTGGTATGCTTGCTATAGACTCAGGACTTTTCTATGGTCATGGCTGGGGATTCCTTGGAGCACAGACCTTCGGCGTCCTTTGTATCGATGCATGGGCATTGGTAATGGGTATCGTGATATTCTTCGGTATGAAGAAGATTGCTGGTCTGAGAGTTGACAAGCGCATTGAGGAGGAAGGACTCGACATTTACGAGCACGGAGAGTCCTGCTTCAACTGATAAATTGAAATCTCTCCTTTCTTATATAAAGGTGAGTGAGTATGACTTAGCTCCCCTCTCCATCCTATCTCAGGGGGGGAGGGGGGGGAGTCGTAGGAATGAAAAACAGATGCTCAAAGTTTTTTTTAGAGTCTTTTTACTGCAAACATAAACAACCTGTCATCGTCATTAGCATGAGTACAGTCCTTATTCCCCATTTTCGGGTTTGGAATATGGATGTCGATGCGAGGACGTGGCAATCAATAAAAGTAATATATATATAATATGTGTGGAATAGTATCTATTCTGGGTCTGAAAGAACAGACGCAGGAATTAAGGCAGAAAGCATTGAGAATGAGTCAGAAGATACGTCACCGTGGACCTGACTGGAGTGGAATATATTGTGGTGGTTCCGCAATACTTGCACATGAGCGACTTTCCATTGTCGATCCAGAGTCTGGAGGACAGCCTTTGTTCTCGCCCGACAAGAAACAGGTGCTGGCTGTGAATGGTGAGATTTACAATCATCAGGACATACGCAAGTCGTTTGAAGGTAAATACCAGTTTCAGACAGGCAGTGACTGTGAGGTGATTCTTGCCCTTTACCGCGAATGGCGTGGAAAGGTGGAACAGGGAAGGGAGGATGAGGCTGACGTCACTCCACTCGTGGAGAGTCTGAGCGGTATCTTTGCATTCTGTCTTTATGATGTGGAGTTGGATGAGTATCTGATAGCACGTGACCCGATAGGAGTGATACCATTGTATATAGGCTATGACAGCGATGGTGTAGTATATGTGGCAAGTGAGCTGAAGGCTCTTGAGGGACAGTGTGAGAGATACGAGCCTTTCCTTCCTGGACATTATTATTGGAGCAAGACCCCGGGAATGAAACGCTATTATACCCGCGACTGGTTCCAGTATGACAATGTCAAGGGCAACAAAGCATCCGTTTGTGACATCCACGACGCTCTTGAGGATGCAGTGCGCCGTCAGCTGATGAGTGATGTGCCTTACGGAGTACTTCTCAGCGGTGGATTGGATTCAAGTGTTATCAGTGCCGTGGCAGAAAAATTCTCACAGCATAGAATAGAAGACGGCAACCAGTCGCCTGCGTGGTGGCCGCGCCTTCACTCTTTCGCTGTTGGACTCAAAGGTGCTCCCGACCTTGCCAAGGCGCGTCTTGTTGCTGACCATATAGGAACTGTCCACCATGAAATAAACTATACCATTCAGGAGGGACTTGATGCTATTCGTGATGTCATATATTACATAGAGACCTACGATGTCACAACTGTAAGGGCATCAACACCGATGTATCTCCTTGCAAGAGTCATAAAGTCAATGGGTATAAAGATGGTGCTTTCAGGAGAAGGAGCCGACGAGATATTCGGTGGCTATCTCTATTTCCATAAGGCACCTGATGCCAAGGCTTTCCATGAGGAGACGGTGAGAAAGTTGTCAAAGTTATATATGTATGACTGCCTCAGGGCAAACAAGAGTCTGTCGGCATGGGGAGTAGAGGGACGTGTTCCGTTCCTTGATAAGGAATTTCTTGATGTTGCCATGCGCATGAACCCAGAGGCGAAAATGTGCCCAGGAGCAGTCATGGAAAAAAAGGTAGTTAGAGAGGCATTCAGTGACATGCTTCCTGCTGAAGTGGCTTGGC
>CAMCLD010000064.1 GCA_945875635.1 uncultured Prevotella sp.
CCTCAACATTTCACTCCCCTCTCTCTTGGAGAGGGGTTGGGGGTGAGGCTTTTTTATTTTGAGGGGTTGGGTGTGAGGCTTTTTATTGAAATAGCGAAGCCGCCGCCTCGGGCCTCCTTAATCTTCAGCGTCTGTCCCTGCTTTACTATTTTCTTGGTTATGGTATAAGCCTTAGGGTTCTTTTCGTAGTCAGCATCCTTTGCATCCTCGTAGAATGTTGCCTCATACTTGCGCCCCTTGTCAAGGAAGTCGAGCTTCACGATGGCAGTGCGCGCTGTCTCGTTGCACTTGCCTCCTACAAACCAGTTGTCGCTATTCTTGTCCTTGCGAGCAACGGTGATGTATCGTGCAGGTTCTGCCTCAAGATAACGAGAGTCACTCCAATCGCATGGCACGTCGCGTATGAACTGGAAAGCATCGCTGTACTTAGCATAGTTCTCTGGCAGGTCGGCTGCCATCTGAAGAGGGGAATACATTGTCAAGTACAGGGCGAGCTGTCCGACAAGCGTAGTATGTATGAAGTTTGGATTATCACTCCATGTGGAGAGCTGCGTCTCAAGGATGCCCGGGGTATAGTCCATAGGTCCACCCTGCAGACGAGTGAACGGCAGTATTACCGTGTGGGAGGGAGCAGAGCCTCCGAAAGCCTCATACTCTGTACCACGTGCGCTCTCGTTACCCACAAGGTTAGGATATGTACGACAGAGACCTGTTGGACGTACAGCCTCATGTCCGTTGACCATGACATGATGCTTTGCAGCCTCCTTCAACACATACATATAGTGATTGTTCATAGACTGTGAGTAATGATGGTCTCCACGTGGGATGATGTCACCCACATAACCGGTCTTCACTGCGTCATAGCCATACTTGTTCATGAGGTTCAATGCATCTTCGAGATGACGTTCATAGTTCTGAGTGCTTGAAGAAGTCTCATGGTGCATCATCAGCTTAACGCCACGTGAGTGTGCATAGTCGTTAAGATATTTGATATCAAAATCAGGATATGGAGTGACAAAGTCGAAAACGTCGCGTTTCCACATATTTGCCCAGTCTTCCCATCCAACATTCCATCCTTCTACAAGGATTTGGTCAAGGTTGTTGTCTGCAGCAAAGTCTATGTATTTCTTCACATTTTCAGTATTGGCGGCATGACGTCCGTTGGGTTTCACTTTTGAATAGTCTGTTTCGCCGAGTTTCACAGATGGCAGTCCGCTGGTATATTCCCATGTGCTCTTGCCAACTATCATCTCCCACCATACTCCACAGTATTTTGTAGGATGAATCCATGAAGTGTCCTCTATCTTGCAAGGCTCGTTGAGATTCAGTGTAAGCTGTGCCGACAGCATGTCACGTGCGTCATCACTCACCTTGACAGTCCTCCATGGTGTATGGCATGGTGTCTGCATGCATCCCTTCAACCCTGTGGCATCAGGTGTGAGCCATGACTCAAATACGAAGTTCTTGTCATCGAGGTTGAGATGCATAGTGGCATAATCCTCACATGCTGCTTCATGGATGTTGAGATATAGACCATCGTCTGTCTTCAGCTGCAAAGCAGTCTGTACACCCGTTTCCGAGAATACTGACACAGAGGAGTTGTCCCAGTTGACAGCTTTCTTGAACTGCGAGCGTATGCCTGAGAGCTTTGTTTCCTGCGTCTCCTGCTCCTGTGTGTCATAGTCGCCTGGAAGCCACCATGCGGTATGGTCGCCTGTCATGGCAAACTGTGTATGTTCCTCTTTTATCAAGAAATAGTTGAGTTCCTTCTGCTGAGGGAATTCATAGCGTAGTCCCATGCCATAGTCATACACGCGAAACCTTATAATAATGTCTCTTTGTGATGCGGGCTGGTTAAGGTTCACCTCCATCTCGTTATAGTTGTTGCGAATCTGCGACCACTCACCCCATACGGGAGTCCATGTCTCGTCAAAAGTTGTATTGTTGACAGAAGCCACCTTAAAACCGTCCATGAGGTCAGTCTCGTTCTTGCCCTTTGACGCATGTTTGTCCTTGGCAAGTTCGAGTCCCAGACGGCTTGGCTTTACAACGACCTTGTCCTTGTAGCTCATCTCATAAGTAGGCACCCCTCCTTCAGCAAGAGTGAATTTCACAACTACATCACCATTTGGCGAACTTACACTTTGTGCCATTGTAAAAAGAGGCCATAAAAGCAATGTCACCCCCCAGTTCCTTCTTGTGGAAAGGAGCCTTGAAAGGCTTATGCCTTTAAAGTTGAATAGACTATTGGTTTTCATGTCAAAAATGTTTTTATTGGAATGTTTAATATCTATCTATTGTAAAAACAACGCCCCCTACCCTGAAAAGGGCAGGGGCCATGATTCTCATTTCCTTCCGCTTTGACTAATCATTTCCTTTATAGTATCATTGAAGGATGTGGCTGCCATCAAGTCCTCGATGCTGAGATGTAACCTGTATCTCCAGTAATGTTTTGGATTGGACGGTATGTTGATTCGCTCGGCATCAGCATCGGCAAGCCTAAGTCTCTCATCCATGGAGAGCCAGTCCTGAATGCTCAATATACACAACATGGAAGGACAGGTGAGATGCCTTGACAGTATGTCTTTAGCAAGCCATCCCGGAAGTGGGTGCGGTGCGGCATCACCCCTGTAAAGTCTCGTATTGTAATATTCCTGTGTCCTCTGCCAGTCCTCATCCCACCATTGTCTGAGAGTGGGCATGTCGTGTGAGCTTATCGTCGCCACTGAACGATATGGATTTCTCGACAAGTGTCCGAATCTCACCTCAGGGTCTTTAGGCATACTCTGCAGTTCAAGACTCAGAATCCTCAACTCGTCCATCACCCATGGCACACAGTCAGGCACCATTCCGAGGTCTTCCGCACAAACCAGCATCCTTGTAGCACTAACGAGCATTGGCAGTTTCTTCATTGCCTCGTTATACCAGTACTGGTTGTTGCGCTTGTAATAATAGTCGTTGTATAGTCTGTTGAAGACATCCTTGTCGCTGTCATACAGATATTCATATATAAAATCGAACTGCACAGAGATGCGTGGATGGAAAAGGTTGGGGTTTCTGTGGTCACGCACGAAGAGCACATCGCTGATGAGTGAATATAGTCCGTCGCGGAAATCGGCAAGCGTACTGCGCAGGGCATACTGCGACTCGTCAGCTCCGGCATACCATGACTCTATCTTCCTCTGGGTATTGTATTCCCCTCTCATCTTGTATCTGCCATCATGGGTAGGCTCCACAAAGTTGCGTCTTACGACATCGGCATCCTCCCCGAATGTCCTGTCAAGAACCCAGTCCATGATGAGCGGTTCGGTAAATAGTTCTTCCTGCCACTTGAGACCATATCCCTCTATTTCCTCTACTGTCATTCCAAGAGCCGGAGAGAAATGTCCCAGCAATCCGTGCACGGCATCGTAAGGTATCTCCCATATTCGGAAGAAGCCAAGGACATGGTCTATCCTGTAAGCATCGAAGTACTTCGACATGTTCTGGAATCTCCTTACCCACCACTGACATCCATCAGCAATCATCGTCTCCCAGTTGTATGTGGGGAAGCCCCAGTTCTGTCCATTTACAGAAAAGTCATCTGGCGGAGCACCTGCCTGTCCGTTAAGGTTGAAATAGCGAGGCTCGCTCCATACATCACAACCATATCGGCTCACGCCTATAGGAATGTCACCTTTCAATACGACTCCCTTGCTCCTTGCATAGTTGTGAACAGCCCTCATCTGTGAATCGAGCACAAACTGTACATAGTAATAATATGCCACTTCCTTGAACATCTTGCAACGTGGTGAAGAGAGGTTCTTCCTGTCGGCTTCATTCCACTCTGTATTTCCATCCCATTTGGAGAAGTCGGCTGTGCCATTGGTGTCTCTCAGGTAACAATAGTGAGCATAGGGCACAAGCCACTCCTCACTCTCCTTGAAGAAGGTGCGGAATTCATCGGAAGCCAGTACTTTCTTTCCTTCCTGTTCATATATAATATGTAGATATTCGGCTTTCGCATCGTTGACCCTCTCGTAGTCTATCTTCGGAAGGGCATTGAGTTCCTGACGTAAAGTCTCCAGTCTGTTCCTTGACGCTTCATCTGCAATTGGGGGAAGCGATGACAGGTCGGCATACTGCGGATGCAATGCAAAAATTGATATACATGAGTATGGATATGAGTCTGTCCAGGTATGGGTGGTAGTGGTGTCATTGATAGGGAGCACCTGAAGCACTCTCTGACCCGTCAGTCTCACCCAGTCTATCATTTTCTTCAAATCTCCAAAATCGCCTACGCCAAAACTGCTTTCCGATTTCAGGGAGAAGACAGGCACAAGAGTTCCGGCACATCTCACCGGATGGCAGTCAAAGGAGACAGCATCGATATCCATCACAACGACATCTCCCTTGTGCATTTCCGGCAGTACAACCTTCCTATTATCAGACTGTTCCCATCTGACAGCACCATTGCGCATTGCCACGAATTTGAACTCAAGTGTGTTCTGTGGAACATTATCCACTGCCACGTCAACGGTCCATTCACCGGCAGAATGTGCAACAGCGGCAATACCATGCTCTGGTCGCCAGTCGCCCAACAGGTTGCCGTCTCCTGTCAAGACAAGAGTCTCACCCTCGCTTAACGTACCACATTTTACCCTTAACCTTAGAGTCTTGCCAACTGTATCAGCTACCTGAGCATTGCAGCACGGAGCATAATCCACGGCATTCTTTCTAAGGCATTCCGTAACTGCCGAACTATACATGTAGGAATCATAAGGAACATCGTTCCACTTGTCATAAACATAATATTCTGCTTTGTCGCCACAGTCAAAAACGAGTCTATGCGGCACTCCCTGCCATTCGCGACGCTCCACGGTGCCAAGCCTCTCAACGGAGTAGTAATAAATCATGGAACTTGTTTTGGAACCAACAATATTGACGTCACATGTCCAACTTGTGCCGTCATTTGTATGCATCCCGAACCTGGAGGAACTGCGTTTCCCATCCTCACTTACGCTGTCAACATTCAATACTATGTCTTGACCATAATAAGTATGGTACTTTATGCTGAAATGAACAATCATAGAAAAATAGGTCAGTTTATTTAAAATTTCTGTTTTATTTGTCAAAGGTACTGTTTTTATGTCGTTCAGTCCTACAACTTTCCTAAAATTATCATAAATCAATGCGCAAACGATTGTGCGAATACGACATATATTTAATATTCGGAAGTAGAAAAAAGGAGGTAAAGGAAGACAGATGGAGGAAAAAGACGTAACTGAAATTTGACTTTTAAAAACCAGTAAATATGAAAATATCATGTCATTGTGACTATATAATGGATTTTTTTATTAACTTTGCTTGCGAAAAATATACAAGGACAATTCTTTAAACACTTATACATGGAAAAGACATGGAGATGGTTTGGCAAGAAAGACAAAATAACCCTTGCCATGCTTAAGGAAATAGGAATTGAAGGCATCGTCACAGCATTGCACGACATACCGCTTGGTGACGTTTGGCAACAGAAGGACATACGTGACCTGCGGGAATACATTGAAAGTCATGGCTTGAGATGGTCAGTAGTGGAGAGCTTGCCCGTAACTGAGACCATAAAATATGCTGGTCCCGACCGTGACGAACAAATAGAAATATACAAGCAAAGCCTGCGCAACCTTGCAGCAGAGGGGATACACACCGTGTGCTACAATTTCATGCCTGTGCTCGACTGGGCGCGCACTGACCTTGCGCATCCAAATCCAGACGGGACATCAAACCTGTATTTCAGTATTCCGCATTTCGCATATTTCGACATATATATCCTGAAAAGGGATGGAGCTCTTGAGGAATGGTCAAGATTCAAGACTCTTGGTCCTGACGGAAAGCCCAACGGACGCGACATAGTGGCTGAGGTGGAGCAACTAAGGAAAACCATGACGCCTGAGAGCGAGCACGAACTTGTAGAGAACATAGTCATTAAGACTCAGGGCTTCGTGAGCGGCAATTTCCGGGAAGGAGACAACCATCCATTGCAACTATTCAGGCAGTTGCTCGCACTCTACAAAGGCGTTGACAAGGACACACTACGCGATAATATGAGGTATTTCCTCAGCGCCATAATGCCTGTATGCGAGGAATGTGGAATAAACATGTGCGTGCATCCCGACGACCCACCATTCCCAATACTGGGACTACCCAGAATCGTAACATCCGATGAGGACATAGAATGGTTCCTCAATGCTGTTGACAACAAGCACAACGGGCTGACTTTCTGTGCCGGGTCGCTTTCTGCAGGCGCACAGAATGATGTAGTGGCACTCGCACGCAAATATGCATCAAGGACATGGTTCGTACACCTGCGCTCATGCCATATCTTCCCAAACGGAGACTTCACAGAGGCAAGTCATCTCGGTGGAAGGGCTGATGTGGTGGAACTGGTGAAGATATTTGAGAAAGAAAACTGTTCGCTGCCTATGCGGGTTGACCATGGCATGACAATGCTTGGCGATGAAACACGTGGATACAACGCAGGATATTCCTTCCTTGGAAGAATGTTCGCCATGGCACAGGTTCAGGGTGTAATGGCTGCGGTGAAGAGTTTCAACTCACTGACTTGACAACTAAAAAGAGTAGCAACCCGTTAACTTGTCAACTAAAATTAAATATATATCATGAACGAACTATTTGACATAAAAGACAATGTGACCGTGATAACCGGGGGCACAGGTATTCTTGGAAGAGCCATAGCGAAATATCTGGCTGCCAATGGTGCCATCGTCATCATCCTTGGACGAAAGGAGGATGTCGGAAGGAGAATCGCAGAGGACATAACTGCAGCAGGAGGAAAATGCGAGTTCCTAAAGACGGATGTAATGGACAAGGCTGTGGTTGAGAAAAACAGGGACGAAATATTGAAAAGATACGGTCGCATAGACACACTGCTCAATGCAGCCGGAGGCAATATGAAGGGAGCTACCATAACTCCGGAACAAACATTCTTCGACCTTAATACCGATGAGTTTGAGAAAGTATTAAGCCTCAACCTCACAGGAACGGTGATACCAACACAGATATTCCTGAAACCGATGGCGGAGAAAGGGAAGGGAGTCATAATAAACTTCTCTTCCATGGCAGCCTTCCGACCCATGACAAGAGTGTGCGGTTATGCCGCTGCCAAGGCTGGAATAAGCAATTTCACTGCATACATGGCTACAGAGTGCGCAAAGAAATTCGGAGAGGGAATAAGGGTGAATGCCATAGCACCAGGGTTCTTCATAACGGAACAGAACCGTGAACTGCTGACAAATCCTGACGGCTCATATACAGAAAGGGGACAGGACATTATTAGACAAACTCCATTCGGACGAATGGGTGAACCAGAAGAACTATGCGGCACCATTCATTACCTGATGTCAGACGCTGCCAAGTTTGTAACAGGTACCGTGGCTGTCGTAGATGGCGGATTCAACACTTTCGCAATGTAAACACATAACGACTATGATACATTATAAATATATAATACCCGTATTATTATGTCTTCTCGCATCATGCGGAAAAGGCAAGTTCCATGTAAATGGAGAGATAACAAATGCAAAGGATTCCGTATTATACTTCGAGCACAATGGTCTCGACGGATTCAAGGTGTTAGACTCTGTGAAGCTTGACACGGATGGCAAGTTCAACTTCACTGGCAACCAAGCTGACAATCCGGAATTCTACCGCCTTAGAATAGCAGGGCAAATCATCAACCTCGCTATCGACTCAACAGAGACTGTGGAGGTGAAAGCAAGTTACCCACTCATGGCTACAAACTACGAGCTGGGCAAGTCGTACGAGAACGAGAAAATCAGAGAACTTGCTCTCAGACAGATAGAATTGCAGACACAATGCCAGGCCGTTGCCAACAACCCTTCTATCAGCGCAGACTCCTCCCTGACTGTCATCAACTCACTTATTGAGCAGTACAAGCTGGACGTGTCGCGCAACTATATCTATAAAGAACCTATGAAGGCGTATGCCTATTTCGCATTGTTCCAGTATATAGTGATAAACAACAATGCAAGACTCATATTCAACCCTCGTGAGAATGCAGGAGACATCAAGGTGTTCGGAGCCGTGGCAACAAACTGGGACACATTCTACCCAAATTCAGAAAGAGGTCAGAACCTGCACAACATAGCCATACAGGGAATGAAAGACCAGCGTATCGTGAAAAGCAACAGCCAACCACTGAATATCGATGCATCAAAAGTAGTCAACTCCGGACTCATCGACATTGCACTCATGGACAATAAAGGAAAAATACGCAGGCTTTCAGACCTCAAGGGAAAGGTGGTAATGCTCGACTTCCATGTCTTCAGCACAGGAAGCGAATCGACAAAACGCATAATGTCAATGCGCGACCTGTATAACAAATATCACGACAGAGGATTTGAAATCTATCAGGTATCACTCGACAACAACGAACATTTCTGGAAGACACAGACAGCAAACCTGCCATGGATAAGTGTCTTCGACCCAGATGGCATCGACTCGCACAACATTGTGAACTATAACGTTCATACTGCTCCAACATTCTTCCTCATCGACAGGAACAATGTACTGCAAAAACGCGACGTGCAGATAGAAAACCTTGATGCTGAAATACAGGCAATGCTTTAGGTCTTAAGGTTGTGAGGTTGTGAGGTTATGAGGTTAAAACCATTAAACCCATTAAACCATTAAACCATTAAGCCTCAAATGCAAAGTCTGTATGGCAATTACCCAACTGGCACATGGGGATTTTTAATTCTTTAACCTTTTGGGTGGCTACAGTAAAAAGATTTAATATCCAATCATTTGCTTAAACATCGTTTTTTACTAACTTTGCAGTCGATTAAGAGTAACAAGATTAATATTCACTAATAAAACAAGTTATAATAATGGCAAATTTAGATTTGACAAAGTATGGCATTACCGGTGCAACGGTAATCGCTCACAATCCTTCTTACGAGCAGCTGTTCGAGGAGGAGACAAAGGCAGGACTTGAAGGTTTCGAGGTTGGTCAGCAGACCGAGCTTGGCGCAGTCAACGTAATGACTGGTATCTACACCGGACGTTCTCCTAAGGACAAGTACATCGTAATGGACGAGAACTCAAAGGACACTGTATGGTGGACATCTGATGAATATAAGAACGACAACCACCCAATGTCTGAGGAGGTTTGGGCAAAGGTTAAGGAGATTGCAAAGAACGAGCTTTCAAACAAGAACCTCTATGTAGTAGATGGTTTCTGCGGTGCCAACAAGGACACCCGTATGGCTGTACGCTTCATCGTTGAGGTAGCATGGCAGGCTCACTTTGTAACAAACATGTTCATCCGTCCTACTGCTGAGGAGCTTGAGGCCTTCGAGCCAGACTTCGTTGTTTACAACGCTTCAAAGGCTGTTGTTGCTAACTACAAGGAGCTGGGCCTTAACTCAGAGACTTGCGTAGCCTTCAACACCACAAGCCGCGAGCAGGTAATCATCAACACATGGTATGGCGGTGAGATGAAGAAGGGTATGTTCTCAATGATGAACTACTATCTGCCGCTGAAGGGCATCGCTTCCATGCACTGCTCTGCAAACTGCGACATGAACGGTGAGAACACCGCTATCTTCTTCGGTCTCTCTGGTACAGGTAAGACCACCCTCTCTACAGACCCGAAGCGTAAGCTTATCGGTGATGACGAGCACGGATGGGATGACAATGGTGTATTCAACTTCGAAGGTGGTTGCTACGCTAAGGTTATCAACTTGGACAAGGAGTCTGAGCCAGATATCTACAACGCTATCAAGCGCAACGCCCTTCTCGAGAACGTAACTGTAGCTGCTGATGGTAAGATTGACTTCGCTGATAAGAGCGTAACTGAGAACACTCGTGTTTCTTACCCAATCTTCCACATCAACAACATCCAGCCAGGTTCTTCTGCTCCAGC
>CAMCLD010000065.1 GCA_945875635.1 uncultured Prevotella sp.
GTGCAGGGTCTTTATAAATTCGCATTTGCTCAACTTCTGTAGTTAAAAGGAGTTAGAAGGAGTTATCGCTCCCTGTGGTCGCTTAGGAAGTTAAAAGACAACAGTCTTCTTTTATCTCCTTATATCTTCATTTATCTCCTCTTTACTACTTGTGAAACTTTAATATTTAACTATTTGAAGTAAGTTCATTCATCCCAGATGCTTGACACTTTGTATGTCGTTTCCTCATCATCCTCATCCTTGTCGTCATACCAGACACTGAAATCATTCTTTGAGAACTGGTTATTAGTGCCATCATTTTCAGGCATGGATTTGGAGAAAGTCAGTGCAAACTTACTTTCTGCCTCAATATCGTTAACGACAACCTTGGGTGCATTATATGTCTTTCTCATTTTCTAATCCCTTTCTGTTTATTTTACAACAACTTTCTTTCCGTCAACAATGTACAGACCTGATTTCGTCATGTCGTAAACTCTCTGTCCGGCTATGTTGTATATGGTCTTTGTCCTGTTGCTTTCAACATTTACAGAACTGATGCCTGTTACCACGCCACCGTCAAGAGTGAATGCCTTTGCTCCACTTACTTCTGTTGTTGGAACTGCGAGATAGGCAGTACCAGCCTTTACATAGAATACTCCACCGTTTTCTTCGCCCCAGTAGAAGCCGAGTCCGGTCTTTGTATCATAGTTGTTGTAAGCCAGCTTGTAATACTGGTAGCCTGTTTCTGGGGTGAATACTCCACCCTCGGCAGGTGCTGGCTTCAGCTGGTTGGCTGGAAGAGTAACTGTAGCTGCTTCGTATGGATAATAATATGTCACGCTATTCTTTAACGACTTGATAAGTACGCCAGTGTTAGCAGGCACGTAGTAGCCATTTGAGACAACATCAAAGCCGTCTGCGCTGGTAGCCTTGACGAAGTAGTCATCCTTTGCCAACTCTGTTATGTTAAGTGTCGAACCTTCTACGGAAACAGCATCAACCTCCACATCCGATGGGAATATCACATCCTTGCTGCTGCTGAAGGTAGCGTAGTATATGTCTTTATCTACAGCAACAAGAGAGAGTGTGCTTGTTGCAGGTGTCTGAGCTTTCACAATCTTTACCTCGTCGAGGAAGAAACGGTTATCTGACTTAACTTTTGCAGTAAATGTAATAGTTGTACTATTAGTTGCATCTGCGATTGTCATTGTATAATCAGTCCATTCGCCCTTATTCATTTCTATGGTCTGAGTACTGAGTGATTTGCCATTATATGTCAATGTTCCATTAGATATAACGACATTAATAGTGGTCTTCTCATCCTTTGCGTTCCATGCTCCAGCTTTGAACGTAAGTATGTATTTGTCTCCGCTCAGATCGATTGCTGGGGTTGTTGCTGAACCTGGTTTATCGCCTGTACCAAATCTTGCACATTTCTTGGCACCACTTTCATTTTTAACACTCCATTCTGATTTATCATATTTCAGAGTACTTAATTTTGTAATATTATTCCATGTACCGTCATTACCACCTTTACCATCATTCTGATTAAACGACTCATAGAATACTGGGCCGTTCGGGTCTATGACATTGATATAATACTTGGCGGAAGAAGCCTTATAGGTGTCTGTTGCATCTAACGAAGCAGTAATGGTAGCTGTGCCAGCTATACCTCCTAAGGTTATTGCGCCAGTATTCTCATTAACGGTAGCAACCTCTGTATTGTCACTCGAATAAGTTACGTTGCCTGCCTCAGCAGGAGAAACGGTTGCTGTCTTGCCTTCGAATGTCTCACCAAGATTTACATCGAATGTCTGGTCATCAACATCTTCGCCGAAGGTTACGGTTGTGGTGCTGCCTGTAGCCCCTTCATAAAACACCATTGATGTGAAGTCCAATCCATAATTTGATGCTTTACTATTACTAACGTTAATAGTTAGTTTATAATAACTGTTTTCTGCCCAAGCACCATTACTTGGTTCAAAATCAATGCTTCCTGCTGTTGAGACAGATATGTTTGGAGATTCTTTAGTTACCGTTTCTATGATATTTGTAAATGAAGCATCAGATGCAACGGTCAAAGAAATTGAGTTTATGGTTAAGTTAGCATTACTCTTTCCCTTATGGTTGAGAGTTACCTTACCAATGGCTTTCCCAATTGGGCTTTTTCCTGTTATGTACCTATCAACATTTGTTAAGGACTTTCCGCCAATTCTCCAATAACCATCAAAATTTTGGTTACCTGGGACATTCCATACTAAATTATTGATAGTAACATCATAATAAGTAGCATATGCCGTATTAGATTTATTTTGTACGGCTGTTAATGAATAAAATTCATCACCTTCCGCTGCAAACGCCAAACTGCCCCCCCCGATAACAAAAATCATGCAGAGCACGAGGAGGGCTCTAAGATTAAGTAATAAGTGTTGTTTCATAATGAATACCTTTTAGTTGAACATATAGTTTTGTTATATAGTTTCCTTTATGAGTTTTGGCGATATATTCTGTCAAGTTTGTTCTCCCGATTATATATGAACAGGGAAATAATTGGTATAATAATTATATATTGAGGTGATGTTGTTATCCTGACAAATGTCACGTCGGGAATCGACAAAGCCCGTTATTTGTCTGCAAAGTTAGGGTATTTTATCGATATTCGATAGTGATTTGTTAAAAAATATTTGATTATAACATTATTTTAACCTAATTGTAATGTTTTATCTCTGTTGCCATGCAGTTACTTCACTCATTCACGTTATGACCAATAACGAAAGAAGGTATGTTCGTTTCCGAACATACCTTCATGATAAAGAGTGACTCAGTTGTAGCTATGACTGATTGTTTCGACGGAGTTACAATGGGTATTCGTCGAAAGCGTAAAGCACTGTTGACAGATACCTCTCCCCAGTGTCAGGCAACAACACCACTACTCTCTTGCCTTTGTTCTCGTTGCGCAAGGCTATCTGGGTTGCAGCATATACCGCTGCTCCTGACGATATGCCTACAAGGAGACCTTCCTCCGAGGCAAGCTGGCGACTGGTAAGAATGGCATGGTCGTTCTCGACCGTGAATACCTCGTCAATGACATCTGGGTTGTAGGTTTTGGGAACAAAGCCCGCTCCTATACCCTGTATCTTATGAGGACCACTCTGTCCACCTGAAAGTACAGGTGAGGAGGCTGGTTCCACAGCCACTATCCTGACATCCGGATTGAGTTCCTTCAGTTTCTTTCCTATTCCCGATATGGTTCCGCCTGTTCCTACTCCGGCTACGAAGATATCCACTTTTCCTTCTGTGTCGTCCCATATCTCCACACCCGTAGTGTCGTAGTGTCGTTGCGGATTGGCTGGGTTTTCGAACTGCTGAAGTATTACGCTCCCAGATATGGTGTTCCTGAAATGTTCAGCTGCCTCTATTGCACCTTTCATGCCAGCCCGCCCATCTGTAAGTTCCACGCGTGCACCGTAAGCCTTTACAAGATTCCTGCGCTCAATGCTCATGGTCTCTGGCATGGTGAGAATGAGTTTGTAGCCCTTCACCGCAGCCACCATGGCAAGTCCTACTCCAGTGTTTCCACTTGTAGGCTCTATTATGGTGTCGCCCGGCTTTATGATGCCACGTTTTTCGGCATCCTCAATCATGGCGAGGGCAATGCGGTCTTTCACGCTGCCTCCCGGGTTGAAATACTCCACCTTTGCGACGAGTGGAGTTTCAAGTCCTCTTTTCCCTGAATACTTTCCCAATTCGAGCAACGGAGTGTGCCCGATGAGGTCTGTCAGTTTTTTTGCTATCCTTGCCATGGCATTTGGTTTAAATGTTGTCGAGAGCCTGTGCCAGGTCGTCAATGATGTCATCGACATGCTCAGTACCGATGCTCAGGCGTATTGTTGATGGATAGATATGCTGCTGTTCGAGTTCCTCTGGATAGAGCTGCGAATGTGTCGTCGTGGCGGGATGAATGACAAGACTCTTGACGTCAGCCACATTGGCAAGGAGCGAGAATATCTGGAGGCTGTCTATGACCTTCCAAGCCTCGGCTTCTCCACCTTTCACCTCGAAAGTGAATATGCTGCCTCCTCCGTTGGGGAAGAGTTTTGTGTAAAGCTCATGGTCAGGATGGTCTGGCAATGATGGGTGGTTTACTTTCTTCACCTTAGGATGTGAGGCAAGGAACTTCACCACCTTGTCGGTGTTGTATGCGTGTCTCTCCACCCTGAGCGACAATGTCTCAAGTCCCTGTAGGAGAATCCATGCGTTGAAAGGCGAGATGGTTGCTCCCGTGTCACGCAATATGACGGCTCGTATTCTGGTTACGTAGGCTGCTGCTCCTGCAACATCGGCAAACACTGCACCGTGGTAGCTTGGGTCTGGTTTCGCAAGTGTAGGATATTTGTCAGCATTTGCCTTCCAGTCGAATTTGCCGGCATCTACGATGACACCTCCCAGTGACGAGCCATGACCACCGATGAACTTGGTAGCTGAGTGCACCACTACGTCGGCTCCGTGCTCTATAGGTCGGATGAGATATGGAGTGCCGAAGGTGTTGTCAACGATGACAATGGTGTTGTGGCGATGAGCTATCTCGGCTATTTTGTCTATATTGGTCACGCTTGAGTTAGGATTTCCGAAAGTCTCTATTATGATAGCCTTGGTGTTAGGACGGAAGGCAGCCTCTACAGCCTCGAAGTCGGCAGGGTCAACGATGGTGGTTTCCACACCCTGTGTGGATAATGTATGTTCGAGCAAGTTGTATGTTCCACCATACAGGTTGTTTGCAGCCACCACATGGTCACCATTCTGCGCCACGTTCTGCAATGCGTATGTTATGGCAGCGGCACCGGAGGCCACTGCAAGTCCTGCCACTCCACCCTCAAGGGCTGCCACTCTCCTCTCGAAGACATCCTGTGTGCTGTTGGTCAGTCTGCCGTAGATGTTACCCGCATCGCGAAGGCCGAAACGGTCGGCTGCATGCTGTGAGTTCCTGAAGACGTAGGAAGTGGTCTGATATATAGGCACGGCGCGTGAGTCTGTGGCTGGGTCAGCTGTCTCCTGTCCTACATGAAGTTGCAATGTCTCAAAATGAAGTTTCTTCTCACTCATATTTATTTCCTTTCTTTGTTGTTGCGGTCGCTGACTGCTGCCTGTCCGCAGGAGTGCCGACCAGGGTTAATTAATTTGTCTCTACTAAATGTTTGTTTTATGTCTGCAAAGTTACAACTTTCCTTAGACATGGACAATAGCACGAAGTGGTCATTATGCATACCACAATCATGGTATTTTGGACATTCTGTTTTGGAAAGTGAGTTAACAATGGCGGTTTTTGCGTTAAAATAACATAAACCGATGCAACTTTTCGTGAGATTTATCGTCTTAATGATAACTTTGCAGAAGAAACCGGCACATAACATGTCGGCAGATGGATAGAAATATACACATTATTATATATAAAGGAGAAAAGAAACATGAAGAAGAACCTGTTAGTAATTGCGCTCGCCGCAGGATGTCTTATCACTACGGGATGCGCAAGCAAGAAAGATCTTGAGAATTGCAAACTTGAGAACAAGGAACTGACAACCAATTACCAGAACACCAAGGAACAGTTGGCTGCATCTCAGGCAAGGGCAGCAAGCCTTGAGGAACAGCTTGCACAGGCAAAGAAGGATTATGCCTCTTTGCAGAAGTCTCTCGACAAGAGTCTCTCAAATGCCAGCCAGAACAATGTCAGCATCGAGAAGCTTGTTGACCAGATTAACGAGTCAAACCAGTATATTCGACACCTTGTGGAGGTGAAGAGCAAGAGCGACTCCCTCAACATGGTACTTACCAACAACCTTACCCGCTCACTCAGCAAGGAGGAGTTGAAGGAGGTTGACGTGCAGGTGCTAAAGGGTGTTGTGTATATCTCTCTTGCCGACAACATGCTTTACAAGAGCGGCTCATACGAGATTAACGATCGTGCCCAGGAGACACTAAGCAAGATTGCGAAAATCATCATGGACTACAAAGACTATGACGTTCTCATTGAGGGTAACACCGACAACGTGCCTATCACACGCGAGAACATCCGCAACAACTGGGACCTCTCCTGTCTGCGCGCTTCATCTGTAGTTCAGTATCTACAGACCAAATACGGTGTTGACCCCAAGAGACTCACTGCCGGTGGACGTGGAGAGTACAATCCTATCGCTACCAACGACACAGAGGTGGGCAAGCAGCGCAACCGCCGCACACAGATTATCATCACACCTAAGCTCGACCAGTTCATGGACCTCATAGAGCAGGCTCCTGAAGAGTAACGGGTTGAGACACCTGTGTTGACCATACAAAGTAAAAGCCCCGGATGGCATTGTGTCATCCGGGGCTTTTCCGTATCCCCCATCATTTCTACAAATCGACAAGCCATATACAATGGAATGCAAGTAAGCTGTCCCTGCTTTCGATATGGCAGCATGGAATATCTTACAGCGCATGCTGTTATGTTACCTCTGTTTGTTTCTTAGGCTTGACTTAAGTGTGGGACTGAAAGTTACGTAGCAGACGCAAAAAATGGCAGCGAAAAAAGACGTGAAAAGAAATAACTTGGGATAACGATTTAAAGAAATACCTATTGAAAAGAACTGACACCTCTATATGATAGGTGATAAACATGTCAAACCATTAGTGTTTATCGCAGTTTCGTATTGGAAAACAATGTTGTTAGAAAATTTGCAATGAGAAAATACATTTAAAATGAAATTTTTAACACTAAAAAATTGTATATTTGAAAAAACTGATATAACTTTGCAAACGGTTTAGAATAATTATTACCTCTCATA
Organism: uncultured Prevotella sp.; assembly: GCA_945875635.1. Taxonomy (GTDB): domain Bacteria; phylum Bacteroidota; class Bacteroidia; order Bacteroidales; family Bacteroidaceae; genus Prevotella. The sequence goes on from CAMCLD010000065.1 coordinate 6,798, forward strand.
TAGAGGTATTATAACAATTTACTAACAAAATAATGGCTCAAGTCATGGATAGTGTAAAGATTTGTAATATAAAAGAAGCATTTAATTCAGCATTAAAAGTTATAGATATGACTCTGCATGCAATATGTATGTGTTGCAAAAACTATGACATTCAAAATAATACACATCATAAAACAGAATACTATTTGAGTTAATTTATATTTAGTTTTTATTGGCACATAGTCGTGAGACTGGTGGTGCCATTTTGTGTTTACAATCTTGCTCAAAGGAGTATCCTCAAGCTTTGCGAACAACAAGTTTACAAGCAACCATTTGGAAGTATTCTTGCCTGAGTTTGACAACAATCGGACATGCCAATATCTTGTCAACTCGTCAACTTGTTTTTTCGCTTCGCTCAAGGAAGCTCCTGACAGAATATCGGAGACATGCGAAACGAAATAAATATATTATCAAACATAAAACAAAAACTACAATGAGAAAAGTATTTACATTACTTTTGATGTCCATCATTACCTCAATAGGTGTGTGGGCGGAGGAAGGGGCTACTGCCTCAGCCAAATTTATCGTCAGCGATGACGGAAAAACTCTGACTGTCTCAGGTAAGGGCGACTTGACGACGCTGAACATCACAGCCACTGAACTAAGTTTCACTGCTACAGGTCTGAGCAACGTGAAGACAACAAACAATCAGTGGGGCACTACAGCTACCAATCCGTACAACAGCGAGACAACCTATTATGCAGAGCACTATGTAGAGACGCAGGTTGATGCAACAGCTTTGGAAGGTGAGACGGTGACAAACAGCTGGACAGAAAAGGGATTGAGCCTTTATTATACATTAGACTACGGCTCAACTTGGACAAAGGTGATAAGCGGGAGTGACGTTGTTCTGGATGGCGACTGGGATAATGGTACACAATATTCAAGATACTCCACAACTAACGATGCGAAAGGAAGAATTCCTCTTGCAGATTTCAAAAGCGGAGGATATTACACCACGACAATAACAGGTGAGAATATAACGTTCAACGGGAATGCATCAAACTACTATAAGAAGACTGACGGTGTATATACCGCCATATCAAACGGTGATGCCTACGACAGAAACACCACATATTATATAAGTGTGTTTGGCGTAGTGACAGAAGTGGAAATGCAAGAAAGCGGCTATCTCGGATATGTCACCGACAGTTTCGTCAACCTCCTCAACGCCAAGATTCTTGAAGGGGCAGACGTCAAAAGCAGCACCGGTGTGACAAACACCTTCGAGACTGTGCGCTTCGAGAACGAGGGCAGCAACACACCGCTCATCATCAACGATGACATCGTACATGCAATTCTGTTCCCGACCCATGACTGGGGTTATAATACTAAGAGTAAGGTGAAAAACAATTCCATCGTGACACTCGACCTCGGACAGGCAACGATTGAGAATCTGACATCCTATACCTTCATCCAAAAAGACAACGGCAACCAACTCGCCAACATGGCGAACCTTACGCTGCCGCTGACTAAGATGACCTCGGTATATAGCGAGTCGTCAAAAAAAGATGAAGACAAAATGGTGTTGCCAACAAAGGTGTTGGAACACTACTCAAACTATACACCGGGAAATGGACAAGCCAATCTTGTGACGGTTACGATTCCTTATGGTTACGACCGTCTGGCAGATAAGGCTTTCTATAGCAATGCTCAAATAACGACATTCAACCTGCCTTCGTCACTCAAACTGATTGGCGAATCGGCTTTTGAGAACTGCGGAGCATTGACTTCCATCACGCTAAACGAAGGACTGGAGAACATCGGCAAGCGTGCCTTCGTTGGAACAAATCTGACAAAGATTTCATTCCCTCATTCTCTCCGTATCATCAACGATGCCGCATTCGCAGATCTGAAAGATATTATAGATTTGAAGTTCAATGCCGGACTTTACTACATCGGTAATACAGCCTTTGGTCTTAACAGTGCAATTACATTGAATACGATTCAGATACCTGCCAGTGTAAAATTCATCGGTGCATGTGCTTTTTATGGCAGAGAATATCAGGACGTGTATTTCCTTGGCGAGAATGCACCTATTATGCCTATGGGTGGCTCCGTGTATATAAACAATGCAGACGGGGGAAACACGGCATTTCCTGCCAATACACTTAACGGCAACAACGGATTCCATCCCGGTACAGGACAAGCGCCGACAGCAACTGATATGATGGATGACGCAAAGAACGGATATGCCAACCGTGAGAACTACAAGAACCAAGGCTACTATTTCGCCATCCTGCACTTCCCTACAGGACTGACAGACGAGCAGCGAGCCAAATACACCGACATCACACGTGTGTATAAGACACACCGCGACGCGAAAGGAAATTTCTACTATGCTCAGAGTTCAGAAAACCCAGATTCATACGATACGGTCGGCACGGAAACAAAGACCCTCACGTTCGGAGCGTGCACGGCAAGCACAAAGGTTGATTACGGATATGAGGACACATACCTCGGCTCACAGTATATATGGCCAAGTCAGCAGCAGTGGAACCGCTCGTATGCAGTTAACTCTAACGGATACAACTGGGACGGCGTGACAAAGTACCGCCCTACGCTCTCAAAGGAAGACATAGAAGTGCTGGCGTATGCCGGATATAATCTGGAAACAGAAGGACACCCAAGCACAGAAGATGGATATTACACAATGGACGAGCTTCAGAAGATTGCCCACATGGGCACACGTCAGTTCGTGCTCACCAACGCAGACACGAAGAAAGACGAGAATCCGGAAGAAGAGCCGGTATATCCAATCTCTGTGAAAGGCAGCAACTGGTGGACAATCTGCGTGCCGTTCAACATGACAAAGGCGCAGG
>CAMCLD010000066.1 GCA_945875635.1 uncultured Prevotella sp.
GGCTACGCCCTTCAGTCAACCCTGGACAGTTATAAGAATGACTCAGTCAACCAACATCAGTGATAAAGAATAATAGTCAACTATAATCAGTTTTTATGTTTAACTGAGTCAACTTTATCAAGGTTTAAGACAAACAAGTAGTCAACCTAAATCAGGAAACTACAACAAGATGCACTTTTTGATTATGTGAATACCCATATCATGTTTTTATATAAAATCTGACTGATGTCTATTTCATTTTAATATCCCAAGCCCCTCGGCTATATATGCCAGAGTCTGTTTTGGGAACATCGATTCCGTTAAATTGAAATTGCTTAACAAGTGCGTCAAGGCACCTGGAATTACCAAACAGGTTGTTGGGAGTAATTCCCATCATATTGATATTGACAGTAAATGTTTGTCCCCTGTCAATATGAAGACCTTCTGGTCGGTCAATCTGATGCTTTGCAGTAAGTTCAAATGATGCCATGATTATCTAATGCCTTTATTTAATGATTTAGATGCTTTCTCCGGGTCTCGAATCAACCAATCAAGTGCAAGAAATGCAGCGATAGGACGCATATTAAACTTTTCGATTAAGCGATTATAGCTCCATCCCTCCACTTCAACAGTAGGAATAGTGCCATTGTATGCCCAATCCTCAAAAGCCTCCATTAAGCAGGAGTTCATATTTTCCAGTTTGTCTGCTGTTTGTTCAAGCATATACTGAGGGTAGTCTTGCGAACAAAGTAGCATAATAATATTATTTCTATCCATAGATGTATAATTTTACGTCGCGTTTACGCCGCGTTACAGAAACCTTCACTAAACATTCTCTCTGAGAAATCATTTGCATCTGCTTCTACAGGCTGGTTCACATAGGCTTCAAAATCAAATTCTGGACTTATGTAATTATTAAAATTGTATTCCCAGAGATTTAATGTTTCCTTTTCAACAGACACTTGCTCAGGGTTATTGATTGCAAAGTCTTGATAAGCATGTCTGCTTTCATGCATGATAGTCTCCATTACTGTCTGAGGGTCATTTTCTAATAACAAATCAGCATTTAGTTCTATCTGCTTAGTTGCAGGATTAAACGCTCCAAGGTTATTTGGTTCCATTCCTTTTCGGAAATGAAGGTTATTGGTGTAACCGGTCAATTCGTTAAATTTGTTATAAAACCCCTTTAAGTATTGTTCACGTTGCTCCAAATTTGCCTGCCCGTAAGGAGGTTGACGGATTTCGTCTGATTCAAAGAACTCTTGAACAGCACTTGTGGTAATATCCTCTAATACATGCTCATCGCAAAACTCGCTTCTCATGTAGGCTGTATCATCAGTACTTTGTGTTGGAGCAGATTCGTCCAGTTCATTGTAAACGTCTTCAATATTTTCCAAGAAATCCATAATCTACTTAACTTTGTTTACTTTAATCCAATATTTGTCTGTGGATAATGCCGTTGAAACTAGGCACTGACCAACCAAGAGTTTTGGTATGATTGGCTTCTGCTCCTTGGATATCCCCATAGATTCAGCAATGGCTATACAATCATCTTCAGCAACCAAACGGTGGGTAATCTTGGTGTTAGTATTCTTTATAGCATCTGGAATAAGACGTGTTGGTACTTGATCCACCAGGAACATGCCCTCTCCATACGCACGAATCTCCGACAACATATTACTGAACATCATGGCAGTCTTATATTGAGGGAGTTCTGGGTTATCGCATTTCTGCATAACACGATGAGCTTCTTCAATCACTGTAAGGTGTCTGCACTTATTGGAATTGAAGTCAATATTACCAATTTCAGCTTGTGCTGTCCTGTACTCATAAAGGAACTGAAGAACAAGAGACATGAAGAATGATTTATCTACATCATCGCCTACATACGACAGGTTAATTATGCATGGTTTATTGAATAACTCTTCCCATGGTGTAGAATGTAGGACATCCAACATGTCTTTCTTCCATCCACGTCTAAGTGAGGATATGCGTGTATTCAGACATGCTTTCATATTGTCGCTGACACGTTTCTCATACCCATGTGCTTCAATAACAGAATCAACGTGCGAAGCCATTGAAGTAAGAGTCGGTGCGTATGTCTTACCAAATTCTGGCTCTGCTCCCTTACCAATCCAGTTAGTAGATGGACTTTGATACAGAGAATAGATTAAATCTTCCATCAACACAGGCAGTATGTCGTACATAGGGAATGCTGATGCAAATGTAGATTTCAGTCGGTCTATGTGAGTAAGCACATTTGGATCTTGTTCAGCCGATAGCCACACTGGTTCAAATGGATTGAGGTGTAGCTCTGACAATGCGACGTTTTCTCGAGTCTTACGGTCACGGTAATTCTTGCAACCTGGGATGAATATATTGATAGGCGTATCTTGGTGAGTCTTGTTATATTCAATAGCCCAATCAACGTACTCCGTTTTCGCTGGCTCTATTACCAAGAACGGAATGTGTCGTTTGCTCTGACTTATGGAATTTAACACAGCCTGAACCGTATTGGTCTTGCCTGTTCCGTTTATACCTGAGAGAAGGGTGTGTTTTGCCAGAACGCTGATTGGAAGGTGATACGGCATATCTGTTGCAGAACCGCCATATAGCATACTACCGAACTCAATAACATCATCGTCGCTTGTCACTGTCTGGTTTAACGAGAACTCTGGTGCGCTATCAACCACACTAATGCCAGGAACGGAACGAAGAGGGAAGTTAATGAGATATGATAACTCTTTCGTGGTAAGAACGGTTTTCAATTCTTTGTAGTGTTCTCCCAAAGGATGGTTGAAAAGCTTGCCATTTGCACTGTTTACCATAAGGACAGGTGATGACACATGTCCAAGCGTCAATTCGCGCAGTGTCTTTTTACCCTCGACGGTCTCATCCATAATGTCCGTAATGTCATGAATACGCACAGGTTCATAGATACTTTCCTGTCCGCTTAGGATTGAACGCAACTGTAAGCTACCACCCATCAAGTCGCTTTCCTTCTCTGCCATCAGGTACACACCTACTTTCCATAGACCTGTAGCCTTACCTGACTCAATACGCTTTGAGTGATAGAATAGGTGTTCGCTTACAGCTTCTACATGCTTATTTACAAGGTTACGGCTTATGCTCTGTGAACGGCTCTCGTTGGTTGTCATTGTGTCTGACTCGCTATTACTCTCGGAGTCTGAGGTTCCCTGAGTAGTAGTCTTTTGTGGCATCAGACCAGAAATGAGATTGCCTACCGATGCACCAGCAACGATATTCAACGCTGCACTACTGATGACACCTGCGGCATCAGCACATCCTTCAAGAACGGCTCCAGCAGCAGGGAATACAGACGCAGCAATGCCTAAACCTGTACCAGCAAGAGCAGCCTTACCTAACTTTGAGAAGTCCTTCTTTGATACAGCTTCACTGAAACTTTGGGTATGTGTTACAGAATGTGATGACGTGTGAGACTGCGAACTACCCTCTGTAAGTCCTTCTGTGACATTCATCGACTTTAGGGACTCAGCCTGTCCGTTCATTTCACGCAACTGATAAAGCATTGACTCGGCATCATTGTTCTCGATCGGATCAGCCACAACAAGGTAGGCATAATTCTTACTGGCAGACATACCAGCAATCAGCTTGTCGATAGTTGCAGGATAAACCGTCTTGTACTGACTATCCATAGAAGGTATGCCTGTGAACGCATAGACATTTTCCAAATCTTCTGATGCAACACGCTTACAGAAGTCAGTTATTCTACTGTCTTCACTCTTTAAGAGGGTTGTCTGGAGTCCAGGCCAAATACCGCCAATAAAGCGTTCCAAGTTACGAACGAGTTTCTTTGGTGGAACCGCTTTTCCGGGGGATCTAAGTCCGAGATATAAGTGACTCTGCTTGCCATCACCTGTAATCAAGAACAGCAACTGCATTTCTTTTGGTAAGAAGCATGAGTAAAGAATCTTTTGCATGGCACTAAAACATGCTTCAGCAGACTTATCCAAAGGCTTGCCAATCTGCTGTATCTTAATCCATGAAGCCGAGCTGTCTAATGTGGTTGGTACTGCTTCCAGCTCAAATGCCTTATTCTCACTTATAGAAATGTCAGAAAGATACTTTCTCTCCATACAGAAAGAGAGTGATTGTGACATCGCCGTTGCTGCCAATACTCTAACCTGTGGCTCTAATGATTGTATTTGCTTATCATTATTCATATTCATTCATTTGCATTAGTCAACCAAAACACGAGCAGATTTTAAGCTATCCTTATATGCCTGCATATATTCTTTTGCAACCTTGTTTATCGAGTCCTTAATGCTCTTGTCATTGGTCAAAGCCTCTTCTATTGAGTTCGCAACAGAATCACATATTGACTGCCATTCCTCACTGATTGAGTTAAACACCTTTGTCCGCTGTTCTGCATTCAAATCACGACACATAGCCTCGGCTTGTTTCTGTGCTTCTGTCTTTTCCTCGCTAAACAACCACTTGGCAAGTAATGCACCGCCACCAATGAGCCATGTGAGCGGACCACCAAGGAGCATTGCGACTGCACCGCCAATAGCTGCACCGCCAATAGCTGCACCCCATCCATCGCTATCTTCCTTCAATTTCTCGGAAATGCCAGAGAGCACGGAAACCATATTGATATCCGAAAGGTTTACCTCTCCTAGTTTTACATTGTTTGGTAAGTTTATCTCTACACCTTGTGCGCTATAAACAGCAACAATGCTTTCCACCTTAGCACGAATGTCTGCTGTACTTGCCTTAATAGCTTCTTCTACATACGCAGGTGCATTTGACGAAAATTCAGAGACACTTTCTTGTACCGCATCAGAAATAGCATCTTGTAGGGTGTTAATGCTAACATCATCTTTATAATCTCTCCAAGTAGTTATTACACTTCCTATATCGTCTGTCACCTTGTCCCAAAGGTCATGACCAAATTTTTCAACAAATACGTCAAATGTTTGGCTGCCGTTTAAGAAATTGTTGATTTCTCCTTCCAGACCAACATCCATTCCATCAGTGCGCAAGTCCATACGAGCAACCTCTGCAACACCCTGAGAAATGGTCAGTGAAGGGTCTTGGTCTCTATATACCTGTGAAGGTTCTACGCCCCAACATTTGCAAACCAAAGGAATAATGAAGTCCATGCGCGAAGCACCACCTGTTAGGAATACGCCGTAGATGTCCTGATTGGCTATATGGTTCTGCTTGTAGTCAATCATCGCATCCTCAATACTCTTTATGTAACCATTTTCACCAAGGAACTCGTTAAGCTCTCCTGGCTTAAACGTCAGCTTGAAACGCTCATCTTCAAGATCTTCGTCATCAATGAAGTCATCGAAGTTAATAGTTTTCTTAACTTTCAGAGAAGGGTCAAAATACACCTGTTCCTTAACCTTTCTTGCTTCAAACACAAGATAGTCAATCAGTTTAGGGTATTTAGCCTCAAACTGCTTGATAGCATCGTTTTCTTTCTGCTGTTGTGCATAGATGCTTTTCTCGATAAAAGATGCACCACAGTCATATCCATGATCGACAAGTCCAGACAAGAATTTATTCATGTAAGTGAAGTCCAACGTGCTAGAACCCATGTCGAACACAATAGAACCCTTGTCGATGTTGCGTCCAAGTCCTGAGGTTACGTCATGCTGCGCACGCACGAATGCTGCGCGAGACTCTTTCGTGACACCTGCGATAGGCAATTCTGCAATGCGCGCCATTTCTACATACAAGTCCTGAGTTGGTTTGTCCCAACCAGATGGAGTTGCGATATAAACGATGTGGTTGGTGTCTGTAAGAATAGCTTTGTTGTTCTCGCGTATTCTTTTGTAAACCTCGTGCATGAAACGGATCATAATCTTCTCTGCATCACCGTTAACGTCCTTTGGAGCTTGCTTGAAGCATACTCTTACTACTGCTTGCTTTAGAATTTCAGGATTGAATGCTGCATCGCCGATATAAGCGTTGCCGTTGTCGAGGATGGTAATAGCAGAAGGCATAACCTTCTTGTTACCTCCCATGTCAAGGTCTTTAGCAGGATCTAGCTGTTCTACAGCAGTGTCCCATTGCATAGGACAGATGGCTGCTGATGTTTCGCCATGTCCAAGGTCGATACCGATAATATATTCAATTTGTTTCTTTTGAGCGTCTGTCATATTTTCAAAGTGTGATATTGTAGTTTCGATTTGATATTTAAGCAGGAATAAATATCTTTCCTGGAATTATAAGAGTACCATTATTAACAATGGCAGGGAACACCTCTTTTAGTTCAGTTGCATTTGGCGAAGCGACCTTATCGAACCATGATGCTTTTTCATCAGAATAGTTCTCTAAAGTAATGTCGTAATTATCAAGCGACTCTGCCAAATCTTCTATTCTCTCCTGAACCTTCTTGATGTATTTCTCTTCGCTTACATTATGGTTGCGCTCATAACCGACAAGGCTTTGAATACTTTCGAGGAGAGGGCGGTATTCCTTATCCAGCGTAGGCTTCTCTTGCGACTCGTATTTCTGAACTACACGATTTACCTGAGCGCGGAATGTGCCGATAAGGTTGTCAACGCTTTCACAAACATCATGAATGATGTGAATGAAACTATCAACATCAATAGGTTTGTTGGAGGTTTCTTCTTGTACGCCCCTTCTTGTTGTCTGAGATTGTGTTTTTGTCTGTGTTCTGTTAGACAGATATATCGATAAGGCAACTCCAGCAATAGCACCAAATACAGCTCCCCACCCACCAAGGATGAGTTTACCTGCAATGGCACCACCTGCAACACCAATCAAAGTGCTATTTGTTCCTTTATTGAAAACATTATCTGAACTAGACTCTTTGTTTTCTGGTGCTACAACTGATGGATTCAGTATTTTTGAATCGCTATTATAGTGTATGTCTTTGAGCAGGGCTGAGCTTATTTTCTGCTGTGCATTCAGCAAAGAGATTGCCGCTTCTAAGATATAATCCTCCGATTGTGTGAGGTTCTGCCGAAACTCCCCCTCTGTATCAAACACTTTTTCTAAATATGAAGAAACAGTATTCTGTACTTTGCCCATATCTTTCGGCAAAGTCATACCTGTAAGAGCCTGTTGAAGCTGCACTTGGTTAGACTCAAACAACTCACATAACGTTTTTTTTGCCATCGTAGTTCATCCTTTCTTTCCAGCGCCGATACGCTCCACTTCCACGGCGGTCTTACCTATATATACAAGAAAAGGATGGAGCGCATAACGCTACATCCTCCTACTCGGGTGTCTGGAAAAACCTTTGAAAACGAATGAACGAAATATGCCCCATCCTGTGTACGATATGTTAAGACACAATTGGGGCTGTGCCATAAATATACAATACACTACGAATGGCACATTTTCCTATATCCATCGCTTTCAATATTCAAAGTTTTCCAGACTTTTGAGTAAGAAACGGATAAAGCAAATATGCCTTCTCTTGACTGACTGGCTATTCTCCTTTATACAGAGCCTCCTATCAGCATTGCAAAGGTATAAAAAAATAACTGAAAACAAGGAGGCAAGCCCAATATTTAACTCATAACTTAACAGCAAAAGTTTGGATAATCGAGATTTTTGTGTATATGGGTGCAAAAAGAGCAAATAATAGAAGGTAAAAACGAGGCCTATTACAGCCTCGTACTTTCTATTCACGTGCAATTACCTTATTGACTTACCATCTTACATTTTTCGTAGCCACTCCGAAGCAATATCGACAGCCAGATAGCACAAGAAACATTAAATCCGTCTCCAAAAACTTAGATTTATTGGTTCTCCTTCTTTCGTTTCATTTAATATATATAAATTTGCATCAAACGATAACATATTTAATATGGCGCAAGATTTGAATCGCATCAAAGTAGTACTGGTTGAACAGAAGAAAACTGGTAAGTGGTTAGCAGAGCTGTTGGGTGTTTCGGCGTGTACGGTGTCAAGGTGGGCAAGCAATACGGCACAACCTAACCTAAGTACATTGAATGACATAGCGAAACTGCTCGATGTCGATGTTAAGGAGTTAATTAAAAGTGAAAAGTATAATTTCTAAAACGGAAAAATATTGAGACACCAACATTAAAGAGCTTGGTGTAAAATTGTAGTCTATGACACAGTTGCTTATCATTATAGTAGTTGTATTATTCGCTTCTCTTTCTTTATTTCTGGCTTGGTATAATTCTCCAAAACAGAAAGGAAAGAGAGGGGAAGCGTATATTCATAATGTTTTGATGCAGCTGTCTGATGAATATACCATAATCGATGACGTTATACTGCCTACGGAGCATGGTACAACTCAGATCGACCATGTCGTAGTGTCTAAATACGGCATAATAGCAATCGAGACAAAGAACTATCGAGGGGAGATATACGGCGATGACAACAGGAAGGAATGGACTCAGATGATAAAGACTTACACTTATGTCACGAAGAATCACTTTTACAATCCAGTCAAGCAGTCCATCGGTCATGCAATACAGATCAAAAACATGATGACAAACTATCCTCATGTTCCTGTCACTCCTGTTGTCGTATTTACTGGCAGTGCAGTTCTAAAAGGTGTAAATTCCCGACACACAGTAATATACGACTACGAACTTCTGGACTTCATCAACCAGAGACGTAGTGTATATCTCACCGATAGCGATGTCTCAGAGGTGTTGCAGTTATTCCAAAGGAGAAACATGAGAATCCTTGTTGATGATAGAACTCATGTGAAGAATCTAAAACAAGCTGCAAAACAGACACAAGCAACGATAAATGCTGGTATCTGTCCTAAATGTGGCGGTCAGTTAATAAAGAGGAATGGCAAATACGGTTCGTTCTATGGCTGCTCAAATTATCCAAACTGTAAATTCACGACGAAATGATAAAACGAAACCTCTTTGACCTTCAGCGCATACCTACTTCTCATGGTGCTGGATTAAAACGTGTGTTGATAGGGAATGAAGAAACAGATAGCAAGATAACTCAGATTGCTATAACCGATTTAGATCATGGCGCTCACATAGAAGAACATATACATCCCGACATGGACGAGTATTTCTATGTGATGAAGGACGACCATCGTATGTGCCGTATGTACCGTGACGATAATTATGCCGACGATATTTCAATGTTAATAACGATTGATGGAGAAATCACAGAGTGTCGGGAGAATGACATTGTTTACGTCTCGGCAGGTTCACGTCACGAAATGCTGGCACTATCAGACGTTACAATTATGACTATCGGAGTTTTAAGATAAGCCAAGATGTATGAAAAAGTGAACTCTCTTAGAATCTGTCGCCCTATATATTAATAATGTGTAAAAAGTTTCCGTAATCCGATTTTTTATATAACTTTGCACCTATAAAAATGGCTATTCTGGTACAAGATGCAGCCATATTGAGATTTTAGATCTTTGAATTATTAACCCGTAAGGCTATTCAGTTTGACAAATATAGCTGATAACCATTACATTACGCTTGACTTTATAAATAGAGAAAGTGAGGTTGCCGAATGTATGACTGATACTCTCGGACGTATGCACTCTGACGCTCAGTTCGCAGGTTCTTCATCAGTTCCAGCTCACGTTG
>CAMCLD010000067.1 GCA_945875635.1 uncultured Prevotella sp.
GCCAAAAGCGCCGGCGGCGGAGTTGAAATTCCAGTGCATGGCAAAGTCGATGACGCTCATACCGGAGAAATCGGAGTGGTCAGGAGTATGGTAATCGTTACCATTGAGCAGAGCGTTGTCGCTGCGGCGCAGGACATCATCTGAATGACCAAGATCGTCTTTTCCTTGCTGGAGTGCGGATTCCCAGTTGGTGTGTCCGCTGACGGTCTCATAGTCTTGTGAGCCTTCGGTAGGTGTCGGTATAGCCACCACATTGTCCCACGAGGCAGGGTCATAGTCCCAAGGATAGTCTTTAGATTCTTTCCATGTGTAGTAGCAAGGCGAGCAGTTGTAGTTTGCGCCGCGGTAAATCACTTCCATCGAACGGGCACAGACTTCACCGAACATAAAGAACGGACTGTCACCACGTTTAGCCTTTGCTTCTGCCGATTCTGCCGCTTCTTGGAATTGCGGCAAGAAATTGTTGTTGAACGACAGGCGCGGGATATGTCCTGCGGTGTCGATACGGAAGCCGTCAACGCCCATCTTGATAAAACGGGAGTAGCAATCCACGATGTAGGAGCTTACTGCGGGATGCTCTGTGTTAAGATCGACGCAGTCGCCTGCTATCTGTCCCCACCAGCGTGACGGGTCGTCCCAGTCAAACCACGCCTTGTGGTGCCAGTAGTTGTGGATGTCATTGTTCTCGAAATCCGTATTCTTCATCAGTGCCAGGCGAGAGCCGTACTGGTCTGCCGGCTTCATCGAGGCATAGTTCTCCGGAAGCTTGCCGCCTTCACTCTGCGGCACCACTTTCATGCAGCTGATGTCTCCAAGGTCTGTAGAATAGTCCTTTTCAAACATCTTGCAAAGATGGGCTTCGCCGAAGTTGCCGGTATGTTGCAGCACAATGTCAAGGATAATCTTCATGCCGCGTTTGTGCACCTCGTCGATGAGTGTCTGGAATGCCACGTCAGCATCGGCGTCAGTGTCTGACTTTCCTACGTAGCGGTGGTCGATTTTAGAGAAGTCCATGGCATGGTAGCCGTGATAGTCAAGGCCGGAACCGTTCTCGACGACAGGCGTAATCCACACGGCGGTAAAACCGAGAGCCTTGATGTAGTCGAGCTTGTCGATGAGGCCTTTGAAGTCGCCACGCCATTCCGGGTCGTTCACGTTAAGCACTCCGTCCCAGCAGTAGGTGTTGTTTGTCGGGTCGCCGTCGTAGAAACGAGTAGTCATTGCAAAATAGATTGTCTCGTCGCGGAAATCCGTGCGATTCCCTACAAACGTTGCGGCGTTTGTAATAAGTGCTGATGTGACCAGCAATGCACTTAGTAACAATCGGTAAGTCTTTTTCATATTTTAATATAGAGTTTAGTGAGTAATAAAATCAGGTAAACATATTATTATGATTTGCAAAAATAATGTTTTTATTCCATAATACAATGCAAATCTATGCTTTATTTATTATTTTTATAAGGAAACCACAATATAAGGCATCCTTAAGAGACGCGACACCAGATTAGCATGACACAGAGCGGCGACCCGCTGGATAATGCCGTCGCAGAGAGGGCTAATGGCATACTGAAGACGGAATGGCTCTACAGGATGACCATCCCCACGCATAAGGCTTGCAAGAGGGAACCCAAGAGGATTATAAGCTTCTACAATGACGAAAGAGCGCACATGAGCATCGGGAACCAGACACCATCAACTGCTCATACCCAAAGCGGACCACAGCAGAGAATGTGGAAAAATCCGTGGGAAAATGCAGATTCCAAAAGAGGTAAACGCTTTTAGTGAAATTGTAATTATTGTAACAACCAATTAAGTTTAACTCTCCAAAAAGTGACAACCTTTTTCAGTTAAAGTCAAGCATAAAGCCTCTGAAATGCTTGACGGGGTAAGGGGAAGCTGGGCATAACCCATGCATAATCACGTCTGTAGTGGCAAGACTATCGTCTGATGGAGAAGCGAACTGCAAAATTAGTCAGCATCAATATTAGTTGCGGGTTTTAGGTTAAAATTGAAGTAATCACGGATATTTCCAGCATTTGGTAGTTTCCATAGCTTTATCATTGAGGAATTTTTCTCTTCCTCCAATGTAGCTAATGCGGCTAATTGCTGCTTTGTTGTTATATCCTGATACTTCATGGTTGTTTCAAGACTTTCATGTCCCAGAAGTTTGCTTATTTCTACGATATTAATGCCGTCTTCAAGCCAATGGGTCGCTTTTGCATGTCTCCACATATGACTATGAAGATTCAGGGTACGTCCTCGCACAACTCATGTGCCTTGGTCGCATACATCCTTAATCTTTTGCGGATAGCCTCCTGTGACAGTTTTGTCTTTTCACCATGCCATGAAGAGTAAAAAAGATAGTCATCAGCATTAGGTCTATCTCCATGAAAGACCTTGATGTATCTCTTGAGTGTCTCTACTAAGCCGGACATAAGGTAAGCACTTCTGATTTTACATCCTTTGCCAACGACCGTAATATATGGCTTGTCCTGGCATTATCCAAACTTCGGGATAATGCGACAGAGAACTGCTTACGACACGATGAACAGTTGTATCGAAGTACCTGAGAATGGATCCGCAAGCCACTCTGACATTCTGAATGTGGCTATGCTGCTCTTCATGAACGACCTTGATGCTGCCACATCAATGACTGAGTCCTGTGGTGGCGGTGGCAGTCCTGGCAGTGGCTGGGGACGTGATAAGGACGATTATGACCGTGAATGGGCAAGACGTTGCGCAATGCAAGCAAACAGACTCTGCAAGCCGATAAAGAGAGGCATGAGACGATAACTTTTCAAACAAGAACGGTATGGGAAGAAACAAGAAAGATGCCACACAGGATGTGCTTAACCTGTACAATCAGATGCAGGAGGACGAGAACATCGAGAGTGGCAAGGAAGAAATCAAAGTGACCCTGGAAGAGATTGAATCAGCCAAGAAAGCACTCTATGAGGCAAAGGAGGAACTGGGCAATGCCTATCGGAGGTTGGAATCAACGAAAGTGGCACTTATGGCTGCCCACAGGAGCACGGACAACATCGTGGATAGTATATGCCATGCCATAGTCAAGGCAGAGCAGAGCAACCTCAAAGTCGGCATCAACGATGAAGGAGTTGCCCAGTTGGATAAGCGGAACAACACCGCCATTTCTGCTTTCAAGCAAGCCCTTGACGAGCATGAGAAGCGGATAAACGACCTGTTCACTCACCAGCAGAAAGAGCTTAAACGAATCCGCAATGTCGAGGAGGGTGCATACTTCAACGGTCGCACCTATGCCTGGATGTTCGGCTTGGCTTTTCTAAGTTGGGCAATCTTCTTTGTTGAAATCACCATTTGGATATGTATCACACTTTTTTAAAAAACTCAAAGCATCAGAATTATGGCAGACAACCAATACAGCAAGACAAGAAAAGCAGCTGCCGATGCCCTTATCTACTGGGCAAAGACAGGAATGAGAGAGTTCACCATGCGTGACGCAGTAAACGACTATCTGGAGGCGAGCGGCGCAAACCGCCCCTCCATCGGTGGTGAAGAGACCATCCTCGCACACAGAAAAATTGCAGCCAACCGACTGGCGATTGACTGCATATATGCTTTGTCCAAGGAGGAGCTATCCAAAGTGGACAGGGAGTTGGAGGGTATTGTGGGGGATTTGCCGAGGCAAAGCGTTGGTGTTCAAAGATAGTGAAACCTACAAGTCCTCACCGTTTGCTCTGTTGTACTCGTTATCATAAAACATCGTTATGTAATATTCACCATAGTGCTCGGAAATCATAAACCAGACAGGTTTTTTTGTGGCTTTGTCAAGAGCATACATGGCAGTCATCTTATAAATATCTTGAGAGACTTCCTCAGATGGATTTTCCATTTGTTCTTTTGTATATTTTGAATAAATCAAAGATTGGATTTCTTCTGTGTAGTTTGCCGCCGTAGTATCTGGAAGTTGGTAAAAGATAGCCTCATAACGTTTTTTGTGGACAGTCATTTCGTATGAGATATTCTCGTCTTCTTTGAGTTTGGGGTCTTCCTCTGATAAACTGCAATACTTTGAATTGTTTTTGAATTGTTCACATAAAACATTAAATCGGATTCTGATGCTTGCCTCGTCCATTGTATTTGCATCACAAACCATTATACGGCATACTTTATCATTATTTGTAGCAATATGAACATTTACATCCATACCATTAAATTTTCCAGTGAGTACGCCCTCAGCATAAGGACTTGGTGTGAATCCCTTTGATTTGAGTTTTCTCATCATATCACTCTTGTTGCCATCTACAGGAATGCCCAAGAATTTGGTTACATCCGTCTGTGCCATACCAACTATTGATATGCAGCACAACACTAAAGATAATAAAGCTTTCTTCATATTGTATTTTTTTTAATTGCTTTGTTCTTTTCTGTTTAACAGTAATCATCTATATAATCACCACCATTCCATTCTTTTCGCTGAAAGATGGTATTTTTAGAAATTTATTTAATACCTATAAAGTCACTCAGAGGTCTAATTTTGGCACGATATGTATTCATATTCTCCTTTAGATTGACTTCTTTCTTGATAGGAATCAACTTAGAATTGTCAAAAAGAAGTACTATATAGTAAGGGGCATGAGAAGGTTGCAACCCATATGTCTCCAGAGTCTCTCGTGTCCAAATTTGGAAATGACCTTTGGATTTCAGTCTGTACATACTTGCCTCTTCTCCATTAGTATGAAGAAGTACATATTGAAGCCTTTCAAAACCTGGCGTTACTAGTAGAGAACCCTTTGAATCCCCTGCCCGCATGTAGCATATTCCTGTCTCAATCATTCTCAGCCTTGACTGACTTTTTGCATGGTTGACCATAACCATTTGCTCTTCATTGTTTTCTGACATTTTTCGTAGAAAGAGAGTTGCGGTTTCTGCATCTTTTATTTCATTTTTTCTTCTCAATCCATAGTCCAGATAATCCTTACTTTGGTCAATGCCGATAAACCTGCGGTCAAGTAGATTTGCTGCAATACCAGTTGTGCAACTTCCAGCGAATGGGTCAAGAATCAAGTCGTGTGGTTTGGAAGCTGCCAATATTATTCTGTATAGCAGACGCAGAGGTTTTTGAGTAGGGTGTTTACCACATCTAAGTTCCCATGAGGACAGGAATGGTATGCGCCATACATCAGACATCCTTGCACCACCATTTATCTGCTCCATCAGTTCACAGTTGAAAAAGTGCGGTGTCTTCATGTCCTTTCTAGCCCATACGATATACTCAGTCGTAAAATTAAAATAGTTTCTTGACAAGGTAGGTTTTGCATCCGTCTTTTGCCATACGATAATATTGAGGATTCTGAAACCCAATTCCATCATGCAAGATGCGATGGAGAAAATATTATGGTAGGTACCTGTTGCGAATATTGTTGCCCCAGCCTTCATCACTCCACGACAAGCGGAAAGCCATCTTCGATTGAAAGAATTGATGTCGTCCAGAGATTTTGGTTCGTCCCATTCGCCTTTGTAAATAGACTTTTCAATGCCATTACAACGCACAGTCCTGCCGCTCGACAAGAAATACGGTGGATCAGCAAAAATCAAGTCCACTGAGCACTTGTCAAGATTTCTCATCACTTCAGCACAGTCACCGTTATATAAGATGAACTCGCTGTTCTCATTAAAGTATGGCTCCATCATATTATATGGCAAACTCCAGCTCCAGCTGTGATGGAACGTGTTGGGCAGGTTCGGGATTTTCTTCAAGTTCAAAGTTAAACACGAGAGCCTCAGTCATTGCGTGTCTGTTTTCGATATGAGCACCTCCATGATAGAAATGTTCTTGTGTAGAGACGTTGAACTGTCCCCAGTATCTATCAATCATATCATTTGAGCGGAACTCGTTGTGATGCCACGTAGAAAGCACAAAGTGTGCATCTGTTTCCCTCAATGCCTCAAACAATTGTCTTTCATTCTCTTCTGTCCAGCCATTATAATAATCCACGTAGCGTCCATAATAAGGAGGGTCACAATAAATCATGTCACCTCGTTTGGCCTCACGAATCGTTTCAATGAAACTTCTATTACAGAAAGTCCAATCGAATTGACTGATTACAGTTTCCACAGCCTTTACCTGGTTGCATATTTTGGTTATGTAAGCAGGAGCAAATCGGTTGGGTTTCTTGCAGAATGGGATGTTCCATTCACCTTTTCTATTGAACCGCATCATACCGTTAAAACCTGCCCTTGACAGGAAAATGAAGTCAAAAGGACTGTGTTCCTTGTTGAATCTGTCTTTCACGAGCCGATAATGTTCATAACCTGCATCGTCAGCACGTTCAAGCAGTTCCCCTTCACGTTGGAGATATTCCCTCATGCTCTGCGGTGTCACGATACCGTTTTTGATGCTATTGTAGAAATTGACGACATGCGGATTGCTGTCACCAACAATTCTTCGCCCTCCTAATGGGGAGTTAATGCCTACGACCCCTGTTCCGAAGAACGGCTCTATCCAGTTTGCATTGCCTAAGTCTATGCCAGACCTGCAAATCACATCATTAATCCATGGAACAAGTTTCGTCTTGATTCCCTGTGACTTTATTGGTGGAACAATTACTGCCATGCGTTCATTGATTTAATTTGTTCAAAAGATTTCCCTGACGTTCCAAATACTCTTTGTACGTCTTCAGATTATGGTAGTTGGGGGTACCAATACCTGCTGTTCTCGCATCTACCTTATTGAAATAGCCTTTCCAATAGTCATCGAAGACTTCTTCGCCAAGTTCTGCGAAAGGCCCCATTCCATTCACCAGTTTTCCGATATTTGTAATACCTCCAATATTACGAGTATTTCCGCTTCCAGGTATATCATTTGCAATTTTCCACTTTGGCTGAACAAAGAAGATGAAGTCCTCGATTACGGAATGAATAATATCCAATTCATCTACAGAATAGACATCCTTCTCATTTCCCTCAACATTGTTTTGTCTATACAGCATTCCAAGAACAGTGTGAGAAGAATACGAATTGTATGTATAATCCATATTCTTGATAACATCCCGCTCTCTGAAATAGCCCCAATATGAGCCTAAAGTGAGTCCATTGACGGAGTCGCCATCGTAATAACTTGATTTGAAATCCACAGCAAACAAATGCCCTTCTAGGTCTTTGAATGTCAGGTCGGGATAAAAGTTCTGTTTTGATGGCAATTCGAGTTCCAGACCATGATTGCGTGCGAAATTATCAAGTTTAGGAATCAGGAGAATTTCTATGATTTTGGACACCACTTTTGTGTCATTTGTTATAGTGTAGACATTTTGGTCAACATCAATAAAACCCTTGACAATCCAGTCCTTACTGTCTGTTTCAAGAAATTCCTTGTAAGATTTAACCTCATTGGTGAGTAATTCAAAGAATGTTTCTCTTGTCATACTGTCTTTCTTATATTGTTATTAAATGTTATGTCCTCAGCAACCATTGATATTACATCCTCAGCAAAGTCTTCTTCGCTTAACAAAGCATATACCTTTCCTGCCAGCCAAAGTGTCAATAATTCATCTTCTGATATGCCATATACATGTGCAAGATTCTTCACAAGCTCACGCTTCATACTGCGTTCACCTTTCTCAAACCTGTTATACATAGCAACATCTATTCCCAATTCAGCAGCTACTTGACGTTGGGTCAGCGACTGTTCTTCTCTGAGCTTTTTTATTTTATCTATGAACTTCATAACCGTTCTTGTTGACTGAATTTGGCAACAAAATTAATATAAATAATCCACAAACAAGAAACTTGTTGCCAAAAAGTGTTAATCATAATGCACTTTTCTCGTATAAGGAGGTAATTTTGTTACTCAAATGCTGAAATTTGGCATGAATTGGCATATTTGAAAATCCCTTATTGATACAAGTGGAAAGTATTAAAATTAGTGTTGCCGCCGAATTATTAACCTCTGTTGTATATCAGCAATATATGCCAACAGAGATACAACTGAGGTACAAGACATCCATTTTCGCTCTATGTTGAAGCCTCTAACAAGGCTCTCTCACCCCCTAATTTTCTTTTTCGACAATCTCACTCTTTATGGCTGAGGAATTGGGACTTTTCATCAAAGATGCGCTCTTTGGGTAGCAATCAGTCAAAATTGCCCAAAATATTTTCATAAATAATCTTAAAACTGCTTTTTGCCCCTGTCATAGTTTTCCTCCCTCTGGTATAGTTTGAGAAATGACATGACTGCTTCTGCTGTGCCACGTTTAATGTTCACTTGGGTGCCGTCGGGAAAAGTGAAACAAACTCCGTATAACATATCTGATGTTTCCTTGTGACTTAAAGTAAAATCAGCGGTTATCGGAAGAAACATAGAATCAGACGGCGGCATTTGTTTGTCTGCCGATTTTTTACTTTCATGTAGAAGAGTCTTGGCCTTTCTGACACTGAGACCATTGTTTCGCATCCATCTTGCCATACTACGCTTATTTACATGTTGCTCACATTGGAATGCTCGTAAACACGCTGTCGGATTATGGTTAAGTGCTTGTAGAAACATGTTCCACACACTTTTGTATCGTTCTGCTGCTAACATATTTTTGAGGTTTTAATAATGTTGCAGCAAAGGTAACAAGCATAATGATTAAAAAAAAAGGCTGCATCGCGGACACGCTTACCGCAAAAACCAGTGTGGGGGACACTTTTTTCTGCATTGCCAGACAACAAAATTGACTGCTTAAAGTGAAAAGACAAGGTGGACCGATAAGGGAAAAACAAGCGAAAGTGTCTCCCACTAAAAAAATTGGCAACAACGAATATGAGAATTATTAGGAATATTGTTATATTTCTTGTTCAAATCAAAGAAAACATTATTATTCATTATGTTATAAAATCGATATGGTTCGAATTAAGTACAAAAATTCAATAAAACTTCATACGTATAAAATCACAATCAATTAGTGATGGGTGACAGATGTGACACTTTCTCTATATAGAGATGTTTGAAATTAATAAATATAGCTCCTTTTAAAGGAACTTTTTATTATATATGTAAAAAAATGTCTGTAAAATATCTGTCGCATCTGTCGCATCTGTCCCCCCAGTTGAAGATTTCAGGTGTAGTTCACCTGTCCCCAGATAGGGGAATTGG
>CAMCLD010000068.1 GCA_945875635.1 uncultured Prevotella sp.
CAATTTTCGCTAATCACCAAATTTTTAGACACTTATATTTCGTCGAACTCACGTTAATAACGTTTAAGGTTTTATTATTTGAAGTTAAAGAAGTTAAGGACAATAACATTTTTGCTTACTTTCGGGAGTATTAATTGAAAAAGAAGACGGGTAAACAAGTAGGGAAGTCAGACATTACGACTATCAACTTGTTTACCCGTCAAACTATTTAACCTAAACCGGTCATTAGACCGCCAAAGGTTGTTTCTCTGTCTGTTCTATTTGCTAAAGAATTCAAGTTTCGCAAGTTAAAAACTTGCCCAAAGTTAACTCGTTAACTGACAGCATGTCGAAGACATGCGAACCAACGGTCACTGTCCGAAGGGTAAAGGAGTTCCCTTGAGCTTAGCGAAAAAACTTGAGTAAAGAACATTTTAGAATAAATCAATACAGTACCTTTCTTGTCTCAGAGCCAATCTTGACGATGTAAGTGCCCTTGGCACCAAGGCTCAAAGTAGTGTTGCAACTGTTGCCGGTGCTTATGAGCTTGCCATCAATGGTGTAAACCTGAACAGCCTTGCCGTAAGGATTGGATATGTTAAGCTCATTGCCGTTGATGGTAACGTCATTCTCAGAAAAATTCAAAGAATGTATGGCATTGGCTTCTGTCACCTGCTTGGTATCAGAGAAGGCACTCTCCTTGATTTCTTTTGTCACAGGGTTGGACTTCACAGCACTAACCTTGTGATAAATGGCATCACCAGCTACTCGCTTAGGCATAGTAACATCTATAACGATACCATCATTATAGTAGCGCCTATAGAGGAATGGCTCGATAAGAGACTCGCCAGCCTTGTAGTTCTGGGTAATCTTAAGATCATCTATATAGAGGTTGCCAGGGTATCTAACAGCAAAGATTCCAACCTTTGACCTTGAGGTGGCACCTGTGAGAGTTACCGTGTATGAACCCCAATCGTCGGTTACGACCTGATTGTATGAAGACTTGCCATCTGCATAAACCATCATTTTCTGCATGAACTCACCTTTAGCCTCATCGTAGTTGAACAGTGCAATAGCTGCCTGTGTTGGACCGGAATGTTGTACGTTGTTAGTGTCCCAGAAAGTTGCTACTTCTCCAAGAAGTTTCACAGAAACGGTAATCTTGCCACCATCCTTAGAGAAGTCCATCTCTGGAGAGATTATGGCAGCGTTCTCTCCGTTGTAAAGGTAATGGTAACCGTCAACAGCCACGAATCCGCCCATGTATGGCATATAGTTCTGACCATGCCAACCTGCCTGATCAACACCCACCAGGTATGTATCATCATAAACGTTAAATGAAGGATCATTTATGTCGGCATCAGGAGCAGTGCCATCTGCCAGTGTTACATTTTCGAAGTTCTCGTCTGTTACTGCAAATTCTCCATCTGTCTCAGCCACACGCTCGTTGAAAGCCCAGTAGTTATAAACCTCAGCAGTAGGCACCTCTGTCCATCTTGCCTCATATTTGCCTTCTACTGGTGCTGCACAATCAAGCATCTCAGGAGCTGCAAGGTCGAACACCTGTACCGTATTAGAGGTTATTGACGTCTTATCACCTTTTACAGCACGGACATTGTACTCGTAAGTAGCACCTGACTCAATGCCTTCAACTGTATATGTAGTGCCGGTTACAGGAATATCCTGCTTGAATGGCAAAGGCTGGAATGTATATTCATCAACAAGGTTTACATTAAGCAGATAAGAGTCGGCACCTTCGACAGCATCCCAGTTGGCATCAAACGACGAACCAGTGTAGTTAGAGTATTCCTTCACATTAGGTATGCCGACATAAGCATTGAGTTGGCATAGACGAATATCGTCAATGAGCATGACAATGCCGTTCTTGTCATCGTAGGCTATGTTGAATATTGTGCTTGGTCCACAATTGGTGAACACATACTCATAGTCTTTCCATTCCTCAGTTACTTCCTGATTATAATATGACTGGAGGTAACGCCATGTTGGACCCATGCCGTTTGTCTCAGCACCATCAATAGACAATGATTTCAGAGTGCCGGAAACAGTGCGGGCACGGAAATGGAGAATGGATATGCCATCGTTGGCAGTAAGGTCAAGCATAGGAGTGTTGATTCTTCCGCCACCATCGTTATTGACATTGAAAGCCAACATACCTCCGGCTGGATAGACAGACTGGCATCCCCACTGGTAGTTACCCTGTGTGTAACCTTCCTTCATGTTGAGATAGACATAATGCTGCTCTTCCCAGCTGAGCCACATCTGCGCCTCAGTGTCAGGAGCATCCTCGGCACCTGTATTCACGAGAGAGAAGTCTTCTTTGAGAATTTCCACCTCATCACCATATTGGCTGAGGTCACTCAATTCAACATTGTTATTTTCAAATATTGTCTTGGCTGGAGCCTTAAGGGCAAAGCCTTTCTTTGCAGTGGTTCTACCCTTCACCTCATCGACTGAAGGTATCTGGGCAAACACTCCTGCTGTTACAGCCAAAAGGACTGCGCTAAATATAAGTTTCTTCATAATACTATATAATATATTGAATTAGTCTGCGGAAAAACAGGGTATGTCCGGAATAATACCCAAGGCATACCCTGTCATAACAGTATAAATGTTACTTAACCTGTATCTTTCTTGTCACTACGTTGCCATCGGCTGATATAGCCTTAACGACATATACGCCATTGGAGAGGTTGAGCTTGCTGTTGAATGCCTTGCCAACAGACCTTACGACCTGACCGCTGAGATTATAGACAGTGACTGTCTGGGCATTCATGCCACCAAGCAAGATACTGCCTGATGCCTTGTCGTAGCCAAATGCTCCACCCTCGCCTATCTTTACACTCTCGATACCTGTGAGGGTCTCGATAGCGAGATACAGAACCGGAACGTATGACTTGGCGCAGTATTTTACTTCTGAAACATAGTCATAAGGAGCTGTCTTTCCCTCATACAGAACCTGACGATATACAGGTGTATCGTAATTATTCGGGTCGCATACGCAGAAGTGGTTGTAAAGTATCGGGTAGGAATTGCCATCAGCGTGTTCAGCCGCATTACCCGCACATGCGATGGTCATCACGAGGTTCTTCTTTGGATTGTACTGGAACTTCT
Source organism: uncultured Prevotella sp. (assembly GCA_945875635.1). Lineage (GTDB taxonomy): Bacteria > Bacteroidota > Bacteroidia > Bacteroidales > Bacteroidaceae > Prevotella. The sequence goes on from CAMCLD010000068.1 coordinate 3,112, forward strand.
CAGAGAATGGAATGACAAGCTTGTTGTTCTCTCCAACAGTTGTGGAAACAGTTCCATCAAACACTTTAGTCATGTTTTCAAGCGGCATCCACTCTGATGCAGCGACACAACCCCAGCTGTATGTCTCATAAGCCTTCTTGTCTGTCTCACCCAAATAGATTGTCAATGGTACATCGTGGATAGTTGCACCCTCGTTTGAAGAATATTCAAGTGCCATGCGGTTGATGGTCACAGACTCATATTCTGCAAGTGGTGTCTGGAAATCGGATGGATAATAGATTGACTCACTGTTTGAATAGTTCTTTGCCAAAGAGATTGGCCAGCGAGTATCCTGCTTGAGATCAAATACGTCTGGGGTCTCGGTATTTGAATCCCATTCTTCGCTCAATACAGTCTCGTTGAATGGTACTACATCCGATTCCTGTATATTTACATCCATTACATCAGATATGTTGTTATCCAAATACTGGTCAGATGTGTATTCTATCTCTGCAACGAGCTTGGCTGCGCCTGTTACATCAGGTGTGGCTGATACGACAACTGTCTTGCTTGTGAATGGAGCGAGAGTCTCGGTAACCTCTGTCCTGCCAAGTTCAACCTTCTCATCACCGTCAAGACGGCAAACCTTTACAGCATAGTTGGATGAGGCATTGTTACCGGCATTGAATACATCAACATTGAAATCGGAAGGAGTGCCCTGTACGACATCAACGTTGCCAGTGAACGCCTTCACCTTAAGGTCGTTGTCATATACATTCTCCACACTTGCGCCCTTGACTGTTATGTCATCCATGACGCCCTGGGTGAGAAGATGGAAACCAACATTATACACACCGTCGGTCTGTGGTGTGAAATAGCCTTCAACGGTATATTCTGTGTCATAAACAAGATTCTTGAAACCACGGAAAGACTCAACGACGATGGTCTGGTCTGCAGCTGTCGTTCCCATGCCGGCAGTGATGTCAAAGTCGTGCATTGTGTCGAGGTTGTCCTTGTCGTATCTCCAGTGTAGATTTATTCTGAAGGAAACCTTGTATGTGTTGCCACCCTTCAGGTCAAGGTCTGGAGACAGCACGTAGTCATCGGCATTGGCATTGTTTGAAAGCGAAATCTGATAACCCTGATAGTATGTCTCATAAACAAACTTGTAACCATCGGCGTTAGCGTCAACCGGAGTCCAGTCGTTGGCTGTGTCTGGCGATGTCATGTCAGCCACATAGTTTGGCTCGTAGGCATTGCCTGCCCTTACAACGTCTGATGTGGCAGGTGTACCCTCGCCCTTGGCAGTATATGGCAATATCGTGTAATAGTAGCCATGTGTCTCTCCAAGGTTTGAGTCTGTGAATGAATTGCCTGTGGCATCCTCTGCCACTACCGTATTGTCTGGATAGCGTGTAATCTTATATTTGAGTGTGGTGGCATCATACCAACCTGAAGTTGCTCCCTCGGCAGGTGCCTCCCATTTAAGCACAAGTGTCTTGCTGTCCTGCTTGGTCAATGTGATATTCTTAGGTGCTCCAGGAACATCCTCGCCTATAAAGACTTCCCATGAGTTATATATACCTTTCTCACCTTGCACGCGGCATGGAACGACATAATAAGTATGTACACCATCTGATGCATTCTCGTCTGTCCACTCCATATCCTTTCCTACCAAAACACTTTCATTGAGTGTAGCCACTGGATCTGCATCCATGTCGTCACGATAGACCAGAACCTCTGCAAGTTCAGTAAGAGGACTGTTGTCCCAAGCTGTTGTCGGGTTAGTCCATGTGAGTTTCACCTTAGTACCATTGTCAAGCAGTTCTGACTTCAGGTTTGTCACTTGGTTTGCTGCCTGACGGCTGTCAGCTGTCTTGAAAGGAATGTAGAGTCCTGTGCATAAGTTGTAAGAATATTGAGGGTCAACCATCTCACCAGTCTGTGTGTTCAGTTTGGCAAAATAGCAGTTTGCGTCCGAATTAGTAGCCATGACATAAAGGTCACCTGTTGTATAGTCGAAACACAGAGTGGCTCCATAATAGCATAGGAAGTCACTACCATCCTTTTTTACCCTGACAGGATTCTTCTCGGCATAGCCATTCTCCTCGTCGAGCTGAACGAGCATAGAACCCTCAAGTGAAGCATCTGCTTCGTTAGGCCATATCCAGCGGTATGCCCAAAGGTTGCCATCGGAATCGTATGCAATATCGAAATAATACTCATTCAGTTCCTTGATGAGGGTATATTCTCCAGTTTCTGGGTCAACCTCACCAATAGAGGAGGCAGGGTTGGTAACTTTGCTGTGGGCTACAGCCATCAGCTTACCATTCTTAGGATTTGTTGACATACCTTCAATAAAATGGAAATTGTCCTTCAGGTCACTCATGTCTTTCAATACCTCGAACTCTCCTGTTTCCAAATCCCAATATCCGTATGAGCGTATATAGTCAACAAAAGAATATCTCTCAACGAGATAGCCTACATACTCGCCTCCAACACCTGGCGATGTACAGTAGGTTCCTCCTATGAATCTTGTGAGCTGAAGTCCTTCAGTCACCTCGTTGGGATTGTAGTCAATACACTTTCCCAACTTAGTAAAATCATATAGACTATTAGAGTAGAAGGAAATAACTCCCGGCTCACTGTTATAATCTAAAATTGAGGTTGACGCATAACACTTCAATCCCTTATCGACATCCTGATTCAGTGGAGCCTTGTTGAAAGGTTTTGCGAACGTACCCTGTTGCAATGGTGCGGGAAACTTCTTCACTGTTGGCTTGTCAGCAGCGTAGGTGCTGACAGCGGATGCTATCATCAGGAATAGACATCCAAGCAAATAGGTAATCTTTCTCATAAACTTTACTTTTTGAATTTTAGGGGATGTCGCAGGCAAGCAACATCCCCGTCATTAATTAATTATTGTTATTTTACTATTGTCTTGAAACACTTGCCATTCTCACGCACTATGTAAAGACCTGGAAAAGCTGACGGATTGACAACCTTGATGCCATCAATCGTGAAGTACTCTTTTACACCATTAGCTCCAGATGTCGCCGTGTCAACTCCCTTTATGCCGGCGGCTGCTGCTTCCTCAGGAAGTACGACCTTGAAATGTCCATTTGCGTTTCCCCAATAATATGTATCGGGTTTGAAGTCGTAATATTGGATTAAGATGCTCTCAGTAGGGAAGGTTATTACACCATTCTCAAGCTTACCGAAATAGCCCATTTTCGCTACTTCCTCCTTTGTCTTGCCGCGGTCTGTCAGCTCACGGTCTGCCTTCGACCATATTATCATGGTACCTACTCCAAGGTTCAGACCACAACCATTGTCCATTCTTTTTATGCTTACAGCATCGTGGTCAGTGGCATCTATCTCCATATAATACTTATGGTTGGTGTCGTAAGAGTTGGAGCTTGAATACCTATAAGTGAGTCCGTATGGGTCAACAAGCCTGTAATAGCCTGGTGCATCGAGCTTTTCCTGAATCTCCACAGGATATGTCTCTACCGTCAGTCCTTCGAAAGCAACCTCATTGTCACAAATGATACCCTCGGTATATTCGCAGTTGCCCCATGACTTCCAACCTGTATTCAGGAGGGTAAGTTCGCTGATGAGATAGGCAACCTTCTTTGGAGACTCTCCGATATAAGGTACGGCAACGAAACTGTAAACACCATCCTTTTCGTATGGGAACAGGACATCCTGCGACTCTGTTATTTCAGTTGAAGAAATTGTACCATTCACGATGCCGTCGTACATATTGTCCGTATAGTCGCCTGGCACCATCGCCACCTTAACTTTCTCGCATCCGCTGCCTATCTGGAAGTTTACGCTAATCTTGTTCTCCTCTGTCTCGTCAAGTCCATTGATAGAGATAGAGACGTCAAGGTCGGGAGCTCCTGGAAGTCTCACCCTGAAGCCATTATTGTAATTGGCATAACGCCACTGTGTGTCGCTGTCATACTGTCCCCTGACAAGAAGCGAAGCATGAGGGAACGTTATCTCTCCATCCCTAAGAGTTCCACATTCACCATCCTCTATGGCTTCTTTAATATTTCCGTAATGTTCATATTGATATCCGGCAATGGAACTGATGAAGAAAGTGCCATCCTCTGTATTCAGTGAGAATCCGGTATCATACGATACGAAGAACACATGGTCTGGGTCAGTGGCATTAATCTCCATATACGTGTCGTCAACCATTTCAATGGCTGATGCATAAGGATAATTCTTATAGGGAGATTTCAAGCGATACAAGCCAGGTGTGGTTGCGCTCTCCTCTATCTCCACGTCAAATTCCAGACATTCCAATAAATAGAATGTAGTGATGAAATCGTCACGGAAACGGCCTGTTCCCAATGCCACCCATTCATCATCGGACGCCTCTTTTCTAACAGATTTCTTAACTAGCGAAGGATTTAGACTCCCAGGCTTATACAATCCTTTGTCGTCTAATGCCTTGCGCACAGGCTGAGCTGACATTCCCTGAAACAGGAAGACAGCTAACGATAGCATAATTAGTCTCAATAACTGCATAGTCGTAAATAATATAATAATTAATGTTTTACTAAATCTTAACCACGGTAACAGAAGTACCAAATCTGGAGCTTTTCGTTTGAGAATTATTTTTCTGCAAATTTAAACATTTTGTCACATATACAATCAATGGCTGTAAATAAAAGAATGTCGTTTAACCATTATTAACTCAATAATGTCAATAAAGCATTCATCTGAAAACATCCCTTACCACATCAAGGGAAACAAGAGCTGGCATCACGGGAAGGTGAATACGGTAATAATCTACCATAAAATCTACAATGCTGTTACGGTCGGAATGGCTCATGGCAAACAAATGCATATTTGAGAAATCCATACGGAGAAGCCTCACAATGTTTGACGATGCAACGGCGGGGACATAGTCAGGATGCATTGGTATCGTATGGGTGAACGTTGCAGCACGCAAATCAAAGACATCTCCTTCGGCATAGCTTTCGACATTGGGATAAAGTCCGATGAAACGGGACAGCTTTGCCATAAAGACAAGATGGAAATTGACATAACCCGAGGCTGATGCGTCAAGCCATTCCATTGCTGAACAGATGAATTCAAACAAAGGAACGTTTGCCTGCTCGCCCATCGTGGCATAATTAAGGAACTCACCCAGGAACATTGTAATGGACAATTTTCCTGGAGACAGGCTTATAGCCGGAAACTGACCAGCAAGACGGATGTCGCGTATGTGCTGAAGTTCCTTACCGTTTCTGTAATCAACTACAAGTTCAAGTACATTGAACAGTTGGAAATACTGTCGTTTGATTTTTCCTTTGTTTGTTTTGGCTATATTCACAATAAAAGACATACGGCCATGAGTCTGGGTGAACATGTCTATAATAAGCTTTGCATCCCCAAACTTTACCGACTTTAACACTATGGCTCGTGTGGTTATAAGCATCTTAAAATATTGCGAATACGTTAAAATAACTAATTTGATGGCACAAAATTACTAAAAAACGTCCATTTTAGGAAAAAATCCTCGCTAATATTTGCACAATCGGAATAAAACGTCTAACTTTGCACCCGCAAATTAAGCCGCTGGTCCCTTCGTCTATCGGTTAGGACGAGAGATTTTCATTCTCTAAAGAGGAGTT
>CAMCLD010000069.1 GCA_945875635.1 uncultured Prevotella sp.
TGGAGGAATTTTTTCAATAATGGAGCAATTTGACTCCAAGCTCTCATCTGTAATCAAGGCAGTATGTGCTCAATAGCTATTCATGCAACAACGCTTATGCCAATGTGTTCCAGAATGACTTTGGATAACACCGACAACTTATGGTCGTGATTTTGCGTATTGCCTCAAGTCGCATGGTGGGGTAAGGGGCATTTATATGTCTTTATGGTGACATTCGATGCACTGTGCCCCCTTTTACTAACGATGCAGATTCTTTTCGCTTCTGTATCATATCATGCGCGTAGTTGCGGATTTGAGGTAAATGACTAATTGTGTAACTGTTCTCGAATGTGTTTTATTACAAATAGTCGATTTCCGGTTTCTTAATTGTCATGCGCTGTAGGCGCAGAAGTGCATAGCCCAGGGTAGAATGGAGCTGCGTAATGACACCTGGGTGTATGTGGTGCAAAATGCTAAAAAAACAAAAATGACAACGTATTTATTGTTATATATTATAATTCTTTGTATATTTGCAACCGTTACCAAATAATATTGCGATACATGCTTAACTTATGCAAAGGATGTTTTTATAAATATACAACTATAATATAAAGAAGACACTAATACCAGGGAGTTATGACTAAATACAATTTGACAGAGAAGAAGGGACAGGCGGCATATTGCAAACATATTCGAAAGGAAATGATTGATAAGCTCAGCAAGAAGATTAAGTATATTATAGTAAATAAGAAAAAATATAAAGACAAGGACTTTTCTGCACGTCAGCTTGCCAGCGACATTGGTACTAATTCACGTTATGTGTCCGCAGTTATTAGAATATGTTTCGGTTGTAATTATTCAGAGTTTGTAAACAAATACCGTATAGAAGAAGCTGTCAGTATATTGGAGAATGAAAAGTTTGATGGACTCACGATGTGCGATGTTAGTGACCTCGTAGGATTTGCAAACAGACAGTCGTTTTATGCTGCATTCTTCAAGTTCAAGGGAATGTCACCATGCGACTATAAAAAACAACGTAATAGATAATCGCAAATAATCATACACATTATATACAGATACATAATGATGGATAAGTTTGAATATTCTGGTGAACGTTTTGCCGACTTGCAGATACTCAGATACAGGATAAAGGGTTTTGAAACATTGCCACTAAAGACGAAATGTCTTGTGTATTGCCTTGCCAAAGCAACACTCTATGGCAGGGACATCACTTTCGACCAGTTTGGCAAGTATAACTTGAAGATAAGGAAAATCCTTGAGACCATATATGAGCACTATGATGGAGACAAAAATGTTGAAGACTATACTGCTATGTTGGAATACCTCAAGAGAGTATGGTTCTCAAATGGTATATACCATCATTATGGATGCGACAAATTCACTCCTTCTTTCTCACAGCACTTTCTCATTCAGCAGCTTGAGCACATCTCTTCAAAAGGAGTAGTGCTGCCTGTGGGAATACAGGAAGTTAAGGAGATTCTGCTTCCTGTTATGTACTCCCAAGACATACTTCCAAAGAGAGTAAACAAGAATTATGGGGAAGACCTTGTGACCACCTCTGCGTGCAACTACTATGAGAATGTGACACAAAAGGAGGCTGAGGATTTTTATAATGAAAAGAAGACAGGAAGTGACAAGGAACCGTCATGGGGACTTAACACGCATCTCGTAAAACACAACGGAGTGATTAGTGAGGTCGTGTGCCGCTACGGTGGTTTGTATTCCGCTGCCATAGAGAAGATTATATACTGGTTGGAGAAAGCCTTGGATTATACCGACAGCGACAGACAGAAGAAAGTCATCAGACTGCTTGTCGATTATTACAAGACAGGCAATCTTTCAACCTTTGACGACTATTGCATTGAGTGGGTTAACATGCATTACTCGGAAGTGGATTTCATAAACGGATTCATTGAAGTATATGGAGACCCTCTGGGCATCAAGGCTTCATGGGAAGGCATCGTTGAGATTCTCGACAAAGAAGCGTCACAGCGTACCAAGACAATAAGCGACAATGCACAGTGGTTTGAAGACAACAGTCCGATAGACCGACGTTTCAAGAAGGATGTTGTAAAGGGTGTGACGGCACGTGCAGTATATGCAGCAATGCTTGGAGGTGATGAATATCCCTCAACAGCCATTGGCATCAATCTTCCAAATGCAGACTGGATAAGAGCCGAATATGGAAGCAAGAGCGTGACCATTACCAATATTACTGAGGCCTATTCAGAAGCTTCTAAAGGAAGCGGATTCAGAGATGAGTTTGTCATAGACAAGCCAACAATGGATATGATAGACAAATGGGGACATTTGACAGACGACCTGCATACTGACCTGCATGAATGTCTGGGACATGGTAGTGGAAAACTTCTGACAGGTGTGTCGCCTGATGCCTTGAAGGCATACGGAAATACTATTGAGGAAGCGAGAGCAGACCTTTTTGGATTGTATTTCATGGCAGACAGCAAGATGACAGAACTGAACCTGCTTCCATCGCCAGAGGCTTTCAAGGCACAATACTATACGTATATGATGAATGGACTCATGACCCAGCTCGTAAGAATAGAGAAAGGAAAGTGCATTGAGGAGGCACACATGCGCAACAGGGCTCTTATTGCATATTGGGTAATGGACAATTCTGATGGAGTGGTGGAAATGGTGAAGCGAGATGGAAAAACCTACGTAAAAATAAATGACTACCATGCCCTGCGTACATGCTTCGGAAAACTACTGTCCGAGATTCAGAGGATAAAGAGTGAGGGTGATTTGTCTGCAGCAAGAGAAATAGTAGAGAAATATGCAGTCAACATCAACCCGGTACTTCACAATGAAATACTTGAAAGATATGCCAGTCTTAACATAGCTCCATACAAGGGTTTCCTCAATCCGCATCTTCTATTAGTCAAAGACAGTGATGGCAACATTACAGATGTGGTGGCAGACTATAGTGAGTCGTACTCTGAGCAGATGATGAGATACGGTAAGGAATATGCCACATTAGCACCTGGCACCATACTTTCCGCTAACGAGAGACTGAAAAAGATTAAACGTTCGTTCAGACTTTTCATGAATGGTGTCACCTCATCATCGATGAGAGAGAAAGGTGTTAACTATAAAATCAACTGGGGTGTGCAGTACAACGACCTGCTTGTCATGGCAAATGAATATGGAAAGGACATAGAACTCGCCTCTGCACTTTGGAAAGAAGACATACGTGAATGCAAGATTCTTGCAACCCTGATAATGCCGGCAGAGAATATGAAAGCCGACCTTGCCGAAATGTGGATGGAGCAGACACCAACACAGGAGATAGCCGAAATGCTGGCTACCAACTTGCTGCAATATATTGATGCTGCCCCACAACTATGCTTCCGCTGGATAGCATCAGACCGTTCGCTCTATAGAATATGTGGATTCAACATTCTATCTAAACTGCTTGCCAACGGCAAGGAACCTGACGAGAGAGGTATAAATGAATGTCTCGACCAAATAAACACAGCTCTGCACGACACCGACAAATCTGTGGCACATGCGGCATACAACTGCCTAAACAGGTTCTGCGAGTTAGGAATGGAGTATGAAATGCTGGCAAAGCAGGCAATTCCCGATTTCTGCTGAATGGTGGATAGTCATACATATATATTATAATGACACAGAACAGGTATTACTGCATCAATACCAATAATAACTAAGAGGCTGCGCCAAAATGATTTGTTTTGACACAGCCTCTTGATTATACTGCCATTATTAGTGGTTATTCTTACAGGCAGTTAGGATATCATGAATTAAAGTATTGTCTTGACAGCTTCCAGCATGCCTTTCTCCTGAATAAGGTCGAGGTCTTTCTTGACGAGTTCTGCGAGTCCTGGAACGGTGTGCAAGTCTTCTCCCCAAATGTCTGTAGCAGCAAGAACACCATCGGTAACTTTCTGTGTGTCGCCTGTTGCCCATAGTTCCTTGAGTAGATCCATTATCTCCTGAGCATCGTTTGGCACAATCTCTGCACCGTCCTCACGCTTGCCACCCTTGTAGTATGTGATGATGGCAGCAAGTCCGAATACAAGTCCCTGTGGCAATTCGCCCTTGCGCTCAAGATATGTCTTTACTCCAGGCAGGTCGCGTGCACAGAATTTAGGGAAGGAGTTGAGCATGATGCTTGTAACCTGATGATCAACGTATGGGTTGTTGAAACGCTCAAGAACATCGGCTGCAAACTGCTGGAGCTCGTCCATCGGTAGGTTAAGCGTCTGCATAAGCTCATCGAACTGCACCTTGTGAATGTATTTGCCTATTACCTCATGGTTGCATGCGTCGCGCACGATGTTTACGCCGCTGAGGTAAGCTACAGGTGAGAGTACAGTGTGAGGACCGTTGAGCAATGTTACCTTACGCTCGTGGTATGGCTTCTCGCTCTCTGCTATAAGCACGTGAAGACCTGCTTTTTCTGCCGGGAACTCAGCTCTCAGCTCCTCGCAAGTCATATTCTCTGCTTTCTCTATCACCCACAGGTGGAATATCTCAGCCTGTACTACAAGGTTGTCCTTGTAGGATATCTTCTGCTGTATGTCTGCAATTTCCTTGCGTGGGAATCCAGGTACGATACGGTCAACGAGTGTTGCGCAAACGTAGCAATAGTCAGTAAACCATGCCTTGAATCCTTCATAGTCGGCACCGAGGTCTTCCTTCCACAGTTCTATATACTGATAGATGCATTCCTTGAGATGGTGTCCGTTAAGGAAAATAAGCTCGCATGGCATAAGGATAAGTCCTTTCTTTGGGTCACCGTTGAAGAATTTGTAGCGATGGAAGAGCAGCTGTACGAGTTTACCGGGATAGCTGGATGCTGGTGCGTCTGTAAACTTGCATTTGTCATCGAATGTGATGCCTGCCTCTGTAGTGTTTGATATGACGAAGCGTATCTCTGGCTGCTCAGCCAATGCCATGAAAGCCTGATTCTGTGTGTATGGGTTTAATGCACGGCTTATGACGTCTATACGCTCAAGGCTGTTGACAGCTTCTCCGTTGAGTCTTCCCTGTAGGTTGACATGGTATAAGCAGTCCTGTCCGTTGAGCCAGTCAACCATACCTCTTTCTATTGGCTGCACAACAACGACGCTACCGTTGAAGTCGGTTTTCTGGTCCATGTTCCATATTATCCAGTCAACGAATGCACGCAGGAAGTTACCCTCACCAAACTGGATGATTTTCTCTGGCATAACGCTCTTGGGAGCAGTACGCTTGTTCAATGCTTTTAGATTTGTCATGATTGTAGTGTGTTAATATTGTTTGTCTTAATTGTTTTTAAGCTCGCTTGTCCATTTCCATACTTGATTTCTGAAACATGTGGGAAACGGCTGGTAGTTTGTATTTTTCCTTAGACTATGCAAAGGTAACAATTAATATTTGAAACGAGAAATTATAAGCCTACCTTTTTTCGCTTTTTTATACGAAAACCTTTGCGCTGAAAAGAAAGAAGCCTGTCCTCCATGACTATAGCATTGTGAGCGACAGGCTTGTCTTTATGGTTTGGCATCCATCACACAAGATACTGTGAGCTGATGCTTTCGTTCTGAACTACTCGCTTTATGGTCTCGGCTATCATGTCGGCTACGGACAGTTGCTTAACCTTGGCACAGCGGTCGGTGTATGGTATGGAATTAGTGAAGACAATCTCCTCAAGTGCTGACTCCTGTACTCTGTCGCTTGCCGGTCCGCTCATAACGCAATGTGAGGCGCATGCCCTTACACTTTCAGCTCCGGCTGCCTTCATTATGTCTGCAGCCTTGGTAATAGTGCCGGCAGTATCTACCATGTCGTCAACAATAACAACGTTCTTGCCTTTTACGTCACCGATTATCTGCATGCTCTCCACAACATTGGCGCGTGCTCTTGTCTTGTTGCAGAGAACGAGTGGGCATCCCAGATATTTAGCGTATGTACTTGCTCGCTTTGAACCACCAACATCTGGAGACGCTATGCACATATTCTCAAGATGCAGGCTCTGCAGATAGGGCAGTATGACTCCTGATGCATAAAGGTGGTCAACGGGCACGTTGAAGAATCCCTGAATCTGGTCGGCATGCAAATCCATGGTTATAAGCCTGTCTATACCAGCTACACTTAGAAGGTCTGCCACCAGTTTGGCTCCTATGCTTACACGCGGTTTGTCCTTGCGGTCCTGACGCGCCCATCCGAAATATGGTATTACGGCAATGATGTTGCGTGCTGAAGCCCTCTTTGCAGCGTCAATCATGAGAAGCAACTCCATCAGGTTGTCTGAATTGGGGAAAGTGCTTTGTACAAGGAATACATCACGCCCTCTTATAGACTCCTCGTAGGAAACGGCAAACTCTCCATCAGAGAATTTCGTAACTACAAGATTGCCAAGAGGACATCCGAGACTTTGGCAGATTTTCTCTGCAAGGTATCTCGTCTTTGTACCAGAGAATACCAGGAAAGAATTTTTCTCGCTCATTGTTTGTTTGTAATTATTGATTCTGTATTGAATATTTAAGTTCTATCAGGTTATTGTCATTTAGCTTATTCCACAGCATTACGCAGCTTGCGGAAATAACATATGAGTTCACGGTAGTCGATTTGGCTATGTATGTTGAACTTGTTCCACAGGTCACTACCTATGACAATGCCTCCAAATCCCATATCCTTCACAAGTGGTATGATGTCGAGGTTAAGCCCTCCCCAATAGGCATAGACGCGCTTATCTATGAGTCCTGTGTCAAGGGCTGTCTTGAGCTGTGGGCTGTCGATGATGTCAGACAAAGAGTCCCTGTCCGATAGTGGTCTTTTGCCGAAGAATATGTAATTGCACGACTTACGGGCACTGCGCAATGTCTGTACATCATCGCATGTCACACCAATACGCCCTTTGTATCCCTTCGGAATGCCATTGGCTGCCTCATCGACATGTATTCCGTAAAGAGAGAACTCATTCCTGAGATAATAATGCTCGTGAACAGTAATCTTACTTCTGCAAGATGGCGACAGAAGTGAGAGCAGACGCTCGGCAAAGACAGGAGAGCAACCCGGCTTGCATAGATGAAGATTGTCCATGCCTTCTTCAAACAATGCAGTCAGTATTTTGTCTTCCTCCACAAAAAAAGTGGGCTGGGTTACTATTGCAAGCTTCATGATTTCTTCGAATTATATTGCAAAAGTATGAATTTTATATGAAACACGCAATTATATTGGAAATAAAAAGCTAACTTTGCCGAAAAATTATGTCAACATGATGCTTAATACGTTCACAGCAAGCTATAAGAGACCTGTATATGTAATAGAGGAGGATAGGCTCAGGAGTAACCTGAAGTTGATTTCTGACATAGCCGATGAAGCGGGAGTGGAGTTCATTCTTGCCTTCAAGGCATTTGCCATGTGGAAGACATTCCCCATTTTCAGAGAATATATAAAGTCCACAACCGCAAGTTCGCTCAACGAGGCTCTTCTTGCATCAAGGGAATTCGGAAGGAAGGCACATTCGTACTCTCCTGCATATACCGATCATGAGATTGAGGAAATTGCCAGGCTGTCATCACATCTTACGTTCAACTCAATGAGCCAGGCAGAGAGACTATGGGCAAAGGCAAAAAAGGCTAATCCTGAACTTAGTTTGGGACTGAGAGTCAACCCGGAATATTCCGAGGTGGGAACTATGCTCTACAATCCTTGTGCTCCGGGAACAAGATTTGGCATTAACCATTCGCAGCTACCTGACACATTACCCGAGTACGTTGACGGATTGCATTGCCATTGCCATTGCGAAAGTGATGCCGAGGTCTTTGAAAGGACCTTGAAGCATATAGAAGCGAAGTTCTCAAAATGGTTCGGACAAATTAAATGGATAAATTTTGGCGGTGGACATCTCGTAACAAGGAAAGGCTACAACACCGGACTTTTCATTCGCCTTATGAGAGAATTCAAGAAAAGATACCCACACCTCAGAATAATCGTTGAACCGGGAAGCGCATTTGGATGGAAGACAGGTTTCCTGTTGTCACATGTCGTTGATGTCGTGGAAGACTGCGGCATAAAGACTGCCATACTTGACGTAAGTTTCACTTGCCACATGCCCGACTGCCTTGAGATGCCCTATCAACCGGAAGTGAGGGATGCCAAGCAGACAGATTTGAGCGATACGTCCTCACCTTATATATATAGATTAGGTGGCAACAGCTGCCTCAGCGGTGACTTCATGGGAAACTGGATATTTAACAATGAACTTAGGGTAGGGGATGTGGTCATTTTCGAGGATATGCTTCACTACACTACGGTTAAGACTAATATGTTCAACGGTATAAGTCATCCATCGCTTGCAGTGAAACATATGGATGGTAGTGTTGAAATACTGCGCGAATATACTTACGAGGACTACAGAGACCGCATGGATTGATAAATAAATATCTTTTTTTTGAAAAAAACATGGAAATATTTTGCAGTATAAATAAAAATGACTACCTTTGCAACCGCATTTAGAGAAATGCTCCTTGCAAAAGGAAAACAAGCGGAAATAGCTCAGTTGGTAGAGCACGACCTTGCCAAGGTCGGGGTCGCGGGTTCGAGTCCCGTTTTCCGCTCATT
>CAMCLD010000070.1 GCA_945875635.1 uncultured Prevotella sp.
ACTGGCCAAGGGATTTTAAGTCCCTCGTGTCTACCAATTCCACCATTGCGGCAGCCATTAATGTCATAATTGTTATGAACCGAATGCAAAGGTAAGGTTAAAAATCGGAATAACCAAAGCTTTTGCAAGTTTTTTACATTCTTTCCGGTACTTCAATTCCAAGAAGACGCATACCGTTCTTTATCACTTTTGCTACATTGCGTGCAATGACAAGGCGTGTGGATTTCTCGTCTGCATTGTCGGCATTGAGAATGCTGTAGTCGTGGTAGAATTGGTTGAACTGTTTGGTAAGCTCGTAGCAGTAGTTGGCAATGCCACTTGGAGAGTAGTCTTTTCCAGCTTGTTCAACAGCCGCTCCGTAGTCGTTCATCTTTTGGATAAGTTCAATCTCCTTTTCATTGATATGTGCAGAGAGGCTTACGCTCTCCGGAATGTCAATGCCAGAAGCTTCTGCCTTGCGGAGAATGGAACGTATTCTTGCATATGTATATTGTATGAATGGACCGGTGTTTCCATTGAAGTCAATACTCTCTTCTGGATTGAAGAGCATGTTCTTTCTTGCATCAACTTTCAGAATGAAGTATTTGAGGGCACCGAGACCTACGATGCGTGCAATTTCCGCCTTTTCCTCATCGCTAATGTCCTGAAGTTTGTTGACCTTGTCCTCGCTAAGTTGTCTCGCGTTAGCAACCATGGTTTCTACAAGGTCATCGGCATCTACAACTGTACCCTCACGGCTTTTCATCTTGCCGTTAGGCAATTCAACCATACCGTATGAGAAGTGGACAAGTTCCTTGCCCCATTTGAAGCCAAGACGGTCGAGGAGGATTGAGAGTACCTGAAAATGGTAGTTCTGCTCATTGCCTACAACGTATATCATCTTGTCGATGGGGAAGTCACGGAATCGCATGTCGGCAGTACCGATGTCCTGGGTCATATATACACTTGTGCCGTCGGAACGAAGCAACAGTTTTTGGTCAAGTCCTTCATTTGCAAGGTCAGCCCAAACGCTGTTGTCGTCCTTTCGGAAGAAGAGACCCTTTGAAAGTCCTTCCTCTACCTTCTTCTTTCCCTCGAGGTATGTGTCTGATTCGTAATATATCTTGTCGAAACCAACGCCAAGTGTGTGGTATGTCTCGTCAAAGCCGGCATAAACCCATGCGTTCATCTTTTCCCACAAAGCTCTTACCTCCGGGTCACCGTGTTCCCATTTTACGAGCATGTCGTGGGCTTCCTTGATAAGAGGAGCTTCTGCCTTGGCTTTCTCCTTTGCACTGTCGGTGTCCATGCCATCGGCTACGTACTTGTTTGTCAGTTCTTCAACCTCTGCACGATAGTGGGCATCAAATTTCACATAATAGTCTCCTACAAGGTGGTCGCCTTTCTTGCCACTTGACTCAGGTGTCTCTCCATTGCCCCATTTCAGCCATGCAAGCATTGACTTGCAGATATGGATGCCTCTGTCGTTGACAATATTTGTCTTCACGACCTTGTTGCCATTGGCTTCCATAATCTGTGCAAGCGACCATCCAAGGAGGTTGTTCCTCACGTGTCCGAGATGGAGAGGCTTGTTGGTGTTTGGAGATGAGTACTCTATCATTACCAGTGGAGAATCGTCATTGGCAGTCTTTTCCCCGAAACGTGGAGCTTTGTCTATGTCGTTGAGTAGTGAGAGCCACGCTTTGGAAGCTATGGTGATGTTTAGGAATCCTTTCACTACATTGAAGTCTGCTACAGCCTCACAGTTGCGTGCAAGATACTCGCCAATGTCCTGGGCGGTGTCTTCTGGTTTCTTGTGGGATATTCTAAGGAGAGGGAACACTACAAGTGTGACATTTCCCTCAAAGTTGCTTTTCGTCTTCTGCAGGGCTGCCTGCTCTGCTGTCACGTCAGCCCCGTACAGCTCCTTAACAGCCTTTACGATTGAGTTGCTTATCTGTGATTCTACGTTCATGATAAATAATGGTTTAAAGGGTTAAAGGTTTAAAGGGTTATGAGGTTATTTCACCTGACACCTAAAGACCTGGAACCTTATCTTATGAAATTTGTCTTTATGGGTTGTTCAACCTCCGGCATTGGCACGCCGGCTGCTTTGCCAGCCTCAATACATTTCAGTAGCCATGCCATGTTCTGTGCAAGACGTCTCATGGTCTGCAAGCCTTCCTTGTCCTGCAACACCTCCTCTGGTGTGTTGCCATGAATCTGGTTCCAGTATTGTGATGTGACAATAGGCATGTTGTTCATTCCAAAGAAATGGTTTATGTCCTGCCAGCCTCCCATTGAGCCACCTCTGCGGCATGATACCACAGCCGCTGCAGGCTTGCCGCTGTATAGTGATGACTTGCATACGAAAGCGCGGTCGAGAAAAGATTTCAGCTGTCCTGACAAACCAGCGTAATATATTGGTGTGCCAAAGACGAAACCGTCACACTCGCCAACTTTTGCGATGAATTCGTTTACCTTGTCTTCATCATTCCAGCAGCGTTTTGACTCCATGCATTTATAGCAGGCAATGCATCCCATGGTGGGTTTTGTGCCTATCCAGAAATGTTCCGTCTCAATGCCACATTTCATCAATTCGGCAGACACCTCTTCCAAGGCTGTGTATGTGCAGCCTCTGTGGTGTGGACTTCCGTTAACTAATAAAACTTTCATGATTTCTGTTGTGTATAGTATCTTTTAGATAAAGAGTCAATAATACTAACTCTCTATTTTTCTGAATGCCAAAGGAAGGTATTTTATAATGTCGCTGGCTATAAGACTCTCTTTCCCTACCTCCTTGGCGGCAATGTCTCCGGCAAGCCCATGAAGGTACATGCCTACAATACATGCGTCTTCTCTCTCATAGCCCCGTGCCAGTAGTCCGGTAATGATGCCAGTGAGAACATCTCCACTGCCAGCTGTTGCCATGCCGCTGTTGCCCGTACTGTTGAACACCACGTTGCCGTTAGGCAGGCAAAGGGCAGAGTAGTGCCCTTTCAGGATAATGTATGACTGGTAGGTTTGAGCCATGCTTTGTGCCTGATACAGGCGTTCATAGTCTCCGGTACATATTGTTCCGGCAAGTCTGTCAAGTTCTTTCGGATGGGGAGTCATGATAATGCCTTTAGGAAGCTGCTGGAGCCATGCCCTGTGATTGGACAGGATGTTGAGGCCATCAGCATCTATGACGGTAGGACATTGAGACCGTCGCAGTTGTGACACAAGAGCAATTCCCGTGTTCTCATGCTGTCCAAGCCCCGGACCTATAGCCAAGGCATCGAAGTCATCGGAACTTACAGACTCAGAGAAATAAGTCTCCTCCTTGTCCATCTGCATTACAGCTTCGGGGATGGCTGTCTGCATGATGTCGTAGTTTCTTCGAGGTGTGTGGGTCGTCACCTTGCCTGCACCACTTCTGAGACATGCTTTTGTTGTAAGTATAGAGGCTCCCGCCATGCCATAGCTGCCAGCTATAATCAACGCACTGCCCATGGTTCCCTTGTGGGCGAAGTCATCGCGTGACTTTATCCTTCTCGTTATGTCAGCTTCTTCCGTCACATAGTATCTCGCCTCTGTTTTCCTTATGTACTCATTGCTGAGTCTTATGTCTATTACCTTCAGCTTCCCAATGTATTGCTGGCAGTCTGCGAAAAGGAAGGATAGTTTCTTTGATTGCAAGGTGAGTGTCACGTCAGCCCTAATGATGTTGACACTTACATTGTATGTGTTATCTTCGGTCATCAGACCAGATGGAATGTCAATACTTATGACCTTGGCGCGTGACTGATTGATATATTTCACCAGCGATGCGAAGCCACCGGCAAGTGGCTTGTTGAGTCCGGAACCGAAAATGCCGTCTATTACGACTGTGCCGGATGGAAGTTCTGGAGGGTCAAACTGAGTGGTCACCTCAACAAACTCTCTCATCCTCTTGCATTCCATGGCTCTTTTCTTATTTGCCATGCAGTCATCGGACAGCCGGTTGCCAATGTTGAACAGATAGGCACTGACGCTGTATCCCTCCTCGGCAAGAAGTCTTGCAACGGCAAGGGCATCTCCTCCGTTGTTGCCAGGACCGGCAAACACTATCATTGGAACATCCTTGCCGCATAATTCGCATATCTGGCGGGTGATGTTCCTTGCAGCCCTTTCCATCAGGTCTATCGAACGGATAGGCTCATGTTCTATGGTATATTTGTCAAGCTCATGAAACTGAGCACTGGTGAAAATTTTCATATCAAGGGCAAAATTACACAAAAATATGCAAACCAAAGCTATTATAAAGTTATTTTGTTTGCCAATGATGTTAAAATTCAAGAATTTATTATTAATTTTGCGCCAAAATCAAAGAAATTAGTTGACAAGTCATAAGTCGCTACCTGTGATAAGGTAACTAAAATATTAATCTACAATGCTATGTGTATTATCTCTGTAAAGGACAAGAAGTTCCGTCCCTCTATACCAGAGGAGACAATTCTAAAACATGTAAAGGAGGTGGCAGACCGTATAAATCGTGACATGGAAGGTAAAAATCCTCTTCTGCTTGCTGTGTTGAACGGCTCGTTCATCTTCGCTGCCGACTTGATGCGTATGATAGACATATCATGCGAGATTTCCTTTGTAAAGCTGTCCTCATACCAAGGCACGTCATCTACAGGAGAAGTAAAGGAAGTGATTGGACTTAACGACAGCTTGAAGGATAGGACAGTCATTATAGTAGAGGACATCGTGGAGTCTGGACTCACCGTGCAGAGCATGATGGAAAGTCTGAGGAAGATGGAGCCAAAGGAGATACATGTGTGTACGTTACTCCTGAAACCTGAGAAGCTGACAGTGCCGCTTGACATTGAATATGTGGCAATGGAGATACCCAATGACTTTATTCTTGGCTATGGGCTTGACTACGACCAGCAGGGACGCAACCTAAGGGACATTTACACGTTGGTTGAGGATTGAAGGTTGAAAATTGAGAAATTGAAAATTAAGATTTTATAAATTGACATATAATGAAGAATATTGTGATTTTTGGTGCTCCAGGTTCAGGAAAGGGCACTCAAAGTAATCTTATCATCGAGAAATATGGACTTGGACATATTTCAACAGGTGATGTTCTCCGCGAGGAGATAAAGAATGGTACAGAACTGGGAAAAACAGCAAAGGGATTCATTGACCAGGGGCAACTTATTCCAGACGAACTCATGATAAGCATACTTGCCAACGTGTATGACGGCTTTGGCAAGGAGCATGAAGGTGTCATCTTTGATGGATTCCCAAGGACTATACCACAGGCTGAAGCTCTGAAGAAGATGCTTGCAGAAAGAGGACACGAGGTAGCCGCCATGATAGAACTTGACGTGCCAGACGAGGTACTGATGGAACGCCTTATAAAGAGAGGTAAGGAGAGCGGACGTTCTGACGACAATGAAGACACTATCAAGAAACGCCTCACCGTATATTATTCACAGACCTCAC
Source organism: uncultured Prevotella sp. (assembly GCA_945875635.1). GTDB lineage: Bacteria > Bacteroidota > Bacteroidia > Bacteroidales > Bacteroidaceae > Prevotella. Next base: position 5,455 of record CAMCLD010000070.1, read on the forward strand.
CACTCATCGACTGGTATAAGAACGAGGGAATACACCATCATATTAATGGATATGGTGAGTTGCAAACAATCTTCTCTTGTATAAGTGACGTAATAGACAATCTCTAATCCCATGCAGGATTAGAATATGAAACGAAAAATCTATTTTCAAGTTTAGCATGTAGAAATCATGCTAAACTTTTTTACACTTAACTTATTAAAGTTTCGCAAGTTAAAAACTTGCTCAGAGTTGACTCGTTAACTGACAGCATGTTGAAGACATGCGAACCAACGGTCACTGTCCGAAGGGTAAAGTAAACTTGAGTTAACTTATCAATCAAGTTATGATTCCCCACTGGAGCAGGGGAGACTTCTCACAATCTCATAACTCAAATAGGCAATGAAAGGGGATTGGGAGAAGGAAAAAATTGCTCAAACAACAATTTTTTGAGCTAAAACCACAAAAAACGCTTCAGGTAGTTGAAACAGTTTTGTTTTTTCAGCCGCAAATTGTATATTTGCAGTTAATTTAACTACTTATTAACTCCTATAGTTGAGTACTTGCGAACCTACGCTCACTGGTCGAACCGAAGGTCGCCGGCTATAAAGGAAAGGCAATGGGAAAAGTAAACTTGAATAATTTAATGTATCAATTATGAGAAGACAATTACAATCAATCCTTGTCTTGGCAGCGATATTTGTGCCGATGACAGCAAGTGGAACGAGGTCGATGACCATTACTTCTGCATCTGACAACGACAGATATGCCATGCACCAGCCATCGGCTGAGAACCAGCAGAAACTCGTGACTCCACGCCTGAGAGTAGATGCCCTTGCATCCACACCTCACGACATCATTCTCAATTCGGCAAGTATGCCCGAGACAGCACCTGTCAACTATGGCTACACAGCTACCCTCTCAGCAGTCAACATAGCCGATGCCAATGAGGCAGAAAACTCCTACACCGTGAAACTGTATTGCAATGACAAGGAAGTGGCTGCCGCAGAGACACCGGAATGGGCTGTCAATGAGCAGAAGGAGTTCAACCTTACATTCTATCCCCATGAAATGGGAACCAATACACTCTATGCTGAAATCAAGGCGGGGGATGTAGTGATAAAGACTGACGAAGCGACTGTCACATTCACCGAAGAAAAACCCAGTGTAAAGGAAATTACAATCGGTACCTATCAGAGAACATCAAGTTATGTGCCCCACGAATTTAATTGTACATCAAGCGAGTCGCAGTTCATTGCAAATGCCGATTATCTGCAATCCTATGGTTTGGAACCTGGAAGCAAAATTACGGGCATCAAGTTCCCTTCTTATACATCTTATGATTACACAAGCAGCGGAAGATATAAAGTGGCGATGAAATCTGTCAACCTCACGTCTCTTACCACAGACAACATGTCTGAGCTGTTGTTTGACGATGGCGACGTGAAATTCATGGACGACAATTACAACTTTGTTTATTCCTCCGCTTCATCCTTCAACAACCCGATATGCATTGCGGCAGCATCATTTAGTGAACCTTACGAATATGATGGAGGGAACATTGCTATATGGTCACAGGTTATCCGCAATTCAGAATGGAAATCTGCAACCAATTTTGCGACAGATAAAGTTACAAACAGCTGTATATACCGATACAGAGATACCAATGGGGGAGCTGGAGAATGGGATGCCAACTACGATGTCCTTGCATCCGAGGCATGGAATAACAGCAACGTATTCCCGATATTTGTCCTTGCGGTGGAACTGGATCCTGCACACCTTGTAGGTACGCTTTATGGCGGTGACGGCAATCCAATCCCCAATCAGGAGATTGTCCTTACATCTTATAACGGACAGGCTCAGTATAAGGGAACAACAGACGAAAACGGCAAATACGACATTCTGGTTTACCAGACGGGATGGGAATATGGAGCGGCAGTTGACAATCCTGACAACAAATGGTATTATACCTGCACAGAGTTCTCTTTCACTCCTGGTGAGACCAACAACACAGACATACATCTCGAAGGCTTCAGCGACAGCCGCGACTACTGCATTTCCATAACAGCTGTACCTGACAATGGTGTTTCGCTTTATGGCAAGAGCTTCAGCCTTACCTCCGACCGAATGGAGGAGACCTATCCGGCAGAAGAAACAGTGTTCGACAGTAACGGAAAATGTGTGCTGTTCGTATATGGAGGACGCCATACTGCTGATTTGGACATTGACGGATTCAAGCCCCTTTCTGTGAAATTCTACGTGAATACTGAATACAATGCTGTTCACAATATTGAAGAGATTATCGTGAAACCGTTCAACATTGCAGCGGAAAGTATAGAGAATCTTTCGGGTTCCTTCGATGTTACTTTCACATGGAACAGAGTGCCAGACAATGAAGAACCAACAGGGGAGAGCGAATCATTTGTTGTCGCTTCTGTAAGAGAGACAGGCTATGTCCTCAATTACAGCGTATCGCTTGATGACACTGAGCCAACGACAGTTACCGAGCCTACATATCTTGCTGAAGGTGTGACAGAAGGCGAACATACATTCGGTGTCGCCGCCAATTACTTCACAGGTGTTTCTGATGTTACAACTTATGTGTTAAACCTTGTTGTATCAGGCATCGAGAATATCACAGCTGACACAACCCACGCCGTTGTAAAGGTACAAGGACAGAAAGGAGTTATTGCCATTGAAACTTCAGCCAATGCCGATGTCACCATCTCCGACCTCTCTGGCAGACGGTTGACATCACAGAGCATTTCTGCCGGCACACGCACGTTCAATGCAACTGCAGGTGTATATGTAGTGACGGTTGGAACAAAGTCAGTCAAGGTGCTTGTGAGATAAATTTAGCAGTTCAAGTTTTTTCGCAAAGATCAAGAGAACTCCTTTTCCCTTCGGCCAGTGACCGTTGGGTAAAGTAAACTTAAGTATATTTATTAAAGTTTCGCAAGTTACAAACTTGCTCAAAGTTAACAAGTTGACAAGTCAACAAGCTATTGGTTTTTCTGGTCATTGACAAATTCAAGCAAGAAGAGTCGCAACTTGTTGACTTGTCAACTCGTTAACTGACAGCATGTCGGAGACATGCGAAACTT
>CAMCLD010000071.1 GCA_945875635.1 uncultured Prevotella sp.
TTCCGAAACACAAAGCAAAAACTCAAAAAAAATCAGACCAAATGACGAAAATACACGCAAACTTGACAAAAATCAAGGAAAAACAGGGAAAAACAGCTGAAAAACACAAGAAAAAGAGCACTATCTTACCTTAGTATCTATCCTCTTGTCACTCTCAATAGCCACGGATATAGTCCTTGAGTCTATATCAACAGGATGCGACGTAAAGTCCGGGGTATTGAATGAATAAACCGTATTCGTGTAATACTCCTTGGGATTTCTCTGCGGCAACAAGAAAGCCTTAGTAGCATTGCCATTCCCATCAACGCACGAGAGATACAGATTGGTATAAAGCCCGTCATCCCTTCTGCTTGTGAAAACGAACCAATGGCTTCCGACACTCCAATTGTGGAAACTGTCAGCGTCGTTGCTATTGGCAGCTGTCAGCGGATGTGCTTCCATTGTAGCGAGGTCAAGCAGCCACAGGTCACTTTCCTTATGCCAAATGGAGAAATATCCATAATCCATCTGTGTGAACATGATATACCTTCCATCGTATGACGGTCTTGGCCATGTGGCAGTCTTCCCCTTCTCGACTGCATTATATATTGTATCGACCCTATCCCCAAATGTTCCGTTGTCTGGATTGAAGCTAACCCTGCAAATATTGTATTTCTCGTTCTTATAATTCTCTGGGTAATCCTGTTGCAGACACGTAAGATAGTAAAGGGTCTTTCCGTCTGCCGAGAAGACAGGAGAATTCTCAGAATATGGCTTTGTGGCAAGCAGTGTGTCGAGAATAACCTCATGCTTTGCCACATCATAGACAAGCACGTCTGAAGAAAGGTCGAACACCTCCACCCTTTCGTCCTTCACCACGTGAAATCCCTGTTTTGTCTGGTTAGTGGAAAAAGCGCAGTACTTTCCCGAAGGATGCCAGTACGGATAAACAAAGGAACCTTTTATGGAGTCGTTCTTCGCTTTCAGCAACTCAACTTTACCCTTGTTGTGTATGAGAGTAGCTCCATGGTCGCCACGCACATGGAAGACATAATTGTCGGGGTTTGTCCTGTTCGAGGTATGGCAGTTGACACACATACCAGTTACCTGCGTGTTCTCTATGAGAGCTCTTTCCTCGAAATTGTCAAGACGCCGCTCATAAAGTCCCATGTGGCTATACACCTCATATCCTGGGGCTATTCGACGATAGGTAAGTCCGTAATCCGGCATGTCGTAGTTGCTCACATACATATCGAAATCACGATAGCGTGTCCACACGCCATCATTCTTGGTGCAGACGGTAAAGGTCAGTTTGCCACCCTTATTACGTGCCACCAAGGCATGCCAATCGTCAATGTCGAAGTCGGCATAATCACCTTGCACGTGCATCTCACCCCCTTTGCTTCCTCTGGCTACGACATCCACTATTTCCACATCTCCCTCCACACTGAAGTTCATCGGGGCAATCGTTGATGGTATGGTCACGCCAATATAATCAGGAAACAACACAGGCAATTTGTCAACAACCCTGGCATTCTCTACTTCCTGCCTGCAAGCCACCAAAGACATGGCAAGGAAAATAAACAAAATTGTCTTTTTCATAGCTTTTTACTGTTGAGACTTTAACAAATAATACCAGAATGTATTTCTGTAGGATTCAAGTCTTGGTGAGTGCTGTCCCTCGGAGGATGCGACCTGCATGAAGTCGCGTGCCATCATCAAGACATTATCGGGAATCAGTCCTCTCGGAGGCATCTGCTGACGCTGCATATATGCGAAAGCCACAGCTTCCTGATATGCACGCTGGCTGACAGAAACCTTTGACTGTACAAACTGATAATAGTTCATGAAGGTGCCAACATCCCCATTGAGTAGAGGGAAAGCAAGAAGATACTGCATCGCAATCACATTCTTTGGATTGTGCATTAATAGCTGTCCGCATATCTTGTCAAGTTCCGTATCGCTGAAAAGGAAGTCGTTTACAAGTCTCATCTTCCTGATTGGTCCATATACAGGATGCGCATCTATTGTTCTTGGATTTCTGATAAGCTGCCTCTGTCTGTCTGCCCATTTTGAATAAAAGGCGGTCTTGTCGAGCATGGCAAGATATTTCTCCGCCACCTTATACTGTCCGTTTATGATATTTGTCTCCACAAGACGCTTAACGACCCTGCAACTCTTATTATAGTTAGGAATTGCCTCCATTGCCTCGAACGCATATCGCTGGGAAGTATTGACAAGTCCAAGATTGAAATAAGCCTCGCCAGTAAGCAGGGTTGTAGAGAAGTTGCGCTCGAAAGCTGGCAACAGCCCTTCTGTCCCATGCTGGTAGAAATCGAAGAGACGGTCACCCAACTGCCCTGTCATGGCGAGTGCAAGATTAGTTGCACATACGCTCATAGGCAGGTCTGGCATCTGCCTTTCCGCCTTGGCGATGATTCTATTCCATTGTTTTGTTCTTACAAGATAGTCATAATCTATAAGCTCATAGGATTTCTTGTCGTATCCCATTGGAATTGTCAAGACAGCCATGCCAGCCAATACGATGGCAAGAGCCGGGACAAGCCATCTTTTGAACTTGTTCAGAGCAGAAGGAATGGTGAGCGGCACCGCCACAAGCAAGATGCAGACAACCGTTATGAGAATAAATGAATAAGGAAGAATAATCGGGAATCGATAGTAGAAAAGTCCCAAGAAAAGCTGTTTGCTTGAATAAGGCACAAGATAATGGCTCAAGAGTATTATGAGAATAAGATACAACAAGGCAAGTCCCATGACAGCCAACACCTTCATCCTTCCCACATTACTGCGGTATGTCCTGACTCCTACATAAACAGGCAGCAACACAGCAATAGGTCCCACGACCCAATAGGCTACAGGAATGGCAAGTAGTGCATATACAGACAATTGCGTCATACGCCGAGGCACAGGAACCAAGAAAGCGAGAGCTAGCAGAAGAGACATTCCGAAAGCCGGCATGACGCTCTCGTCACCCATCACATGCCATAGCATCAGCGAAGGGACGAAGCATAGCAGGAAGGCGAGAGGGCTTTCAACAGATTTGCTGACGTTACGACGTGCCAACATGAAGACGACAAGCTGAATGAGGACAAAGACTACAGCAATGATACATCCTCCCATTACAGGTATCAGATAGAACTGTGTCAGAAATTCAGCTATGTATGCCGCCAATCCTCCTGGAAGCATAATCCTTCCATAGAAATATGCTCCATCCAAAAGGAACATCTGGAACTGTTCCTGATAGGCAAGAGCAGAAGAATAGCCTACGCTCCAGAATGCCACTACTGACAAGGCAAATGCTACAAGCAACGCTATTTTCCAGTATTTGGATAATATTTTCTTCATCATACTAAATCGTGTTTAGGTCATTCTATCTTATCCTCACCTCTTGTCTGTTGTCAGAGAATATTATATCCCGTGCCGTCCTCACATCGAAATCCACCTTGTCCTTTGTAAAATCAGGCACATTGTAAGCATCGAAAAGTTCATGGTAATACTTCATTGGATTCTCCTGTGGCAAAAGGAATGGTTTTGTGGCATTGCCCTTGTCATCGACACAAGAGAAATAAAGGCGGGTGTACATGCCATCCTGTCTCTTGCTGCTGAACACTATCCAGTGGGAATTGCCATTCCAGTTGGGATAACTCTCTGTATGCCGGCTGTTCACAGCTTCAAGCGGCTTAGCCTTACGGCTTTTCAAATCCATTATCCATAAATCAGCATCTGGCTGGGCTATCGGGAAATTGCTCCTGCCACACCTCACAAACATAAGCCACCTGCCATCATAGGAAGGTCGTGCAAGCACATAGCTTTTGTTGTCCTTCTCACCGTTGAGGAGTGTGTCCGCTCTCTCGCCAAACGTGCCTGTTGCTGCATTGAAAGGCAGAGAGACAACGGAGCATTTCACCTTCTGATACTCAGCAGGAACATTGCAGGCTCTTGATGTGCTGTAATAAAGGATTTTGCCGTCAGGACTGAAGGATGGGAATATCTCAAGCCAGTCTGGTGTCATAAGACGCTGGTCAAGTACGAGTTCATGGGTGCGGGTGTCAAGCAGCACAATGTTGCTGAAGAGGTGATAGACCTCAATAGGCTTATGCTTTCCGACAAAGAAACACTGATGTACGGAATTAGTGGCATAAGCCACATAATTTCCATCAGGATGCCAATAAGCATAGCTTCCGGCTGCCTTGGTACTGTCTGTCTTTGTATTATACCATGTCTGCTTGCCATCTTTCTGGACGAGAGTTCCACCTCCGTCTCCCCTCACCTGCATGGTGAAGTGGTGCGGATTTGTCCTGTCCGGTGTGTGGCAGTTGAAACATCTTCCAGGCACAGCCGTCTCTGTTATCATCGGTGTCTCATCGAAATTATGGATGTTACGCTGGTATAGTCCTATATTTCCTCCCACCTCATATCCAGGCGGGATGCGCCTGTATGTGACACCATATTCATCAAGGCGATAACTGCTGACATATATGGGGAATTCCTTATATTCACTCCATTCTCCATCTTCCCTGGCACAAACCCTGACACTTATCTTTCCACCTGCGTTTTTCTCTGTCAGCTCATGCCATTCGTCTATGTCGAACTTTGCATAATCGCCAGCCACATGTATCTCACCTCCTTTGGAGCCCCTTGCAACGACATCGACGGCATCGACATCCTTGCCAATGACAGTGAAATTGAGAGGAGCAATACCTGCCGGTACGGTCACTCCCAAATAGTCTGGATATATGGAAGGCCGCCTGTCAACCTTTTTAGCATTCTCCACTGTCGGTGTGCATGAGAACAAGGACACCGCTACTACACACATTATATATAATATAACTTTTCTCATTCCTGACCTCCTTTCCCGTCCATCATCCTTCTGACATATTCCGCATAGCGGGAACCAGGAGCATTGCCATGCTTCTGTATGCAGTTCACTGCATCCTTATAACCGCGTGGCATTTCATAATAGCCACCATATTGCTGTACCCATGACATATACTGCATGAATCCCTGTATGTTTCCCTTCAGGAGCATATTTCCCATGAAATAGTCGAGTGCCATCTTGTTGGAGTTGTTGTCTATGAAGAGTAAGCCACACATTTTGTCTATCTCGTCGTAACTATAAACCATTTCCTTCCGGAAACGCAATTGCCTTACCCTTCCAAGTTCATTGTCATTGTCAATGGCTGCCTCGTCGCCAAGCATAGCTTCTGCCTTAGTCGCCCACTCAGAATAGAAGAGTGAGTGTCTGAGCAGGTCGATATTCTTGCGGGCTATTGCATACCTGCCATTGACCATCTGGCACTGTACTATGCGCTTGGTAAGCCTTCCACTTTTCCTTGCGTTGAGAATAGACTCCTGAAGGTCTGAGGCATAACGCAAGGATGAATTAACCATACCAAGTCTCCAGAACGTCTCCATTGTCGGATAGGACGACATGTTATCCCTCATTCGGGGTGCCACAAGGGCATCCTCACCACTCTGGTAGAAATCAAACATCCTGTCGGCAAGTTGTCGTGTCGCAGCAAGGGCAAGATTGACACAATTGCTGCTGAAGGATGTGGGCACTTGATATTTCTCTGCCCTTGAGATTATTTCATTCCATTTTCCCTCTCGCACGAGTTTGTCCTGCATAAGCAACTCGTACATATCCTTGTCATATCCCATTGTCCAGGCTGACACACCTATTGCGACAACCATTACAACTTGCAATACGGAAAGAGGCTTTCTCCATCCTGTCTTAGCCTTAAAATAATGTGTGACTGTAGAAATGGCTGGTATGGACAATGGTGCCACAAATTGCAGACAAGGATGATACAACGGTCGGAAATAATAGTTTACCCCTGTAAGGACCATACTGTAAGGGTACTGATAAGAGAGTTGCCAATATGCCACCACCGAACATACAAAAAAGCCGGCAAGATAAACGATGGACACTCTCCAGCCTCTTCCTATCATACGCAACAAGGCATATACTGCAACTACCGGTCCTACAAGCCAATAAGCAACCGGCAATATAACGACATCTGCCAACAGAAATCTGTTGCGTATCAAGACAAACAGTGCAAGGACAAGAGTTAACGCCACCGGCAATGACAGCATTGCATTGATGTCACCCATGTGCCATAATAATAGCAATGGGGGAAGGAACGAAAGGACATAGCTACCTCCAAATCTGTAAAAGACTTTCCAAACAAGCCATTGCATTGTACCATACAAGATACCAAGCATCATGGCTCCTATCCAAGGTATATAATAGAACTGTACTATTGACTCGGCTACATAATCAGCAAGTCCTCCCACAACGGAGATGTCCCTGAAAAAATAGTCACACGTAAAAAGGAACAGCTGATTTTCCTCATGGTAGTTAAGGGCTTGAGGATAGCCAAACAGCCAGAAAAAGAATACGGCGATGCCGAAAGCTGCCGATATTGCCACCTTTAACAATTCTCTATTCTTAACCACTGTAGTGTCTTTTGGTATTAAGTTTATGATGGATGATTAGTGGAAGAATGGCATCTCTTTTATGCTTCCATCCGGCATCTTCTGTTTGTAAGTCTTGGGAAACTGTTTCATCAGGAACTCGCGCAATGGTCCTTCCTCCAGACTCTCGGCAAGGATGTGTGAACGGCGGCGATAGTCATTTCGCAGACTGTCAAGTTTGCCTTTCATCATTTCGGAAGTCTGTTTGTCTCCTGCCTTGTCAGCATTCCTGCCGTTAATCATGAATGGAAAGCACTCCATATTGAAACGTTCGGTCATCTCTTTCCAATGCTGAAGGGAGTCATTCTGAGGTGTTCCCTTGCAGCTGCTGATGGAGTCAATGGTTACGAGCAACTCTCCTGGTTCGGTAACCACGAGCAAATCCTGCACATTGTTGCGGAAATGATAGTCAAGACGAATCACACGCATATCACATGTATCAGCAGTAAACTCAAACTTACCATTGGAAATGACCACGGAATCCACCGTCTCCATAGTTGCAGGACGTGTTATAGGAACAAGAAATATCTTCTTGCCATCAAAGCGTGAGTTTGCCGAACCTGTGATATGACATTTCCCAGTAACAGGTTTCTGTGAACTTGTGCATCCCACAAGCACCAATGCCATGAGTGTCATTACACTCGCTATTATCTTCATTGTTTTCATTATTTACAGGTTGTTACGGAAACTTCAAGACAGAGTCATACCTACCCTGACGTTTCCACTTTCGTCAATTTTTCATGTCATTTAGTATTTCACACTGCGAAATTACTATTTCTTTTTGAATTCACAAAATGTTTTAGTAGGATATTGACAGGACAAACAATGTTCTCGATGCTTACACTGGTTTCAATCCACACTCCAACATGGGGAGTGACTGGTAAAAGGGTATCAACGACTTCAAGAATCAGAAGTTTCAATCCACACTCCCACATGGGGAGTGACCTATGCGAACGCGAACAACGCATCATCGAACTCGTTTCAATCCACACTCCCACATGTGGAGTGACATAACGACTTTGACGGCTATCGCCAGCGGCTTGTTTCAATCCACACTCCCACATGGGGAGTGACTATTCTCAAAATACAGTCCTCTGTTGAGGGAGAGTTTCAATATACACTCCCACATGGGGAGTGACTGAATTGACATTATTATTATTTCCTCTGATATTGGGTTTCAATCCACACTCCCACATGGGGAGTGACGGTATGCTTTTAGTAGTAACAAAAAGCTTTTCAGTTTCAATCCACACTCCCACATGGGGAGTGACGCAAAGGGTAAGGAGTTCGTACTGGAGCTAACAGGTTTCAATCCACACTCCCACATGGGGAGTGACCGGATATCGACCTTGGCTATCTGTTTTCTACCTTGTTTCAATCCACACTCCCACATGGGGAGTGACCATGGAGAGGATGGAAGACTTCGGAGGGTACAGGTTTCAATCCACACTCCCACATGGGGAGTGACAGAGTAGTGCCATCAGCTTGCTCATCTCATAGTCGTTTCAATCCACACTCCCACATGGGGAGTGACATCTATAATGATTACTACAGACTATCCACTTTTGTTTCAATCCACACTCCCACATGGGGAGTGACTTTCCTCGGAGTGTTGTACCT
>CAMCLD010000072.1 GCA_945875635.1 uncultured Prevotella sp.
GTCCTTGCCATCGGTTTCAATCTTTATCCAGAATGTCACCTATTTATTAGGGTGTACCGTTTGAAGTGCAAAAATTGGACACTCTATCAAATAAAAAAGCCAAGCGTTTAACTTGGCTGGAATGAGAACGGGTCTCTGAAGGTTAACCCATCCCTCACGCCGCAAAGGTACAAAAAAATCCGTTACTTCCAACAAAAGTAGCGGATTTTTTCATTTTTCACGCTTTCATCCCTCTATTCCTGTGCTCCGCACAGTGACAGTTATACAATCTTTCGACCGCTCATGGTTATTAACCTTTCTGAGAACGCAATTAATTACATTGAAGGATTCAGTCACTATACATGAATGAGAATAACATATAGAGTTGTTTGCGGATTCAATTGGCATGATTTTTGATGTCAATAAAGTAGTTATGTCTAAAAGTAAAAAGCAATTGATATGAAAGAAAAAGAGATTATAGATGGTCAACCTCTTGATACAGAGGAAAATGAAATAAATGGCAATACAGATTGTCAGTGTGATAAAGATTGTGAAAAGCCTGCTGATACGGACACACAAACAGCAGAAAATGATGATGATGCTGACAATGTGGCAGAATCAGCCCCCACAGAAATAGAAAAGGCTCAGAAAGAGATAGAGGAACTAAAAGACAAGTATCTTAGGACTGTAGCTGAATTTGATAATTTCAAGAAAAGGACTCTTAAAGAAAAGGCAGACCTCATACTCAACGGAGGTGAGAAAACAATCGTTGCCATCCTTCCTGTGCTTGACGACTTTGAGAGAGCTCTTGCAGACAAGACAGAAGACCCGGTAGCAATAAAGGAAGGAATGGAGCTTATTTTCAAGAAATTCAACAAGACGCTTGAAGGAATGGGAGTCAAAAAGATAGAAACAGAGAAATGTGATTTCAACGTTGATTATCATGAGGCTATAGCTATGGTTCCTGGTCTGGGAGATGACATGAAAGGGAAAGTCATAGACTGTGTACAGACTGGATATACGCTTAACGATAAAGTTATACGCCATGCTAAAGTGGCGGTTGGGCAATAAGTTGTTTGTATGTCAATATGTCAAGCAGTCAACTAAGTTAAATGAATTGTTAATTCAAAATGGCGAAGAGAGATTACTATGAGGTTCTTGGCGTAGATAAGAACGCCTCGGAAGATGAGATAAAAAAGGCATACAGGAAATTAGCTATCAAATACCATCCAGATAGAAATCCTGATGACCCCAAGGCTGAGGCTATGTTCAAGGAAGCAGCCGAGGCATATGACGTGTTACATGATTCACAGAAGCGTCAGAACTACGACAGGTTTGGGTTTGATGCACCGCAAATGGGAGGAGGAGCTGGATTTGGTGGTGCAGGATTTTCAGTTGACGATATCTTCTCCATGTTTGGTGATGTATTTGGCGGTAGAGGTGGATTTGGCTCAGGCTTTGGTGGCTTTGGAGGAGGACAGCGTCAGCCAGCTCGATATAGAGGCTCAGACCTTCGCCTAAAAGTCCGTCTCTCATTGCAGGATATAGCCACTGGCACCGTGAAGAAATTCAAGGTTAGGAAAGATGTCCCTTGTGAACATTGCCACGGAAGTGGAGCTGAGAATGGCAGTGTAGCTGAGACGTGTCCAAATTGTCATGGGTCAGGAGTCGAGATACGCAGGCAGGAAACATTCCTCGGTATGGTACAGACGCAGGCTACTTGCCATGTTTGTGGAGGAGAAGGTTCTGTCATCAAGAACAAGTGTCATCATTGTGGAGGCAACGGTATAGTAAAAGGCGAGGAAGTCGTAGAGATAAAGATACCCGCAGGTGTTGCAGACGGTATGGTCGTAAATGTTCAGGGTAAAGGAAATGCAGGTCCGAGAAATGGAATTAATGGTGACATTCAGGTACTTATAGAGGAAGAGCCTAACAATGTTTTTGTCCGTGACGGTATGGATGTTATCTATAATCTGCTTCTTGATTTTCCTACTGCCACTCTTGGTGGCAATGTAGAGATTCCTACAATCTCAGGTGGCAATGTAAAAATCAAGATAGAGCCAGGGACACAGCCAGGCAAGACGTTGCGATTAAGAGGTAAAGGCCTACCTGCGGTAGAGGGATATGGAAGAGGCATAGGAGATATAGTCGTTAATATTAGTGTATATGTTCCCAAGACTTTGTCTCGCGAAGAGAAGAATGCCATTGAGAGTTTCAGAGATAGTGACAACTTCAAGGGTGATGCATCAACCAAAAGTACTATTTTCCAGAAATTCAAGAATTATTTCAGTTGACAATCTGATAAATGGATTATGACATACAGTGAAGCTATAAAATTCTTGTATAACAGCACCCCTGCTTTCGAGCGTGTGGGTGCTTCTGCGTATAAGGAGGGGCTCAACAACACCATAGCCTTAGACAGACATTTTGGTTCTCCTCACCGTGATTATAAGACAATTCATGTGGCAGGGACAAATGGTAAAGGTTCATGTAGCCATACAATAGCGTCTATCCTTCAGAAGTCAGGGTATAGGGTGGGGCTTTACACGTCGCCTCACCTTATAGATTTCCGTGAACGTATAAAAGTTAACGGGGTATGTATCAGTGAGAAATACGTTGTTGATTTTGTAAATAATGAAAGAGAATTCTTTGCACCTCTTCATCCATCGTTTTTCGAGATTACAACTGCTATGGCATTTGATTATTTCTCCCATGAGAAAGTTGATGTGGCAGTAGTGGAAGTTGGACTTGGTGGGCGTCTTGATTGTACAAACATCATAACTCCTATTCTCTCAATAATTACCAATATATCTTTTGACCATACCCAGTTTTTAGGCAATACATTGTCTGACATTGCCAGAGAGAAAGCTGGAATAATCAAGTGTGGTGTGCCTGTCGTAATAGGTGAGATTACAGATGAAACGAAATTGGTGTTCACACAGAAGGCCGCATCAACATGCTCTAAGCTGATAATAGCAGAGGAGAGTAGGGAAGTGACAAGCTCAACTCCAATCCTTCCTATTGGCAGAGTTTATGAAACCCTTCATTATGGCACTATTCATGGTGACTTGTCAGGCGATTACCAGGAACGCAATATGAATACAGTACTTAATGCGGTGGGTCAACTGAAAGAATGTTGTGGGCTTCACATCACATATGAAGCCGTAAGGGAAGGTGTTGCTAATGTAGCTTTGTCAACGGGACTGATGGGAAGATGGCAAGTCCTTGGACATCGTCCTCTTATCGTCTGCGACACTGGACATAATGTTGCGGGATGGAGCTATCTTTCAAAACAGATAGTGAGACAGCAATACCGTACACTGAGAATAGTATTCGGAATGGTTGATGATAAGGATATCTCAACGGTTATGTCAATGTTGCCAAAAGAAGCCATATATTACTGGACGGCTCCTTCCACCAAGCGTGCGATACCTTCTGGCAAGGTGCAGGAAATAGGTCATAGCCATGCCCTGCATGGAGACTCTTTTGCAGATGTTCCTACAGCCTACGAATCCGCCATGTGTTCTTCTTCTCCTGACGACATGATTTTCATTGGAGGCAGCAGTTATGTTGTTGCCGACTTGCTTTCGTATTTACGCAGCTGAATGGTTAAGAACACTCACGTAAATAATTTTTAACGATTTAATGGTGATAAATTCTCACCAGATGTTTGCTTCTGTCATTTTTTTTCGTTTACTTTGCAATGTAATTACTATTAGTACTAACATAAACGTAAACAATAGATGAACGCAGAAGAAACGCAAAACGTTTGTGGTTTGAAAAGACAGGATTTTCAAACCACAATTAATGGCAAAGAGACAGACTTGTATGTCCTAAGAAATACAAACGGATATGAAGTAGCTATAACGAATTATGGCGGTGCCGTTGTGGCGATAATGGTGCCAGATAAGGATGGAAAGCTTGCTAATGTCATCCAGGGACATGACAACATCCAGGACGTGATAGCCAGTCCTGAACCTTATCTGTCAACACTTATAGGCAGATATGGCAATAGGATTTGCAAGGGTCGCTTTCAATTGAAAGGTAAAGAGTACCACCTTCCTATAAACAATGGTCCCAACTCATTGCATGGTGGCCTAAAAGGTTTCAACGCAAAAGTTTGGGATGCTTTGCAGATGAACAGTCAGACTCTTGTGTTGAAATATGTTAGTCCATATGGAGAGGAAGGATATACAGGAGAAGTGAGGACTACGGTCGTTTACAGTTTTACAGACGACAATGAGCTTGTCATAGAGTATATGGCAACGACAAACAAGAAGACAATTATAAACCTAACCCATCATGCTTTCTTTAGTCTTACGGGAATAGCAAATCCGACTCCAAAGGTAGATGATTATGTATGCGAAATAAACGCAGATTATTATCTTCCAATTGACGATACATGTATTCCGACAGGAGAGATTCGTTTTGTTGAAGATACTCCTTTCGATTTCCGTGCGCCTAAGGCTATAGGGCAGGATATAGATGTGGATAACGAACAGATAAGAAATGGTTCAGGCTATGACCATTGTTATGTGTTGAACAAGAAAGAGGAAGGAGAATTGTCTTTTGCTGCCAAAGTGACAGAGCCAGTGTCTGGTCGTACTCTTGAGGTGTTTACTACAGAGCCCGGAATGCAGTTGTATTCTGACAACTGGGCAGACGGCTATAAGGGACAGAATGGAGCTACATTCCCGAAACGCAGTGCACTATGCTTTGAGTGCCAGCATTTCCCAGACTCCCCTAACCATCCTTATTTCCCTTCTGTGGTCCTGAATCCTGGTGAGGAATACAAGCAAAAGACAATATATAAGTTTGGAGTAAGCAAGTGAACAATAAATTTCAACAATAAACCAATTATACAATAATGGAAAAAACAAATAGACAGAATGGTTCCATCATTGCAATTATAACAATGATGTTTCTTTATGCGATGATTTCGTTTGTTACCAATCTTGCAGCACCTATTGGTGTAGTCTGGAAGAACCAGCCAGAGATAGGTGGAAGTAATCTTCTCGGTATGATGGGTAACTTCATGAATTTCTTTGCATACCTTTTCATGGGAATTCCAGCTGGCAAGCTTCTCACAAGAATAGGATACAAGAAGACAGCCCTGCTTGGTATTGGCGTGGGATTCATCGGAGTCCTAATTCAATTCCTGTCAGGAATGCCCGGAGGCATGACCGGATTCTATATTTATCTTTTAGGCGCTTTCGTGTCCGGTTTTTCAGTATGTCTTCTCAATACAGTCGTTAACCCAATGCTCAACCTGCTTGGTGGAGGTGGAAACCGAGGCAATCAGCTGAACCTTATTGGTGGTACATTGAACTCGCTGACAGGTACTCTTACTCCTATGTTTGTTGGTGCGCTTATAGGTACTGTTACAAAGAGTACCCAAATGTCAGACATAAATTTAGTGCTTTATATTGCCATGGCTGTATTCGCATGTGCTTTTGTCGTACTGACTTTCATTCCAATCAGTGACCCAGAGATAGGAAAAACAACTGTTGATACAGTATTCGAGCATAGTCCATGGAGCTTCCGTCATTGCTTCCTTGGCGTCATCGCAATTTTTGTATATGTAGGTGTAGAGGTGGGCATTCCAGGAACGCTGAATTTCTATATAGCAGACACATCTGAAAAAGGTGCCGGTATATTGGGGAATGCTGCGACCATTGGTGGTTTTGTCGCTGGTACTTACTGGCTACTGATGCTTGTAGGACGCTTTGCGTCGGGTTTCATAGCAGGAAAGGTCTCTTCAAGAATGATGATGCTTACCACCACCTTTGTAGGAATGGTTTTAATACTGTGTGCCATATTCATACCTAAGGACGTTACAACATCCATGCCTCTGTTCACGGGAAGTTCATTTGCAATGACGGTTGTACCGGTAAGTGCCCTTCTCCTCGTTCTGTGTGGACTTTGTACATCTATCATGTGGGCTTCTATATTTAATCTTGCCACTGAGGGACTTGGCAAATATACAGCACAGGCTTCAGGTATATTCATGATGATGGTTGTTGGTGGTGGAGTTCTTCCACTTGTACAGAATTACATCGCCGACAATGCAGGTTACATGATAAGCTATATCGTACCACTCATTGCCATGGCATATATGTTCTACTATGCATTGTACGGATGCAAGAATGTCAACAAGAACATTCCGGTTGACTAACATATTAACTTTAATATAAAAATTAAAAGAAAATATCACTATGGAAATTGAACATGTAAGAAGCCGTTTTATCAAACATTTCGATGGCAAGACGGGAAATATTTATTTTTCTCCAGGACGCATTAACTTAATAGGTGAACATACAGACTATAATGGTGGTTTTGTCTTTCCAGGAGCTGTTGACAAAGGCATCATGGCTGAGGTTCGTCCTAATGGACTTAATACAGTGATGTGTTACTCTATTGACCTGAAAGACAGAGTGGAGTTTAAAGTTGATGACCCTGTCGGACCACACACGAGCTGGGCTCGTTACATTTACGGTATAATTCAGGAAATGAAGAAACTGGGTGTTGACGTGAAAGGCTTTAACACTGCTTTCTCTGGAGATGTGCCTCTTGGTGCTGGTATGTCCTCTTCTGCAGCACTTGAGAGTTGTTTCGCATTTGCTCTCAATGATCTTTTTGGTGGAAATAAAGTAAGCAAATGGGATATGGTACTTGCAGGTCAGGCTACAGAGCATAACTATTGTGGTGTGAAGTGCGGTATAATGGATCAGTTTGCAAGCGTCTTCGGACAGCAAGGTAAGCTTATGAGATTGGACTGTAGAAGTCGTGAGTTTGAGTATTTCCCATTCCAACCTGAAGGATATCGTCTTGTTCTACTTGATTCAAAGGTCAAGCACGAACTTGCCTCAAGTGCTTATAATGACAGACGCCATAGTTGCGAAAATGTTGTAGCAGCCTTGAAAGCGAAATATCCAGAAAAGACAATTGAAACACTGCGTGATGCAGACTGGGATATGCTTGAATCAGTTAAGGATGTTGTTAGTGAAGAGGACTATAAGCGTGCTCATTACGTTCTTGGGGAGAAAGACCGCGTCCTGGCTGTATGTGATGCTCTTGTAGCAGGTGATTATGAGACTGTTGGACAAAAGATGTATGAGACACATCATGGTCTAAGCAAGGAGTATGAGGTTTCTTGTGACGAGCTTGACTTCCTATGTGATGTGGCTAAAGAAAATGGTGTGACAGGATGTCGTGTGATGGGAGGTGGCTTTGGAGGCTGTACTATCAATCTTGTTAAAGATGAATTGTATGATGCTTTCATAGCAGATGCTAAGAAGCGTTTTGCAGATAAATTCGGAAGACATACTGCTGCATATGATGTCGTTATCGGCGATGGCTCACGAAAAATTTGCTAAAGCAAGTTACAAAAGCAACAAATGCTTGTTGTCCTACAATGCTATAGAGACGCACCGCACGCTTTGCGTGTCGGTGCGCTGTGCATTGTTGCAGAACGAATGGGAAAATATATCTAAAGCCTGAGAGAACCATCAATGGCAACAATCATGGCTGGTACAAAGGTCTTGCGTTTGCTGTCATTCCACCTCCACCATCGGCCTCGTCATGGTGGCGGAATATACTTTCACATTGCCTTCCCATTTCATCACTTCCGACATACTTGGCGGACTTAAAGCCTTTAGGGAAGAGCATCCCGACTGCCGCAGAAACCCTACACCCTACATTATTTACATCTAAATGTTTTATTATCAGATATATACGTAATGTAGGGTACGTCTCAACCCTACATTCACCCTACATTTGCCATACATAGGATGTGCCATGGAATCTGGAAATCGGAATTATAAATCATTTTTTTACCATTAATGAAGAAAATTACCCAAAATTATGTAGGGAGAATGCAGGGTGAATGTAGGGTCAGAAGGTACCCTACATTCCGTAACTTACAGATTATCAACCAGTAAGACACAAATAATGTAGGGTGTAGGGTGCTGCGCAAGCTGGCGTATATACATACAATGCGAAGACATCTTGTTTGTGGATGAAGTCTAACGTCTCCATGACGACTGTCACGGCTTTGGCAGT
>CAMCLD010000073.1 GCA_945875635.1 uncultured Prevotella sp.
GTAACTTTGCAGCCCAAAGTGGAAACAACATTTTTATAACATAACATTTAACAACAAAATGAAAAAAGGTATTCATCCAGAAAACTATCGCCCCGTCGTATTCAAAGATATGTCCAACGGCGATATGTTCCTTTCACGTTCTACATGCAAGACAAATGATACAGTAGAATTTGAAGGTGAAACTTACCCAGTGGTAAAAGTCGAAATCTCAAGCACCTCTCATCCTTTCTATACAGGAAAGAGCAAGCTTGTTGATACTGCAGGTCGTGTTGACCGCTTCATGAACCGCTATGGTAAGCTGAAGAAGTAATAAAGATATTTACCATTTAGATTTAGAGTGTAATCAAACGTAGTTGCATATGCGCTTGGTTGCACTTTTTTATTCTATACGATATAGTTCAGCCATTCTGTCATGCATGGAGGGAGCGGGAATGGAATGTGTCTTATTCCCTGCAATTAACTGTTTAATACTGTGATGATGAAATTTTCAAGACTGTTATTATTGCCTTTATTGGTAACATGCCTTTTCAGTGCATGCAGCAGTGACGATGATGAAGAGAGTGGAGGTGGAGCTTCTGTCAAGATGCGCAACGACAATGCAAATGACCCAAAGGTCAATGCCGCATACTCACGTCTCGAGTTTCCGAAGGTAAAAGGTGGCAACACCATTGTATTGATACATTCAACAAGTAAGTATGGGATTAACTATTCTGTTGAGTGGGATTGTGGCAAGAAGGCTCAACGATGGTCGTGCTACCAGATGTATGCATCGAACAGTGTAGCTAACACTACAAGGTATTATGCCGATGCCAGCAAGGGTGAGGCGCAATATCCTTATGACCCATCACTTTCCTCTGAATTCTATTTCACTTCTGACCCTTATTGGAACACAGGCTATGATCATGGACATATTTGTCCCTCTGCCGACAGACTGTGTTCACGTGAGGCAAACATCCAGACTTTCTATCTCACTAACATGCAACCTCAGGTGAATGGCTTTAATGCGGGAGTGTGGTCTAATATGGAGAGTCAGGTGAGAAAGTGGAACAATAGTAATTTCCGCGATACGTTGTTCGTATGCAAAGGCGGTACCATAGAGCCGACTGCGAGCCGTCCAGATGCTGTCCTGCGAACTCTTGGGAGTGGACTAATAGTTCCTAAATATTACTACATGGCTCTGCTTTGCAAGAAATATAATTCAGACAAGAAAGACTATGATTACAAGGCATTGGGATTCTGGGTGGAGCATAAGTCTAACAACGACAATCAACTTAAGTCTTATGTTGTTAATATAGACTACATAGAGAAAATGACAGGAATAGACTTCTTCTGTAATCTTCCTGATGAACTGGAAAATAAACTTGAGGCTGTTGACAAGGAACTTGTAAGCATATCCTGGGGATTGAAGTGATGTAGGCTCAAGCCTATCAATAACAGGAGAATAAAGCATGTGCCTGCGCGGGAAACCTGATATGCAAAGATGTCTTCATGAATTCATGAAGACATCTTTGCATATTATAGGGATTGTACCACCGATGAAGCTAAATGGTTCTTAAACTGCGTCTTGGGCTTTCATTCTTGTTTGCAGGAGCTTTCATTATGTCACCCTTTGACCAGTAGTCGTAGTGATAATCATCCCAATAGTCGTAGCCCCATCCGAATTCATTCCAGTTTGGTGATGACGTGTGACGCAGGCGGAAGTCCACGAATTTGCTTCCCATGTATATACGTCCTGTGAAATATGAACCACTAAGACTGTAATCGTGAATTTGAATATCAGAATTCTCCTCCACGAAATGTACGTAAATCACTCCGTTCCTTACCGTCCAGTCTATGTGGTTGGCAACATAGTCCCATGGGGCATTGCTATAGTAGTCAACCCAGTAGCCGTCTCCGGATGACCACTTGTATGGGTCTTTGAGGAAACATATCTCAGAGTATGTGGCATCATACGTATGCCCGTTGTAAGAAGACTGGATATACATGTCTCCTTCCCAAGTCCCTTCAAGAGTGTATGCGATATCGTCGTCATCGTCACATGACACTATAGTCATTGACATCAATGCAGCCAACACCATTGTGGCAATAGAGAAATACTTTTTCATAATAATTATGTTTTTGGTCGTTAATAATGTTTCTGCTGCAAAATTAGCGTTTTAATCTGATACGTGCAATAGAGAAATGTATAATAGTATGGGGAAATAACCTATCAATAAGGGAAAAATCCCTAAAATAACTATAATAAACCTCATATAATGGTTGAAATGTCGATTAAAAATGCTATTTTTGCATTGGCAATGAGTGAAAATGGTTGCTACTGGTTCAGTTAATAACTCAAGTTTACTTTTCCCTTCGGCCAGTGACCGTTGGTTCGCATGTCATCGACATGCTGTGAGTTAACGAGTTGAAGCCCACCTCCCAGCCCCTCCCTGGGGAGGGGAGGAAGTTACCATAAGAGGTAATAACTCGTTTACTTGTCAACTTGTTTACTTGTCAACTAAAGTAGCAACTTGTCAACTTGTTTTTTCGCAAAGCTCAAGGAAACTCCTTTGAGCAAGTTTTAACTTGCGAAACTTGAATTAATAATAATAACGACATTATCAAAATAAATAAACAAACAATGCGAACAGTTTACGAATTCTCAGTGAAAGACAGAAAAGGCAAGGACGTGTCACTTAAGGAGTATTCCAATGAGGTGCTGTTGATAGTGAACACCGCTACGAAATGTGGTTTCACTCCTCAGTATGAGGAATTGGAAAAGCTATATGAAAAGTATCATCAGCAAGGCTTCGAGATTCTTGATTTCCCATGCAATCAGTTTGGACAGCAAGCTCCGGGAACGGACGATTCCATCCATGAGTTTTGCAAGCTAAACTATGGTACTGATTTCCCTCGTTTCAAGAAAGTCAAAGTCAATGGTCCGGATGCAGAACCATTGTTCCTGTTCCTTCAGGAACAAAAGGGCTTTGCAGGTTGGAATATGGAGCACCCTCTTGCCCATATCCTTGATGACATGCTTTCCAAGCAGGATGCAGACTATAAGTCAAAAGCAGACATAAAGTGGAATTTCACAAAGTTCCTCATCAACAAGAAAGGTCAGGTAATATCTCGTTTTGAGCCAACAGAGAGTATTGCATCTATTGAGACACAAATTGAGGAATTACTATAATTTTAACCATCCTTATTATATACAATGGAAAAGAGAGAACATATTCGCTGCTTGATAATAGGAAGTGGTCCTGCTGGCTATACGGCAGCTATATATGCCGGCAGAGCCAATCTCAGTCCAGTGGAGTATTGCGGCATTCAGCCTGGAGGGCAGCTTACGCAGACCACAATAGTTGAGAATTTCCCTGGTTATCCAGAAGGTGTCGATGCCAATCAGATGATGCTTGAATTCAGGCAACAGGCAGAGCGTTTTGGAGCTGACATTCGAGATGGTGTGATAACAAAGGTTGATTTCAGCAAAAAGCCATATATTCTTACGACCGACCGTGGTGTGGAGATAGAGGCAGAAACTGTCATCATTGCCACTGGCGCATCTGCAAAATATCTTGGACTTGAGGATGAGAAGAAATACAATGGACAAGGGGTTTCCGCATGTGCCACCTGCGATGGCTTCTTTTATAGGAAAAAAACTGTGGCTGTTGTCGGAGGTGGAGACACAGCATGTGAGGAGGCTACATACTTGTCGCAGTTGTGTGCAAAGGTTTATATGATTGTGCGCAAACCATATCTGCGTGCTTCAGACATCATGAGGAAAAGGGTAGAGGAGAATCCGAAGATAGAGATTCTTTATGAACACAACACGCTTGGACTTTATGGAGACAATGGTGTCGAAGGTGCCCATGTGGTAAAGCGCAAGGGCGAGGCCGACGAGGAACGTTACGATTTGCCTATCGATGGCTTCTTCCTTGCCATAGGACATAAGCCAAACACCGATGTGTTCAAACCTTGGATTGAAGTTGACGAGACTGGCTACATCAAGACAATAGAAGGCTCCCCACGTACTAATGTTGAGGGTGTGTATGCAGCCGGTGACTGTGCAGACCCTCATTATAGACAGGCTATCGTTGCAGCTGGCTCAGGCTGCAAGGCTGCCCTTGAAGCAGAACGCTACCTGGCAGAAAAAGGCTTGTAATACCTTTACATATAATTAAGGTATAACGAGTTTTTTATGTTTACTCACAATTATCCCAAATCTAATGACAGATTTTGGATAATTGTGATTTCTCTTTCGCTATAGTTGAAAAGGCTGATGGTGACAGTCCCGTTACTCGTTTGAAGGCATTACTGAAACTGCTGCGTGACTTGTATCCCACTTCTTGCGCTATACCCTCAATCGTCAGATGTCCATATTCCATTATGTTTTGAATTAGGCGGCAAGCTTCTCTGATGCGGTGTTCAGCCAGAAGCATGTTGAAATTTTTTTCGTTCAAGTCAAGAGAGTTGTTTCGCATTCTCCTGCTTGTCGGACTTTATGCTGCTTATCCATAGCCCTATGAAGGTGAGTAGTCCGTTAAGCATCAGAAGTTCGTAACCGAAACGGTAGGATGTGTAATGGCTGGTCAGCCAGTCGGCGATGAAGCAAACGATAGGGGAGGCTATGGCTATGAATGGCACAGCCTTGTCATTCGCTTTCAATTTTCCTATAATAGCGAAGGCAAAGAGTCCGAGTAGTGGACCGTATGTATATCCACACAGCGTATAGATGGCATCTATGACACTCTGGCTGTTTACTGCCCTGAAGAGTAATACGAATAACAGGAATACCACGCCCATGACAATATGTGTCCTTTTGCGCAATGCTTCATCGTCTTTCCTTCTGCAAATATCCACGCAGAAACATGTGGTCATTGAAGTCAGGGCACTGTCGGCACTTGAGAACGAGGCTGCCACAATGCCTATGGTGAACAACATGAGGACGCTGTTGCCAAATGTTCCCGATGCTGCGAACAATGGTAGCAAGTCGTCACCTTTGGCAGGCAGCTCTATCCCCATCCTGCCACTCAGTATTACAAGCAGCAAACCGAGTGAAAGGAATAGCAGATTAGCGGGAACGAAAGCAAAGCCGTAAGTACACATGTCTTTCCTGGCATCTGCAAGCGACTTGCAGGTAAGGTTCTTCTGCATCATATCCTGGTCAAGACCTGTCATTACAATAACAATGAAAATGCCGCTTATGAATTGTTTCCAGAAATATTGTCTTGACATGATGTCGTCGAACACGAACATTCTTGAATGACTGTCGGACGCAATGGCCTTCACCGTCTCACTGGCATCCATGCCAAGCGAGTCCATTACATTATATATAATGAGTACTACTGCGGCAAACATGCAGAGTGTCTGGAAGGCATCTGTCCATACAAGAGTCTTTATTCCACCTTTTCTGGTGTAAAGCCATATCAGTAATATCATGCCTGCTGCAGTGACAATGAATGGCACTCCCATGGCATCAAATACAAAATTGTGAAGGATAAAGCATACTACATAAAACCTTGCTGAAGCTCCGGTCATTTTTGACAGCAGAAAGAAGTACGCTCCAGTCTTGTACGATTTGGACCCGAGTCTGCGTTCCAGATAAGAGTATATCGTAGTGAGGTTGTTCTTGTAGTATATTGGCAGCAGGATGAAGGCTACTGCAAAGTAGCCAAGTATGAACCCCAGGCATGTCTGCATGTATGTCATATCTGTTTTCAACACCATACCCGGTACAGAAACAAATGTTATTCCAGATATTGATGCTCCAATCATCCCGAAAGCTACCATATACCATGGAGAGTGTCTGTTACCCCTGTAGAACGTGTCGTTGTCTGTCTTCCCTCCTGTCACCCTGCTAACAGTAAGCAGTATTGCGAAATAACCGAGTATAGTCAGAATAATTATCATAATGAGCGCAAAGTTAGCAAATTTTATTCTTTCCTGACAATAATGCAATAAAAAAAGATGACTGATACTCATCTTTCAAGTTCATCCTAAATTCCGCAGCACTTTAGTTTAACTTTTTTATAAGTACCTGAACAACAAAAAGTTCTTGCTTGCGGCAAGCGGCAAAGCCTAGCAGTTCATGATTTTGCCATGTCAGATTTTTCACTTACCTTAGTGCTGCAAATCAAGACAAGCCATATCAGAACCCTTTTGCATTCACTGACGGCTAAGAAACCGAATTCGCGGGTAAACGACAGCATAAAGCCCCTGTAATGCCTGACGGGGTAAGGGGAAGCTGGGCATGCCCCATGCATAATCACGTCTGTAGTGGCAAGACTATCGTCTGATGGAGAAGCGAACTGCAAAATTAGTCAGCATCAATATTAGTTGCGGATTTTAGGTTCATGAGAGTCAGCCATCTTTGTTACAGTTTCTGTCAAATTGAAAAGGTCGCTTGAGTTAAAATGAAATTAGCAATGGTTAATGTGAGGTGGTTTAAGCCTTGCGTCATTATTTATTTTCTGAGTGCAAAATTAATAGAAATAGCCTGATTTTATATGTCTTTAATGTTTCTAATCTATGCATGCTATGTTAACTTTGAGAGTTGTAAGTTGAAAAATAGCCTTTTTTGTTTCCTTATTGAGAAATGTTTGTGTTTTTTCTTGCAAGTTTGGGATGTTATGGTTAGCTTTGCAATAGATAACCTAAATACAGTTTTTACAATAACTATAAAACCTTCATTTATGTCTATGAGAACTATCTTTACATTACTGTTCTGCGTACTGGGTTTTGCCAAAGTATGCTGTACAGGTCAGTCGAACTGTACTAAATCAGGACTTTGTTTGGATTCTTTCCATACTACGATAGAAGGCAAGCAAGTGTCTCTTTATGTGTTGACAAACGACAATGGAGTCGAGGCTTGTGTCACAAACTATGGTGCCCGTTTGGTTTCCCTAATGGTTCCTAACTGGAATGGCGTTTTTGAGGATGTAGTCCAGGGATATGACAATATTGACGATTATGTGAACAAAGGACAGAATTTTGGAGCTACGATGGGCAGATATGTTGGAAGGATTAAAGGTCCGTCATTTACGCTCGATGGAGTTGAGAGCCATTTGCAGGATTCTGGCAAGGGACATATATCCCATGGAGGAACCCCCGGTTTCCAGAATAGAGTGTGGGACGTTGTTGAACACACAAGCCAGCGTATAGTGCTCAAATATATCTCTCCCGATGGTGAGAATGGCTTTCCTGGTGAACTTACGGTTATGCTTACATACACTTTGACAGAGCAGAACTCCGTTGATGTTGACTTTACCGCCACTACAACAAAGCCTACAGTCATTAACCTGACAAACCACTCTTTCTTTAATATCTCAGGAGACCTTGCCCGGAGTGTGACCTCCCAGCATCTTTGGATTGACAGCAAGCAGATAGCCGTATATGACACTCATAAGAATCTTACAGGTGAGTTTATGAATGTCAGGAATACACCATTCGACTTCATGTGTCCGCGCCTGATAGGAGATGCCATTGACGATTCGCATCCCCAGTTGCAGGTAACGAAAGGCTACGACCACACTTTCATGTTGCATCATCCGGGAAGTCTGCGCCATCCGGCTGCAATACTCTACGATACGCAAAGTGGCAGGGCACTTACGGTATATACTACCGAACCGGCAATACACATCTATACTGCCAATGGACTGAAGGGTAACCAGAAAGGAAAGAAGGCGATAGTCTATCCATTCAGGTCGTCTGTTTGTCTTGAAACGATGCATCCTTCAGATTCTCCCAACCATCCACAGTTTCCATCTACATCTCTGCGACCTGGAGAGGTATTCCATTCAAAGACGGTTTTTCTTTTCTCAACTGATCCACCAATGATTAATGGTGTGGATTAATCGGTCTTTATATTTAAGTTTCGCAAGTT
>CAMCLD010000074.1 GCA_945875635.1 uncultured Prevotella sp.
TCATTGCAAGAGAACTATTGGCAAAGACGGAAGGTAACATCGTCTTCTCGCCTGTTGGCTTATGCCGTATGCTTGAAATGCTTCAGGAAGGTATGGACTATGATAGCCCTATCTATGAAAGGGTTAATCAACTTATCCTTGGGTTTAATAGCAATTTGGAACCCGCCTATGATGAGAACTTTAGACTGGAGCACGCATCAAGTATCTGGTATAACAAGTCAATGGACACCATCCATGAGGATTATATTGACGAACTTGAAAATGTTTATGATGCAGAGGCTCATCATGCCAACTTTGCTCAGAAGGAGCATGTGAAACAGAACATAGACAAATGGGTATCTGACAACACCCACCAGATGATAAAGTCTCTCGACACAGAAATCGGTCAGGATGCCTTGATGCTTGTACTTGATGCCATCTACATGAATGGGAAATGGGAATCTCCGTTCGACTCTGACTATACAGAAACGGACACCTTCTATAATGAAGATGGTTCAGAGACAGACGTTGAGATGATGTATCAGAACATTGAAGAGGCAGAATACGCTGAGACAGAAAAATATCAGGTCATCCGTCTGCCTTATCGGGATCATGCACATAGCATGGTCTTGGTGCTGCCAAAAGAGGGAATAAGCATTGAGAGCATTATGGAAACGGTAGATTGGATGGACGATGAGACCGACATTTGCGAAGTGGATTTTTACATGCCACGCTTCCGATTCGACAACACGCTATCATTTGAAGATGTTCTGCGTGAGTTGGGACTTGGAAACATGTTTGACAAGGATGATTGCTTCCCAAAGATAACAGACGAACCTGCGCATATCAGTCAGATAAAGCAGCAGTGCGTCATCAACGTGGAGGAAGAAGGTACTGAAGCAGCCGCTCTGACCATAGCAGAATGCGACTTGGGATGTCCGCCGCCAGATGAAATGCCGCAACCTCTGACAATGAGGTTAGACAGACCATTTGCCTTTGCAATCAAGGGCAAATATGATGAATTGCTCTTTATGGGTGTCGCAAAGAACATGGAATAACACAATTAGCCGCAAGACAACACATCTTGCGGCTGATAATATTTCTTTGACATGAACAACTTTACCGATGAAAGGCGGATTTGACTTTGTCTTCCTCCTCCTCGCTCGGGATAGCTCGAGCAAGCTCGGCTCTCCGCTCGCTCCTTCGTCGGTTGGCTACATGCTCTTCTTGCTGATATTCCTTCATGTCCTGGAGTTGTTCATGTACTCCCTGAATGTTCATGTCCATGGATTGGTCGTGGTCATAGGGAAGGGTGAACTTTACCTACAGTCCTTTATCCGTTGGGACAGCGACTTTCACGGAGTCCTCCTTCTCGTGATGCTGGATGAACACCGCGGAACCATTATAGGCTAAGACAGCATGGTCTTCGTCCTCTACAGACAGATAGCTTTTTCCATTTCCGTTATCCTGCCTGACGGATTCTTCCTTCTCAATCTCCAACGCCATCTTGTCAATGTGCTGTGTGAGCATCGAACTGGCTTTTTTCACGTCCATCAACGTGGTCTTTATGAACTGAGGAGACTCTTTCAGTGAGTCAAGCCAGGATTTCAGATAGGCAGCGGAATCACCTTTCAGATGCTTGGTCATGCCGTATCGCTGTGCCGTCAATGCAGCAGTCAGTTCAGCCACCAGCTCCTCCCGGGCATACTCTTCAGAACCGAAAGATGTAGGTTTGATACGGTTCAATTGTCCCTCTGCACCCGTGGAATTGTCATTTCATGAAAGAGATTGGAGTAGAATGATTCCCCATCCTTGAACTGCTTCTTCTCAGGCACAACAATCTCATTCTTGCTGATGGAATAGTATACCGAGAGACGGAATGTGGATGCGACATCTATTATGTGCATGACGAGGGCTATTATTTCACGGAAGAATGCTGTGTGTCTTCATCAGGCGAACCTTTCGAGGACGTTTGCGAAGATGTTTACGCCACCATCGCCGATGCAATCAATGAGTGGTGTGAGAAAACCGGCATCAAGCAGGGCGAGCGTTCCACTGAGGAGATGATGGACTTCATCAACGAGTATGAGTATGAAGACCCCGGCATGTACTTCTACATCCACCCTTTCACCTTTGGGTAATTGAAGAACAGCGGAGGTATGCGGTCGCATCCGATGGCATACCTCCGCTTTCGTCGTATTTGGTTGCTTTCGGGTCGCATACGCCGGTTATCGGTCGTTATTCATCGTTGTCGGTCGCTCGTGTAATTAAAAAGCCCACCTGATATTTACAACAGGCGGGCTACTTTTCTTTTGTAGGCAAATGTCAATACTTGAAACCATTCTTGAACACCAGGCCACAGCCAATGCCTGAGTCCGAATCTGTCAGTTTGCATTTGATGTTGTATGGCTTGGTCTTATTCCACGATTTAGCGAAATACTTGATGCTGTCAAGGTACATTTCTCCTAAGTCCAATTCGTACAGCCATTCCTTTTTCTCTTCGTTGTAGTTGCTGTTCCAGATGCAGTCACTAAGTTCGTTATGAATGTAGTCATCGATGTACTGTTCCATTTCTGTACGAATAGCCTCCCAATCATACTGAAAGACACCGAAATTCCCGTCAATCACATACTCGATGGATTTCTGACCCTCTTCATTGTAAGTCTGTACGGTCTTATAGCCCATCCTTTTCAGTTTCCTGATGGCAACATCCACCTTGCCAATGATGAAGTATGGCTTATCGCCGTCAGACTTCAGTCCGGCGCAACTGTCGTCATACTTACCATTGGTAAACCAACTCACCAACATAAGGAATGACTCGTAGTCTTGGT
The DNA here is from genome assembly GCA_945875635.1 of uncultured Prevotella sp. Classification (GTDB taxonomy): domain Bacteria; phylum Bacteroidota; class Bacteroidia; order Bacteroidales; family Bacteroidaceae; genus Prevotella. Next base: position 2,811 of record CAMCLD010000074.1, read on the forward strand.
CTATCAACTGGATTGTTGCCATCGCTTTTGTGGCATAGATGCCTTTGTTTAGAAGCACCTTTGCAGTGTGTCTGGCAAGAGGAATGATGTGCCCGTATTCCTGTGTGATGTAAACACCAACTTTCAAAATGTCATACGATTTGCTCTTTGCCAATGGAACTGCTTTTCTGGCAATCCAAACAAAGAAGAAATATTTTCCTGAATGCCAGTCATAGTAAAGCCAAAGGTTTTTCTCGCCAAAACTCTCCCAGACGGCAAAGAGAAAGGTACTATCTGGCTTCTCACCATCCCAAGGATGGCGGGCTGAACTCCAGCCTTTGTCATTGAGGTCGTTGATGATTTTCTTTAATTCTTTGTCCATTGAATTTCGCATTTTGTCAGAAACTAAGTGCCTTTGATTTGCAAAGTTAATGCTTTTTCGAGAAAGTTATTTCGATTTTACACTACTTAACTCAATTATTTTGCTTGTTTCAACGAAAAGCACTAACTTTGCACTTTATAAAAGTGCTTTTATGGAGATATTCTATCACGGTTCGTCCGTTCTCTTCTCGGAATTTGACCTTGCCCATGCTCTCGAAGGAGACGGCAAGGTGAAGTTTGGCTTTGGCGTATATATAACCTCTCACTATCGTTCCGCGGCGCACTATGCCGGAGCGAATCCGAATTCAACACAGTTCTATGTTTATACCGTTGAAGTTCCAGACAAGCGCGAGGACAATTACATCGCCTTCAAAGAGCCGGTCAACCTTACTATTCTTCATAAAGCTGCCGAGAAACTTGGGGAGCCTATCCCCGACAAGTTTTCTCTTGACGGCAAGGACTTTCGCAAGTACCTTGCCAAGAAACTCACGGGAAGGGTTGATCTCGAAGGCGAGAAGGCTGCGTCAGCATTTCTTCTCTCCATAGGTGTCGATTTTATAGAATGGCCGTACAACTGGAAGAATCCCTCATTAGGCACCAACAGGGCTGTCTTGAATGACCGTCAGGTGAAGATTGTTCGTATTGACCAGGTGCAGTTGGATAATAAGAAACAACTGATAGAGGGTTCTCAGACAGAGATTAAATGACAGTGTTATGAGTTTCTATAGTATCGCACCTTTCATCCACCAGCACTATCCGGCGTATTATTCCATCGAACGATACCCTGCGGACAGGTGTGTCTGCATTCGGAAGACGACAGACGAATGGGGCATACTCGGAAATTTCGCCTGTACCCCTTTGACGGTGAACGGCATCCAGTTCAGGAACACCGAGCAGCTGTTCCAGATGATGAAGTTCACAGATGCAGAACCCATCAATGCTGTGTACAGGGCTGCCAACCCCAAATATACCGCCAAGCATTGGGAGAAGACGCATCGGCGCAGTGACTGGGGCAGCATCATCGTAGATGCGATGAAGTTCTGTCTCTCCGTCAAGTTTGAGCAGAGGCCGGATTTCCGTGATACGCTGCTTTGCACCAAAGACTCTTTTGTCGTTGAAGACCAGACTTCCATCTCCAAGAAGACAGCCGACACATGGGGCACAAAACTCGTGGATGGCGAGTATATAGGCCCCAACCTGTTAGGCCGTCTGCTTATGGAACTTCGTGACAATGGGAAACTGGAGTATCATCTACCAGAAAATTCATTGGGTTTCGTAAAACTACTCACAAAATAGTAATCCTGCATATTATGTTAGTAAAAGAATTTAAGGATTTTTCCCAGATACAACTTCGTCAGTTAGGGGCTTATGCCAGCATGACTATTGAGGATTTCATAAGAGAAATTGAATCCAAGGGAAAGGTACCCAACAAATTTTATAAAAATCTTTATGATGAAATAATGTCCCAAATACTTGAAGGGAGTAATCTGTGTGCATCAGAGAGTTTGGAAACCACCAAAAAGGTGGAACTTACTCCAACTGAGCAGATACTTGAAAAGATTCCTCTTGGCTTTATACAGTATTATATTGAGGAGAAAGACTATAAAAAATCATATAATGCTATTCTTGGGGTCGTAAAAAACTTCTATCAATTATCAACATATGAACATCACGGTAATACGAAGTTAAAATATAGAAGAACGGCAAATGAATGGAAATCATTTGTTAATTCTAATTCAGGAAAGATTATTGAGGATTGGAATGATGTCACCTCAAAGCACATCATTCCCTCGTCGTATGATGAGAGCCTCGGATTTACTGAGAACATAAGGAATGCTTTCATTGAATACGGAGATTTGTTGAAAACTCGCTCAAAGAATAAACGATATTTCACAGGAGATAAAGCAAAAAAAGCTTATAGAGATGGCGAAATCCTGCTCCTTTATTATCGTGACAAACTAACTAGAGGTGAGATTGAAGAACGTATAGGCCTGCAATATTCTCGAAAGTCAGAAGAACGTATAAGGCAAATCTTACAAAAAGCATGGAATGGCTTGATGTCGGGAGAGCCCGTGATGAGCAATGTCGTATTGCACCACACTCTCATAGATTCTGCACGTTCAATTAAATCAGAATGTCTTTTTTGCTCAATTGAAAAATATAAATCTTGGGCAGGTGATACCAACTCTGATTTTCTGGCGCAGTTTGGTGTTGATTTAGTTGATGTGGGTAAAGGGCAATTCTTGGTTCCTGTTGGTACAATGGGCACTTATAAAAAAGTGTACAAAGTTATTCAAAAAACACTTTTAGAAACATTGCTTCCTGACAATGCGGAGAACCTATTGCAGAGTATACTCGAAAACGAAGAACTTGATAGTGTCATATTCGAGCAAAAATTCGTTGAAAGGATTCTTTCTTATGGCAAATTCGTTGATTGGATTGATAGTGATGCCATCCAAATCAAGGATGAATATCTTGCAAATGCTCAGCAAAGATATGTTCGTATTATATATAATTCCGAAAACGAACTCACGACAGAGCAAGCCAAGGAAAGATATGAACAAATCTATAAAATTTCACCAGCAGCTGGACCAAAAACGGAACCTAAGTATAGTATATTTACCGACCAAAACAAGTGGTATTATGGTGCACCCCGTAAATATATTAATGATAGTATTTCGGATTTTATAGAAAAACACATTATATTTTATATCTCTGAATTAGAGATATATCTTAAAGAGCAAGGCTATTCAATACCTCAATATAAGTCTTTCCGCACAAAAATAACAAGATTTTGTAGTCCTGACGTTCATGACGAGAATCATTTCTGCCATAAGGATTATACAGAGAATTACCCTGAATACACTTGGAGAAATCCCACTCAATATGGCCAGACAAACTGGATTCTTAATTGTGTAAAAGAAATCCTTGACGATAAATGGTTTGAAGAAATTGATACGGTATTAGCACAATTAAAGGAAAAAGCCATCGGAAGTGATTTCGAAGAAATTGTAAATAAGCGTGCTAAATATATTTTACCATCATATTGCGGCGATACGCAACCTTTCTATTTTGATGGTAAGAAAATATCTAAGAATGAACCCTATTATAGTCAGTGTGAATTTTCAACAATAGGTTTGAGGGAGGGTAAGTATTCTTTTTATACACAAATCCGTTCTATAGCCTTTAATGAAGTTAAGAAGTCTGACAACGGAAGAAAGGAACTGACGGAAATTATAGATGTCATAAATGAAATCGTTGATGAGGAAATTAGTCGCAATGTTGTAATACGCGCTATAGAAGATGTTGAAAAACGCTTCCCGTCTATTGATTTGGAGCTTATTTCCGATAATGGCCGATTATTTGTAGTATGGACTGGCAATGCAATAAATCCCGAACCAACATTTGAGGTTTCAAATGGCGTAGATGAGAGCGAAGAACAAATCCACGAGGTAGAAAATACAGAAACAAGACCTGCTATCAAGTTCAGACAGGATATTGACTGGATAGAGCTTGGACGTATTATGAAACAAGAACTGTCATTCTGCAAATATTGGATGATAAGAGAAGAATATGAATTGGATTCCTCTATTGATGACTTTCTTGATTTCATCCGCCACTCTGAAAACAGCAATCTCAACAGGAGGCTTCCGCAAAATCTTTATGAATACTGGTTTGCAAGCACAGATAGTTACGACCGTTCTACCTACTTGACCAATCTCGCATTGTTTTTTGAAGCATTGCTGTCTGATATATATTATCAGCAGCATGGTGTCAGATTACGAAAGAAAGGACTTAGCGATTGGGCAGAAGAATTTGTCGGCCTACCTCAAAAACTGCTGTTCTCTCGCGACAGTAAAGGATTTGACCGTATAGCAAGTGACTTACATTACAAGAGAAACAAAATTGCTCATGGTGATGATATTAAATTAAGTTCATTGGAGACTGCAAAAACAATAACAGATTATGCAGCTCTTTATGTATATGTATTTGCTCGCTACCATAAGGCGTAAGGGTTTGATGAAAACTGAAGGCCATGAGTGTCTCGTTAAAGCCGGGACACTCGTTGCTTTTTCCCGCCCCATAAAGTAAAAACGGCGTTGCGAGAACAGAAATAACGCTCGCCTTAACAATTCTTAAGGTCGAAAATTTTGTAGTCTCAGTTTTTTTACGTACTTTTGCGTTCGCAAAATTCGGAGGTCGTGCTTTACGGCAGAGGTAAACTCCTCAGACCATCCGATTCTCGGATATAATCCACCGCTGAAATCAGACAGGCGAAGCCGTAAGGCAGACAACGAAAACGTCGACTTGTCAGAGATGAGGAGATGAGCGCCCCTTGGTTGGGGCATATCCGGCAGTGATCTTTGATTTTTTGATAGTATCAAGAGACAGCCAAGAGCTGCTCCAACC
>CAMCLD010000075.1 GCA_945875635.1 uncultured Prevotella sp.
CTATAAGCAAATCGTTGCAGATGGATTGTATGAAATGATATAGAAAATGTATAAAACTACACTATTGGTCGTAAATGTAATTTTTGAAGGGCACGCCAGGATTATAATAAAAAAGTCCTGAAAATCTTTCGATTTATAGGACTCTGTTGCGGAGAGAGAGGGATTCGAACCCCCGGTGCCTCTCAGCACGACGGTTTTCAAGACCGTTGTAATCGACCACTCTACCATCTCTCCTTCTGTTAGAAACAGGCTTTTGGTCTAAAAGCGGTGCAAAGGTAATACATTTTTCTCAATCTTGCAAATTTTCAAATATTTTTTTGCGTAAGAATATGAAATTAGCTAATTTTGCATTATGATTTATCCTGATAATTTTGAACGGAAGATTGGTTTTGACATTATTCGCTCGTTAGTGTCGAAAGAGTGCATTTCAAATCTTGGTGCTGAAATGGTATCGGAAATGTCTTTTTCTACAGACAAATCATTCATTGAAACAAGCCTGACACAAACTCGTGAGTTCAGATGTATAATTGCCAGACATGAGGAATTTCCCCTGGACAACTTTGTAGATGTTCGTGATAGTATAAAAAGAATAAGAATTGAAGGGACATGGATGGATGAAGAGGAACTGCATGGTCTTCTTCGGGCTATTATCTCTATTAGGAAAATAGTCATGTTTCTCAAAGGTTCTGATGATGTCCCTGCCTATCCTACACTGTTTGCCTTGACAGAGGGCGTTATGACTTTTCAGTCACTTGAGGTAAGCATTGACAAGGTTTTAGACAGATATGGCAAGTTAAGGGACAGTGCTTCTGAGAAATTGTATAACATTAGGAGGGAGAAATTGAAGGTTGAAGGTTCTGCATCCAAGGCTCTTTCCGAAGTGTTGAAACAGGCTCAAAAAGACGGGTTCGTTGAGAAGGATGCTTCTCCCTCGCTAAGGGACGGCCGATTAGTCATACCTGTCATACCAGGTTTGAAAAGGAAGATTAGGGGTATAATACACGATGAGTCGTCTTCTGGCAAGACTGTATATATAGAACCAACAGAGGTTGTAGAGGCAAACAACAGAATAAGGGAACTTGAGTCAGAGGAGAGAAAGGAGGCAATCAGGATTCTTAAAGTCAAGGCGGCAGAGATTCGCCCTTTATCGAATGATATTATTAAGTCATACCGTCTCCTTGCAGTAATTGATTTCATCAGGGCTAGAGCTCTATTTGCAGAAAAGATAAAGGCCAACGAGCCTAAAGTCACCAGCAAACCTTATATGGACTGGCGTTTTGCTGAGCATCCTCTCCTTGCAATTAGTCTTGCAAGACACGGAAGAAAGACTATTCCTCTTGATATTGAACTTGGAAAGAACGGGCGGATAATACTCATATCTGGTCCTAACGCTGGTGGCAAGTCCGTATGTCTCAAGACTGTGGCATTATTGCAATACATGCTTCAATGTGGTCTCTCTGTTCCTTTGGGAGATTCTTCGAGAGCTGGTATTTTCAAAAAAATACTTATTGACATTGGAGACGAGCAAAGTATAGACAACGATTTGAGTACTTACTCGTCACATCTGCGCAACATGAAAATCATGCTTAAGTCTTGTGACGACTCAACGCTGCTGTTAATTGACGAGTTTGGATCTGGCACGGAGCCGCAAATAGGAGGTGCCATTGCAGAAGCCATTCTTCACCAAATGCTTTCAAAGAAATCATGGGGTGTTATAACAACTCATTACCAAAACCTGAAACATTATGCAGACAGCCATGAGGGAGTTGTGAATGGTGCCATGCTCTACGACAGGAAAGAAATGCGTCCACTATATAAGTTGTCCATAGGCAGGCCTGGAAGTTCATTCGCCATTGAGATAGCCCGTCAGATTGGCTTGCCAGATGATGTCATCAGATATGCGAGTGACATTGTGGGTTCAGAGTACATACAAAGCGACAAGTATCTTCAGGATATCGTGCGGGACAAAAGGTACTGGGAAAACAAGCGTCAGACAATTCACCAGCGCGAGAAAGAACTTGAAAGAATGATTGAGAAGTACGAGAAAGAGATTGCAGAGACCCGAAGCCAGAGAAGGGAGATATTAGACGATGCTAGGAAACAGGCAGAAGACATGCTTGACGGTTCAAACAGGATAATAGAGAACACCATCAGAGAAATAAAGGAAAAGCAGGCTGAACGCAATGAGACGAGACGTATCAGGGAGGAACTTGAATCATACAGAAAAGACATTGCGGAGAAGGAAAGGCTTGAAAACGAAGAAAAAATAGCAAGAAAGATAGACCAGATAGAAAAGCGCAGGGAAAGGCACAAAGAAAGAAAGGCGAGGCTCGCTGATGAGAATCGCAGGAAGGCTGAAGCACCGAAAGAAGACATTAAACATGTGAATATTGAAATAGGCAGCCACGTAAGAATCAAAGGTCTCTCCTCTGTAGGTCAGGTTACGACTTTAGATAAAGGAATGGCTACCATAGTATTTGGTGACATGCGTACCAAAATGCCAACAGACAGGCTTGAACTTGCTGCCTGTGTAAAAGAGAGCACAAAAACCAGCACAAGCAGGATGACACGTGACACGATAGATGAGAGGCACAAGCAATTCAAGCAAGAACTCGATATCAGAGGTCTCAGAGCAGACGAGGCACTGTTGCAAGTTCAGTATTTCATAGATGACGCAATAATTGTAGGAGCCTCACAACTACGGATATTACATGGAAAGGGCAATGGCATTCTGCGCCAATTAGTAAGGCAGTATCTTTCCTGCGTTCCAAACATAAGAAGCTACCGTGACGAGCATGTACAGTTTGGAGGGGCTGGAATAACAGTTGTTGAAATAGGATAACATTTATCATAAAGATGTGTTCATTCTCTATTCTAAAAAAATCAAAGCCATGTCAGCGGCACTCTTCTGAATGCAGTTGACATGGCTTTGAAATATAAGAACCAGATGCCTGGAAACCAATCCATCTGTTATTCAGGCTGGATAACAGTTGCTTTAAGTTGCTCAGCAACCTCATTGTTTATCCTTGTTGCAAAATCTTCCATTGTCATTGTGGCTTGCTCTCCTCCACCCTGTTTGCGCATCGAGACAAGACCTTCGGCAGATTCCTTCTCACCCACAATAACCATGTATGGAACGCGTTTCAACTCATTGTCGCGTATCTTCCTGCCAATCTTTTCGTTCCTGTCATCAACGTTTGCTCTTACACCCTGCTGGTCAAGATATTTTGCCACTTTCTTGGCATAATCGTTATATTTCTCTGATATTGGCAATACTGACACCTGGTCTGGTGTAAGCCATAATGGGAAATGACCAGCTGTATGTTCTATCAACACTGCACAGAATCTCTCCATTGAACCAAAAGGAGCTCTGTGAATCATTACTGGCACCTGTTTGGAATTGTCATCCGCTGTATATTCCAGTTTAAAACGCTGTGGCAAATTATAGTCAACCTGAATTGTTCCCAACTGCCATCTTCTTCCTATAGCATCCTTAACCATGAAGTCAAGTTTTGGTCCATAGAATGCAGCTTCTCCATACTCAACCCTGGCCTTCAAGCCTTTCTCCTTGCATGCATCTATTATAGCCTGTTCTGCAGTATTCCAGATTTCGTCAGACCCTATGTATTTCTCTGTATCTTCAGGGTCTCTCAAGGAAATCTGAACTTCCACATTATCGTCTGAGAAATTAAATGTTGAGAACACAGTCTGAATAATGTCAATGACACGCACAAACTCACTCTTAACCTGATCAGGCCTACAGAAGATATGCGCATCATCCTGGGTAAACGACCTTACTCTCGTAAGTCCGTGCAGCTCACCGCTCTGTTCGTATCTATAAACTGTTCCGAACTCAGCAATGCGCAGAGGCAAATCCTTATATGAACGCGGCTTCCATGCGAATACTTCACAGTGGTGAGGGCAGTTCATTGGTTTCAGCATATATTCCTCGTCCTCCTCTGGAGTGTGTATTGGCTGGAATGAATCCTTACCATAATGAGCATAGTGACCACTTGTGACATAAAGATTCTTTGAACCTATATGTGGAGTGATAACCTCTTGATAGCCATAACGTCGTTGTATTTTTCTCAGCATATCTTGCAAGCGCAGGCGCAGCTCTGTTCCTTTTGGCAACCATATCGGCAGTCCCTTCCCGACCCTCTCAGAAAACATGAAAAGTTCCATTTCTTTTCCAATCTTCCTGTGGTCGCGTTTCTTAGCCTCTTCAAGCATGACAAGATACTCGTCAAGCATCTTCTTCTTTGGGAAAGAGATGCCATACAGTCGCTGCATTTGCTCGCGGGTAGCATCACCACGCCAGAAGGCACCAGCCACACTTGTTAGCTTGACAGCCTTTATTGCTCCTGTGTTCAATAGATGAGGTCCCTTGCAAAGGTCCGTGAAGGAACCTTGGGTATATGTCGTTATGGTTCCATCTTCCAAATCCTGGTCAATATGTTCACACTTATATGTCTGTCCGGCATCGCCAAAGTCTTTAAGTGCATCTTTCTTGCTAATCTCTTTTCTGACAACTGGTTCCTTCTTACCTGCAAGTTCTTTCATCTTAGCTTCTATCTTCGGAAAGTCTGATTCCTTTATAGACTCTCCATCCTTCAACAGGACATCATAGAAGAAACCATTCTCAATAGCCGGTCCAAAGCCAAACTGTATGCCAGGATAAAGCTCCTGCAAAGCCTCTGCAAGCAGATGGGCAGACGTATGCCAGAAAGAATGCTTTCCCTCATTGTCTTCCCACTTGAAGAGCTGCACCTTTGAATCCTTGTCAATCGGACGATTTAACTCAACTGTCTCACCATTAACCGCGCAAGATAAAACATCGCGTGCCAAAGCTGGTGATATGCTTTCGGCAATCTGCAAACCTGTCACGCCCTGCTCATACGAACGAACAGAACCATCAGGAAAAGTAATGTTAATCATATCTACAATATATGTTTTAAATTAATCAGTCGCAAAATTAGTATTTTCTTTTGTAATAACGCCAATTATACACGGTTATTTTCAAAAAGAACTTTAAAAAACCGCCAGACATTCAATTATGGCATGTTGATTGTCTTGATATAATACAATTTTTTGTACCTTTGCAGTTATGAACGCAAGAAACATCTCAATAATAGTGGTTCTGCTGATATCGTCAGTAGTGGCCAAGGCACAATATTCAATACAATGTGAGGATACATGCAACCATGTTCATGGACTTGACATGAGTCATTACCAAGGCAACGTATTCTGGGAAGCCGTTGGAGACAATGGCAGAATGTTCTATGTCTATCTGAAGGCCACAGAAGGAGAGACCTTTATAGACAAGAGATATGAGGAAAACATATATATGGCGAGGAAAAACGGTCTGAAGGTAGGGTCATACCATTTCTACAGACCCAAACAGCCTCAGGAAGAGCAACTCAGGAACTTCAGGGCTCAGTGTCGTCCACAAGACCAAGACCTAGTGCCAATGATTGACGTTGAAGTAAATAGCGGACTGGGGGCAAAGGCTCTATGCGACTCCCTTCATAAATTTCTTGTCCTTGTTGAAAAAGAATACAAGCAGAAACCTCTCGTATATACCTACACCAATTTTTACAACAAATATTTAGTAGGTGCATTAGACGGATACAAACTAATGGTTGCACAATACAACGGAAAAGAACCTGTACTTGCTGACGAAAGAGACATATTTGCATGGCAATATACTGGCAAGGGACACATCAATGGCGTCAATGGATATGTTGACAAAAGCAGACTGATGGGAAGGCACACCATGAGAGAAATAAGATATCACAGAAAATAAACATAATTTAAACTAACAATACATAATTCACTATGCTGATAAAATGTCCGGAATGCGGTCACGTAGTTAGTGACAAGGCTCCTGTTTGCCCAAACTGCGGCATTACGATATCTGGAGACGATGATAACATCATTAAAGAAACGGTGGAAAGCACAAAATGGCACTCTTCTATTCATGACAATACATACAAAGACGAGGTGATTGGCACACCTGTATATGAAACCTCAGCAGACAAGAGAAAGCAATACGACAATAATGATGAAGAGAATGATTCTAACGAGGATAATTCATCCAGAGGGCTTACAACGATACTTGTATCTTTAGTAATTGCAGGAGTGATATGCGCAGCTGGACTCTATTTCTATAAAGACATGATGGACAGAAAGAATGCAGAAAAGGCGCATAAAACAGAACAAAAATCCAATACAAGGCAAGACAATACCCCAAAGACTAACGTCACTATAGTAAGAGATACTATAAAAGTAGGTCTTCCACAAAAGGAGGAAGAACAAGACGAAGAGGAGACAAAAGAAGAAACCATTGAGACGGAAACTGCACTGGAATCGAAAAAAGCACAGGAAAGCAATGAGAAGCACCCATTGACACAGGCTGACAAGGATAGTGCAACAAAGTCTCTGCGCCGCTTCCTAATAGCCATCAACAGCAAGGACAAGGCAGCATTGTCATCGTATGTCACGTCAAGACTGACAAACTTCAACGGCAAGAGTGGAGCCACAAGAATTGACGTACAGCAATACATGGTTGATTTGTACCAAGCAGATGTCAAGAACCTTAATTGGCATATAAACGATGTATCGGAGGTAACATTACATGAGACTGCAGACGGCAAAATATCACATAAAATAAAAAGCGACTGTACACTCGACATAGAAAGAGAGGGTGGACACTATAAACCACGATACACCATATCGGCAACTATCGACAGCGATGGAAAAATTTCAGCCATGAACATCTCAAAAAAATGAGTTGATTCATATACTGTTTTTACAAAGTGCTGATAAATATGTAAATACTTGGTAAAAGGTAGAAAAGTGGCGATAGGAAATTTGAGAGATAGCTGAGAAGATGAATATTCAACGTTTCTAATGTTTTTTAAGGCATTGCTCCAAGGTTAGTTGTTTGTACATAAGCAATGCAAAGTTAACTAATCTGGAGGAGATTTCGGTCTCCTCTTTTCTTTTTTTTTTACATTGCTTGTCGGATTCTCTTCTCCAGCTCCGCTCTCAGGAGGCTTTGCGCCTCCTGCCGCTTAGGCAAACCTCCGCAGTGTTTTTCATGATTTTAAGGCTTGCGCCACACTACGGATTTTGCACTTCTATCTTGAACTTAGG
>CAMCLD010000076.1 GCA_945875635.1 uncultured Prevotella sp.
TCTATCAAGAAAACACTCCCTGTGCTTGTACCGACGCTTTCGTACGACGACATGAAGAAACATGCCGTTGGCAATGGTGTTCAGGCATACGTCACCTATCTCAACTATGATGCTGCGCCAGGCACTACTCGCGACATGAACACCAAAGCAGAGCGTCGCGAAGCCCTCCGCCTCTACTGCCAACAGGACACATGGGCAATGGTAGAGATTCTGAGAGCCGTGAGAGAAAAAATAAAGTAAACTAAAACCAACAAAAATATTATGGCAAACATATTATATGAAGGTCGCAACTATTGGGAAGACCGCACAATGATGACATACAAGGTGACGGACGAAGGAGTGCTGTATATATCAGGAAGCCTTTCAGGCAAATTCCCTGTTCACATAGACCCAGCATACAAGTTCAGTCAAGTAGTGATAGAGGAGGGTGTTACGTCTGTCGGTAGCAAATGTTTCTATCAGATGCAGAATATACAGGAACTGACCTTGCCAAGTACCGTTACAAACATCGGCGATTATGCTTTCGAAGATTGCAAGAACTTAGAGAAGATACACTTTTCAGAAGGTCTCGTTTCAATTGGAAAGTATGCGTTTGCAAGATGTGTGAAACTGACTGGACTTGAACTGCCACAAACAGCAATAGATCTTGGTTGGGGTGCGTTTATGGGTTGTACTGGTCTTGTCAATGTATCTCTTCCAAATAAACTGAGCGTAATAAGCGACAGTTTGTTCCGTGCCTGCGAATCTCTTAAGGCAATCAAACTACCAAGAGGCATAAAAACGATTGAAAGTCAAGCCTTCGCATATTGCGTTAGTCTGAAAAAGATAAATCTTCCTCATGGATTGCAGAGCATTGAGTACGAGGTTTTCAAGAATTGTAAATCCTTGAAAACGGTCAAGATGCCTCAGACTCTTCAAAGCATCGGTTGGAATGCTTTCATTGATACAGGCATAAAGGAAATCGTTGCTCCCTGGACAAAACCAATACAAATGAAGCGCCGTGCTTTCCAAATACAAACAGTCATCCGCGTCCCCCAGGATTCAATGGCAGCATACGCAAAGGCTACGAAGTGGAAAGATTATAAGCTTGAAGCAATAGAATCAGCACATTAATATTCCATGATGTATCAATAACACGTTAATATAATGACCCGCTTCGAACGAGATAAACGAGCAGCAATAGAGGCTGTAGTAGAGTTACTGGAACGTATTGACAAGGCTACTGTCAATATGGAGAATGCGCGTGAAGAAAAGGACTTAGTCACATTTGTGTATTGGTTCGTCTTGATTCACGAGTACTACTATATGTTGTGCGAAAAGCCTGTTCCCCAAAGAATTGCAGGAAGCATCTATGCGGAAATAGAGAGTTGTTCTCCCATTGACTATCTGAAAAACAAACAAAAACAACGTTATGAGAGGCTCCCGAATTTCTGGTTTTATGGTAGAGGCTACAGCCTTGAAGATATTATTGGTTGTGCGATATACAATCGTTATGATGAGGAGCTCTTCACTTTCTCCCCAGACATAAGAAAAATGATGTGTGAAGGGAATTTGTCACGCCAGAACCTGATGCTGCATTTCTTACGAAAAGGTGAGAACCATGAGTATGTGGATTTCTGCGATGTTTGTGGAAAGAACTTGAATGACCAACCTTATCCTTATGCATACAGATGTACGAAGTGTAGACGTTTATTCAATCTTTGTACAAAATGTTCTAATGAGTCTGCTCCCAAGTATTGGGGAAATGTAGGCATCATGCCAAAGTATGACAGGTATGATAATATCGTACTCGACAGGCTATACAATATAGAGTGCAAAACATCTCAGAAAGAGATTGACAAACTGTTCACCGACAAGGACGTGGTGCAACTGCCGAACGGGGGAAAAGTCAAAACGTGGAAGATCGTTCATTTGGTAAAGGATGCCTTGGAACTGTTGAAAGAGCGGACGAGCTATTGTAGAAGATACATAAGCAAGTGGTTAATACTCTACACCTGCGACAACTCCATCACAAGGACATTTGCCTTTGACACGAATTCGAACATATATATAAATGTGGGGTTCATTCATGCAGTCCTTAAGATGGATGTCGAACTTGTTTACGCAATGCTATTCCAGATTTATCATCATGATTTATACGAACATTTCAAACGACAGAACGAGATGCTCAACGATGAAGGAATAACAAACCTAACCGTAGGCATGCATCATCTGTGCAACATGGCAACGGAGGTCGAAGCGAACAGAGATTTAATGCGCTGCTTGATTGTTCCCAAAGAAACCTGGATAGATGGAATTGGAGGGCTATTCCTGCAGATGAAATCCGATGATTATTCTACAGGGCAGGTTAATGACATTGGATGGAGAGACCTCTATAGAGACCTCTATGAAGATCCTAAGAGGATGGAACTACTACGAAAACAGCTTGATGTAGAATTTACATTGAGTCCAGCCAAAATACATAGAAGTAGCACGTTCCGTTCCGGCTACGACTACGCATGGCATAGAATCTCCACCTTATGCGTGAACTATGGAATAGAAAAGACGCACGAAAAGTTAAGACCAATCGTAAAATACATTAGAAAAGATAATCTGCAATCATTGCAGGATATGTTTAATTAAATTATTTAACCTAAAACTAAAAATATGAAGCATTGTTATTGTTACAACTTTACAAAACAAGACTGTAAGTTGTTTAAGATTAAGCGCAACGAGTTTGAATACTTTGACGATTTTATTAGAAGTCGTGGTATACGTAGTATAATTGATTCCCCTTCGGCAGAATATAAACTATTACTTGATGGATTTGAGGATTGCCGCGAATCAGACGTAGATAAGGCATGGTATAAACTGCTTCATCTTTTGTTTGGATTTAATGAAAACTACGATGTCAAGAAAGCAATTGTTGAAAACATTGCCTACAAGTTAAGAAGTTACTCTGACTACGAAGATACAGCAAAAAGGTCGCTTGCTCGTTATATTATTCTCCTGAGAACAGGTGAACTTTTATTTTTGGAGGAGACTCTGGTAGAACTTGCAGAAAATATGTCGACAGATGCATTGGTCGATCTCCTTGAAGAAGAGTTGAACCTGAGAACTATTATTTATCAACATCCAAACACCAATAAAGTCATCGTTGAAATAGCTGATTATCACTACGACTACGAGACCTTACATAAAGAATATGGCATAGATACTGAAGACAAGTCCAGTGAACCATACGCTAAATACATCAAATACATTACCACCCCAGAACATACTAAACTTTTAAAGAGAAAACAGATAATGTATGCACAAATGTATGGAGAATAGCTGTGTCATTTCTCAGCAAGGGTTGCCAGAACTGAAGCTAGTCAAAGAAAGTTTGTACCTTTGCCGCAGAAAACAAAATCCACATAGTTATGATAAACACCAATTTTATTCAAAGGAATTTCCCAAAGGGTAAATTGTCAGTCGTTCATGGTCGTCCTGCTGTAGGCAAAACATCCATGGCTGTATCATTGGCACAGGCTCTGGCACGTGACGGTCACCATCCTATATACTTTTCAATGGAGATGAGCAAGGAGATGCTTGCCAAGAGATTCGCTGCACAGATGGGGGCAGAAGTGCCAACCGATGTATGGGCTAATATTCTTATCAATGACACCCCATCAGTCAAGATTAGTGATATTCGCGATGCAATAGACGGTCTCAGTGTTGACTTCATCATCATCGACTATCTGCAGTTGATGACATGTGAGGGATGTAGTTCCAGAACGGAAGAGCAGGTGCATATTAAGAACGAGCTGAAAGTCCTTGCTTCCGAGTTGGACATCCCTGTTGTTGTGCTTAGCCAATTGAGTCGCTCTCAGGTGGAAGCGTTCAATGAATTGACCGAGTATCCTGACCATGAGGATGACTTTGAACAGGAAGGCGACAAGGACGCATACACCATTGACGAGGATGGCAATGTGACCATTACCGACTCTGTCGATGAAATCCGTAATTGTCTGTTCAGAAAGCGCACGGATATCAAAAGCGTGTATATCCCAGACCATATAGAGGCTGTTGGAATACTCGCCTTTGATGAATGCCCAAACCTCCAAATCATCCGCGTCAACAACCTTGGACTCTTGAAGGCAAGCGGACTTGGCGAGAATGTGATTGTGATAACGGAGTAATGTTAAGACGCGTATAACAAACGGAATAACTTATGGCAAAGAATAAGAAATCTGATGTCTCAGCAAAATCTGCCTTTTGCAAAGTACTTTTAGAGGAGCGTGGGTATTCTTCTGCAGAAGTGACAGCATCGCCAGCAGATATTACAGCAATAAATGATGGTGTTACATGGTATTTTGAAATCAAGATGACCAAGCGCACGGACACATACTTTGGTGCAGCAACAGCAACCGAATGGGAACAAGCATTTCGTGATCCAGACCATTACCGATTTGTGGTGGCAGTCACTGATGATGAGGAGCTTAACTTTAAGTTTTTGGAATTTACTCCACATGAATTTATGAAGGCATGTACAATACCTCCATTCAAAATTTATTTCAACATTGACCTTCTAACAGGCCAGCCTAAGCAGGCCAAACATCGTGAAGGGACTGTGTCTTTGGATGAAAAAACATTTTCTTTATTAAACGATGTATACACTAAATTAAAAACGGAAAAATAAAAGCATAACTATGATGACAATCTTTGATTTTAAACATAACACAGGTCCTATTAAAACCTCAAATGGAAAAGGAAATAGAATGTTCGTGACAATTCCGGAAGAAATAATGAATAGCAAGTCTATTTCGGAGGGAACTACAATGACAATTAAGTTCTACGATAAAACGGAGAAGGAACTTTTCTATGGAAAAATTTCTATCATCTCTAATCGACGAATGAGCTTTAATAAACTTACAGAAGATTTTATTAATCATTATGGTACAAGAAAGGTGGAGTTTGGTTATGCTTTGATTGATACAAACGAATGGATTGCCAAAGAATTATAGTTCCAGTCTTTTAAGCATTTATTTCAGCAAGGGTTGCCAGAACTGAAGCGTATCAAATGAATTTCCTATCTTTGCAGCGTCAAACAAAAAGAACGAAATGATGGAAGAAAAGAAAACAAAATTCGTGGTCTATAGTGACGACTTTTACGGAAATAGTGGGCGCAAGATTCTTGGCCACGTTAACACCCTTGCAGAAGCTCAGGAACTGCTTGCACATCGATATATGCAACATCACTATGATGACTGCAACAAGATGGTAGATGAAGTTTATTCTCACACTGACGAGGAACTTGCCGGCAGAGACTCGTTAATCCTCTATGGCAGCAACTGTTATTTCCACGAAGGTATCGCCAGAGTTGAAGGTTATGTGGACGAAGAAAGCAAGGTTGCACATGAGGTAACACTCAACGAGATACTGAAACGTGAGCTGGCAGAAGTCGGTGACAGTAAGTGGAATATGTATATATGCGAAAATAAGGAGAAGTGCTATTTGCAGATAGATGGACAAGACAAAGTTCCCATTGGCACTAAGTACGAATCTATAATAGGACTGCCAACACATCATGTAGATGACTTCAAGGTGTACTCGTACATGGGCGATTTGTCAATTTCAGAAACGTCACTTCCAAAGGTTGATTGGAGTATTGTTTCTCTCAAAGAGATAGATGTCATCCTGAAAGAATTTTTCATTGCTCACAACAAATACTATTCGGAAGAGGATGCCATCAACAGCCTACCTCTAGAATTGGTACTGGATAAGAACTGCAGAGGTCCGCATTCTATTGAGCCTTACGACAAATATGGTTACCACATAGAAGACATCAGTGCTTATCATGGTCCATATGACAATGGGCAAGGAGTGTTTATTCATATAAAGAAAACCATTAACTAAAATATTGTGAGTACATTAACAATTATTATAATCGTGATCAGTACATTGGTCTTTGCGAGTCTCTTTGACTCTATTTTCACCAAGATACTTAGAAGTAATCCTCCCAAGAATTCTATTCAACATTTAAGAAAACTTGCAGAAGAGATGGAACCAAAAAGCTTCAAGATACGTAGAATAAAGAGAAAATGGGAAACTGCGTTTAAAAATCTAATAATATGGAAGTAGATATAGAATTGACGACCATAGGCCAACTGGTAGAATACCTTACCGAGATAGAAAATGAATGCATGGACTGGGATGTAGTATGTATTGCGCCCGATGGTACATCATGCCATATAACCAGTCTTGAATTAGACGAAGATGGTATTCTTTGTATTGGCGTTGATGATTATGAATATGACATAGATGACTGTTATTCGGTTGACATACTGCTCAATGAACTCCAGACATATAATGAACAGACAAGAGTGTATATAGCTGGCCACAACCAGTACCTGAAATGGGGAGATGGTCCATTGTACGAAGATGAAAATGAAGAAGTCGGATTCGACTGTATTGCATTCGAACCAGACAAAGCGCAAGAATGCTTGTCAGAGCAGTTGACAGAAGTTGAAAGATCTGGACTGGCATGGAAGCAATTCGTGCAAAACATTCAGCGCATAGTGCTTTTTGTTATAACGCTACTTCTTGTATATGGTTCTGTATATAATGTACGTGCCCTCCTCACCCATTCGGGAACAGCGTGGCAGAACATTATGTGGAGCTTCATCTGCATATTCCTGACAATAATCGGTTCGTTAACACTTTACTCAGACTATAAGAATAACGTGAGTTCGACGAAAATAACTAAAAGATAGTGAGTTGGTTATCGATTTCTCG
>CAMCLD010000077.1 GCA_945875635.1 uncultured Prevotella sp.
ACAGAGCTAAGCTTGCTTAAGCTATGTCGAGCGTGAGCATTTTGGACGAAAGTCAAAAAGAGTATTTAGAAGTAGTTGATTACCAATTATTTGCAGTTAATACGGTAGAAAAGTGGATTGGGTGTTATTTGTGGGTTTACGGAAAGTGAAGAATTAACTATTTTAACTTGCTTTTACGTGCAAATGTGCGGTTTGGATGACAAAATGAGGGAAGAGAAGAGAAATCAAAAGATGCCGTGAAAAGAGAAAATAGGATAGGATGCTGTTGTAACGATACCCATTCTCTTATATGGATATACAGACAACTTTACTTTATTGTCTGTATATATATAAGAGGTATAAAGTCGAGTGGATTGCGGTTTATGGTGTACTTTGAAAGTATCTCATCTGCTTGTAAAGACTTTGGTTGACAACTTTACCTTATTGGCTGTATATATAGAAGTCGTATAAAGTCAAGTGATGCAAAGGGGATGGGTTGCTGAGGTGCAGGTCTTTTCTTCTTTTCACGGCAAAAATTATTTCCAATATGCACTGATGAGGTGGTTACAAACCACTTCATCGAATATACAAGTGAAGAAATTCATGTGATATAAGAAGGTACGAAACAGGTCATTTTGAACGCAAAAATGCTTTGTATTTGGGAAAATAACACTCTTTTTGACAGATTTATGTGGATTTATTCTATATTCTCGGTTAAAAGTAGTAACTTTGCGACAAACACAACAAATAATTGAAGTATGGCGGATTTAAATCGTATCAAAACAGTATTGGCAGAAAGAGGTATTATGAGTAAATGGTTAGCTAAGACATTGCATAAGGACCCTGCCACAGTGTCGAAATGGTGCAACAACCACGCACAACCAGACTTGAAGACATTGGCACAGATAGCTGAGGTTCTCAATGTGGATATACACGAGTTGATTTGCCATACCAAAGCGGAGTGAACAGATTATGAGATATACTATCGCAGAGATACGTCAGATGCCCGAGGGGCAGACATTCGACTGCAAGAGCATTCACATCGAACCGAAGGCTCTCGCCAACACTATTGTCGCTATGGCAAATGCCGATGGCGGCATGATAGCCGTAGGTATATCCGACAAGACTCGTCGTATCGAGGGTGTCAACCAAGACAAGGCTCATTTGAACGAGATACTTCGCACTCCGTTTGATTTCTGTGTACCCACCATCTCTGTTACGACAGAGTTCATGCCTTGCCAAGACAGCGAGGGCAATGACAACCACATACTGATAATCCATGTTCCTGCCAGTCCTCGCCTCCATGCCAACCAAGCCGACGAGGTGTTTTGGCGAGTTGGCGACAAGTCTCGCAAACTGCCTTTTGAGGAACGTCTGCAACTGATGTACGACAAGGGTGAACGCTATTATGAGGACAGCCCAGCCTACGATGCCACTATAGATGATATAGACATGGATGCCGTAAAAGCATACATGAAGCGCATTGGTTATGGCAAGTCTCCTATGGAATACCTGCAAGAGAACAAGGGATTCCTGACTTACAAGGGCGATGTGCCACAAGTCAGTACTGCCTGCATCTTGCTTTTCGGCAAACGTCCGCAGAATTTCTTCCCTCGTGCCCGCGTCCGTTTCATCAAGTACTACGGCACGGAGGAGAAGGTAGGCAGGGAGATGAACGTCATCAAGGATGTTACTTTTGAGGGGCGTATTCTCGACCAAATACAGAAGACTATCGACTACCTCGAAACCCAAGTGAAGGAACATTCCTATTTGGGCGAAGACGGACTTTTCAAGACCGACCGAGAATATCCCAAGTTCGTGATACAAGAGATGGTGGTCAACTCAGTTTGCCACCGTGATTACAGCATCAAGGGCACGGAAATTCAGATAAAGATGTTCGATGACCGCCTTGTGTTTGAGACTCCCGGCAAGTTGCCCGGCATCGTCCGTACCGACAACATACGTCACACCCACTTCTCCCGTAACCCCAAGATAGCCGAGTACCTGAAAGCCTACGATTATGTAAAGGAGTTCGGTGAAGGAGTTGACCGTATGTGCCGTGAACTCTTTGCCATCGGCACAAAGGAACCTCAATATAATCTGGTCGCCTTCATCATGAAAGCATCTGTATGGGCTAATGAATTGGAAGAAGGACAAGAAAGGACAAGAAAAGGGCAAGAAAATATCCCCGGCGACCAGATAGAAGGTAAAACTACCCAAAAACCACCCAGAAACTACCCAGAAACTACCCAGAAACAGGATATTGAGATTACACCTGCACAGAAAGGAATTGTCGATTTTCTACTTCACCATCCATATGCAGGACGTAAAGAAATCTCATCTCATTTGGGTTCATTGTCAGAAGATGGAGTAAAGTACAATCTAAAAGCGCTCCAACAGAAAGGCATCATAAAACGCATTGGCCCTGCCAAGGGAGGATATTGGAAAGTGCTTTCTGATGAGATAAGTGATTAAGCTCTGTTAAAATATAGTGTATAAACGAAAAAAATAGTTAAATACGCCTTTAGGTATCAAAACTCATTCGTATAATAATAAACATGCAATCGCAGTTAATGATAAATTTTATAAAAGATGAAAAAGAGAAGCATTTCTGAAGGATTAATGAAAATTCTGAGAGAAGATTATTTAAAGATTACAGAATATGTGAGGATTTCTCCATATCTCGATATGGAGATGCGTGGCAATTGCGTAATGGTGTATTATAGAGGAGGTAAAATACTAACCATTTTTGACGACAAAAAAATGGAAGGACTTGCTGTAGAATACCATAAAGATAAAGACGCAAAGTTACTTGTACCGCATATTGAGACGATAGAGGATTATTTTGCAAAAGCAATGCATATTATTGATATACACGAGGCATTTGCAAAAAGTAAATTGGGAGAAAAGGAAATTCAGCAACGTGTGGTTTTTGAGAATAATCTATCAGTAAATGCAGATAAAACTGATTATTTCGTTGCAGACGTTGAATGGGCCGACAATGATATATTAGGCGGAAGAGCTGATATCATTGCTTTTAGATGTAACCACATGGAACATAGAAAACGTTTGTTACAGCTAACGATTATTGAAGTTAAACAAGGAGAAAAGGCAATAGTTACTTCAGTAGATAACAACGGAAAGGTTAGTGCGGGACTTTCAAAGCATTATGATGATTTTGAAAAATTACGTCAAGATAAAGATGGTGTAAAAGCTCTTGCTGAAGATATGCTTGTTGTCTTAAAACAGAAGAAGGATTTGGGACTGATTAAAGGGTTGGATTGGTTATTTGAAGATAGCAGAAAAAATAAAATAACACCAGAAATCTTACCAGAAGTAGATTTTTTGTTCCTTCTATCTAACTACCATCACTACAGTGAAAATTTGAAAAAAGAACTTGAAAAACTTCCTGATGAAGCAAGATTCATATCATCTTCTTTCATGGGCTATGGTCTTTATAAAGACTTTGTACATACTAAAAAAGAATTAAATTTTAAACAATCATGAAGATAACAGTCCATCGTGGCGCCGACCAAATAGGCGGCTGTGTCACAGAGTATGAACACAAAGGTTGGAAACTATTTGTTGATTATGGAGAGCAACTGCCTGGTTCCCCAAAGTCAAATCCTTTAGAGATTGAGGGCTTGACCAAAGGCGACCTGACCAAGAGTGCGTTACTCATCACTCATTATCACGGTGACCATATTGGTTGCATGAAGGAATTACCCAAGGAACTTCCTTTATATATAGGTAAACTTGGAAGAGATATACAACTGGTTCTTTCTGAACATCTGTCTTATGTGGATGAGAACCAGCATATGATTATTGAGCGATTGAACACCTCAAGGGAGTTTAGTCCTGGACAGTTGTTTTCTATTGGCCCTTTCAATGTGATGCCCGTCACAATTGATCATTCCGCTTTTGATGCCTATGCCTTCAAGATAGAAGCTGATGGTGTGAGCGTATTCCATACAGGCGATTTCCGCACCCATGGTTTTAGGAGCAAAAAAATGAGGAAAATGCTTGAACAATATGTGGGGGAAGTGGATTATGTGGTTTGCGAGGGCACCAATGTGTCACGTCCCGATTCAACATCATATTCAGAAGCGGAACTTCAAAAAACATTTGAAGATGCGCTTACTCAGAAGATAGGGCATATTGTCTATCTCTCGTCCACGAATATCGACCGTTTGTTTTCATTCTATCATGCTGCTTTAAGGGCAGGTATGCCGTTCATTGTGGATGCCTATCAGAAGCAGGTGATGGATATCGTGGCAAAAAGCGATTCGCTGTGGAGTAAGTCCAAATTGTATCGGTATGGGGAATTCGAGCCATTGACTCTCTTCAGAAAAGGCGATGACTTTACCTTTAATGACAAGTTCGTAGAAACAATAAGGAGCAAAGGATATGTGCTGATAGCACGCGCCAATCCAAGGTTTGATAAACTTATCAGTGAACTCCCTGGCGAGAAGAAAAAATATCTCTCCATGTGGCAAGGGTATCTTGACGAGAGAAAAGAGGCCTACAACGCAGCCTTGGCAAAAGCATTGGAAGGTGGTTATGAGTACCTACATACCAGCGGACACTGCGACATGAGCCGTATGAACAATTTCTTTCGGTTGCTTCATCCTAAGGCCATAATCCCCATCCATACAGACAGTCCCGACAAGTTTGCAGAACTATTCTATGAGGAATGGCCTGTAATCAGACTCCATGACGGAGAGTCTATCATGCCCATATCTTCATCGACAGCAGATTCATGCTGGTTAGAAATTTTCTGTACCAAGGAACTCAAAGATGGAACTACCTGTGAAAGCAGAGAGGACGGAGAAGAGGCTTACGGGCTTGATGCAAAATACATAGGTCCTTTCAGGGGCTTAGAAGCTGTCAAGTTTGTTATGGAGCATACGCTTTACAGGCAGGCTGATCTTGTTGGCTACGAGATTGAAGACGAAGAAGACCTTTCTCCATCAAAGGTGCAGACCTTCGATGCTAACAAGACTCTTTTAGCCACTTATACTCATGGTGCTCATCAGCCTGGCGGTGCCAAGTATCAGGAAGCAAGCCGTTTTGCTCCGAGTGAGAAGGTTTTGGCGGTATTCCACGCTCCTTACGATGCTGTTGTACCTGTAAAGGTCATCGGCCCAATGCTCCCTGAGTCTGAACGTGAAAGTTGGGAATTGAATGCTTCCAAAGAGTATTATGACACTTATGAAGACTACATGACAGACTGGGATGACTGGCATTGGGACTCTGTGGCTGTACACCCACTGGCAAAGCTGAAGACAGACCTGTACCAGATGGCAAATACAGAAGTTGTCCCAAGGATTCATCTATTTCCATACCAAAAGTACGAGATAAAAGATGAGGATCCTACATCTATCTGACACGCACGGACTGCATCATCAAATCCGTGACTTACCAGAGGCTGATGTCATCGTTCATAGCGGTGACATCAGCCATAATGGTACAGAGAGCGAGGTGCTTGATTTCCTGAATTGGTTCATAGGACTACCATATCCTCACAAAATCTTCGTCACAGGCAATCATGACCTGTGTCTGTGGGACGCAGAAGCCATTGAAGACTTGCCAACCAATGTCTATTTCCTTCAGGATAGCGGATGTGAGATAAGCGGAGTGAAGTTCTTCGGACTGGCCTATAACCATCCGGAAGAACTGATTCCTGATGATACAGACATCGTCGTCACCCACGAGCCACCGATTATGATTCTCGACAAATCGGCTGGAACCCATTGGGGAAATACACCTTTGAGGAATCGTGTGATGGAGATAAAACCCCGATACCATCTCTTTGGCCATGCTCATGAGAGCTTCGGTACACTGAAAGAAGACGGCACAATTTTTTCTAATGGCTCATTGCTAAATGAGAGAAACAGAATGGTCAGAAAGCCGAGACTCTTCTTGTTAGAATAGTTCCAATTAACATGTGAGTTCGGGATAAAACCGTTTTTCTTATAACATTAACCGCCCAAAAGGGCTACCGCCGTGGGCTTGTTTTCTTCTTTTCACCCCATGGCAAATCCGACTTAGATCCGCTTCCTCCAGTCCCCACATGAGTCTGTGCATGTCCGATGCTTGCGAGCATGAAGATTGCGCCGAGCAGCTGGACTTGCGCTCCGCTCACCTGTTCCTGCGGCTCAAAGACTACATTGACAAACATTTCGGTAGTCAGTTCCGTAAGCATTCGATAAACCAACAAAGACATAATAACCCAAATTGCTTGCTATTTTATCTGGTCAGTCTCCCAGGCATCGATAGACGGTTGGGGTATTAGGCTTCCCGATACCAGAATAATCTGGCACTTGGGCAAGCCCAATGCCCTAAGATTTGGAATGCAACTAACCAGATGTTGCTAATCTGTCTGTACGGTAAGTAGCATTGTTGAACACAATTTTCTTGACCATCTCATTGAGCCTGTCGGCTATGCGGTCACCATAATGCTCTCGGATTTGTTGCGGTGTAAGGTTGGTTGTGATCATTGTGAAAAGCTGCTCTTCATAACGCTTTGTCAGCAGGTCAATAACAGGGGTATATACGTTGCCATAGTCCAACACCTCTGATGGTTCTGTGCCAAGGTCATCAATGCCGAGCATATCAGCACTGATGAGTTTACGGTATGCCTCATAGTTGTTCTTGCAGAGGTACGCAATGTA
>CAMCLD010000078.1 GCA_945875635.1 uncultured Prevotella sp.
TGGATACAGATAACTTCCTTTGGTTTAATGGTTTCTATTACTTTCTTGATGGTGGCTTTGTCGGCATGGCCGGAGGTATGGATATCCACAACATTATGGAACATGGCGCGGAAATCCTTGTATTTGGAATTGGCCTCCACCTGCTCCGGAATCTTGTAGTAGCCATCCCAAGAGGAGTAAATGAGCAAGGTCTCCTCTTGTGGCAGTTTGCCTATAAGCTCCTTGACTCTATCCATCTGTGATGTTCCTACAACCATGGCAAAGCCTCTGCGTTTCAGTTTACCATAGAGCCTGTCACTATAGAATAGAGGGTCAAATGAGAATAAGCCTCTTGACTGTTTCGATTCCCTTTCTGTGAAGAACTTCATCGTTTCCTTCATAAACACTGACCAGATGCACAGGGGCTTCTCTGCCTTCTTTGCTGCTTCCTTTATCGCAGCAAGGCGTTCAATGTCTGTGGCAGAGGCAAGCACAAAGACGTATTTGAACGCCTGCATCACGCTCGCCATCTTACGGGATACTTCTCGCTCATGGATGCATTTGTCCTCACGTTTCAGCATCGTGCCCTCGGTAATGAGTACGTCTATATCAGTGGCGTATTTCCGAAGAGTCGGGAATAGACCTTTCCCCATGTAGCCATGCTCGCGATAGTCACCGGTGTGCCAAATGCGCTTCCCATCAGCCTCTATGAGAAACATGTGAGAGTCGTATATACTATGGCAGTTGAAAAATGGAGTCACTTTGATGTCGCCCACAACGATTGGCTCAGGAACTTTGTTTGGCGGAGTTCTCTGCCATGTGTCAACACATCTTAGATGTTTGCACTTGTTGTCAGCATCTACAAATTGAACCATGGCATCGTTATATTCCTTGTCGAAACCTTCCACCTTTAATAAATCCATGACTATCGATAATGCACCCTTGTACAGAACTCCGTATTTGATTGATAGCAGAGAGTTAGTTCCTTCACTCATATACTGGGCTACGCCATCAGGGATATAGGTAAAGAGGCCAACATGATCCTCGTGGCCATGGGTATAGAATACTGCCACGTGTTCCTTCTTGTTATTAGCGAATATGCCTTCCACCATCGCTTCGTCCTCTTCAGGTGTCGAAGGTTCACCAATGCCAGGGAGGTTCTGTCCAAAGTCGATGAAGACTCTGGAAGTGTCTGTCCAAATCTCGGTGATGCACCCACCTATCTGGTCAAGTCCTCTATGTATTTTGATGTTCATGTTTTGCTATAGTATTTGTTTTCTGAATTCTGTGTAATCGAAAATTGATTTAGAAAATAGGCCATAGCCCATAAAGGATGAAACCGAAAACTTGCAAACATTGTCTTTTGGCATCTCGTCAAGTTCGTTGATAAGATTGTCGCTTGCTTGTTTGTAGTTAGCAAGTATTACAACAAATTCGATGTCTTTTGACAGTTGAAATTGTGTATCTTTATCAACCTTTAGCTTGTCATCCTTACCATTTATTCCATTTATGAGTCCAAGAATACATTTCTGCTTAAATATTTCAAGCATATCATTTTTGAAATCCTCGATGCCACTTGACTTTACAAATTCTATATAGTCTGAATAGTGGCGGTTAATACCGGGATTATCCTTGCTTGAACGCAGTGTTGAATAGCCCTGCTTGGTTTCTATCAATGCAAGTGTGCACCGTTTCGTTTTATGTGCAGAAGATGTAGATTCCCATTTTAATGCCACCAAGTCGAACTGCTTGCCATCATTGAACTCCATATCTACGATGAAATAATCGGTGTCAATGGAGTATGGAGAATAGTTATTCTCAAGAACAATCCTCTGAGAAATTTCTTTCTCGCCAAGATTCCTCTTTGTTGAAGTTTGATATCTGTCTATGAGATATTTTGCCTCCTGACAATAACTAATGACGTTGTCGATACTCAGCACGCTTTGGGTTGTTCCGTATTGATTATCCAACGGGATAAGTGTGCCGTTTTCATACAGTTCAAAAAGCTTGCCACCTCGATAATATATGATAACAGAGTCACCACGCATTTCCATATCAATTGTATCGTCCTCTTTTATCATTTTCAAAACAGGACGATAGTTTCCCTCAAGTAGCATCTTTAAAAAAGATGATGATAGTTGTCTTTTTCTCATATCTTTATTTTATTTTCAGAATAACGCCTAATTGTACTATATAGACGTTTGAGAACCTCTTTCCTTAACACCTCCGGCTCTATTACTTCAACCTTTTCGCCCATCGAGAGAATCTTTGTCGTCAATTCTGGCGTAAGACAAAGGCTAAACTGGAAGTCGCTATATTCTCCATCAATTGTCTTAATCTCTTTCTGTGAAAAGTGGAGAGGAAGCGAACGCATATAATCAACATGCACTCCGTACGCTCGGAGAACAACTTTCTGCGGTTTCAGGTTTTCATTGACGAATATGCCGACAGTATGGGCATAATACATTTCCGCATCGAAATCGTCAGGCACCACGAAGTCTTCATCAGTCTTCTCCATTTCAAGAGTCCTGTCGAGGGCGATATTGCGGATGCCACCAATTTCCGGCATATAGCCCACTACATACCATCTTTGGTTATACACCTTCATTGCATACGGCTGGAGATGATAGGTAGCTCGATTTCCCTCGAAAGGCTGATAGTCTATCTGCAATACCTTTCCACTCTGCATCGCATCAATGACCGTCTGGATATATTCAGTGCCGCGAGGTATCTCCTCGAAGAGTATTCTGTCCTTCATGTTGTGGCCAGCCTCTATCATATTAGATATGGTGAAAGAGTTGAGTAACCACTGACGGGTACGGTCGCTTCGCAACTCACCCGGAGAAGAGAGGTAGTATTCGTACGTCGAAGTGTCGCACTTCACTTCAACGCCAAACAACTCTGCTATGGCATCTCTATGCACATGAAAAGTGCGCAAGGCAAGAGGCTTGCCATCGCCCAGATAGCTGTCCCTCCATCGGTTGCTTATCTCTTCAAAGGTAAGCCTTTTCTGCTGTAGCAGTGTATTCAGCAGCCAGATGTATCGGTTGAATGTCTTGCTGATCATCTTCTTATTTGTATATTGTGGTGAATCTGGTGCAAAGGTACATAATATGTATGCAACAACACTGCATACCTGCAAATAATTTCACGAATTTCAATATTTTTATAACCTATGCAGTAGTTTTGCATATCTACAGAATACCTTTGCAGGTGAATTCAAACAACAAACGAAATATGGCAAAGAAGAAGAATCAGAATCACAGAGAGAAACTCGAAAAGAAGAGTGCCGTAGAGTCTCTCAAGTTCCAGACCCACTTTGGACTCCGACAGCTGGGCCGCGCGGATAGTGACACGTTTCATGTGCTTGCCGATGCCGAAGTTAACGTCATCGCAGAGTTAGGACTCACAGATGATATTCTTGGCGTGAAGAATCTCACCGAGGGTATCAAACGAGACCTGAATGTGGAACCTACCACCGACAAGGGTGATTTTTGCACAAGCGTTGTAGCAATCGCCTTGGGTATAGCCAGAATATCAGAAGTCGACCATAAGGCTGACCCCATGAGTTGGGAGGAGCAGATTGAGAAGAAGATACTGACAATCTATTACCCTGAGGAGTGGCGAAACGGAGTTGTAGAATGGGCAAAAGCCAATGGTTACAACACCTCGACCTACCTTGGTCGCCCTATAGTAAAGTTCAATAAGTTGTTTGTAATAATAGAAAGAGAACGCGTATGAAAAGAATGAACGATGAGAGGGCTAAGCAAATGCTCGCCTTCGCTGCTGGAAAAATTGATTTTGACAACATTCCACTTGACGACAGGGAGACATACGAGCTGTTCCAAAGGGCAGATACTGACGGCATCTTTATGATGGAGTCTGAGTGGGACAAGTATGACCTGCTGCAAGTCAAGCCTAAGAACTTTGACGAACTTACGGCTACCATTGCCATGAGTCATGGCCTGGCAATCAATCCATACCTATACACCTATATCAAACTTGAGCATATCAAGCCCTTTTCATATCCAAGGTTCGTTGAGATGCCAATAATGAAAGACGTGCTCAGCGACACAAGAGGAATGTTGCTTTGGAAAGAACAAAAGGAGGATATTCTTGAATATATAGACTCTCTGTCTGAAGAAGAAAAAGAACAATACAAGATAGCCATCCGTATTGTTTTACTTGAGATAGAACTACGCTCGCGAACCTTGAGCAGTCGCAAGTTCTTCAGGGGTCGCGCATTGTTCTGCTATAAAATGGCATACATGAAGGCGCACATGCCAAGCGAATTTGAGGAATACAGACAAATACTATGTAAGTAAATAATCGGATAACGCAGCCAAGCGAAAGCCTGACTGCATTATCTGACTACTTTTTATTGAACTCCTGGATTTCGGCGATCATGTCTTTGACTTCCTTATTTACTTTCAGGAAGTTGGCATAGAGGATACGCTCTCGGGCTTCTACGGAAGGGAAGTTATAGAACTTCGGCAAGGGATAATTGGCGTAGTCGGTTTCCTCTTTGCCAATTTCTTCCATATTGAAGTCGGTCTTACAGAAGAACTTGCTGGTCTGGAACTCTTCGGCCTCCTGGATGTCCATGCTATCCCCTCGCCCAGTCTTGGTCTTGACGAAGTCACGGGCGGTCTGGCCGCAAATCCAACCAGTTGGCATATCGGCAATCTTTGAGCCAGGAACCAAGGAGTCCATATTCTCATTGAGGTTGATGGAGGTGCGGTCACGGTCGATGGTGACACCTTTCTTCAGCTGCACTACCTTGCCGAAAATGTCGTTGCTGAGCCATTCAAGCGTTTCCTTGGCTCTGGCAGAACCGCTGACGACATTACCAACAGTAGTGATGACCTTCTGCATACCTACCTTGCCATAATCGGACTCCAACTGTGGCAATTCCTGGAAACCCAAGGTCACGCTGACCTTGTTGCTTCGGGCGGTGCCAATCAGGCGGTCTATCTTGTGGAAATAGAGCGTCGGCAACTCATCGACGATGATGCTGACAGGCACATTCTTGCCCTGGCCGGTATTGACGCGAGTAACCAAGCGGTTCAAGATAAGGGCATTCAAAGCACCGATGATACTCTCCATTTCTGGGTCATTGGCAATGAGCAGGTAACTGGGATGGGCAGGGTCGCTGACTTTCAGGTCGAAGTCATCGCCTTCCTTGCTGAATATCCAATAGGACTCCTTGGTGGCCAGTCGGGAGGTGAAGACACGAAGCGTACCAATCATACCTTCCAACTGCTCCATGGCTTTGTTGTCGAAAGCCGTTCGGAAGGGGCCAAGCAAAGGCGCTACCTCAGTATCGGTCATCAGCACCTCAAAGATAGTTTCATAGCTCTCGTTCAGGAAGGACAGGATATGCGGCATATCGCTGTACTTGCCCAACCAATATGCAGGTTCCACAATGTTTCCTGCCGTATCTCGGACAACACCAGTCGGCTTTATCATACCGGTCTCTGGGTCAATGGTCTTGTCGTAGTTCATCTCATGGCCATTGGCGTCGTATGGACGCTTCTCGTAGTTGCAGAAGAAATAGATACATGCAGCCAAGAAGTTGACCGCGGAAGTCTGGAAGAACTGGTCGCTGCCGCCACCACCTTCCTTCTTTCCCTTCTGTAAGGACTCCAACAGCGTCTCTGCCGTTTCACTGGCAGCCGCAAGGTTGCTGATGTATTTGAGCTGGATAGGATTGACCCTTCGGCTATACTCCACATTCACGAAGTTGATGATATTGAAGTCGCAATCCTTTGGCGTGAGACCTGCCTTCTTATTTACCCGATAGTGGTAGTAGAGTTTCTGCGCCAACGTAGGAAATTTATAGTCGTATACAACCATTGCAAAGCCTTTGGCACTGTGCTGGCGGATGAAAGGCTCTATGATGGAGAAAGTCTTACCCGAACCAGGAGTGCCGACTACCCAAGTGCCGCGGAAGGGATTCACAATGTTTACCCAGCCCTTGCGGAACTTGCCCTTATAGTAGTAGCGCATAGGGATATTGACGCTGTACTTGTTCTTCACTTCGTCAGGCATCTGCTCAAAGCTTTCGTTCTCGAAGTTGAAACGGTCTTTCAGAAGTCCGTCTTTAAGGTACTTGGAGATATTGTCAAGAGCCACATGGCAAAGAACAGTGCCGACGATAGACATCACGAAATACAACCATGTGCTGCTATGCAAGGTGAAGATATGCGGCGGCCAGTGCTGCTTGAACACCCATACAGAGAGGAACATCAGGATGATACCGGCAGAAATGGGATAGATGACCATCGTCTTGGCATTGAACTCCAGATGCTTCTTGTTGCGGGTACCGATGCAGGTGACGCAGATGATGAGCAAGGTCATGATCTTGCTATGCAGCATATGCCCATCCTGGTACACATCCATCAACTTGATACGGTCGTGGATGTCGACAAGTACGCCGCCCCAAAAGTCAAGCATATTGGGGTCAATGGCATACTCGAAGAACTCCAGTATAACCGATGCGTAGATGAACGTCCGAAATACCTTATACAGACTTTGCAGGTCTTTGCTTTCTT
>CAMCLD010000079.1 GCA_945875635.1 uncultured Prevotella sp.
TTTGTTTCGTATAAATAACATAAGAGGCCGTGTCAGTTACTTTTGACACAGCCTCTTTTCGTTTTGAGCAAATCTAATAGTGGAAAGATATTTCAATATTTTATTTTTACTTGAATCTAATGGTGAAAAACGTAAATATTGAAATCATGAAAAAATTTAATCCTTCTATAATAATAACTTGTCAACTTGTTTACCCGTCA
The DNA here is from genome assembly GCA_945875635.1 of uncultured Prevotella sp. Taxonomy (GTDB): domain Bacteria; phylum Bacteroidota; class Bacteroidia; order Bacteroidales; family Bacteroidaceae; genus Prevotella. Next base: position 201 of record CAMCLD010000079.1, read on the forward strand.
ACTTAAAAAAATTTTGGTAGATAAAAAAAATGCACTAACTTTGCACATTGGAAAAACATTAAACAAAAAGAAATGGACGATTATCATCCGGAAAACGAGAAAACGAATCTGAGAATGTGAGGAATACCTGTGCCTTGGCTCAGGGAGACGACATTTGCCCGTCCTCACATTGGAAACACTAAAAAAACAGAGGAAGCAAATGAAGACTTACTGGAACACCAATGGCTGCATATCAAAGTTGCAGGAATGGCAGCCAAACTGCTGGATACAGGTAACCTGCCCCACAGACGAGGACAGGGATGAACTGGAGAAGCGATTCGAGATACCAGACTATTTCTTTCCAGACATCAGCGATACCGACGAGCGTGCACGTTATGAATACGATGACGGATGGACTCTTATCATCCTCCGTATCCCATACGTCAAGGAGATACGCTCCAGGACTCCATACACCACAGTACCCCTTGGTATCATCCACAAGCGTGATGTCACCATAACCGTATGCTATTACGAGACAAACATGATGATTGACTTCCTCACCTACCAGCAGAAAAGGTGTGAGGGGTTTGTCGATTATGTGGATATGACTTTCCGCCTGTTCCTCTCGTCAGCGGTATGGTACCTGAAAAGGCTTAAACAAATCAACGCACTCATTGAAAAAGCAAAAAGGAACCTTGACAAGGGCGTAAACAACGAGAGCCTTATAGGTCTGTCAAGACTACAGGACTCGCTTACATATTTCATCACATCCATAAGAGGAAACGAAAACCTGCTGGCAAAACTGAAGTTCAAGCTTCAAGTTGACGAGCTTGACGCTGACCTCATAGAGGATGTAAACATCGAGATGAGCCAGGCAAGGGAGACGACAAACATCTATTCCGACATCCTGGAATCAACCATGGACACATATTCCAGTATTATAAATAATAATATGAACACCGTGATGCGTACACTCACTTCTGTGTCCATCATTCTCATGTTCCCGACGCTCATAGCCTCACTCTTCGGCATGAACCTCATAAACGGCATGGAGGACAACAAACTGGGATTTGTACTCGCACTGATATTGTCCGTCATGGTTTCGGGAGCATCATGGTGGATTCTGCGTCACAAAAGGCTTATATAAAGCCTTACATACAGCAAACACAATCATTTTTTCAACCAAAACAAAAAAAAGGACATTAAAAATTAGGTCAATACAATAATTTTACATAAGTTTGCAAACTGTAATTGACAGAACAGGATTGCATTGGGTCTTTAGTCGTCGATTTGTCATGGCAAGGATTTATCGACTCATCTGATTCCCAATCCTCTAATCCTCGCCCCACTGGATGTAAACCTTCAGGTATAGGGGGCAAATAATGAAACAATCCGATTCATAATCAAAAAATTGAAATGATGGACTCTCAAAAGAATGCACTACAAGAGGCAAAGGAAGTAACGGCAGCCGAGAATGTGGCAGCCGAGGTTAATGAGCAGACAGAAACCGTAACTCAGGAGACACCTGATGCTGAGACGGCAAAGCCTAAGTACACCACCAAGGAGGAAATACTTGCAAGGCTGCACGAACTGGCTACAGGGGAAGAAGTTCCCGAGAAGGCAGAAGTGGAGATGCTCAAGGCTGTTTTCTACAAAATCCACCTGACTGAGCGCGAGGCACAGCAGAGGGAATACATAGAGGCAGGAGGCGACCCTGACAAATATACCGTCCTTCCTGACGAGGCTGAGGAGACTTTCAAAGCCGAGATGGTCATAGTGAAAGAAAAAAGGCAGGAAGCCTTCGCAAAACAGGAGGAGGAGAAGAACAAGAACCTCACCTTGAAACGAGACATCATAGAGAAGATAAAGGCCATGGCTGCCACACCTGAGGAGGCAAACAAGAACTATCAGGAATTCAAGGAACTGCAGCAGCAATGGAAAGAGATAAAAGCTGTTCCGGCTGACAAGGCAAACGACCTTTGGAAAGACTACCAGTTCAGCGTGGAGCAGTTCTACGACCAACTGAAACTCAACATCGAGGCAAGGGAATATGACTTCCGCAAAAACCTTGAGGCTAAGACTGCTATATGCGAGGCTGCCGAGAGACTTGCCGAGGAGGAGGACGTGGTAAGCGCATTCCACCAGTTGCAAGACTTACACGTACAGTACCGTGAGACAGGACCTGTAGCAAAGGAACTCAGAGAACAGATATGGGCAAGGTTCAAGGCTGCATCTACCGTGGTGAACAAACGCCACCAGCAGTATTTCGAGGAACTGAAAGCTAAGGAAGAGGACAACCTCAACAGAAAGACTGCCCTGTGTGAGAAGGTTGAGGAGATTCTTACCTTAAACATTGAGGGTGGCTCCAAATGGGAGGAACTCACAAAGGAGATTATTGAAATACAGAAGGAATGGAAGACTATTGGCTTCGCACCCCAGAAGATGAATGTCAAGATATTCGAGAGATTCCGTGAGGCTTGCGACAAGTTCTTCAACTCAAAGAGTGAGTATTTCAAGGCTCTGAAAGCACGCCTCGCTGACAACGCAGCCAAAAAACAGCAGCTCATCGAACGTGCAAAGGAACTCTGTGAGTCAACGGAATGGAAAGAAACCGCTGACAAGCTCATAGCTCTTCAGAAGGAATGGAAGACCATCGGTGCTGCGCCCAAGAAGGTGAGTGACCAGCTGTGGGAGGAATTCAACGGTCTGTGCAACAAATTCTTCGATGCACGCAATGCAGCACAGTCGGGAACACGCAACGAGGAGAAGGCTAACCTTGAGAAGAAGCGTGACGTGATATCACGTCTTGAGGCTCTCATAGGTTCCGACGAGGAGGGTATCCACGATAAGGCTCAGGCTCTCGCTGAGGAGTTCTCCAAGATAGGGCATGTGCCATTCAAGGACAAGGACAAGATTTACAAGAAGTACCGCGAGACGCTCGACAAGATATACAAGCAGCTGAACATCACGTCAGCCCGCCGCCGCCTTGACAAGTTCAAGACTAACATCAAGAGTATGGCTGAGAAGGGCGCAGATGCCGTTGACAACGAGAGGGCACGCCTCATGCGCCGTTACGAACAACTGAAGCAGGAGATAATAACCTACGAGAACAATCTCGGTTTCCTCAACGCATCAAGCAAGAAAGGAAACAGCCTTGTCGATGAGATGAACCGCAGGGTTCAGAAACTCAAGGACGACATGGAACTCGTAAAACAGAAGATTAAGACAATAGACAAAGAATGCGAATAGTCCAGTCATCAATAGTGCGCGCCTTAGTAGCCTTTGCCGTAGGCGTGCTATTGGTAAAATTCCGTGAAGACATGTTGAGATGGCTCACCATGGTCATCGGCTTGCTCTTTACGGCATCAGGAGTCATCTCGTGTGTGGCTTACTATGTGGAACGACGCAGGATTCAGAAAGCCAATGCCATTTCTCCTGACATGGCAGAGAAGCCTCGCTTGCCCTTCTTCCCCATAGTTGGTGTTGGAAGCATCATCCTTGGCATCATGCTCATATCCATGCCTTCTGACTTCATCATTGGTGTGGCATACGTTCTTGCCTCCATGCTCATTCTTGGTGTCATAGGACAGTATGCTTCTCTCGTAAGGGCATCAAGGGTTTTCCGCATACCCATTATCTTCTGGATTATGCCATTGGCAGTGCTCGCTGTGGCTATATACATATTGGTAAGCCCGATGGAAGCCACAGCCTTGCCTCTCAGGATTATCGGTTGGTGCCTCATGCTCTATGCCGTCATTGAGTGTGTCAATGCCATAAGGATACATAGGGGCGACCGGTCTATCACCAACCACACTACGGAACAGGTGGATAACGAATAATTTTCAATGCACATAGCCCAGGGTAGAACGTTGCTACACCCTGGGTTTTTGTATATATACAATATGGTGGATGTCCCAATGCAAAGCATTGCAAGTGACAATGCAAAGCATTGCAAGTCCCAATGCAAAGCATTGCAAGTACCAACGCAAAGCATTGCGTTTAAACAACGTTAATTATACCTACTTAAGTTTCTGTGATGTTGATATTCCCATAGGACCTGGAGACCCTGTTAGCGGAGAACTCAATGACGCCAAAAGCAACATAGAATATGGTTATGAAGACGATACCGACACTCCATCCTATATTAAGAACTACTCCCCATGGGATGACTAAAAAGAAAAGAAATGAAAAAGACAATAATATTTATATCAGCGATCGTCATAGCCATCTGCTCACAGGCAAGGGAGATAGTACTGCTTGAGGGACCCTTCGAGGCAGACTGGAGCGACAAGCACTGTGTTGACCCCATGCAGATGGTTGGCGTGGCAACAGGAGACATCATACACGTCTATACGAGTAACGTGCAAAGCTATGCCGTTGCTTACATACGCACAAAGGCAAACGGATGGGCAGCCATCAGCAGCGAATATGACAATTTTAGGATTACAGGCGACTTCGAATGCACTCTTGACGAGACGTTGCTTGCAGCGATAAAGAACCAGACCTTGATGTTCGGTGGCAGTGGCTACACCATTGAGAAAGTGACCCTCATAACAGAGCGACCTGAGGACATGCGGGAAGGTTATGACGACTTGTCCAACCCACATGCCAGCAGGAACACTCAGCAGATATACAACCTTCTGCGCGACTGCTACGGAAAGAAAAGCATATCGTGTTCCATGGCTGAGGTCAACTGGAATTACAAGGAAGCTGGATATGTCAAGGACTGGACGGGTAAATATCCTGCCATGAACGGATATGACTACATACATCTGACATACGACTGGGAACCATACACGGACATCAGTCCTGTAAAGGAATGGTGGGAAATGGGAGGACTCGTCACCATCTGCTGGCATTGGAGGGTACCAGACAGCAAGGAAGAATGGGAAGCCTACAAGGCTGACAAGAACACTGTGTTCGAAGGCTTTTACGCACCAGAAGGAGGCTCACCAAGCACTACCTTCAGTGCCGCCAATGCCGTTGAAGAAGGAACGTGGGAGAACGAGTTCGTGAAATCTGACATGGAGAAAGTGGCTGAGCGACTTGCATTGCTAAGAGACGAAGGCATAGTGGTGATATGGAGACCTTTCCATGAGGCAGCAGGCAACAGCACCATATACAGCGATGGCAAGGCATGGTTCTGGTGGGGAGCCGATGGTGCCGAACCATGTGTGAAACTATGGAAAATAATGTATGACTATTTCGCCTCAAAGGGATTGGACAACCTTATATGGGTTTGGACATCTCAGACAAAGGATGACGAATGGTATCCCGGTGACGAGTATGTTGACATGATAGGCAGGGACCTGTACAACTATACTACAGATGATGCCACATACAACTTCAACTACCTGACAACTTATTACCCACACAAGATGATTGCCCTTTCGGAATGTGGATACAGCGGTGGCACAAACCCATACATGAGTGAGCAATGGGAAAACGGGGCGAAATGGAGTTACGGCATGCCGTGGTATCACTATCAATACAATGGTGGCAACCATCAGTATGCCAACAGCGACTGGTGGATAGACTGGTTCAGACAGGACTATGTGATTACAATGGATGAGATGGCAACGCTCAAGGCGGAATACTTGTCAAAGGCAACGGGTATTGAGGAGAATAAACAGGCTGCCACTTACGTCAGCGGATGGCATAACCTTCAGGGTATGAGAATAGAGAAACCCACAAAACCAGGCATATATATCAAAGATGGGAAAAAGGTAGCCATCGGGATGTAAGAAAACCTAATATTCAGATACATAAACCTGTCTTCACTTTACATTTTACGCTCAGCAGGAAAACAACAATCCTGTTGAGCGTTTTTTTACTCAAGTTTCGGGAGTTGTTTTCCTACATCTTATTTATCATACTGGTACATAATTACACAAAAAAATTTATTGCTGTCCGGTAAAACTCCAAAGAGCATAAAATCCCTCCCCGAAGTCCCGTAAAATAGGACTTCGGGGTTTATTTTTTCAAAAGTAAGCCCCCCTAATCGAAAA
>CAMCLD010000080.1 GCA_945875635.1 uncultured Prevotella sp.
GCATTCATATATCTTTCGCGAATACTGCTGATATTGTTTGCATCTTCCTGAATTTTATCCAGTACTGCAAACAGGCGACCACACAGGTAGCCTTGGTTGTTGTTGTCTTTGTCTAACATAATATCTATCTTTTTGTTGTTATTACTTTGTCTGTTCAGATATGCCTTGATGATGGCTGCTCGCGTTATTGTCAGCTTCTGTTCTGCCCTTATCCTACTTAAGCAAGCTGAGTAGAGAGTCTGGGGATATGGTAAGCCTTGGAAGATACTCTTTACTACAGCTTCGGGAAGATTAGGAGTTGCATCCGACATTTTTCCACCAAGAGTAACGGAGGATATTATCTCCCTAATACCCATATATGGCTTCTTGTCTTTTCTTGTGTCGTGTATCTCCATATCATTGAAGTGGCAGAGTATCTTTTCCGCAAAATCCTTCAATGTGGTTTCCGACCAATATACGACAGCTATGCGGGCAGAGTTTGGAGCAAGACCGAGGATATAAAACTTGTCGTCAAAATCGGTTTTCAACATTCCGGAATAGATAGATTCAAACACCTTCCTGACTTTCATCAGATTGGCATTAGGGTCATCATTTGCTTCTTCCGAATAACCAAGTAGGTCAAATAGGCTCTTCTCTGTTTCTCTTGAGGCCTCATTGTTGTTGGAAGCCCAGAAAACAAAGGTACGGGTTCCAAGCATAAATTTGTTACGAGAACCTTTCTGCAACATTGAGTTCAAGGCTGTAGTGTAGGCAAACTCCGCCTCTTCGGAAATAGGGGCATTACCACATTTGGTTTTTCCGTATGAGTCATATCCAGAGTTCACTTGGAAAGAAACGAGCTTTGCAATAGCCTGACTTCCTGGTATCATCGTAGCAGTAGTAGTTTCAACAGAGGGACCATGCTTTCCCGAAACTAAACATAAGTGAGTAACATTTGCCTCATCTTGACTATTCTCTAATTGAAGAAGTTCTTTCTTTTCTGCCACGATTTTCAAGTCACCTTCAATTCTGAAAGAAAAGGTTGAGTACTTCTTGGACAAGTTTTTCTTGATGTCTTCCCACAATGCATCCTGAGAGACTAACTCAATAATCATATCTCGGCTGTTACCGTAGAATTTTCTTATGGCTGTTATATCTTTATTATCAGGAAATGCATCCCCTATTGATTCCACCTTTTCCTTAAACGTGTCAAAGTATAGTTGTTCCTTGCCATTGGTCTTCTCTGAATATCCTAATACATAAGCACTGTTGTCATAAAGGTAATTTGCCACAGCAGCACTGGAACGCCCCACATGTTTCTTTACGAGGTAAACTCGTGCACGATCTTTTCCCGTCCTGCAATCTTCGAAACGCAAGAACTGTCCATTGGGTGACAACACTATAAGAAAGCCTATTTCTTTTTCTTCTAACCCCTTTGCTGGCAAGTTGTTACACCTGTTATAATAATCATATAATGCCTTTAGTATCATCGCAGTATCTCCTCACTATCTAATGGTGGTACAATAATCACGCCTTCTTTCATCTCTGCCCTATAGAACATGGCTTGGATGTCTTTTGGATTAGAGAAATCCATATCATAAAGCATGATGCCAAGGTCACGATTGCCGTCTTGTTCTGCCGAAAGTGCAGGACATAATTCGTCAGTGTCTGGATCAACAAGGCGGAATGATGCGGAAAACTCACGAGTGCCGAGATAAGGCTGGGTAAAGCATTGCCCTTGGGCAGCCCTACGCTCAAACATCTGATAATACTTCATCGGATTCTCATCGGCACCAGGCTTGTGTTTCGCAAAAGCCTCTTTGGGACGATTGCTGACAGGAATAAACACAAGCTTTGCCCATATGCGATATCTCACATCCTTGAGAAGAAGAGAGTTCTTCTGCTGGCGCTTATCCTCGATGTATATGCCTGTGCTTTTAGTACTAGCCGTTGCCCCTACCTCGTTTCTTCTTACAGAAGTCCATTTGATAGGATTAAGCACTTCAATCTTTGTCACTTGCCATCTCATTGCATATTTCTTGAACAAGATGGCTTCGAATATGGCGCGAGCAGCCGACGGAGTAATAACATCGTAACTCACTCGTTCCACTTTCAGTTCCGGTCGGGTGAAGCAAGCATAGTCGCCCCACACCTCCAAGCAGTATTCCTTGTCTGTATATTCCATGTTTATTCCTTGTTTTTGTTCTTAATCTTGTTTTGTAAATCCTACAGCCATTTCAGGTCTTCCGCATCCGCTTCTTCTACTTCTATCAGTTTGCGTTTGCTATTGAATTTGTCATATACCATCCTGACATATTTCTCCATATTTCTTGCCATCGGAGGCAGTTATTAAATAATCCTTGATAACTGAATTTTCGTCCAACTCTTTGTCTTTCAGAATATTTATGATGTGATAGGAGATGTTTTGTACCGAGGTCCCAAAAAGGTCCGAAATTTGGGATTGGTTGAGCCACACATTGCCGTCACGTGTCATTAATGATACGTTTGTCTTTCCGTCAGGTGAGGAATAAATTATTATGTCATGTTGCTCTTTGTCCATTATTATTAAGATTATATTGTTAATATCTCATTCATCCAGTGGTTATCAAGCCTTAGTCCGATGTTTTCATCATATTGAGCCCGGTCGTTGACCACATAAATACCATCAATCACTTCTTCTATGGCTCCATAACTCCACAATTTCAGAAAGTCTCGCTCATGAATGTTCACACTGTATTGCGACAACTGTTTCATCAGCGAATAGGTTATTTCGTCGGACTTCAGACGTTCAACCAATTCAAGGCTGTCATCCATATTGACATAAACAGTCTTTCCTGTTTCTTCAATGAGCCTGAACTCTTTTGCAGCTTCAGCAAAACACATTTCTGTAGGCTTATACAATAATGTCTTGATATCTTTCTTGTCAAAAGTTTCTTTTCTGCAATAAAGCTGCCTGAAGTACTCCGTCATTGTCTCTGGCGCAAACCAGTCATTGACGTTTATCATATTGAGTCGTGCATTGTTGGCATCAATAATGCTTCCATAAAGTTTGTGCTCCACAGAAAGGCTAAACACATAAGTAGTTGCCATGTCCAACTTGCCCTCACGATTGCATCTTCCCGCCGCTTGCAGGATGGAGTCAAGTCCTGCCTCTTGTCTATAAACAACAGGGAAATCAATATCCACTCCTGCTTCTATCAGTTGGGTTGCCACAACTCTAATAACTGTTTCCGAGTTATCTAACAATGCTTGCTTTATCTCTTGAATGGCTTTGGAAACATGTCGAGGACACATCATTCTTGACAAATGGATGGTTATCCCCTCCTTGGGAAGACGCTCGAATATCTCCCTTGCATCATTACGGGTATTCACGATGCACAACACTTTATTATGCTGTGACAGTTGATCTGCTATTTCATCATAGGTACTGCCAGTGTTGTCTATCTCCAAGCGTACCCTTCGCAATTTGTCGTGTAGCACATACTCCTTGGGTATTATTTCTGTTATATTATCTATGCCTTGAAATGCGGCTTTTGGATTACACCCCTCTATTAATCCGCTGAGCACAGGTTGGCTCGCAGTGGTAAACAACACAGATATGCCAAACATCCTTTGATAAGACTTCAAGGCATCCACTATTGGCTGGAGATAGTCTGTTGGCAATGTCTGTACTTCATCGAGTATGATGACACTATTAGCAATATTATGCAACTTGCGGCAGTCTGACGGTCTGTTGCTGAACATCGACTCAAACAGTTGCACATTCGTTGTCACCACAATCGGATAGTCCCAATTCTCAGTGGCAAGCTTTGCCTTGTGCTGCATTTCCTTACCTTTAATAGATTGCGGATCGAAATTACTATGATGTTCCAATACGGCTTCCTCACCGAATATCTGTTTCAGTATAGAAGCGGTCTGCACAATAATACTTGTATAAGGAATGGCTATGATTATCCTTTTCATGCCATTATGTACAGCATGCCTTAATGCCCAAACGAGAGATGATAAAGTCTTGCCACCTCCAGTAGGAACTGTTAGACTATAAAATCCCTTATCGACATTAGACATGCTTGCGCACCTTTCCTGTACTTTTCTTCTTATTGCATTCACGTCTGATTCGTTACCCTTTTTCTGAAGGTTATCAATGTAGGTCTCCAATAATGGCAAAAGAGATGGCAACGAAATAGCATTAATGCGCTTTCGGGCAGACTTCTCATCCATAAACAATTCTGTGTCAAGATAGTCAGCATCCACAAGACACGAGAACAACATTCTCGACAAATGATTTGCATCAGGTGTCATTCCTTTGCTGCCCTTAATTTGAAAGAATGAAAATGGGGGACGATTAAGTTGAATCCTATCTACACACCTATTTATTTCTGATGGTATGTCTTTCTTCAATGTTTCTTCAATCTGACAATAATCATGCAATCCAGAATGATGCGAGATTATTTGATTACAAAGCAAACTCTCAGATCCTTTACCATATATGCTTTTGGCAATTATTCCACCGACGAATGCATGATTATGCTCTGACGAACATTGTATCTCTGGTGCAAATCCACTATTTTGCCTAATGTAGTCTTGAAATGACTTACGTTCCTTCCCCTTGTCATGAAGAAGTCCGAGTGCTCTTCCCCAACTGCCCATGCCAAACTCGTCGGCAAAACCTTCCGCCAGTTTTGCCACTCCTTTAAGATGCTCTTCATTACTTTGTATATGCCAACAATCTTTATCGTCTTTGAACAAGTGAGATATTGCTTCCATAGAATGAACATTATTTTGAAAATTCACATTCAAGATTTATTCTTCCTTCTTATCGCCATCTTCTATCTCTTTATTAGGACTCTGCTCTTCAAAAAACCTCTTTGCAGACAGGGGTGAGATGACATTACGTCCAGTCTTGGCCTCCAATTGCTCACGAGCTACCCTTGCCACATCGCCGCCATCAGCAGCACACTTCATATTATCCTCTAACGTCTGAGGATTCTTGGATTTGGTGATACTGGTCGTAGAAAGTTCCGCAAGCATGTTCAACACCAGTTCTTCGTTGGTCATGTTGTCTCGCAGGTTTTCCTTCTTCAAACCCTTGAATTCCTTGTATTCCTTGGCTGTCTTACCTGCCCAATGTTGATAAATGATGTCAGTGAGGGTGGCATACTGTATGCCCTCCTCTACATTGTGGAGCTTCCATTGGTCTGTCAAGTCCTTGCGTATTTCGATGCTCTTGAGGCGTTGGTTTATCCAATTGTCAGAGTAACCAAGACGCTTGTAGTCCATCATGGCCTGTTGGATGCTCAGCTCGGGGTCTTGCATTTGATCAATGCGCTCTGATGCCACATGGGCTATCCATTGCTTGATGGGTTCTGCCTTGGGAGAAGGTATGGATTGAATTATGCGGAAAAGTTGCTCTGTATCAGCAACATCAGTTTTATAGCTTTTGCCATCACTTGCACGTAATTTCAGTTGGTTACAATTTGTAACCGACTTATTCCCCTCTTTCTTCAGTCTATGTTTCAGCACTTTCCAATAGTTGCGGGCATGCTCGACATCTGGTTGGTCTGTCAACACACCAACCACATCAACGACAGAGAAATACCACTTCTCTTCCTTATCGTCCCATACGGTACGAATCTTTCTGTCTTCAAACAGTTTTGGCACTTCGTGTTTTGTCATATTGATTTCAATTTATTCCTTATTATTAATTCGATTCAGCAAATCCTCCAGCCATGTCTGGTCTTCCGCATCCGCTTCTTCTGCATAAAGATGTTTTCGCTTGACCTTATATCACCATAAGCTCATCAAAATAGTCCGGACGTCCATCTGGTTTTTTCAGCTATTCGTCATCCATCGTAAAACCTTCTACAAGGTATTCGGAAAGGTGGCGGGTAGCCCATTGACGGAATTGAACGTCACGGATAGTGCGAATGCGATAACCTATTGCCAATATCATCTCCAATGAGTAGCAAATGACATTATTTTTCTTGCC
>CAMCLD010000081.1 GCA_945875635.1 uncultured Prevotella sp.
TTTTGGTTGTTATACGTGGATAACACGAGATTTTGAAGCGGTTTTGACAACATCGAACATGTGAGTATAATGAATGACAATTGGGATTTCGGCTGTTTTGGGGGTAAAATTTCAGCACAAATGGGCATAGGAACATCAGGACCACACTAAAGTTTGGTTACTGATGTGGCTCCAATATGTAACGTCTAAGTATAGATGCTGAATAGGTGAGAAAGATTATCTTCAGCCTTTCTCTACGCCCAGTTGTGAAGGAATATGGAATAACAATCCGTCTGCCCCCTGAATGTCACAATGTATCTGGTCGCTGTTGGATGTGACTGTCAGGTTCCTGAGTGTGCTATGCGACAATGGTTCTCCACTGCCTGTTACGCACAATGAAGCAAAACGACGTTCGATATAACAAGCGCAATCATCGTTGCTGTAAACCTTGCCTTTGCCAAGTCCTAATCTTATGGCAATGCTCCAGACCAGATGGCGGACATCGAAGCTGCTCAGTTTGGTCTTGTATCTCTTCCACTCAACTTCTGGGCGGTAGTTGTGATCCATCGCGAATCTCAACAGGTCTGTACAGAACTCGTCCATGTCTTCCTCATATACAAATGGAGACATTATGTATAGAAGGTATTCATGAATGGTGTCCAGTTTCTTCTTCTGGCTTTCTGCCTGACTTTGGTAGAAGTCATCAATGCCTTGTTGATAGGTCGAGCTGGCAGAAGCAGCCGAAACAGTGGATGGTTCATTGTCGGGATTGGCTTCTTCCGATATGACCTTGGAATCTTTAACTGTAGTCTTCTCAACTATCTCCTCGACCACCTCAGCATCGCAAACACTTTCATTCACATTTGACTCAGCAACCATAGGCATTGCCTCCAAAAGAAAAACAGGTTTCTGTGCCGTTGACTCATTTGTTGCAGTTTGATTATTGCAAGCATGAGTCTTGTTTTTCCGCGTCTGCGCTATTCCCACGAAAGCATACTGCACAGCCAAGTACATTGACCATAGGATTATTACAATCATCAAGTAGATGATAGATACAGGAACGATGCCATCGGGAAGATTTGAGTCTGCCCACTGACAAAGTGGAATTGAAAGAAGAAGTACTGCAACTCCCGGCAGTATTCTTGTGGAGATCCATTCGAGCCGGATGGATGCCTCACGTGAAGTGATTGAAGATGGTGAATCTATTTTCATTGTCAATATGTATTATTGTTCGTTATTTCGAAATCGTGCTGCAAAGTTAAGAAGATTTTTGCACATGACGTATAGCCTTTTCTTCTGTAGGCCAGTGTTTTATGTTTATTTGTGAATCATACTTGAAGTGAGTATGATTTTCACACTTGGTCTTTTCCTCCTTTTTCGCAGTTGTTTGATTGCTTGGCAAAGGTATAACGAAAAATGAGAGCCAATTCTGTTGGTTCCCATTTTCCCATGTTTGTGACCTGAAAATAGCGTCTTTGGTTTCATTTCTCGAAGAAATAGAACCAACAAATAGGTTTATCCCTGCCCGACGGCTTTCAACTGCGGAGTTATCTTTGGCTTCAAGGTGATGCGGTTGACGCTCTCACGCTTGCTCTCGTCAGCCATGTTCGCATAGATCTGAGTGGTCTCCACGTTCTTGTGTCCCAACATGTGCTGTACGGTATAGATACCCGTACCTGCATCAACCTGCAAGGAACCGAAAGTATGACGGGCGCAATGAAAGGTGATATGCTTGGTGATGTCTGCTGCCTTCAGCCAGTTCTTCAAGGTGGTGCCAGTCATCTTGTCCTTGAAGTCTGGGAAGACTTTTGCATCGGGTTCGTGTTCTCCATCATAGAAGCCGATGAGTTCAAGAGCCTCTTCGCTGACAGGGTTGTTCACAAGTTGCTGAGTCTTCTGCATACGTACAGTGATATACATGCCTCCATCTCCGTATGGCTGAATCTTCTTCCATGTCAATGCCTTGACGTCGCTCTTTCTGAGTCCAGTCAGACAGGAGAAGAGGAATGCTTTCTTCAACACAGGTTCCTTGCAGTCTGTGTTGGCAAGGCTTACGAGTTCCGGCTGAGAGAGGTGTTCCTTCTCCGTAGGGATGGTGTCAATCCTGTCAAGGAAGCCATTGGGATTTTCCTTGATTTTGTGGTCGCGGTAGGCTGTGTGGAGCACGGCACGGAAGGTTGACCAGTAGCCTGCAATGGTGTTGGTGTGCAGTTTCTGCTTCTTGTGGATGGTCTGTGGAGCGGTATAAAGGTACTCCTTGAACTTGTTGCACAGGTCAACGTCTATCTCGCCGAAGGTGCATTTGCCTTCGCAGAAGGCTTCGAAATGCTTATAGACGTTCTGCCATTTGGTGTTCCTGGCATCGGCCTTCTTCTTGAACCATGCGAGGAAGTTGCCTTTCTCCTTCTCTCGGTCAAAGAAGTCGTAGCGTTCGTTCACGATGCTCTCATAGCGTCGGCAGCGCAGTGCCTCGGCTTTCTCTGTCATGCGCTCGTTGTAGTCACGCTCGCGCTGGTTTTTGGGCTTGGCAAAGATGTAGATGCCAAGTGACTCATGTCGCTGTACCTTCATGGTTGACTCGTCCCTGTAGCCGGGATAGTAGTCAAGGTAGAAGCTCAGTTGCGTACCTTTCTTTATCTTACGCGTACGCAGGGTTACTGTCTTGCAAATGTTACTCATACTTGAATGAAATTTCTTTTGTTAATAATCGAAGGCTATGCGTCTCATAGCAGGTGCAAAGTAACTGTGTGATGAAAGTGTGGCCAACTTACCTTTTCATAACTCATGGATAATTGTACTTTCACGCAGTTGATGCTTATTATTGGGCATTATTGGATCCTGTAAGCCCCGAATTGCGCCAATCTGCTTGCCATTATTCGGTCTAATTCTTCCTTGACGATGAGATTCTGGACTCCGACTTTCACTTTAGTGAGATTGTTCGTCTTGACGATTACGCAGATATTGCTTTTGGTCATGCCATACTTCTCTGCTGCTTCTGCTGTGGTGTAATAGGCATCACTCGCTTTCAGGTCAGGACGGAAGATGTCATCAAGATGTATCTTTGAATAGTAGGTCTTGCCATATTCTCGCTTGGTGGGAATATGGCGGCGGTAGGCTTGGGTGCGCAAGGATTCCTTGGTCGTTAAATAGAGTGTTTCTGCCTCATCCGTTGTGAGCCACTCAGTCAAGGCTTCAATCTCGGCAGTCACTCCGAAAAGTGCATCCATGTGCTTTCGGCTATAATAGTTCTTGCCAGCAATCTTGCAAATAGGTATGTTGTTCCTCTTGGCTGAAACATAGAGCCAAGACTTCTTTACCTTGTAGGTTGTCATAACATCCTCGCCTGAGATGTATTCAAGTGGTTCTAATGACCTCATACCTATTTCGGGTATGCGGTTATTGACTTTTCTCGACGAAAGGGAAGAAGAAGTTTTGCACGGTTTGTTAGTCGGAGCACCGGGCAAAACTCTATGATAAGGATTGCCTGCAAGCATCTTCTCTATGTCAGCCTTGCGGATAAATGCCATCCGGCTGCTGATTCGTGATGCAGGCAGTTTCCCCTCGTTTACCAGTTTGTAAACGTACTGACGGGAGCATCCCATAAGGATGGCAGCCTTGGAGAATGTGAGATACTCCTGGCTGGCGATGTCTATAACTGGCTGGACAGCCTTCAAAAAGTCCTGTTGTCTCTTCTTGCGCTGAGCCTTTGCCGCCTCGGCACAATGCTCTGAACAATACCTCTGCGAACCGCTGTTGCAAGTGAACTCCATTCCGCAGAAGGCACATTTTCTTGTCTTTCTCATTTGACTCCTTTTTATGTGGTTTTACAATCAATTTCATGCAAACCTCCACGGAGTGAACTTTCGTCAATCATTGACACCCATTGTCAACTCATTCCACGATGTAACGTTCTTCAAATGAGGTCACTTCCTTGCTCCTTTCCCTCTCGTTCCTCAGTCAACCGTTGTCCACTCTTGTCAACCTTTGTCAACCCTGTCCACGAGATGGCAAAATAAAAGCCCTCAAAATTCTCCGCGGTAGAAATGCGTTGCAAAGGTAAGCGGATTTTTGAGAACCACCAAAAAGCAAATCTGAAGTGTTAAAATCCAAAAGCAGTTGATATACAGAGGTTTATCTCTATGTGTTTTTCGTTGTTTATGGTCGTTTAGAGGTCTCTAAATACAATTCCAGAATGTGCTTGTAGCAATCTCAGTAACCGAATTTGGGATAGTAATACTCGACAGTCCGTGACATGAAGAGAATGCCGACCTGCCTATTTTAGTAACGGTGTTAGGGATGTTGATGCTTGTTAAACCAGTGCAGCCAGTGAATGCACTTTCGCAGATTTCGGT
Source organism: uncultured Prevotella sp. (assembly GCA_945875635.1). Taxonomy (GTDB): domain Bacteria; phylum Bacteroidota; class Bacteroidia; order Bacteroidales; family Bacteroidaceae; genus Prevotella. Next base: position 4,332 of record CAMCLD010000081.1, read on the forward strand.
AACACCTGATGGGATTACGGTGTTTTTACAACCTGAAACCAAAGCGTTGGTGGAGGTTTCAATAATTGCATTACATTCGTTGCGGCTGTCGTAAACAGTGTTCTCAGATTCAACAATTATTTTTTCTAATTTTTTGCAACTATAGAATGGATTATTGCCAATTTTTTCCACCGATTTAGGAATCGTGATGCTCGTTAAGCCAGTGCCACCGAATGCACCATCACCAATCTCAACCACCGAATTTGGTATCTCCAATTCTTTCAATTCGCTACATCCATTAAAAGCTGATGTACCAATCTTAACCAACGTGCTCGGAAGTGATATGCTTATTAAACTCTCATAGCAATTTTGAAATGCACCGCCTGCGATACTTGTAGTGCCATCTTTTATTTCAATCTGGGTGTTTTCAGGCATCTCTCCTTTGTATGTATAGAGTATAGTGCCAAGGTAGACTAAGCCATCTTCAAGCGAATCATAAAATGGAGTGCCATTGAAAGCAGCTGTGCCAATTTCGGCCACCGAGTTAGGTATGGTAATGGTTGCCAAGTTAGAGCAGCCGGCGAATGCCACTTGCCCTATTGTAGTAACCGAGCTCGGAAGTTCGATATTTGTCAATCCCGTGCAATAAAAGAATGCATACATGCCAATTTCGGCTACTGAATTCGGTATGGTGGGATTTGTCAATGCACTACAGAAGTAGAACGCTCCAATGCCAAACTTTGTCACCGAGTTTGGGATAACTACGCTTGTCAAGCCGGAGCTGTTGGCGAATGCCATATCGCCGATTTCAGTCACGGCATATTTAACCTCATCAACGGTGATTTCCGAAGGGACAGTGACTTCGCCGCTATACGTGCCGGTTTCAGAGTTGGTGCCGTCGTGAGTGACCGACGCAGTGGCTGCATCGGCATTAAGGTTGTAGTAGATGCCGTCGACAACAGCATCGTAAGCCGATGCCGAATAAGCAATTGTAAGCATGGCTGCAACGAGCCACATTTTCAGAGAGTAGATTTTTTTCATAAGCTCCTTATTAAATTTTTATGATTAAGTTAAAGTAAAGTTCCTAAGTTCAATTGATACGATTTAGTTGCATCGACGTAATGTTTTCTAATTTTGGCAAGTGAGTTGTCGCGACATTTCACACTTTGTCAATGCCTAATTCGGCATGGGCAAAATTACATTCTAATTTTGTTGTTTGCAAGATAAATGGTTGAATTTTTGTACCCGGGGTGGCGGCTAAAAAAACGGCTAAAAAAACAAACTCGAAAATATCATACGCTTTGTCGCCTGAAAGGCGGGAAGCCGAGCTTTAGCGAGGCACTTAGCCCGGGGTAAGCGAAGCGCAACCCCGGGACAGCGAGAATCCTCACTGTTTATCAGGTTGTGCTTCACTTGCGCTTAGCGACGCTTGAGGAAGTTGGCGCGGTGCGCTTTGCTGCGCGAATAGGAACATTCGCCGCCCGTGATTTCCTTGAGCGAGAAGGTGCGGAAAGTGATGTCGTAG
>CAMCLD010000082.1 GCA_945875635.1 uncultured Prevotella sp.
TCGGCTTCAAGGTTTCTTAATGTCGATGTCAACACCTTCTGGGATATGTCGGGAATGGCCTTCCTTATGTCAGAGAAGCGCATAGGCTCCTGATGGTGCATCATTTGGTGCATCAGCAAGAGCGACCATTTGTCGCCTACCCGCGCCAGAATGTTGCGTACGGGACAATCGGGGAATAAAGTCTCGCCCAGGCAGATATTGTTGTTTTTATCCATATACTATAAAACGTGAAAGACAGCAGGATTATTGTCTTTCACGTTTTTGATTTCTTTGTAAGGGAGTTATTGCTCCACTACACCGTCGCCCATGGTATATTGTTCCAGTGAGCCGGCTTTTGCTTGGATGCAAATATATACCAAAGGTTCGTTGCCCGTGCATTTGGTATTGCGGCTTACAGATGGCGCAACCCTGACGATACTGCCAGAAGCGACAGGTTCTTCCTTGCCGTCAAGAATGAATACGCCTTCTCCGCCCAGCACAACATATACTTCCTCGTTCTGCTTGTGATGATGGAAAAATGGTACAGTGCATCCTGGTGCAAGTGTGCCGAACGAAACTTCCATGGATGTTGTGTTAAGAATGTCCTTCACAAATGCTTTTCCCTCAAAAGAGGCAATGTCTCCGACAGTGGCGATGCTATAGCCCTCTGACGATGTCTGTAATTCTGCTTGGTTCATAATGCTTATTCCTTTATTGTTTTAACGCTGCAAAGTTACTTGTTTATCCTGATTTAAGCAAGAACTAACAGCCGAGGCAGTTAGTAACCTTTAGGAAACTATTGCTGACAACCAACAATTTGCAAGACCATCTTTTATGAATTATTAATAGGTACAAGACAAATCGAAACTATTCAGCGATTAGATTAACGGCTTTTCAATAATCCTGCGCTGCAAGCGCAAAAGCATAGATAACAACAGGGACGTGATAACGCTTTTGCGCTTACAGCGCGATAATTACCTCAGACCTTAGACCTTCGTCCTTCGTCCTTTGAACCCATAAGTGCCCTTTCAAAGTGAATGTGTTATTTTCATTTTGGAAGGGTTTTTATTTGTATTGTATTCAGTAGTTATATCTGTATAGTGTTGAGACACAATATTTTACTGCTCCTAAAACTATTTGGCATGTCCATTGCGATACATAATGGAGATAACATTTATGTATAACTTTTAAAAAGAAAGAAAATGGATTTGTTTACAATTGGATTTGCAATTTGCCTGCTGAGCGGCTTGGGCTGCTTCTGGCTTTTTTCAAATGTATCGATTAGTTCGAAAAGAAATAAACGCTCATCAGAGAACGGATGATTTCGCTGTATTGATAACCATACAGCCTGCATCTCATACCGAGGGTTGAGTCGATTACAGATGAGAGCTTGGAGTCAAATTGCTCCATTATTGAAAAAATTCCTCCAAAAGGAGAGAGTTTCTCAGATTTTATTGCTACCTTTGCCATGTCTGTCGGGTTTGATACATATTTTGATTTGCAACACTAAGATAGGTGAAAAATCTGACATGGCAAAATCCTGAACAACAAAAATTTGCTCAGGTACTTATAAAAAAAGTAAAAATAAAGTGCTGCGGAATTTATGTATATTTAAAAATCGGAACAATATGAAAAAAACCAAATTACTAATTGCGATGATTGCCTCTATGGGCGTTGCCAACATTGCACACGGACAGAGTGTGCTGGTTATAACGCCATTGGACAACAATGTTGAGAAGTTGGTTACGAACATCGCTGACATCAGGAAGATTTCCTTTGATAACGGACTGATGGCAATAACATCCAAGGATGGCAATGCATCATCGATTGCCATGAATAGTGTCATGAGCCTTAAATTCACTGATGATGCAAATTTCATTTCTGCCTTGAAAGACGGGAAAAGCGCCATAGCTCCTTATTGCAATGGTGAATGGATGGGAGTGAAAGGACTTAATGGAGAAACAAAGGCAATAGTATGCGACGCGGCAGGACGCATCGTAATATCTTTAGACAGATGGAACGGTTCACCTGTCAGCATTGCCACTCTGCCAAAGGGAGTATATATACTCAAGGTAAACGACTCTTCTATTAAATTCACAAAATAAAAATCAATAATACACATATTATTATATATTATGAAAAGACTTCTTTTTTCAGCCATGCTCGTTATGGCTTTCGTTGCGGCAAGCGCACAGTCAACTCCAAACAGAATGCTTGTAATTGACAAGGATGGATATTTCAAGGGATTTGGAATAGAGAACATTGACAGTATTATTTTTGCCTCTGTTGAAGGCAAGATTGCAGCAGAAATGACATTTAGCGGTGTCACAGAGGAGGCAGATGGCAACTATAAGATAACACTTGACATTACAAAGACAGAGAGTTGTCAGGCATTTAGAATAGGCATTCTGCCCACCGCAGTTGCCATGAGTATAAAAGATGGAAGCACAGCCGACAGATACCTAAAAGATTATTGCAATGAGGTTTTATATTACGATGATTTCTCTGGTGCAACGATACGCACCAATGCCACATCGTTAGGGCAGGAGTTGGTAAAAGGTGGAGAATACTCCATTCTGACTGTTGGATATGATGAATACAATGTGGCAGGAGACGTTGAAAGAGTTGACTTCGTTATTCCTAATCCTGATATCGTCGGAACTCCTAACGTGGCATGGAAAGCTACGGAAGTTGGTTCCAGCAATATAAATGTTTCCTTCACACCAAACAGCGATGTATCTTCTTATTATGTATGTTTGTATGGCGACGGAGAATTTGACACATATTATGAGATGTTTGCCGGCATGTACCAGTTTGCCAACAGAGGCGACATGGTAAAGGCATGGGGCGTTGAGATGAATGGCAATGGCAGCAGGGAATGGACAGACCTGACTCCAGACACATGGTACGAGATATACATCCTGCCCCTTGATGCCAACGGCACACAGGGCAACCTCATAGTAGCAAGGGTCAAGACTGAGAACATCGGAGGAACAGGCGAGGCTATCGTGACTATAGAGATTGGTGAGTTTGGAGGCACTGCTGGCAACTACTGGCAGGATGTTACATATACACCAAACGACCAGTGCGCACTCCATAGAGATATGATAATAACCAAGGAGGAATACGAAACAGCCAAATGGGGAGAAAGCGGCGTGAAAGAATACCTCATGACAGATAATGACAATGATCCTGATTGGAACCAGTATGGTGTTGATGTGGCAAAATGGATTGCAAGTCCGAACACGACATACATAGCTGCTTCTATTGCAAAGAATGCCAACAACGAATGGGGACCTCTTACTACCAAGGAGTTCACTACACCATCAGGAACAAGCAGCAAAACACCTGCAGTTTCATTGCCAATAAGAATCAACAATGGAAATAACAAGACTACAAGTCTGAAGGGTGTTGTTCCAACCATCCAAAGATTGAAGATTGAAAATTGAAGGTTGAAGAAAATTGAAGGTTGAAGAAAATTGAAGGTTGAAGATTGAAGGTTGAATCTTCAACCTTCAATCTTCAACCTTTGGTTTCGCCGTGGAGCTATGCGCACGTAATGTTCCTCCAGATATTCGAACACTATGAACAGCGGCGGTACCACGAAGAGCAGGGCTACAGTGCCCAGCAGCATTCCTCCCACCGTGCCAACACCTACCGATATGTTTCCGTTGGCACCCACTCCGCTTGCGAACATCAGCGGAAGCATACCGAACACCATGGTCAGCGAGGTCATGAGTATGGGGCGCAGACGTGCCTTGGCGGCGGCGTGCCGATGCGTACTCGGTAAGCAGTATGGCGGTCTTGGAGAGCAGTCCGATGAGCATGATGAGCCCCGTCTGCATGTATATGTTGTTTTCAAGTCCCCACAGCTGTGCGAAGATGAAGCTGCCCACCAGTCCGAAGGGCACGCTCAGGATGACGGCAAACGGTATCATGAGGCTCTCGTAGAGGGCGCACAGGATGAGGTATATGAAGACTATGCAGATGATGAACACCACGGTGGTGGTATTGCCTGTAGAGGCTTCCTCACGCGCCATGCCTCCGAACTCGTAGCCGTAGCCTTCGGGCAATGCCTCGTCGGCTGCCTCACGCACGGCGTTAATTGCCTGCCCCGAACTGTAGCCATCGGCTGGCGCACCATAGACAGCTATGGCTGAGAAGAGGTTGAAGCGCGACAGGCTCTCCGTGCCACAGACCTAATATGAACTATATGTTTTGCGTGAACAGTCACATATAAAAATTCAACAGGTTTGATGGATTCTTTTCTTGTGACTTATATGCTTAACATTTACTCCTAAGTTCACGAAACACTTTCCAAACTATTGGTACAGAAAGCAGGAATGATAGGATATCCGCCACTGACTGACAAATCTCCATGCCAAGGAGTCCAAAAAAGAAAGGAAGGATGATTATGAGTGGAATGAAGAAAAGTCCCTGACGGGCTGCTGCAAGAAGATTTGCATAGAATGTCCTTCTTATTGTCTGCATCATCATATTGCTCATCATAATGAAAGCACACAACGGATAGGTTATCAGTTGACAACGCAATGCCAGCGAGCCAACAGTCTCCACTTCCATATCATCGCGAAAAACGCTTACCAGGGTGTCGGAGTAAATAAAACCAAAAACACCTATTATGACAAGAAAGGCAGTACCAACCTTGACGCTGAACACATATCCATGTCGCAGCCTGTCGTATAAATGGGCTCCATAACAGAAGCCACAAAACGGCTGGAATCCCTGTCCAAGTCCTACTACCACGGAAAAAACAAACATCGTTATACGGCTAACAATGGACATTGCAGCAATGGCAGCGTCACCGTATGCACCGGCAGCAATGTTCAGCAAGACAACAGATATGCACCCAAGTCCCTGTCGCGACAATGATGGTGTGCCTCCTGCAAATATCTCTCTTAGATAAACGGAGCGCAACGATACATTCCTAAAATTAACGGAGAGGGTGTTGCCATGATGGGACATTACTAAAAGAATGGCAAGACTTATAGCCTGCCCCATAACCGTTGCGAGTGCTGCTCCTGCCACTCCCATGTCGAAAACGAATATGAACAAGGGGTCAAGCAATACATTAAGAACAGCTCCACTTACTATGCCCCATGCAGCAAAACGGGCATTGCCCTGAAAACGCATCTGATTGTTAAGGCAAAGCGAAGTGGTCACAAAAGGGGCTCCAAGAAATATAATAGACAGATATTCTTTTGTATATGGAAGTATGGTGGGAGTGCTTCCAAGCCATACCGACAGTGGCTCAAGAGTGAAGAGTCCTGCAAGAGTTATGACAAGTCCGCATAAAAGGGCGAGAAAGAAACCAGTAGAAGCCATTGTGCGGGCACTGTCAATGTTGCGGGCACCCAACTCACGAGAGATATAGTTGCCGGACCCATTGCCAAAGAAAAAGGACACCGCCTGAATAAAGAACATTACAGAGAAAGAGACACCAACTGCTGCTATGGACTGGGTGTCAAGCTGTCCAACAAAGAATGTGTCTGCGATATTGTAGAGACTCGTGATGAGCATCGATATTATCGTTGGAACAGCCATGGTGAGAATTACCTTGTGGACGGGACCCTGAGTAAGGAATGTATAGTTGTCTCTCTTCTCCATGATACAGGTCTATTCCGATATAAAATCAGATACAAGATTAGTCAAACACACAAAATCAGCTACACTAAGCTGTTCTGGTCGCTTTGTCATAATATCCATTCCGAAAAAAGTCTCCCCTGGCATGTTGGCAGAGGAGAAAAGCTGGCGCAGACTAACTCTCAACATCTTACGGCGCTGGTTGAAGACGGCCTTCACTATCCGCTTGAACATATTC
>CAMCLD010000083.1 GCA_945875635.1 uncultured Prevotella sp.
GCTCTTAGGGAGGAAATAGCGACGTTCTATCTTAGACATGCTGCCATGGCTGACAATTGGGACTTGGTGGATTTGTCGGCACCATATATAATAGGTGTGTGGATGCTCTACCTTTATGAAGACAGGAAGGATGCTGCCAATGACATCCTTTATGCTTTGGCGGCAAGCGGCAATCTATGGGAAAGACGCATTGCCATAGTCTCAACGCTGGCATTGATAAGAAGAAATAAATTTGAACAAACATTGGAAATTTCTAAGCTGTTGCTCGGTGACCAGCACGATTTGATTCAAAAAGCAGTAGGATGGATGTTGAGAGAGGTTGGAAAACGTGACATTTCCTTGCTCAGGCACTTCCTGAACGACAATATAACACGCATGTCAAGCACCACCCTTCGTTACTCCATAGAAAAGATGGAACGAGCCGAAAGACAAGAATGGTTGATGAGAAGAAAGAATAAAAACACGCTTTTGTTTTGATATTCCACACATTTGAACTACCTTTGCAAAATGATGCAAGCAATGATATTCGCCGCTGGACTCGGCACCAGGCTTAAACCCATAACCGACAGCATGCCTAAGGCATTGGTGAGGGTAGGGGGAGAACCTCTGCTTAAACATGTCATCCTCAATCTCAGGAATGCCGGATTTGAAAGAATCGTAGTCAATGTGCACCATTTCTCTTCTCAGATTATAGATTATATAAGGGCTAACGGTAGTTTCGGACTTGATATTAGAATAAGCGATGAGACGGATATGCTGCTTGATACGGGAGGCGGTGTGAGAAAGGCTTCCACGTTGTTCTCGGGTGATGCCCCGGTTCTTATACATAACGTGGACATCATCAGCAATATGAATCTTAGGGATTTCTACATGTCAAATTCCGGCAATGATGCTGTACTGCTGGTAAGCGAAAGGAATACCAAAAGGTATCTGCTCTTTGATGAGGATATGTACATGAAGGGATGGACGAACATAGCCACGGGGGAAGTGAAAGGAGACAGCCGACTGTTCAATGCTGACGGAACGCCTTCGGCAACATGCAAAAACATGAGAAAACTTGCTTTTGCAGGAATACATTTGTTCTCTCCAAGCCTCGTAACGAGGATGCAGGGATATCCATTGAAGTTTGGTATAATGGATTTCTATATCCGTGAGTGTGGGAGTGCAAGAATTGCGGGACATGTTGAACCTGGACTCCGAATAATGGATGTTGGCAAGGTAGAGACTCTTGATGAGGCTGAGACTTTTCTGAAAGCGAGTAAACAAATTGACAAGTAAACAATTTTGCAAGTTGTTACCTGTCATTCATTATTTCAATATTTCAATATTAATTAAGATGCAACAGAAAATATTAATTCTTGACTTTGGTTCTCAGACTACGCAGCTAATTGGACGCCGTGTAAGGGAACTTGACACATTCTGCGAAATCCTTCCATATAACAAGTATCCGGAAAACGACAATGATGTGATAGGAGTCATACTCAGTGGCTCTCCATACTCGGTGCACGATCCTGAGGCTTTCCAAATAGACCTTTCACGTTTTATGGGACGCTTGCCTGTTCTGGGAATATGCTATGGAGCGCAGTTTATATCGCATTCTTTAGGTGGGAAAGTTGAGAAGGCAGATTCGAGGGAGTATGGACGTGCACATCTGAAGACCATTGACACAGAGAACCCGCTGTTTCGTGGATTTGACAATGACTCACAGGTATGGATGAGCCATGGTGATACCATAACAGCTATACCTGATGGATTTAGATGCATTGCTTCGACTCCCGACGTGAGATATGCAAGCTATACCAACGGAAAGGACGTATGGGCAGTGCAATTCCATCCTGAGGTGTTCCACACTGTGCAGGGAACACAACTGCTGAGAAACTTTGTCGTTGATATCTGTGGCTCGAAACAGGACTGGAGTGCTGCATCCTTCGTAGATACTACTGTTGCTGAGCTTAAGAAAGAAATAGGAGATGACAGAGTTATTCTGGGATTGTCAGGTGGTGTCGATTCCTCTGTGGCTGCCGTGCTGTTGAATCGTGCCATAGGAAGAAACCTCACATGTATCTTTGTTGATCATGGAATGCTGAGAAAGAATGAGTTCCGCGATGTCATGCATGATTATGAATGTCTTGGCTTGAATGTCATTGGTGTGGATGCCAGCGCAAAGTTCTTTGCTGACCTTGAAGGTGTCACGGATCCAGAACAGAAAAGAAAGATTATAGGACGCGACTTCGTGGAAGTATTCAATGCCGAGGCAAAAAAAATATCAGGAGCTAAATGGCTTGCGCAAGGAACAATTTATCCAGACCGCATAGAAAGCCTTAACATAACGGGAAAAGTGATTAAGAGCCATCATAATGTGGGCGGACTGCCAAAAGAGATGCACCTACAGTTGTGCGAACCTCTTAAATGGCTCTTCAAGGATGAGGTGCGCCGAGTAGGACGCCAGCTGGGTATGCCGGAGCATCTTATTACACGACATCCTTTCCCTGGTCCCGGTCTTGCTGTAAGAATACTGGGAGACATCACTCCAGAGAAAGTGCGCATTCTACAGGATGCTGACGATATCTACATACGAGGATTGAGGAATTACAAAGTAAAATTGTCGGGTGATGAAGCACGCAAGGTGCTTGCAGCAGGGGTGCCCGCGCAGATGAATGATGGGGAGATAGAGGTTTCTCTTTATGACCAAGTATGGCAGGCAGGAACGGTATTGCTTTCAACTGTGCGCTCTGTTGGAGTTATGGGCGATGAACGTACTTATGAACATCCTGTAGCTTTAAGGGCTGTGACTTCTACAGATGCCATGACTGCCGACTGGGCTCACCTTCCTTACGATTTCATGGCGAGAGTTTCTAATGAGATAATAAACAAGGTACGTGGAGTTAACCGCGTTTGTTATGATATTTCCTCAAAACCGCCATCGACTATAGAGTGGGAATAATTGACACTTAATGTTTAACCCAAATCGGTCGCCTGACGGATTTGGGTTATATTAATTTCTTCAAGTTTACTTTTCCCTTCGGCCAGTGACCGTTGGTTCGCAAGTTAAAACTTGCTCAAAGTTATCGAGTTGACAAGTCAACCAGTTATTAGTCATTTTGGATATTGACAAACTTAAGCAATAAGGGTATCAACTTGTTGACTTGTCAACTTATTAACTGACAGCATGTCGGAGACATGCGAAACTTGAATTAATTTCTATTATCAGGCTTCCTCTTTGGTCTCGTGTCTTTTGTAATATATGCCTTTATTATGATGACATCAGATAAAGGACGGTCATTTTTGTCAGTATCTGCAGACTGAATCTTGTCAATGACGTCAAGACCTTCTTTGACTTCGCCGAAAACGGTATATCCACCGTCAAGGTGAGGTGTACCGCCTATAGTCTTGTATGTGTCAGACATTACAGGAGTGATTTTTACGGTGTCACCATATATTGTATCGAGTCGGGCTTGCATTTTCCTTAGCTGGGCATCGTCAAACACTCTTCCCCATACAACGTAGAAGTGGCTGCCACTTGATTCTCTACCCGGATTTGCATAATCAGGCTCACGGGCTGCGGCAAGGGCACCGCGCTTGTGGAATAATAATGGAATCCTGAATTCTGGTTTTATAGTATATCCACAGTCCTTTTCACCCAATTGCTCCCCTGGCTGTGCATTCTTACTATTTGGATCGCCACATTGAATCATGAAATCCTTTATTACTCTGTGGAATAACATCTTATCGTAGTAATGACTATCAACAAGCTTAATGAAATTGTCACGGTGAAGTGGGGTCTCATTGTATAGTTGAAAGATAATGTTGCCGTAGTTTGTTTCGAACATGACTTCGCAACGTTCGTTTTGCTGACTATGTGTATTAGCCAATATAAACATGGTGAATAGCAGTGTAGTAATGATTCTTTTCATAGCGATTTGGCGTTTTCTTTGTAATTAAATCCTAAATAGCCTATTAGACTCTAAAGGATGTTGACATGTTTGGGTTAAATGATTCAATTGAATAGTCTTGCTATGCAAAGTTATAAATAAAAGTTGATAATACATTCTGTTTTCCTTTTTTCAATGTAAGTACATGTGATGTTATAAGGATTCTGTCAGTTTTTTACTTGCAAGAATAACGCATATTATTTTGTCGATTGAAAATAATTGCATAACTTTGCCTGATATATTTGAAACGGATTAAAATTTAATGTAGATGAGAAGTAGGACATCAAGTTGGTTTGAAACCAAGATACGTTATGACAGGACAATGGAAGACGGATCTGTTAAGAAAGTTACAGAACTGTATGTCGTTGACGCTTTATGCTTTGCTGAGGCTGAAAGTACAATAACAGAGGAAATGTCCGCATATATAAGTGGGGAGTTTGACGTGAAAGCCATAACACCTGCAACATACGGTGAGATTTTTTTCAGTGATTCTGGTACTGATGACAGATGGTACAAGACAAAGCTGCAGTTTATTACTCTTGATGAGAAATCAGGTAAAGAGAAAAGAACAAGTGTCTTTTATCTCGTTCAAGCAGGGTCTCTTAACGGAGCTGTGAAAAACATTGACGCTGTTATGGGTACTACACAGATAGATTATGTTATAGCAGCAATCAATGAGACGCAGATTATGGACGTATTTGAGCATAGGGTTAAGAGTCAGAAAATGTCAGATGTAAAACCTGAGTATGAGGCGGAATAGTTTTTACTGATTATGTCTGTTGAAGATAATATTGATAAAATAAGGGCGACATTGACAGAACGTGTCAATCTTGTTGCGGTTAGCAAGTATCATACTGAAAAAGACATACTTGCTGCATATTCTGTAGGACAGAGACATTTTGGTGAGAGTCGTGTACAGGAACTCCAAATAAAACATCAAAATCTGCCTGATGATATTTTGTGGCATTTTATCGGTCATCTTCAGACTAATAAGGTAAAGTATATTATACCATATATATATATAATAGAGTCTGTGGATTCCCTTAAGTTGCTTCGAGAAATTGAGAAGTGTGCGGCAATATATGACAGGAAGGTTAATGTGCTTCTTGAAATACATGTGGCAAGGGAATCTACAAAGACTGGACTCTCTATCAGTCAATGCAGAGAGTTGCTTGCTGATGGGGAATGGAAGGAAATGTCCCATGTCTGTATTTGTGGAATTATGACAATGGCAACAAATACTGAAGATATTGATATATTGAAAGAAGACTTCAGAACTGCTTATGATTTCTATAAAGAGGTAAAACAGGAATTCTTTTATGATAATGATGATTTCAGTATCAGAAGTTGGGGTATGACTCATGATTATCTTGTTGCTTGCGACAATGGAAGTAATCAGGTGAGGATAGGAACTGCTATATTTGGTGATAGATAAAATATTGTTCTTTTCCTCTGTTTTTCCCTGTTTTTCCTTGATTTTCGTCAAGTTTGCGTATATTTTCGTCATTTGGTCTGATTTTTTTTGTGTTTTTTCTTTGTGTTTCGGAAAATAGTCGTACCTTTGCATCCGCTTTCCCGCCGCGGAGGCTGCGGGATTGTTAAGAAAGAGTTCTTTGAGAGATTTACATAGACAGAGAAAAGTAGTACAAGAGAGTC
>CAMCLD010000084.1 GCA_945875635.1 uncultured Prevotella sp.
TCTAAGGAACCTCAACCTTATTAATAATCTGGCTTACGATTTCCTCGTTGCTGACATTGTTGGCTTCTGCCTCATAAGAAAGACCGATTCTGTGTCTTAGCACATCATGGGCAACAGCCCTTACATCTTCAGGAACGACATATCCACGTCGTCTGAGGAATGCGTAGGCTCTTGCAGCCTTGGCAAGATTAATGCTTGCTCGCGGACTACCGCCGTAAGTTATCAAGGACTTGAGGTCTGCAAGCTGGTAACGCTCAGGATAACGGGTGGCAAATACTATATCTGCGATGTACTGCTCTATTTTCTCATCTAAATATACCTCGTTTACCAACGCTCTAATCCTTATGATTTCGTCTGCGGTGGTGACTGGTCTTACCTCGGGGAGGCTACCGCTAAGGTTCTCTCTCATAATTAACTTCTCCTCCTCCATCGTCGGATAGTCTATAACTACCTTTAGCATGAATCTGTCCATCTGGGCTTCAGGGAGTTGGTACGTACCCTCCTGCTCTATTGGATTCTGTGTAGCAAGGACAAGAAAAGGATGAGGCAAGGCAAACGTACTGTCACCAATAGTAACCTGACGCTCCTGCATAGCCTCAAGCAAAGCACTCTGAACCTTTGCCGGAGCACGGTTTATCTCGTCTGCCAACACAAAATTGGCAAAGACCGGACCTTTCTTCACGTGAAAGTTCTCATCTTTCTGAGAATAAATCATTGTACCTATTACGTCTGCCGGGAGTATGTCTGGAGTGAACTGTATCCTACTGTACTTTGCATCCACAAGCTGTGACAAAGTCTTTATGGCAAGGGTCTTTGCCAAACCGGGCACTCCTTCGAGTAACACATGACCGTTAGAGATAAAACTAATGAGAAGAGAGTCTATCAAATGTTTCTGCCCTACTATCACCTGGTTCATTCCTGTAGTCAGATTAACTACGAAAGAACTCTCCTGCTCTATCCGGGCATTCAATTCGCGTATGTCTATTGATTCTGCCATTGTTTAATTGATATTGTATTGTTCCATATTTTATTGACAAACCGATGGGGGCTTGTCTATTTTCAGCGCAAAAGTACAACATAAAGAGTTGACAAGCGAAAATGTCTGACTAAAAAGTATTAAAATGCACGTCGGTGCACTCTTTTTTAAGAAACTTTTAGAAGTACGAAACTTTTATAACTATTCGGAATCAATAGGCTGTATAAGACAGCACCAAATATTGAAACACATATTTCACGAGGCTGTAACAGCTTTGAAACATGAAATGTTCACCTTTGCACACATAATAAGTTACAACATATCATATCAAGATGAGAATGCTAAAATTATCACAAAAAAGGACATGTCTCGCAGCAACAATGGCATTAACATGCTTATGTACTATGGCGCAGACAGAGAAGACAACTCCAACTGTCACGACAAACATTCACGGAACATTAAGAGGCAAGTACGAATACCAGACGGAAGAGGGAGAAGGACGCTTTGAGGTCAGAAACGCCAGAATAAGCATAGATGGCAACATACTTCCTATATGGTCTTACAAGGCAGAGATAGACCTTTCTGACGAGGGACAGATAAAGATGCTTGATGCCTACGCAAGGCTTAGATTACAGAAAGGATTGCAATTCACTATTGGACAAATGAGGGTGCCATTCACTATCGACGCACACAGGTCGCCACACCTTCAATATTTCGCCAACCGTTCGTTCATTGCCAAACAGGTTGGAAACGTCAGGGATGTAGGAGCCACTCTGGGATATAATGTCAATGGTGCAGTACCGCTGAAACTTGAGGCAGGACTGTTCAACGGCTCAGGATTGACAGACCAGAAAGACTTCTGGACAAGCAACATAAACTTTTCTGCAAAGGCTCAGATAATGCTGCCAAATGGCTTCAATGTTACATTGAGCACTCAGAAGATAAAGCCTGAGGATGTGAATATTATGATGTATGATTTCGGAACATACTATCATGCTAACGGATGGCACATTGAGGCAGAATACTTATACAAACACTATGCCCACGATGCCTTTGACAACGTACATGCATTCGACGGTTTTATGAGCTATGACATACCAATAAGAAAAGGAGTGATAAAATATGTCACACCACTCGTCAGATATGATTACATGAGCGACCATAGCGATGGTATTTCTTATGAGGATGAGGAAACTGGCGTGAAATCGCTTGTCAAGACCGACTGTCAAAGGTCAAGACTGACAGGTGGAGTCACTCTTAGCCTTAACAAGCCTTTCCTCTCAGATATCAGAATAAACTACGAGAAATATTTCTATCCACATGATGCCTCTCCAAAGACATCTGAGAAAGACAAGATTGTCGTTGAGTTCATGACACATTTCTAACCCAAATCCTGTTGTTCATGGATGTTCCAAAAAATGTATATACACAAAGTATTCATGCCAAGTGCCTTGCACATCTTATACGATGCTCCCAGTATTCTCTTGGTATGCGCGGATAATGAATCTCGGCAGCCTTAATGACAAATGGTTTGCCATCAAGAAGAAGACCTTGTTGCCTACTTCAAAACAACCAACTTCTTGGGCATATACAGGCAATGAGAAAGCACACGATGCAAAAACAAAAACAGAAACAATATCTTTTTCATAATATCTAAGGGTGTTGTAAATAGTAAGGATGTAACATACAAGTGCAAAAATAATGAAATTATTCACAAATAGCAAAATAATGACGTAGAAACTTAAGGATGAAAGTTATTTAATTTGTAACTTTGCAACTATAAGGACGTAAACATAGAAGGAATGGATATTCACGACATACAGTATGTAGTTACGGCAATTATTCTTCTTGCAGCTGGAATAATGGCAATAAAGTACGTGTGCAACACTCTAAGAAACAGGGATAAAGGCTGCGAAGGGTGTCCTCATTGCAAGAGTTGTGAAATAGAGAAGGACAAGAAATGCTGTGAAGAGACAGACATCAAAAAGCTGAAAAAAAAATAAGAGTTGTGGAAAAACAATGAAAAATATTTGGCTGGAAAGGATAATTTTACTAACTTTGCAACCGCAAATAAGGAAATGGTGCCTTGGATGAGTGGCTTAGTCAACGGTCTGCAAAACCGTCTACGGCGGTTCGAATCCGCCAGGCACCTCTGGAAAGTCAAAGACCGAAAGAATGGTCTTTGACTTTTTTCGTATAGATTACATACCGACAAATGTTAACATCTCGTCATTCAATATGGAAAACTATATAAGGATAAAAGGCGCAAGGGTGAACAACCTGAAAAATGTCAGCATAGACATACCACGCAACAAGTTCGTTGTAGTAACAGGACTTTCAGGCTCGGGAAAGTCATCACTTGCTTTCGACACTCTTTATGCCGAAGGACAAAGGAGGTATGTCGAGAGCCTGTCTGCCTATGCAAGACAGTTCCTTGGAAGAATGTCAAAACCAGAATGCGACTTCATAGAGGGACTTCCTCCTGCCATCGCCATAGAACAAAAGGTGACTTCAAGAAATCCTCGCTCGACTGTCGGCACGTCAACGGAGATATATGAATACATGCGGCTTCTTTTTGCAAAGGTGGGACACACATTCTCACCAATAAGCGGACAAGAGGTAAAAAGGCATACCGTTGAGGATATAGTCAACTGTGTCATGTCGTTTTCCAATGGTACGAGATTCCTTGTTCTCGCTCCATTACCAAGACGTAGCGAAGAGAACACGCATTCCGACTTGGAGTCTCTCATAAAACAAGGCTTTTCACGTGTGTATATTGGTGGTGAGCTAAAACGTATTGACGAGATTATTGACAATATCGACTGCATAAGGAAGAATGAAAGGATATATATTGTAATAGACAGAATGACAATAGATGGTAGGGATGATATCACGTCAAGACTCACAGACTCATGCGAGACTGCATTGTTCGAGGGCGATGGGGAATGTCGCATAGTAATCACACCATCAAACATCAGATATGACTTCTCTACTCGCTTCGAGGCTGACGGAATGAAATTCGAGAAGCCTAACGAGAACATGTTCGCATTCAACTCGCCTTTAGGTGCATGCACCACATGCGAGGGATTCGGCTCTATCATCGGCATAGACGAAAGACTTGTCATACCAGACACTACTCTTTCTGTTTATGAAGGCTGTGTGCAATGCTGGCATGGTGAGAAGATGAGTACTTGGCAAAAGGAATTCTGCCATAGAGCCGCAAAAGACTCATTCCCAATATTCAAACCATACATGGAAATGACAGCAAAGGAAAAAGGATGGCTATGGCATGGACTGCCATCAGACGCTAATCCAAAGGAGAAGGTCTGCATTGACAGCTTTTTCCGTATGCTAAGAGAAAACCAGTATAAGATTCAGTACAGAGTGATGCTGAGCAGATACAGGGGTAAGACTACATGTCCCGACTGTCATGGGAAAAGACTTAGAAAAGAAGTTGAGTATGTCAAGATAAACGGGATGAGCATTACCGACCTTGTAGAAATGTCTATAGCAAACCTAAGAAAGTGGTTTGCCAACATACAACTTAGTGAGCAGGAGAAAATAATTTCCAAGAGATTGCTTACCGAGATAAACACAAGATTGCAATTCCTTGTTGATGTGGGACTTGGATATCTCACATTAAACCGACCATCAAAAACGTTATCGGGTGGAGAGAGTCAAAGGGTAAGCCTCACGACATCATTGGGAAGCTCACTTGTAGGCTCCTTGTATATTCTCGATGAGCCATCCATTGGACTCCACAGCAGAGACACAGAAAGACTCATTTGTGTCCTTAAAGAATTGAGAGACATCGGCAATACCGTCATTGTGGTTGAACACGATGAAGAGATAATGAGAGCCGCTGACTATATCATCGATGTTGGTCCTGATGCAGGAAGCAATGGCGGTGAGATTGTATTCAACGGATATGTGTCTGACCTGCCCGACCATGAGAGCAACACGATGTCGCACACTCTGAGATATCTAAACGGAAAGGAAACCATTGAAGTACCTAAAAGCAGAAGACCATGGAACCTTTCTATTGAGTTGATTGGAGCAAGGATGAACAACCTGAAAGGCATAGACCTAAAGTTTCCTCTTAACACCCTCATTGCCGTGACGGGAGTAAGTGGAAGTGGTAAATCCTCGCTTGTCAAGGGTATCCTCTACCCTGCCTTGAAACGAAGAATGAGCGAAGCATGTGACATGCCAGGAGAGTTTAAGAAATTGGCTGGTGACTGGAAAGCCATTGGGCATGTGGAATTTGTAGATCAGAATCCTATAGGCAAAAGCACACGTTCAAATCCTGCTACGTACATAAAGGCATACGATGCCATTAGACAATTGTTTGCAGAACAGCCACTTGCCACACAGATGGGATATACTGCCCAGCACTTTTCATTCAATGCTGACGGAGGTAGATGTGAGGAATGTAAGGGAGCCGGAGTGATTGACGTGGAAATGCAGTTCATGGCTGACCTCCAACTGGAATGTGAAAGTTGCCACGGAAAGAGGTTCAAGAAAGAGAT
>CAMCLD010000085.1 GCA_945875635.1 uncultured Prevotella sp.
CGTTTTGTCTTCATCACTGGTGTAACAAAGTTCTCACAACTCAGTATATTCTCAGAATTGAATAACTTGAATCAAATATCTTTTGATGATAAATACTGTGGATTATGCGGTATTACGCAAGAAGAATTAGATACAACTCTCCGTCCATGTATTGAGGAATATGCAGATGCCCTTAATGTTACTGTGGATGAAGCATATGCTTTGCTAAAGAAGAACTATGATGGTT
Source organism: uncultured Prevotella sp. (assembly GCA_945875635.1). Lineage (GTDB taxonomy): Bacteria > Bacteroidota > Bacteroidia > Bacteroidales > Bacteroidaceae > Prevotella. The sequence goes on from CAMCLD010000085.1 coordinate 227, forward strand.
ATCATTTCTCACCAAGAAGCAAGGATGTGTATGCACCATTTAGCCTATTGAATGCTTTAGACAAACAAACGACCGATCCATATTGGTTCGATTCCGGAACCTCTAAGTCTCTGATAGAACATCTCCAGCATCATTCAGAGTTCAATCCACTTGATTTTGATGGAGCCGAGTTGTCTATCAATGCTTTTAACGTGCCATGTGAAAAGGCCAGCACACCAATTCCTTTGCTTTACCAAAGCGGGTATCTTACAATAGCTTCGTATGACAAAGATTTGGATTCTTACACACTCCACTTTCCAAATTACGAAGTAAGACGGGGCATGATAGAAAGTCTGACCAATTATCTAATGGACGCGGACGATTTGGAACGTGATGCTGCTGTTCTGGCAATGGCACGAGCATTAAAGAATGGTGATTTATCTGCAGCACTTATAGGGCTACGTTCATGGATAGCCAGCCTTCCTTATGACATTATCACAAAAAAGGAGTGGATGGCAAAAAAAACGAGAGAAGCTTTTTATAAACTAATCCTCTATGCAGTATTCTCTCTCCTTAACAGTAAAGTTGATACCGAAGTCAAGAGCATACTCGGTCGTGCAGATGTGGTTATCAAGACCAAGACAGACATCTTCGTACTCGAATTGAAAGTTGATGATACAGTAGAGAATGCCTTGGTACAGATTGATGATAAGGGATATGCTATACCTTATGCGGCAGACGGGCGCAAGGTGACTAAATGCGGAGTTCGAATAGGAAGTGAACAACGCAATATCACACACTGGCGTATCACTGATGCTGAAGGCAATGTGATTGAAGATCAGGATTTTTTCAGTAGTTCTCGGTCGGTGTTTTAATTTAACAACAATTGAATTTATGAAGAAACTCCCAATACTCATATTTGTACTTATCATGGTATCTGCTTTCTGCTCCAGCATGTGCAGCTATCGAAGTGCATCTGACAGAATAGAAACGGATGTAAATAATGCCCTTGAACTTACACTGGTTGAGATGCAATGTGACGTGGTAAGTGCAGATACCATCCGTTGTTATCGCAACTATCTTACCATTGCAGAACTAAAAGATACAGCATGTATTGCCATGAGAACTGTTCGCCGAGGTGAGAAACAAGAGACTGAAATGGTAGCAGAGGCAAACTGCGATTTCATGACTGTCTTCATGCTATCAGACCAAAGGGCATCAGGAGCACTTTTGTTCTCAGGAATACTGTGGATGATTGGAAGCCTTTGGTATATGAGAAAGTTTAAGCCGGAACTTCTCGTTGAAGGTCTGAACTATGGCGGTCTTATCTATGCAAACGATAAGTTCATGACGCAGAAAGGCGAGCAAATCCACTTCACTCCTATGCAGCACACATTGCTTGAAATGTTTATGCAGTCGGAGCGTCATTCCCTTTCAAAACAAGAGATATGTGATCGCCTCTGGCCTAAGAAACCAGATGCAAGCGATACACTTTACACACTTATAAAACGAGTAAAACCTATAATAGAAGAGCATAGCAACCTAAAAATAGAGTCTGACAGAGGAAAAAGCTATTCGTTGGAAGTCAGATAGATAGGTAATTGTCAGGCTAATGTCAGGGAAATGTCAGGAAAGGTATTCCCCATGAAAAGTTCTTTTTTGCTAACTTTGCAGCTGATTAAAAATTAGCGGTTATGCAAAAAAGAACTTTTACTATTATTGACAGGTGCATGGGGTGGCTCGCATTCATTGTTGCAGCCATAACCTATTGCCTCACCATCGAACCAACGGCAAGTTTTTGGGACTGCCCGGAATTTATCACATGCGGTTATAAACTGGAGATTGGTCATGCGCCAGGCGCACCATTCTTCATGCTTATGGCGAATCTGTTTTCGCAGTTTGCCAGCAGTCCTTCGGAAGTTGCCCGCATGGTAAACCTATTGTCAGCATTGCTCAGTGCTGGCTGTATCTTATTTCTCTTTTGGACTATCACGCATCTGGTCAGGCAACTCGTTATCCCTGGCGATGATTATTCCAAGAGTAACGTGGCTCTGACAGAAGCATGCGGACTGGTTGGCGCGCTGGCATATACGTGGAGTGACACGTTCTGGTTCTCTGCTGTTGAGGCAGAGGTATATGCCTTCAGCAGTTTCCTTACTGCCCTTACTTTCTGGCTGATATTGAAATGGGAGGATGAAGCCGACGATAAGGGGAGTGACCGTTGGATTATCCTGATAGCGTATATCATAGGTCTATCCATTGGAGTGCACCTGCTCAACCTTCTTTGCATCCCGCCTATGATACTATGGATGTACTACAGAAAGTCGGAGAAAATAACATGCTGGCGCACCCTTGAAGCCATAGCCGTAGGTGCGCTGGTTGTTGCCTTGGTGCTGTATGGTTTCATTCCAGGGATAGTAAGGGTAGGAGGTTGGTTCGAACTTCTTATGACCAACACCTTCGGTTTTCCCTATAACACGGGATTGTACGTTTATGTATTATTGCTTGCCATAGGAATCATAACATGGACGGTCAAGGCAAGAACCCGATTGTGGCATACCACGGCACTGTGCGTCATGTCACTGCTGTTGGGATATAGTTGCTATGCCGTGATACTTATACGTTCGTCAGCTAATCCTCCTATGGACGAGAACTCTCCTGACAATGTTTTCTCCCTTGCGTATTATCTTGGACGCGAGCAGTATGGTGATAAGCCGTTGTTCTATGGTCCGGCATATACCAGTGAGGTGGAACGGAAACCTGAGGGAGAATATCTCGTGCCATGTTTCAAGGACAAGGGTGCTATCTATCAGAAGTCTCCTGACACAACGGAATGCCGCTATGTGGAGGTTGGCAGAAGACGGGATTACATCTATCAGCAGAACATACTGTTTCCACGAATGCACTCTGAGCGCCATAGCGAAGCATACGAACAATGGCTCGGCGGTGTAGAGAAAAGAAACGGACTACCGACTCAGTGGGATAATCTACGTTTCTTCTTTTCCTATCAGGTAAACCACATGTATCTTCGTTATCTCTTCTGGAATTTCGTCGGTAGGGAGAACAACATTCAGGGGCATGGTGAAGCAGAACATGGCAACTGGATTACGGGCATACGCTGGATTGACAACATGCTGTTGGGATGTGATACGGACATGATGCCTTCCGACCTGAAGGATAACAAAGGACGCAACGTATTCTATGGACTCCCGTTATTGTTGGGAATGCTTGGCATGGTCTGGCAGATTCGGCGCGGTAAGCATGGCAATCAGCAATGGAATGTCGTAATGCTGCTGTTCCTTATGACAGGCTTGGCTATAGTGGTGTATCTCAATCAGACTCCTATGGAGCCGCGCGAACGTGACTATGCCTACGCTGGCTCATTCTATGCCTACGCTATTTGGATAGGTATGGGCGTAGCGGGATTGTCGGCTATGTTTCGTAGGATGCAGTTGAAGCGTTGGAACTGTGTGATTGCCATTGCTCTCGGAATGCTTGTCCCCCTGCAGATGGTCAGTCAGACTTGGGATGACCACGACCGCAGTGACCGTTATATGTGCAGGGATTTCGGAGCGAATTATCTGAACAGTATGCAGGATGAGGGACATCCCGTTATCTTTACGAATGGCGACAATGATACTTTTCCGTTGTGGTACAATCATGAAGTGGAGGGCGTTCGCACCGACACTCGTGTATGCAACCTCTCTTATGCTCAGACTGATTGGTATATTGACCAGATGAAGCGCCCTGCCTACGGTTCACCAGGTCTTCCTATAACATGGAGCAGGGAACAATATACAGAGGGTAGGAATGAATTTGTCACGGTTGCTCCCGATGACAGTATCACGATAGAATATATGGGACTTCCTATGACTATACACATGAACGGTGCTACTCATCTCACCAAGAGTGACCTGCTTGTAATAGAGATGCTTAGTCATACGCCTGCCGATCGTCCTTTATACATCAGCATAAGTCTTGGAGGCAGTCTCTTGCCTTTCCTGCAAGAACATCTTGTTCTTGAAGGACTGGCTTATCGGGTAGTTCCGGAATGTGTAGGCACGACAGTTGACGTGGATCGTCTTTATGACAACATCATGAACAGGTTCCGTTATGGTGGTCTGTCCAAGGCGGGACTTTACGTAGATGATGATGCCATGCGCATGGCGAAAACACATCAGTTTATCATGTCGATACTGATAACAAAACTAATGGAACATGGGGATATGAAACGTGCAAGACTTGTTGCAGATAAATGGCAAAAGGAACTGCCGAACTATAATGTGCCTTACACAGAGGATGCACTTGCGATGGCAGAATGCTATTACCGTCTTAAAGAATATGGTAAGGCAGATAGCATAGTGAGGAACCTGCTTGAGCGTTCTGCGGAATGGATGGCATGGTACCAATCACAGGAATCTGATGGTAAGCCTGTATCACAATATCAAAGAAACTCATGGCTCCGCACTATGCAGCACGCATTGGTTACGGCAAACAATTACGAAAGAACACAATTGGTAGAACAATACATCAAGAACTATGAAGACAATAATTAAGAATGATGCTAAGCATCTACTATTCACACGGAAGAATTACGTTTTACTTGCCATCGCGTGCTTTCTCATCGTCCTCGGACTCATCCTTATGTCGGGTAATGGAAGCTCGTTTACTCACTTTGAGACGGACATTTTCTCTTTTCGCCGAATCGTATTGGCACCCATCATAAGCCTTACTGGTTACTTGTTGGTAATTGTCGCGATATTGTATATGGAGAAAAATATGAAATAACTGACATAGGATTCCATACACCCACATTTCACATCATTCATCTTATCAAGATTGACAACCAAATAAACAGACCCACTGATTTTCAGCAGAAATGCCGATTGTCAGTGGGTTTGTTGTTGGCTTTCCCTAACGGCTGCCGAGCTAAACCTTCGACCAGTGATAATGGC
>CAMCLD010000086.1 GCA_945875635.1 uncultured Prevotella sp.
TGGAAACAAGCGGTGCTCTTGATGAATGTAACGTAATATTCAGCAATGGTTCAGGAACGCAAACCGGCAACAACGTAAAGGTCCGCAACTACGGTGTTTACAATTATGAGGGTGATACAGGCATTACAGCGGGCATAATCAACATCCCGGCAAACGATGCTAATACCACTACCGAATACTTCAACCTTCAAGGCATACGCATCATGAAGCCCGCCATCCCTGGCATATACATCACAAAGAAGGGAAACAAAGTAATCAAGGCTTACATTCATAAATAGAATTATTGCTGTCCATAAAATCCCCTAATATAACACATCATTTGAAAAATCAAATATACCGATTTGGTTTAAATTAAAAAAAGCGGGCAGTTCGCGCAACCTGCCCTCAACAACACAAAAACTAAACTAGACTTAACTAATAAAATCAAAAATGCTCACGCACTCTTGCTTTATCGTTGCAAATGTACATCAAATAATTTATACTGTCAAATTATTTCACAATAATTATGCTTTTTATTTTAAAATATCACATTCTGACCATTTTAGATGTTAAATAGGCATCAAGCAAGGTAATTGCTGTCATAGCTTCTACAATGGGAACAGCCCTTGGCAGTACACAAGGGTCATGCCGTCCTCGTGCTTTTATGGTTGTGGGATTGCCTTCATTATCAACAGTTGGTTGTTCCATAAGGAGGGTGGCGATGGGTTTGAATGCCACGCGGAAATATATATCCTCCCCATTGCTTATTCCACCCTGTATTCCTCCGCTATGGTTTGTGGTAGTGTGTATTATTCCGTTGTCGCATACAGGGATGTCGTTAACCTCGCTGCCGCATCTGCCTGCTCCGTCGAATCCATCTCCGTACTCAAATCCTTTGGCAGCATTGATACTGAGCATGGCAGAGCCAAGGATGGCATGTAGTTTTCCGAATTCAGGATTGCCCAGTCCGGCAGGACACCCTTTTACTACGCATGTGATGGTGCCACCTACAGTGTCGCCTCTTCTCTTGACGGAAGAAATGAATTCCTCCATCTGTTTTGCGAGTTTCTGGTCTGGGCATCTAACGATGTTGTCCTCTATGGTTGAGAGGTCGTATTGTCTGTAATCATTGTTGGTCTTTATGTTGCCAACCTGTGATGTGTATGCTCTTATACTTATTCCCACAGTGCGCAGTGCAAGTTTGGCGAATGCACCCGCTGCCACTCTTGCGATGGTAGCCCTTGCTGAAGAACGCCCACCCCCACGATGGTCGCGTATTCCATATTTAGCGAAATAAGTGTAATCAGCATGTGACGGACGGAACAGGCATCTCATGTTCTCATAATCCTGTGAATGCTGGTTGGTGTTTCTTACTATAAAACCTATAGGAGTGCCTGTCGTCTTGCCTTCAAAGACACCAGAGAGAATTTCTATGCGGTCTTTCTCGTCGCGTCCTGTGGTGATATGGCTTTGTCCGGGTCTTCTACGGTCAAGTTCCTGCTGGATGAATTCAATGTCAACATCGATACCGGCAGGCATGCCATCTATGATACCTCCTATTGCCTCACCGTGACTTTCACCAAAAGAGGTAAGGGTAAATATCTTTCCGAATGTATTTGACATACAGTTATTATTTTAAGTTGACGAGTCTTTGGCTTAGTGGTTGCCACAGCTGCAATGACTACCACAATCATCTCCGCAGTCGTCTCCACAATGTCCGCCACACTCATCGCAACCGCATCCGCAGCTGTGAGAGTTCATCCTGTTGATGAAGGTCTGCACTTCCTCGTCTGTTGCCTCTCTTGAGAGAAGTATTGTTCCTTTGAAGTTTAGGGTCTTGCCTGCAAGAGGATGGTTAAGGTTTACGGTGACTTTCTCGTCGCCTACATTCTCGATATGTCCAAGGAAACGGTTTCCGTCGGCATTCTGAAGCGGAACAATAGCACCTACATAGATATGTTCATGGTCAAAGTGGTTGTTAATGGTGAAAACACTTCTATCCACTTCAATGACATGGCTTTCATCGTACTCACCATATGCCTGTTCAGGAGTGAGGATGAAATCAAAATCTTCGTCAGTGGAGAGCGGCATGATGTTCTTTTCAAAATCAGGAAGTGTCATTCCAAATCCTGTCATTATCTGCAGGGGCTGTCCTTCAGAAGTCTCTTCCTCAAGGTGACTTGTACCGTTGTCTAATGTATAGAGCTTGTAGCTTAGGGTTACGATTTTGTGAGTGATATTGTTCATTGTATATGTTATTAAATTATATTAATTAAGTGAATGTAAAAGTTCCATTCCTTTGGCTATATTTATCTGCAAAGATATAGATTAAAGATGAAATGACAAAATTATGTATTGATTTTTTCTCCAACCTTGCAAGAGCTTGATTTTTTTTGTATTTTTGCAAGAAATAGTATTATTCAACTTTACTTAAATTAAGAGTATGAAGGGTTTGAGGTGTTTGAAGGGTTTGAAGGGTTTGAAGGGGGCTTTTGAAATTGAATATTTAAAAAGGAAGATGGAATATTCAACTTTCAATATTCAATATTCAACTTTCAACTTTCAACCTTTGGGTCGGGTGGTGGCCCTATTCATCCTGTTGCTGGTTGCCATGGCTGCAAAGTCACAGAACTCGCATAAGTTGTCTAATCTTGTCAGGAAAGCAGTTGCCACACATACTATGTCTAAGTTGCGTTGCAAGGGTGACGTGGCGATGAAGGATAGCCGGCAGCACTCTAATGCCTCTATAACTGCATTTGTCCGCATTGACGGAGATGGCGAATGTGTACTTGCTGAAAACGGATGCCGTAGCCTTGCCCAGTTTGGTAATATATATATTGCTGAGATACCAATATCAAAGATTGGCACACTTGCCGAATGTGCATTAGTTGAGCGTATTGAGGCAGGAGCTTCTTGTTCTGTGTCAATGAATGAAACCCCAGGCTTTGTGAATGCATCGCAGGTGTATGAAGGCGTGTCATTGCCACAGGCATATACGGGTAAAGGTGTTGTTATGGGAATTATGGACATTGGTTTCGACCTTACTCATCCTAATTTCTATTCTCCTGACATGAAGTCATATAGGATTATGAGGCTGTGGGATCAGCTTGCTTTATCTGATACGGAATCAGAACTTCCTGTTGGAAAAGAATATACAACAGAGGAGCAACTGCTGTCGCAAAGACATACCCGTGACGGAGAGAAACAGACACATGGAACCCACACGCTTGGGATAGCGGCAGGCGGAGGCTATACTACTGATTACAGAGGAATGGCATGGGAAAGTGATATTTGCCTTGTGGCAAATGCCACTACAGAGGATGAAGAGTTTATTGCAGAGGAGGATAAATATAAATATACTTCAGCCACAGACGCACTGGGATTCAAGTATATCCTTGACTATGCACAGTCGGTTGGGAAACCGTGTGTCATTTCATTCAGCGAGGGTTCAATGCAGGATATATATGGTGACGACCAATTGTACTATGAGGTTCTCGACTCTCTCACTGGACCAGGGAGGATTATAGTTGCATCAGCAGGGAATATGGGATGGAAGAAGACTTATTTCAGAAAGCCGGTAGGGAAAGAAAGAATGGGTACGTTCCTTCTCAGTCCGGACAAGACATCATATTCCATCATGCAGGCAAACGGACCGTTCGTCATGCGCACTATAATATATGGAGAGAAAAACGACACCATAGATATTCCATCTGACTTGCCGTTCAATTCCCCCGACTCTTTATATACTGATACGGTGACTGTTTCTTCTGGGGTGTATGTGTTCCAGACAGCAGGCTATCCTTCATGCTATGACAGTGAACGCCAGGCATACGAGTTTGCCATAACATCACCAAGAGAGATATGGGGCACTCCTAAGATATCTTTTCAGATTGTAGGAGAGGATGCGGATGTGGAATATTACATGATTCATGGAGTTATGACAGAAGACGACACGGACAGTACGCTTGATGCTGGAGAGACAACCCATAACATTCATTCTCCATCAAGTGCTCCTTGTGTAGTCAGTGTCGGTTCCTCAGCATATAGAAACTCCATTGTCAATGTAGAAGGAAGGACAATGACTTACGATTGCGGTACTGATGGCGTATATGCTTCGTTCTCATCTGTAGGACCAACCGTTGACGGAAGGGTGAAACCTGACGTCATTGCCCCTGGAGTGAATGTGGTGTCAAGCTACAATAGCTTTTATTACGAGAACAATCCGGAATCGCATACAAGGGACTATTGTGTTGAGCTTGTTGAATATGGAGGCAGAAACTATCCTTGGACAGCTGACTCCGGTACTTCTATGTCATCACCGGTGGTTGGTGGAGCCATAGCTCTTTGGCTTCAGGCTTATCCACACCTTACACCATCGCAGGTCATGGATATAATAAAGCATACAGCACGTACGACAACGAACGTTGACCTTCCTGTTCCGAACAACTATGAGGGCTACGGTGAGATAGATGTTTATAAGGGATTGCTGGAGGTGCTTAAGTTAAAGTCTGCCAATATTGATATGCTGTCTCCGTATAACCCAAAAGATATGACATTTACAGTGAAGGACGGGAGCCTTGATATGCTTTTCCATGAGCAACTCCAATCTGACATTGTCATTACAGTCTATTCCATTGATGGTCGGAAAGTGCTGACAGGAAAAGCACTTGCAGGAAACATGATGTTTTCAATGGATATATCATCTCTTCCAAAGGATGTCTATGCCGTTCAGCTGACAAGTGCAGACCGCAAGTATGGTGGTTCTACACTTATCCGTATAGGTGATTAAAAAAAATGGCGGAGTCCGTATCATCCCGACACCTCTCCGCCCAAAAGCCCCTACGCTGAACGGGGGTACGACTGGCACCCACAAATGCCTTGATGCGAATATTGCCTTTTTGGTGATTTCAGATGCCATGTTAAAC
>CAMCLD010000087.1 GCA_945875635.1 uncultured Prevotella sp.
AGACTGTTGTCTTTTAACTTCCTGAGCGAACGCAGGGAGCGCCAACTCCTTCTAACTCCCTTTAACTCCTTATGTTGGGAACTTCCGAAACTTAAATTATATATATTATGGTGAAGAACGTATTATACACATTGTCGTTTCTGCTGTTCTCGTCGTTAGCGATGGGAACCAATGACTATTCTGAATGCAATGAAGGATATGTTTCCAGCATTGGTGGAGAAATGGAAAAGAATGCAGGATGCAGTGGCTTGACACTAAACAACGGATGGAAAGCCGGCAAGGAAGCCGACAGCACGGAGGTTGCAAGGTTGGGCATAGACAATTGTTTTGCCGTTGAAAAGATTGACAAGACAATTGCAGACAGGATAAGAGGGAAATCATACAAGGACGGATGTAACATTCCGTTGGATAACCTGAGGTATGTAAGGGTGCTTCATCGTGACTATGAAGGCAGGACTTTGTATGGCGAACTTATATGCGACAAAAGCATAGCCGAAGACTTAAAGTGTATTTTCCATCAACTGTATGATGCCGACTATCCCATTGAGAGAATGGTTCTCATTGACAACTACGGTGCTGATGACGTGAAATCAATGAGCGACAACAACACGTCATGCTTCAACTATAGGAAGGTGGCGGGCTCCAACTCTCTGTCAAAACATAGCTTAGGGAAAGCTATCGACATCAACCCGCTTTACAATCCGTATGTCAAGAAGAAGAACAACGGCACTATGGTTGTAAATCCGGAACAAAGCAGGAAATATGCCTTGCGCAACGGCAAGTTCAGATATAAGATAGAGAAAGGCGACCTTTGCTACAGGCTGTTCAAAAGCCGGGGATTCAGATGGGGAGGTGAATGGAGAACGGTAAAGGACTATCAGCACTTTGAAAAGTAACTTTATCCTTACATTCATAACTCCTCAATATTCAACTCAACTTTCAATTTACAACTTTCAATTTACACGTTGCTCGGTATTGTTCATCTTAAGAAGATGAGAAGGCACACAGTTTCTTATTTCCGAAACAATGACCTCAAGCATACGCTTTCTTGCGAAATTGCGGGTAGTAAGGGATATCACCTCACGCGTTGGGATAGGAATTGCAAAAGGTCTTACAAGCTTCCGCTGAGAATCTGTAAGTTGCTCAAGTGCCAGTTCCGGAATAAAAGTAACACCTTTGCCTGCCTCAACCATACGCATGAATGTCTCAATGCTTCCAAGCGAATAAGTCTCCTTGCTATAACATGCCGACTTCATATTGCAGAACTTGACAAGCTGGTCGCGGAAACAATGTCCCTCGTCAAGAAGCCACAGGAAATGCCCTGACAACTGGGAGGAACGTATGGACTTGCAGGCATAGAGGCTATCGCTTTCTGACACATAGGCAAGGAATTGCTCATAATAGAGCGTATCTTGTACATAATCTTCAAGTCCATCTATAGAGACTACTATTGCAGCATCGATATCACCGACCGACAAGGCTTTAAGACAATCGGCAGTCTTCATCTCACGCACACGAAAGTCCGCATCAGGATATTTGACCATCAGCGAAGGAAAGAAACGCGGAAGAAGATAAGGGGCTATCGTAGGAAGAATGCCTATGGTAAAAATGCCAGACACGGAACAAGTCTCCTCTGCCACTATCTCCTTAATCTTTCTGGCTCGTTGCAAGACACGCCATGCCTGTTCCACTATCTGCCTGCCCAAAGGGGTGGGTACTACCTGTTTGGAAGAGCGTTCGAATATCCTTACACCAAGCTCTGCTTCCAGTTTCTGTATCATGGCACTAAGAGTGGGCTGTGTAACACCACATGCCTCGGCAGCCTTGGCGAAATGGCGCTTCCTATAGACTGCCACTATGTATTCCATTTGTTGAAGTGTCATAACTAAATTAATTCTCGTTTAGGCAGATATGCATAATACCAACCTTTATTGCAACATAAGGTGGAGATGGTCTTTAAATGACCATCGCATACCGTTATTCGTGATGCAAAAGTAATAAAAAAAACGACAAGAACGCACTAATTACACATTTAATTGTAAACATGACATTACAGTATAGCCTTTTTATCGTTGTGTAACAAAAATAAAATACTCAAAATTAGGTAGAGTAAAAAAAATAATGTAATTTTGCCGTGAAGAAAATGTTTCGCACATAATGTGTAGATATTCATTGATAACATTTAGTTTTTATTCATTAATACAATTTAAAGGAATATGATTTATTCTAAAGAAGTTGACAACATGTGCGTTGTCGCAAAAGGTCCAAACCATGGACCAGCTCCAATACCTGAGGAGGGAAAATGGATTCAGGCAAAGGAGATAAAGGATATCTCCGGTTACACTCATGGTGTGGGATGGTGTGCGCCTCAGCAGGGAGCATGCAAACTTTCTCTTAACATCAAGGAAGGTATCATTCAGGAGGCTCTCGTTGAGACTATCGGATGCACAGGCATGACACACTCTGCTGCCATGGCTTCTGAGATTCTGCCTGGAAAGACAATCCTTGAGGCTTTGAACACCGACCTTGTATGCGATGCAATCAATACTGCCATGCGCGAACTCTTCTTACAGGTTGTTTACGGACGCACTCAGAGCGCATTCTCTGAAGGTGGACTCGTAATCGGTGCCGGACTTGAAGACCTGGGCAAGGGACTGCGCAGTCAGACTGGTACTCTTTACGGAACCGTTGCTAAGGGAACACGCTACCTTGAACTTACAGAGGGATACATCACGAAGCAGTTCCTCGACAAGGACAGTCAGGTTTGCGGATACGAATATGTGCACCTCGGCAAGATGATGGAGGCTATCAAGAACGGTATGGATGCCAACGAGGCTGTAAAGAAATTCACAGGCTCATACGGACGTACGACAGCCGAGCAGGGAGTTGTTAAAGCTATTGACCCACGTAAAGAATAAGGAGAAACGGAATATGATCAGAAAAGTTAGTTTTGAAAGCCAGGAGCGCCGCATCAATCAGGTGCTCGCCGCTTTGAAGGAAAACGGTATCAACAGTATCGAGGAGGCTAACCAGATTTGTGAGGATGCAGGCGTTGATCCTTATCAGATGTGTGAGGATACTCAGCGTATATGCTTCGAAAATGCGAAATGGGCATATGTTTGCGGAGCTGCCATCGCCATAAAGAAAGGTGTTAAAAGCGCAGCCGATGCAGCTGAGGCAATAGGTATCGGTCTGCAAAGTTTCTGCATTCCAGGTTCTGTGGCAGACGACCGCAAGGTTGGTCTCGGTCACGGCAATTTGGCAGCACGCTTGCTGCGTGAGGAGACAGAATGTTTTGCTTTCCTCGCTGGACACGAGTCATTCGCTGCAGCTGAGGGTGCCATAAAGATTGCAGAAATGGCAAACAAGGTGCGCCAGAAACCTCTCCGAGTTATACTTAACGGACTTGGAAAGGATGCTGCCATGATTATTAGCCGTATAAACGGATTTACATATGTACAGACTAAGTTCGACTACAGCACAGGTGAGCTCAATATCGTCAACGAGACTCCATACTCTGATGGTCCAAGAGCAAAAGTAAAATGCTACGGAGCTGATGATGTACGTGAGGGTGTAGCTATTCTCTGGCACGAGAATGTTGATGTCTCCATCACTGGTAACTCAACAAACCCAACTCGTTTCCAGCATCCTGTTGCCGGCACTTACAAGAAGGAGCGTGTACTTGCTGGCAAGCCTTACTTCTCTGTTGCTTCTGGTGGTGGTACCGGACGTACCCTGCATCCAGACAACATGGCAGCAGGACCTGCTTCTTACGGTATGACCGATACTCTCGGCCGTATGCACTCTGACGCTCAGTTTGCTGGTTCTTCTTCTGTTCCTGCACACGTTGAGATGATGGGATTCCTTGGAATCGGTAACAACCCAATGGTAGGTGCTACTGTAGCCATCGCTGTGGAAGTTGACCTGAAACTGAACAAGAAGTAATAACTGACTTTCAGTAAATTACATCATAAAAGAAGTCTCCTGTAATCGTAATGGTTGCAGGAGATTTTTGTGTTTATACGGTCTTAGAATATGATTGCCGTCGTTGTGTTAATGAGACAAAATGACGGTTTTTCTTCTTTCATTTTCTGGAGTAGCAAAGTACACTTATCTTTCTCTTAAGAATTCAGTCTTGACACATTTGAAATTGACCTGAAACTCCCGACCTTTGGCATTTACGTATGTCCCGACCATGTTCTTTGAGCCACCGACAAATGCATTCCATACAACATAATACGTGCCATTGTATCTGCCATTCACCGTCTCAATGAACTTCCACGATAACTGGTTGCTGTCGAGTTCGCTGATACATTCACCTCTCAACTGTAGTTTCTTGTTCTTACCTTGGCTTACATAATACATGTCACCTTCAACTTCAGACATATATCCATATAGCGACACTACAACAGGATATTTACCTATTGTCCCTTTGAAGTCAAAAGCAGTCTGAGAATAGGACACAGTTGAACTGATAAAAGCAAATAGCAACATGTCTTTCCCTAGAAAAAGTTGACTCGTAAAGTCAACAGTTATGTGGAAATACAA
>CAMCLD010000088.1 GCA_945875635.1 uncultured Prevotella sp.
ACAAATCGAACAGAAGTAGGACATGCAAAACACACAGATAGACCCCCAGAACCACGAGCAGCAACTTGCATACGAGCTTGTTGCTAACACAAACTCTAGTTTCTTCCTCACCGGACGTGCTGGTACGGGTAAGACAACTTTTCTTCACAACGTGCAGAAGTTGGTAGGGAAGCAGTTCATCACCCTTGCGCCAACAGGAGTGGCTGCTATCCTTGCAGGTGGTGACACCATCCACTCTTTCTTCGGTCTTCCAATGGAAGTTTGCACTCCTGGCACCTGTGGAAACATGAACGAGACAAGAATCCTCACCCTCCTCCATGCAGACACCATCATCATCGATGAGGTGTCGATGGTAAGATGCGACGTTATGGATGCCATCGACTACACCATGCGCAAGGCGCTTAGGAACAACATGCCATTCGGAGGTAAGCAGATGATCTTCGTGGGCGACATGTTCCAACTGCCACCTGTAGTGAAGCAAGGGCCTGAGAAAGACCTTCTGAAGGATCTGTACCGCACGGATGACTTTTTCTTCTACAAGTCGGATGCCATCAAGCGCTTGCGGCTCGTGAAGATAGAGTTCCAGAAGGTATATCGTCAGGATGATGAGTACTTTCTTCACATTCTTGAGAATGTGCGCATGAACAAGGTGACCCCAGAGGACATCATGCACCTTAATAGCCGTGTACGCACGCCAAACGAAGAAGATGGTGCGGTCATAACCTTGGCATCCATCAACAAAACAGCCGACCAAATCAACCTTCAGAAATTGGAGGAGATTGACGCAGAGGAGTTTGTGTACGAAGGTACTGTTGACGGCACTTTTGAGGAGAAGCGTTTTCCTGTGGAACTGAAACTTCGCTTGAAGGTTGGTGCACAGGTGATGTTCACACGCAACGACCAGCAGAAGCGTTGGGCAAATGGTACGCTCGGAAAGGTGACTAAGCTCACCAAAGACGAGATAAGCGTCACGCTCAACAATGGTGAGACATACGTTGTGCCTTGTTGTTCATGGGAATCGTACAGCTACGACTACAATAAGGCAGAGCGCCAGATGAAAAAGGATTTGACTGGTACTTTCACTCAATACCCACTGAAGTTGGCTTGGGCGATAACAGTACACAAGAGCCAGGGTATGACCTTTGACAAGCTTTCGCTCGACCTAAGTCGAGGCATGTTCGCTGCCGGACAGCTCTATGTTGCACTTAGCCGCGTACGAAGCCTTGATGGCCTCTATCTCTCGAAGAATGTCATCCCCCAGTATGCTCACACAAGTCGTGAAGTTCTCACTTACGCAAGCGAGTACAACAACGAACATCAAATCGGCAACGAGATAGAGAGCGGAAAGGCTGTCTATGGAGCCCTTCAGCAGAACGACTACGATGAGGCTGCCAAACAATACCTGAAGCTCGTGGCGAAGAAAGCAGAAGATGGCGACTTCAAGGAGGCAATGCAACAGGCAAAGCGTTTCCTGGATATACTGGTGTGTGATGAGCACCTGTATGGTTCTGTAGAGAGCATACCCGAAAGCCTTCTTCGCGCAAGCCATTGGGCTCCGAAGTTCATTGCAGCTTTGCTGAGTCTATATGCTCTGAAGTACGAGGAGGCATTGACTCTCATCGGTGAGGTATTGGAAGGGCATCAATGTGCAGAGGCTCTGTACCTCAAGTCGCGTGCCTTGGCAAAACTTGAACGCTACGCAGAAGCAGACGAAACAAATTGTCAGTTGGCGAATGTTTTCGAGATGGCTACGCCTGACGCAAAGGTTCTCTTCATGATTGCCATGCTCAACGAGATGCACATTGGTGATCCTGGCCTTGACCTCATGAGAAAATTGGTAGAGATTCGCCCAAAATACGACAATGGCATTTTGGCATTACGTATGTTGATGCAACGCGGAGGCCTTAAACTGACAGAATTATCTGATTCACCATGTGAACTCATTACGGAGTTTAATTCGGGAATGAGCGATAATGAGTTTATGGAACGATTGAGGCTCTGTCGCAAGAAGGCTCCTAAATCGGTGGCTATGCTTTTACGTCAGATAAAAGCGTACTCAGATGGAAATGAGGGAAATTAAGTATGTTTATTTATAAAGTAATAAATAGAAAAATGGAGAAACAAAAGAGAAATTCAATTCCAGTAAACTTACTGAACAACAAAAATGCCCTTGAGTACTTTTTGGGTATGGACCAATATTGGACCACTGAGCTGCCGGAATATTTCACATTTGAGCCAGTCTTGAATTATGCAAAACGTGTAATTGGAGATAAAACTCTTGACCAGTGCTTAGCTACAAATGCTGATCCTATGACTTGCGTGGGTGTTAATCTTGATGTGATTACGAATAAAGATGGGCGTTATGCGGTTCGTCCGCTCACTCTCGCCAATCCATTCTTGTACTATATGCTCGCCCGTGATATTTGCAGTGAGACAGCATGGAAAAAGATAACTGAGTGCTTCAACCTTTATTCGAACAAGCATATTACAGCATGTGCCATCCCGAGAGTTAAAGTTGATGACAAACCGGAACCATTCAAAAACGCAACGTCAATTTTGAATTGGTGGAGTTCGATGGAGCAACGTTCTATTGAACTTTCGTTAAAGTATCGATATATGTTTATGACAGATATCACTAATTGCTTCGGTCAAATTAATCCCGAATCAATTTCTTGGGCGTTGGCAAGAAAAGATACTCCACATGAGACAACTGAAAATGAGGCGCTTGCATCAACCATCCGACACTATCTTCGGGCGATGCAAGAAGGTCGTAATATAGGAATACCACAAGGCAGTATGCTATTCTCTTTGATTGCCGAGATTATCCTCGGATATGCTGATATGCTTCTTGCACAAGAGATATGTGAGTGCCAAAAGAACGGTGAATTACCGGAAGATTTGGAATATGATGTTCTTAGATATGTAGATGATTATCGAATCTTCTGTAATGATAGTGAAGCATTGGACAAGATTTCGTACATGCTACAACACATACTAGAGCGTTTTAACTTTAGGATGAATTCGTCAAAAACTCGAACTTCATCTGAACTAATAACAGACTCCATAAAGCCAGACAAAGCGTTTTATATCTTCAACACGCCTATCGTAAGCAAGCAGACATATCTCGAAGAGGATGGAAAGGAACGAAAAGTTCCCGAATACGACTTTGATGGATTCCAAAAGCATCTGTTATTTATATACGAGTTCTCTCGCAGGTTCCCAAATTCCGGACAACTTGTGCGGCAACTTGAAGAATTTAGTAAACGGATTGAAACGCAATTATCCGTTAAAAGCATTACAAAAGAAATTGAGTACATTGATTTTGAGACAAGAGAAGTGTCAACCACAAAAGAGACTATCGAGAGAAAAGGCCATCTTTGGGAAAATATCTCCTCTATGGTGGCAATTGCAGTTGAGATTGCTGCCAAGAACCTGCGCGTGGCAAACAATGCTTTAAAGATAGCAAGTCAAATATTGGCAGATATGCATAAAGAAGATGCTTACAAGAAAAAAGAAATCATTGACCATATTTACGAAAAACTAATTAGGATTCCAAATTCGGCATTTCTCCAAGTTTGGCTACAAAACATCACTCACACTACTGACGATTGGTCGGTATCTGAGGTGTATAATATGCCCCTTTGCAAAGTAGTCGCAAATCAGCCGGTTACACTCTGGAACAACAGTTGGCTATTGCCCGAAATAACAGACAAATTTCCGCAAAATAGCATCGTGGACAGAGAAGTTTTGGCAAAGACGGGGCAAGTGATAACCTTTAAGTCAAAACGACAATATGATGAATTCGATTATTAGCATTTCATCAGATTTGTATTAGCATATTCCACCTGAAAGAGCCGCCTTTCGGCGACCCTTTCGTTGTGATTGGCACTGTTTTAATAGTGGCGGAAAACGTAGCCGTTGTCGTAATAGTAGTCATACATGAACAAGTCGCGGGCGTAAGCGTCGTAGTCGAAGTAATCAGAGAGATGCCCCATCAGCTTTTCGAGGTCATAGCAGTCGTTTACGATTTCTCGTGCGAAGTCTTCCTCGCTGTCGTACTCTCCGACGTAGCAGTCCTCGAAGTGTTCGAGTTCTTCACAGCCCCAGTCTATGAAAGCGTCCACAGCGTCCGTCGAATACTTGTCGCACAAGTCGCAGTATTCTCTTACTG
>CAMCLD010000089.1 GCA_945875635.1 uncultured Prevotella sp.
TAACTAAACTTTGTGCAGTCATCAATCCTTTGAAGTATCTATATCAAAATATATAGTACGAAACAATTCGCTCATGGCTTCAAATATAACAACATTAGTAGAAAAAGCAAAACAAGGTGACGCTGACGCTTTCAGCACATTATACCAAATGTATTATCCTAAGATGAAAGGGATATGCATCAATATTCTTAGAGAGGACAAGGCTGTCGTTGACGACCTTGTCCAAGATGCTTTTATACTTGCGTTTGTTTCATTAAAAGACTTGAAGAATACTCATAGGTTTAGTCAATGGCTTACAAGTATCACTACTAACCTTGTATTGAAATATCAGGAGAAAGGTAAGAGGTACGATTTCATTTCCTTGTCTGATATAGAGGATGAATTTAGTTCCGTATTGGAAGATGGCAACACTTCCAAGCAATCAATTCCGTATGAGGAAATTATGGCAGCAATAGACAGTTTGCCTGAAGGGTATAAGAAAACTCAAGTTTCGGAAGTAAAGTTATATAACATTATTTAAATAAAAAAGGCTTTGAATACTTCCGTATTACGCGGAAATTTTGTATCTTTGTAGTGTCAGAAACAATTATACAAAATCATTCAAAGCCATGTGCAAAGGTACAAAAATTATTTCAGAAATAAGCAATTTTTTCCAAGGAAATCAAAAATTTGCCCTTTTTCAAGCGTTTTCAATGCTTGTGGAGAAGATGAACGTAAGTAACAAGATGCTTGGTGGAGACAAGAAGCCAAACTGTAAGTTGACCAATCTCCAGATATTTCATCTTCTTCTCATTATGCCGTTCTGCGACATCAAAGGTATTTCCCATTACGCCAATTCCGTACTCAGCCGTATGTTCTCTGGCAAAAAGGACTTGTTTTACCAGTTCATGTCGCAGGATGGGACCGATTGGCGCAAGGTTCTCTACCACACCGCAAAGAAGATGATAGACAGTATCATTATCAGGACAGACCACAAGGATTCCGACCACCCTTCCGTCCTCATAGTTGATGACACCGACTTGCCAAAGACCGGTTTCCGCATTGAGAAAATCGGACGTGTGTTCTCCCACGTGTCCCAGCGCAGCATACTCGGCTTCAAGGCCCTTACCATGTGCTGGAGCGACGGCAAAACAGTCCTTGGACTGGAACAGTGCCTGTTGGGTGAGGAAGGACTGAACGAGAAGAAACCGCAGGGGCTTACAGACAAGCAACGCCGGAGCCGGTACTCCATAGAGCGTGGCAAGGAGACCGCAGGCGCAAAGAGAATCGGAGAGTATATGATGTCGAAATGCGAACTCATAAAAAATATGGTTAAGCGGGCTATTGAAAAGCATATCCCGTTTGAATACTTGCTGGTGGACAGCTGGTTTACCAACACCGGGCTTGTGGATTTCGTCTGCCGCCTGCACAAGAAGATACATCTTCTCGGCATGGGGAAAATGGGCAACACGAAATACGGGACGGACTGGGGAGAACTCACGGCAAAAGCCATTTTGGCTAAACTTCAGACGGCAAAGAAGACAAAGTACAGCAGGGCTCTTCGTTGCAGGTATGCCGTTGTTGACGTGACATTGGGCACAAGGAAAGTGCGTCTGTTCTTCTGCAGAAGGACAAAGGCTGAGAAGTGGAAGTTCCTAGTCTGTACCAACCGAAAACTCGACTTTATGAAAGCATACCGTATCTATGCAATGCGGTGGGGTATCGAAGTCTTTTATGAGGACAGCAAGAGATACCTGGGACTCAGCAAGTGTTCCTGCCGCAATTTCACTTCCCAGCTTGCACATGTGACATTGGTTACCATTCAGTACAACTTGATGGCTTATATAAAAAGGTTCCATAATTATGAGACAATAGGAGGCCTGTTCAGGGACACATACCTCGGATTGAGGGAAATCACAGTCATTGACCGCATTTGGGAGGCGATACTTGAGGTCGTTTGCATCGTGGCTGAAATACTGGAATGCGACGAGGAGACTGTACTCAAACAAGTCATTGCTGACAGTCGCAGAATGGCATTACTAAGCCAACTTGCACAGACGGCATAGAGTACTGAATTTTTACTTCCGAAACTCTTACCTTTGCAGGCGATTATAGATATTGTTCTAAATTTAAGATTTTAAAGTCTGTCGTTTAGTTGCAATAACGGTTTTAATTTTGTAGTTTTGCTAGAGATTATGACCGTGGAGGGTGAGGCCTTGCGAAACTAGTCAAGTGCTTATGTCACTATGCCGAACTCAAGTTCTGTCCCGCCCTCCTTTCATCTAATCTTTCGAGTCTGGACAAAGTATCTAAGAACGCCTGCATGCATGTGATTCTGAGTTTTGAACAAGAGTTAAGTCGATGAAGATTAGGGTCTGTAATCAAAGAACTGATTTATTAACTCCTAAAAAAACATCATTTATGACACCGGATTTCAAAGTCGGAAAGGACAACAAGTGGTTTCGCCAGTGCGTAGGCATTGACATAGCAAAGGAAAAGTTCAACGTCTGCCTGTTTATGTATGACATCGCCAGCGACATGGGTTGTGGCACCAAGAGCGTAGAGTTCAAGAATACCAAGCGGGGGTTCAACCAGCTTGTCAAGTGGGCACGCAAGGAATGTCTCAAGGAGTACCCCCTGACATTCATCATGGAGCCTACGGGCGTTTACTATGAGCCTCTGGCATACCATCTGTGCAAGATACATCAGACAGTGTACATCGTAATGCCGAACAAGGCGCGTGACTTCTGTAACTATGAGGGCATCAAGACAAAGACCGACGAGATGGATGCCCGCTGCCTTGCGCTCCTTGGCTGCGTCAATCGCAAGCTGACTCCCTGGCAGCCGCCCAAGCCCATCTTCCGTGAGTTGCGCCAGATGACCCGCTTCGTGGAGGAGATACAGAAAGTGCGCACAATGCTGTCAAACCACCTTGAGGCACTGACACATAGCGCAGAACCCGTAGATTCAGTAGTAAGGCACTATGAGAAGCTTATTGCCGACATAGACAAGCAGTTGCAGGCCAATCTCAAGAACATCAAGGCAAAGATTGCCACGGACAAGGAACTCGAGGAAAAGGTAGAGCGCATATGTACCATCAAGGGTATGGGATACCTCACGGTAGTAGCCATCATCGCTGAGACCAATGGCTTTAACCTCATTACCAGCCGCAAGCAACTTGCAAGCTTTGCAGGACTTGACGTCATAGCTTCCCAGTCAGGCAACGATGATCCGAAACACGTCATCTCAAAGAAGGGCAACACCCACATAAGGCGGGCTCTCTATTGGCCGGGCATATCAGCATCGCGCTTCAATCCACAAATGAAGGGTATGTATGGGCGAATCTGCAAGCGCAACCCGAAGGTCAAGATGATTGGGATTACAGCTATTATGCGAAAAATGCTGCTGCTGACATTCACCTTGTGGAAGAACGGAGAAACCTATGACGAGAACAAGACAGGGACATGTATTATAGACAAACGCACTGTTGATGAGGACGGGAGGCTGCTCGTTCAGGACTGCGCAAACAAAAAAGTGGCTGCAGTTATAGACTCACAGCCACACGGGATAGTTTAAACGCTCATGGGCGACAGTTACTTCCCTTAAGTGGGTGCAAAGGTAACAATAATTATTCATATACATATCATACAAGTAGAATTAAAAAGTTAAAAAATCAATATATACCAAACTTCATCGTTGAACCCATTGGCAGGACAGGATAATCTAATACCTGAAAACACCGAGGGGTTCGGGGGCGAGTAGCCCCTGAGTTGACGTAAATCAACTTACTCGACAAAT
>CAMCLD010000090.1 GCA_945875635.1 uncultured Prevotella sp.
CTGGGCAAAGGGCGTAAGAAAGGCATTCAAGTCAGAGACAGGCATAAAGGTAGCCAAAGGTCAGGCTAACAGTCTTGGCCGCGTGAATTTACTTGTTGGTGTAGAATAGTTTACCCCTTATAATCATTTTTGTTATGAAGATAAAGAATTTTATAGTCGGAGCATTGCTTCTGATGACCTCTGTTTCTGCATCTTCGCAGATAATGTTGTCGCCGGTTTTTGATTCTGCTATAAACGGACTCAACGAAAACAATGTGTCTATTGTGGAGGGACGTCTGCGCAATGTCATCTCTTCCCTGGGCATGCAAAGTGGATATGGAGGCCGTTTCGTATTGGCTTGCAAGGTTGCAGCACTGCAGCGCGAGGTGAGCGGCACGAAACTCATCCAGAAACTGGAAGTATCGTTTGCGATAGGTGACAATATGAGCAACTCTTGTTTTGGCTCTACAACCTTCGAATGCACAGGCATCGGTAACACAGAGGAGCAGGCTATGACCAGTGCTCTCAAGAATATAAGGAGCAATGCCGCATTGAAGAACCTTGTAGCGAAGAGCAAGGACCGCATCATTGACTATTATAACCAGAACGGTCCTGCCATCATATTGGCAGCAAAGAGCCTTATTACCGCTCAGAAGTGGGAGGAAGCCCTCTTCCAACTCACTGCCATCCCGGAGGAATGCTGCTGCTATCCAGAGGCTTTGGCTATGATGGAGAAGGTATATTCCACCCATCTCAATCATGAAGCAGCACAGGTGCTCAGCGAGGCACAGGCACTTTGGAGTGCAGATCCTAACCCTGGACCTAACGCAGAGAGAGCTATGTCTATCCTTGCAACCATCAATACCTCTGCAAAGTGCTATCCACAGGCACAGGCTTTGATGAAGAAGATAGAGGCACGCGTGAAGAGTGTGTCAGACCAGGAGCGTCGTAACGAGCAGGAAATGGAGCGCGCACGTCTCAATGCCGCTGCTTCCGTAGCCAAGGCACGCATTCAGGCATGCAGGGATGTGGCAGTTGCCTATGCCCGCCGCACAGTTGTTGTCCGCAATTACTACCGCTCATGGTGGTAATAAGTTTGTATGCTTAGAAGTGTTTCAATAATAATCATTATCATACTATCCTGTGCAAGGAATGGCTTTGCTCAGGATAGTTTTCATAACCCCAATACCTTCACCTATCTGATAGAGTATTCTTCGGAACTGTCAGAGGAGAAGTCGGACACAGTGTGCGGTGTTCTTGCAGTCAGATATGATGCCCTTACGCGTGTTTCTTCTTACCAGGTAAGCTACAAAGACGGCACGGAACGCACGGGACGCATACTGGATAAGACACTCGAACAGGACAGACAGGTCTTTCTCCTCGGAGCATTCTTCCCCGGAAAGAAGAATGCTGTCATGTCGATAATAAAGGGAAAGGAATTGACAAACATGAAAGTGGCAATGATTTATTATTCCAATCAGGATGAGGATACGAACAAGGAGAAAACTTGCATCTGCTTGATTCTATTGGACTCTGACTGATATTCTATTGATAACACAAATTGATAATATCTTATAAGCGAATTATGAAAAAACTATTATGTGTCTTACTGTCATGCGTATGCGTCTTGACCGTAAATGCCCAGTATAGAGAAGTGAGGATGCCAAAGCGCCCTAAGACTCCAACTTACAACGACTACAACACCAAGGACGAGGGCTTCTGGTGCGCAGTGGAGCTGGATGGAGGAAGCAGTGTGATGCTTGATTCCCCTAATGTGCCATACACCAGCCTTACGTTCACGGGAGGTTATCGCTTCAGTGAGTATCTGAGAGTAGGTGCAGGTCTCGGATGTCGCATGAACATAAACAACGCAGACTATTTCAAGAAGAGCGATAAGTTCAACGTGCCTATCTATGCCAATCTCCGCGGCAACTTCATTTCGGCATACCACAGGGATGGAGTTCCTTTCTGGTCGGTTAATGTCGGCGGTCTTACAAGCCAGGGATTCTATGCCAATCCTACGGTGGGATACAGCTTCGGCGGTCTGCGAAACAACTTCCTGATAGGTTTGTCCTACACCATATCAAGCTTCACCAATCGTGACAACAAGGACATGGCTTACAGCTATTTCGGAATAAAACTTGGATATGAATTCTAAAAAGCATATTTTTATGAGAAAACTATCATTGATGATACTGATGATGTTGCTGACAGCAACCACCATCAACGCCCAGGGATACAGAAACCTGAAGCATAACGGCGCCCAGAAGGCAAAGGTGATCTATCGCAACACCATAAGATGTCTTGGCGTTGAGCGTGACGGATCGCAGACCTTGCGCGTAGTAGGCGAAGGCCGCAATAAGTCCGATGCACGTGAGCAGGCTATGAAGAATGCCGTATGGGCTGTTATGTTCGATGGCATCAAGGATGGCGGAAATGCAGGTTGCAGCACTAAGCCTCTGATAACAGAAGAGCGTGCCCATGAGAAATACGAGGACTATTTCAACATCTTCTTCCTCGACAACGGAGCATACAAGGAGTATGTCAACATGAGCGACACGAAATATCGTTCAAAGGAAAAGTCGAAGACAAAGTTGAACTATAGTATTGAGATAACAGTACAGGTGCGTCGAGCAGAGCTTAAAAAACGCTTGCAGGACGATAATGTGATTTAATAATCACTCTAAGGAACGTATCGTGTGGTAGAGCAAGCGTATAAAACCATTACATTAGATAGTTATGTGGAATCGTTCACGACACTTACTCTTGTCATGGGTTTGGTGTTTCAATTGCCTATTATCGCTTTTGCATTGGCAAAGATGGGATTCATCTCTTCTGACGTGTTTTCTGAATGCCGTAAGCATGCATTCCTTGTTATAATATAGGTAGCTGCGATTATCATTCCTCCTGACTTTATGACGCTAGTGGTCTGTAAAGTCTAAAAAGTTACAATAGGATACAAATGCTTGAGTTTAATTCTGGCATCATCAGTAGAGAACTGCCAGTTCACCCCTTTCTGCATAGCATTCCTATCAGTGTGCCATTTCTCGAGTTCAGAGTTCAAGTCTTCCAAATTATCAATTCTCCGTTTCCCGAGGCATTGTTTAGATAACGCAGACAACTCAATCTCTGCTATGTCGAGCCAACTTCCATGCTTGGGTGTATAATGGAATTCGAATCTTTTGGCGAGTCTTAGTGCTTCTGCTGGCGGAAATGTCTCATAGAAAGAACTTTTGTCATGGGTGTTGAGATTGTCACACACCATGATAATCTTTTCAGCATTAGGATAAACTTCGTCAGCAAGCCATTTCATCTGTTTGGCCCAGTCAATCTTTGTCCTATGCTCTAATGCTTTAGCATGGCGAAATCCTGCAAGAGGCTCTGTAAAAAGGAATATACTACAAGTACCATTGCGGACGTATTCACTATCTTGGATGAGAGCACCATTCTTCTTACGACGTCCTTGGCGCGCATCTGCCAGCAATTGTAGAGGCTTTTCGTCCATGCAGACAACAGGGAATCGTTCGTCATACGGACGGCTATATACTTCCAGCACATCCTCCATGCAAGCGGCAAAATCAGCGCTTTGTTCCTTTGGTATACACCATTCCTCAACAAGGTGTGGCTTGAGACTATTCTCTTTCAATATCTTTCCCACTGTTGTATGACTTATCTTGTCTATGTAATTCATCTGTACCATCCTTTCTGACAACAGGCGTAGTGTCCATCTGCAATATCCTTCAGGAGGATTGTGACAAGCCATGGCTATCACGTGTGCTTCCAC
>CAMCLD010000091.1 GCA_945875635.1 uncultured Prevotella sp.
GTGAGTTCCTGACGACGGTCGAGCAAAAGAGTCTTCACCATACCCTTTCTCATGGCAGACGCAAGATCGAAATCAACTACGATATGAGGGAAATAGCACTTCTGCATCTTCTTACCAGAGCCGTGGTTGTCGTAGGGCGTTGCTGAAAAGTCAATTTGGAAGAATCTGCTGCCTTTGCCCTCTGCTATTGCGTTCAGTCCTTTCTGCCATTCCACTTCCTCAATCTCGCCACCACGCTTAAGTTCGTGAATGTGATGAGCCTCGTCATTTATTACCATGATGTCCTTGAGCCCAGTGAGGTATTCTATCTCAGTGCCACGGAGCGATCTGCGATCGAGCATGCCAAGGTCGTTTCCCGCAGCCTTTCCAGGGCGTATTGGAAGTAATTGCTCTATGATTTGCGGAACGGTCATCCCTCCATCTTCCTGTTGATCATCATCTGCCAACTGATTTTCAAACAAGTGCCAGTTAGTCAATGCTATCATTCCGTCGCCAGTTGCCTTTCTTCCGATTCCCTCCTCCTTTGTCACCACGTTGTTTTGAATGAAGGAAAAAACTTCTTGACGAAGATGCACTGGTATGAAAACGTCTTGGTTCAGCACGAAATCATTTGTTTCGAAATCCCTATATTCCTCACCTCTTTTGATGCGTCCACAAAAGGCATCAAGCAATCTGTCATAAACTATGAGTCCCGGAGCCACTATAAGGAAGTTCTTAGTAAATCTTCCGCTCGGTTCGTCCTCATGTCGGGCATTAAGCATCTGCCAAAGCAGCATGGCGTGCATCACCCATGTCTTACCGGTTCCTGTTGCCATCTTTACGGCATATTTCGGTATTTGGTATTTTGCCTTAGCCAGTGTAGCCAAGTCGGCTCGCGCTATAAGGTCCTCACCAACGAAATCGTATGTGTCTGTAACTGTATTTATCTTCGCCACTTCATGCAGATAAATGATATTCAATATCGCCTGACGTTGGCCTTCATGGAAATTGCGCTTTCTGATGGAGCATTGCTCTTCCGAGAACCACCATTTCAGCAGTTCCTTGGTTGTTGGAGTGACCGCTTCGAGCATCGAGCCGTCAGCCCATGCGTCGTTGACCATTTCTGTCAGTCTCTTTGCCACTTCAAGAGACAGTTCGTTTGTGTTCATCATCTCGCTAATCTTTTTTATTGTTTATGCATCCATCACCACCTGACTCTCAAACCCAAACACATCTACAGCCTTGACGCACACTTTACGTTGAGGTTTGTGCTCCACTTTCAGTCTTGTCTTATATATGCAATGCAGCGGGTCGCTGTCGTTGTCGGTATTCTCGCGATAGTCCTGCCATGTAGATCGGAACGTCACACCATCGTAGTCGGGGTCGATGCTCCAGTATTCTATCAACGACAGGGGATCACGTTGCATCACATCCTGCAGCTTCTCCTTATCTTTGTCGTCAAGGGGTATGTTGTCGGGAGAAAGAAGTACATAGTTGTCCAATTCCACGTCAATCTCATCACCCTCCGGATGTCTCGTTATTGTCACAGGTTTCACCACAAGATATTGTAGTGACGAGAATCTTACTGAGCGGTCGTCAATCAATTTCTTGAATCCCTTCTTTGCCAGCTTATCGAGCAGGTCGGGCGGAATGACTAGCACCTCCACGTTTGAGTCCTTATATTGGCTTATGGCTTGCGAGATGTCGAAGGCAAAGTTCCATCCAAGCACAACCACTTTTTCCCATCCGCCTCCAAGTAGCGATGCCTTTGCTTCCACGGCTCGCTTCACCGTGGCTGCTGTGGTCAAGCGGTTCGGACTGTCCACCATAACTAGTGTTCTTCCGCCTTTGATGTAGCCAAAATTGCGGTCGTTGCATTGTTCGGGACTGAATGGCAATGCACCATATAGTCCCAACACCACTTGACTCAGGTCGCCCACATGTTTCAACTTCTTATTGTTTCGGAATGCCTCTTTCTGATAGTCGCCAATCGACTGATACAGAAATGGTTTCACCTCTTGGTCGATAAATCTCTTTCTCATTACGAGTGACGCCGGTTTCCCGATGTCGCATGTAATCCATCGTCTTCCCAATCGCTCTGCTACAGCAGCAGTTGTACCACTGCCACCGAAGAAGTCACAAACTAAGTCACCCTCATTTGATGAAGCTGCAATTATTCTCTCTAGAAGTCGTTCAGGTTTTTGTGTAGCATAACCTATTCTCTCTGCATCCTCTCGATTAAGTTGTTCAATGTCTATCCAATAATCATTAGGTATTTTTCCTTCATCTACGTAATATCTATAAATTTTCCCCGATTTTTTATCTGTCTTCTCTTGGTATTCTCTGCCATCTTGATCTATTTTGACTCTCATATGAGAATTGGCTTTCCGTTCTGTAGATACCAACTTATCTTTCCCATTAAATATATAATTTGAAGATTTTGTATATAAAAAAATATTATCATGTTTCCTACCGAAAAAACGGGATCCCTTACCTCCAATAGAGTAACACCACATAATTTCATTTATAAACGATTCTTTAGAAAATATTTCATCTAATATTAATTTTAAGTAATGAGCAATATGCCAATCGCTATGCACATATAAGCTGCCTTTATCAGATAATAATTCTTTAATTAGCACTAACCTTGGATACATCATCCTCAAATAAGAAATTGTCCCTTGCTCCCAAGTATCAGCATACGCAAACTGCTCTATGACGGTAGGCTTTTGTTGAATATCCGTTCCTGGCAAATTAATCTTTGTTCGATAATCAGCCTTGCTGTCAAAAGGAGGGTCAATATAAATAAGGTCAACCTTTCCACGAAGCGAAGGCAGACCTGTAGATGCATCTCCTGCAAGGAGAGCTTGCATGGCAAGAAGATTGTCACCATAGATAAGTCGGTTCATCCAGTTGTCTCCACCCACTGCATTGTTGAAGGCATTGGGAATCTGAGGAGAACTGCCCTTAAACAGTCCACTCACGTCCTTACTCGGCAACACCAGTTCATTGGTCTGAAGCCCAATCTGCGTGCCACTACTGAGACGCTCCAATATCTGTTGCGCCTCTCGCCTGCCCTCGCTCACAATGCGAGGCAGTTCCTCAATCAACGATTTAGCCATAGCTGCATTAATACGCTTTTAGTTATTAATGCGTCGCCATATAAACGAAAAAAGCCCCGACAAGTACCTATACAAAAAAACGTGGACGATGTTACATCCCCGTTCGAAGGTACTTGCCGGAAACCTAATCCAAGAGATGTAGCGAGCCGTCCACGCATAACGTGAACGTCCACTATTATTCTCATTGAATTGTCCTTTCCACCGGCAAGTTTCTCGAACATTCGAATAATCAGCAAACGCTTATTTTTTACCACAAAAATGGGTGCACACCTACACTTAGGATGATTACCCGACTGCAAATATAGAAAAAAAACGCGAGATTCCGCACTGATTAGATGAAGAAAATGTTGGATG
>CAMCLD010000092.1 GCA_945875635.1 uncultured Prevotella sp.
AGCACCAACTTGCCGCAATGGGATGGCACTGCATCACAGTGTGGGAGTGCCAACTGAAATCGGCGACAAGGAGCAACACTCTGGAGTCGCTGGCCTATACACTCAACCGCATCTATCTTCAAGACCATAGTATCAAACGCTACGAGTTGCCCGAAGAAGAGTGCGCCGTGGCCGCCGAGTGCTTATTGAATTATAAAAATAATGCATAGAAGGATATTAACATGTATAGAACATTTAGATCATTCACAGAAATAGACTGGGAGTCATTTAAGGACAATGTCTATGGGCAGATAATGAAGGAAATCGAAGGCAACAGTGACGATTACCTTCTCAATGTATCTGAAATGGAATACGTAAAATTCCTAACGGAAAAATATTCATACACTCCATTATATATTGATCTTTCATCCGAAGAAGTAGCTACGCCTAGAGAGATACGCGAAGACCTAAGGAGGTATGATGACATATATACATCTGCCTTGTATGGGAATTATAGAGATGGCTATGAAATAACTATATCATACTCGTACTCGGGTTGCTCGGATTTATTCCATGTGCGACCATCTTCGTTTATACTAACAAGCAACAATATAAGTGTTGATGATATTCGCCATAGAGTATCTTTTACAATTAGAATATACTCTCAAAATGTAGATGAATTCAATCGTGAAAAACAATCTGCATTTCATAGTTCATTTGGTAATGTTGAAAATATCAATAGCTGTATAAATTCATTCAATGCATCTTTGGAATCGTACATTTCCAAAAAGATAAAGGCCTATAAGCAGAAACTGTTAGCCAAGAACACCTTTTTTGCAGCTATTAAAGTCAAGAAATCTACTGATGCACCAGTGACTTATGGAGTGCCTTCTATAAAGAAAAAGCAGGTTCAGAAGCCACATCTTACATCAGAAGGAGCAACGCAATTTTATCCTGAACCATGTCTGGAGATGAAAACGTACAATGACATTATTTCAGAAGTAAATCAAATTGGGAAAAGTATGGAACGCAAACCGTCTTTATATGAGGGTAAAGATGAAGAAGGCCTGCGTGACGTATTTGTAGCAATGCTTGAAACAAGATTTGAAGGCATCACTGCTACGGGAGAAACATTTAACCATTGTGGTAAAACAGACATTCTTTTGAAATATGCAGAGGATGGTACCAACCTTTTCATTGCTGAATGCAAATTTTGGCATGGCAAGAAGCATTTTCATGCAGCCATTAGCCAGTTATTTGATAGATACTTGTCATGGAGAGACTCTAAAACGGCGTTGATTATGTTCGTGAATGGTGCGAACTTTACAAAAGTTCTTGACTCTATAAAGGAGTCTGTCCCTGAGCATCCTTATTTTCTTAGTACTGTAAATGAGAGTAAAGAGTCTTCGTTTAGCTTTATATTTCGATTACCAAATGACGTAAGCAAAAAGGTTTATTTTGAAGTTATGGTCTTTAATTTTGATAAGAACACAACAATAAAAGATAGTGATGGCAAATAAACGCTGGCAAAGGTTGAAGGCTATAGTCCGTTCTCGTGGCAAGCGCCATGACGAACGATTTGTGTGCCACTGTTGTAAGGTCGTTCACGACCGCGGCTGGACATACACTTATGAGGGCGTTGAGTACTATTTCTGTCCTCAATGCAAGGAGAAACTAAAGGTGGGCCATATGCTGAAAGCCTTAAAATATGATGGCGACTATGGTTCATCAAGATAACAGAGACAGACACATTCGTGAAAAGACAAATAGCATATCGATACAATGAATATAATAGAAGAGACAATCAGTACAGAAGCGACAAGACGCAATGTACGTTTAATGATACCCGTTATGGTGCACTGGGCAAAGACTGGTCACAACGAGCACTCTTATGGAGACCTTATTCATGCGATAGGAAAGAGTCACTTCTCAGGTATAGGTCATGCTCTATATGCTGTTCAAGAAGTACTAAATGCCTTATCTAAGCAGTCAGGCAAGAAGATTCCAACCTTGAACTCTCTTTGCAAGAACACCAAGACAATGTTGCCTTCCGAAGGATTTGAATTCGTCAGTCCTAAATACAACGAATTGGATGAAAACGGAAAGCGTAAATTTGTGACTGGCCTAGATACAGATGCACTCAACTTTCCTTTTTGGGATTGGGTTCTGAAAGAACTTGGATTAAAGGAAGCTATTCCTTTCACCAAAGAACAACTGAATGCAATAAAAAGTCCACATTGCGGTTTCGGTGGAGAAGGTGAAGAGCATAAGGCACTGAAAGAGTACATATGCCAGCATCCTGAAGCTCTTGATTATTCCGATATTGTTCTTGCAGAAACAGAACATGTCTTACCTTCAGGCGATAGGCTTGATGTTTACTTCGAACTGGCAGATGGAACTCATGTAGCTATAGAGGTTAAACCAAGTATATCTCCCGACCAGGATATAACTCGTGGCGTATTCCAATGTGTGAAGTATTTTGCTGTCATGGATGCGTTGCGTACCATTGAATGTGAGGACTACGAAATCGAAGTGCTACTTGTTACGGCAAAAGAGTTGTCTTTGCAGAATAAGACCCTTGCAGAAGAGCTGAATGTTGAATTTGTTGACGGATTTAAAATATGAGCACAATGTGTGATACCGAATGCGATGATGAGATGGAGTGCAACTGTGGACATAGTGGTAATGGCAAATGCCATTGCTGCGAATGCGAGCATCAAGAACACTCTTGCGAAGTATATGAAGAAATCGATATGGACGAGTATATCGACCAGCTTGACGATTGGGATTAGCGACTTCAATGTCTAACTTCAAATTGAACTGCCATGAATGAGGATTATTATAGCGACGACGATTATGACCAGGAGTATGCGGAAGGATATTCGGCGTACAAATATGATGATGAAGACTACGAGTCAGGTTATGAGGATGGGTATGCCGATGGCTATGAGGACGTGGAAGAGGAGTATATCGATGAATATGTAGATGACTATGTGGCCGATGGCGACTATGATGCGGTCTATGAAGAACCGGCTCAAGGACACCACAAAAAGGTGGAGCACTCTTCAGGCATAAATCCTCACCATGTCATGCTCGGAGCTGCCGGTGCGGCTCTGGGACATGCGGCTATAAAGAAGGCTGCCAGCAAGCGCCGTCAGCAACAGGTACCACAAAAGGGCCAGCATGTAGCACCCCAAAGTGCTCCTGCCTCAGAATGGGACAAGAAGATGGATAGCTGCATACTGAATGGTTGTGCCCTTGTCGTTGTAGCGGCCATTGTCATGTTCTTCGTCTGGTGCTGCAGTTGAG
>CAMCLD010000093.1 GCA_945875635.1 uncultured Prevotella sp.
CTGGAGAAGATGATGTCAAAACCATCTATCCGAAAAACAGCTACAGCGGTCTCAACTCTCTCCGTGCCCGTCTCAACATGTCAGACTCTTCAAACTTACAGGACTGCAACATGGACTCTGAGGATTGGAAAGCGGACGGCAATGGCAAGAATGCGGGATTGACAGATGAAGATGGTCACACTAACCAGATAAGAATAGGTCTGGGAACACCTGTGTATTTCTTCTTTCAAATCAACTCGGACAAACTCGTTGACGATTCTCAAATGGTCAATCTCGATGAGATTGCGCGTATCGCAAAGGATGAGAATCTGAAAGTGTCAATATCAGGTGCAGCAGACAGTGCTACAGGTACTCAGTCAGGAAACCAGGAACTCGGCCAACGACGTGCCAACTATATTGCCAAGTCTCTCGTGGAACGTGGTATAAAAGACTCCCAGATACAGATTAAGAATTATGGTGGTATAGACAAGTACGAAGCGAATGAAGCCAACCGATTCACTATCGTGGTTCTGTCCAAGTAGCCTATGCTTGAAGCAGGCGTAGCAATAGCGTGTTAATGAATACATGAATACATGTACACAAATATACATGTGTACATAGTCATAGACAATGCCTGTTCCATAGATATTGAACGCACTAAAAACTTTTTTTCATAATAACTGGGTGCTTGCTCGTGACGAGTAGGCACCTTTGCTTTTATGGTGACAACATTACAGAAGATAACGGATAATTCTTCGCCATTTATGCTCAAAAAACTCGGAACAATCAAAATTTTCGCTTATCGCGTCATTTTTACGCCAAAATATTTGGTTGCGTCAAAATAACGCAGTATCTTTGCACCAGTAATTGAAAAACCATTTAGTATGTACACATATAAATATCCTCATCCTGCTGTCACTACAGACAGTGTAATATTTGGCTTTGATGGGTCAAGCATAAATATTCTCCTCATAGAGCGAGGTCTGGAACCATATAAAGGTAGCTGGGCTTTGCCAGGAGGTTTCCTCCGCATGGACGAAACGGTAGAGGAGGGAGCCAAACGAGAACTTTGCGAAGAGACAAATATAAAAGATGTCTATCTGGAGCAGTTCCATGTATTCAGCGGTGTCAATCGTGACCCTCGTGAAAGGGTGCTGACGGTTGCATTCTTTGCCTTAGTGAGCAAAAATGACTTCAAGGTGTTGGCTGGTGACGATGCAAACAAGGCGCAATGGCATGAGTGGAATCACCTCCCACCTTTAGCCTTTGATCATGCTGAGATTATCAGTATGGCGAGAAAGAAACTACAGGAGAAACTGAGAGTGTCGCCCATCGCCTTCAAACTATTGGACAAAGAGTTTAAGATGGACGAACTGCAGCGTATCTACGAACTGATACATGAGAAGAAGTACGACCGGCGTAACTTCATGCGTAAGATGGAGGCTTCTGGCTTTCTATCAAAAAAAGAACAGGAAGATAATCGCGTATGCAATACTATGCTTCCTGATGACATGGATGAAGTTGCTTCCCAACGTACCCTCTATGTGTATTCTTTTGACGAAGAAGCGTTTGATAAGGCGAGTGCATCCAAGGAATGGAGAAAATATCCTTTTGACTTTTAATAATATCTGGTTATGAAATCAATTACAGTTATCCGAACTTCGGATTTGAGTTTACCTCATTCGGTACGCTCTTACATAGACGGCTGTGCGTATGAATACTCCGAGACTGATCCTTGGACAAAAATTGCACAATTAGCTTATCGGCTAAAGCGTGGAGCAAATCTATTGCCTGATTTTTTGGAAGACATAGAGCGACACATGGAACACCCTGCTTATCAGAGCTATGAGAATACGGCAAAGCAGAGTATAGCTTCCTATATCGAACTACTGCGCATTGACGAAAACTACATCTTTACGATAGAGTTAGCAGAAAGCAACAGCTTCAAGAAATTATTTCAGTTACTGACAGAAGAGATACTCTATCGCTATTGGGAGGAGAATGTCAATGATGATAAGGTAGTGTGTCATTTCGATGATGTGCATTATAGCTACAATGAGATAGCCTCACGCTATGCCAATTCGCCAACATTAAAACGTGACTTTATCAAGTATATCTCAACCTCTCAGGAAACACTCCGTAACATTGAAGTAGAGAAGTACAACCTGGACTTGAAAAACGGATGGGCAATGCTTGCCGAGGATCTTTACGGGTATACTCTATGGTCTGACAAGGAAGAGGATGAACGCATATATCCAGGCGATGACTCATTCATTCACGATTTCAACAATAAGGTTGAATCAAAGTATAAGTATGTTGTGGGTGTACCTCCCATGCCTTTCTCAGGTAACCTTCTCGATGCCAAGGTTGTCATTCTGACGTTGAATCCTGGATATGTGGAGAAGGTCAACAAAACTCAGTGTATGGCAATGATACCAGCCCAAAAAGAGCAGTTGCTGAGCTTAATGAGAAACGCATTGACCTTTCAGGGAGAAGGCATTTATGACGGATATGAATGTTCGAGAGTTCAAGGTGATTATTACTGGCAAAAGGCTTTTGATCAACTTGCAATGGAGGCATACGGAAGTCCTTCATCAGAGATATATCATCCTATCTACCATGACATTGCGTTCTTTC
This sequence comes from uncultured Prevotella sp., assembly GCA_945875635.1. Taxonomy (GTDB): domain Bacteria; phylum Bacteroidota; class Bacteroidia; order Bacteroidales; family Bacteroidaceae; genus Prevotella. The sequence goes on from CAMCLD010000093.1 coordinate 2,617, forward strand.
AGCTCATCGGCTATCACTCCGAGAAGTTCAGGTACTCAGCAGGTATAAAGCATTTGCCTTCGACGATATTTACCAACCTGTTGGCAAAGTATCTTGCTACGAAAACAGACAAGACTTTTCTCATTCTACGCTCTGAGTCCCTCTGGAAGGAAACCTTTGGTGAAGAAGTGTGGAATAAACTGGAAGAAGAAGGTCGCTTGATTACCAAGGGGCATAAAGGGATGTCTCAGAAGATAACACGAAGGAACCTCAAAAAAGACAATGGATTCGACAAACTTGTCAATATATTAAAGCCTAACAAACATGAATAAAAACAGAACAGAGGATCCCAATATTGCCTCAGAGAGAATAGATGTCCTTGAAAAGGGTGAGATTTTCGTCTTTGGCAGCAACCTCGCCGGTCATCACATGGGCGGTGCAGCAAAAGCTGCTCACAAGAAATTCGGTGCCGAGTGGGGAGTAGGTGTAGGACTCACTGGTAGGTCATATGCCATACCGACTATGCAGGGAGGTGTTGAAACCATCAGGCCATACGTTGATCAGTTTATAAATTTTGCTGAGAGAAATTCAGACATGAAGTTTCTCGTTACACGTATCGGATGCGGCATCGCAGGTTTCAAGGACGAGG
>CAMCLD010000094.1 GCA_945875635.1 uncultured Prevotella sp.
GAACTTTTTATTATATATGTAAAAAAATGTCTGTAAAATATCTGTCTCATCTGTCTCATCTGTCTCCCACTGTTGAAGATTGTATGTTGAAGCCTCACCCCCAACCCCTCTCCATAAGAGAGGGGAGATAGTAACCATAAGAGGTAATGACTCTTCAACTAATCATGAGGTGTTATAATGGGGAGGTATGCTGGGGAGTTATGATAAGCCAATACCCGTCAATAATCAATAATCAGCAATCAACAATCAGTAATCAGCAATCAACAATCAGCAATCAACAATCAGCAATCAACAATCAGTAATCAAATACCCTTTCAGGGGTGAAACATTTGGCTACATATAACTCCCTACCTTAACTCCCTACATTTAACTCCCTACCTTAACTCCCTACCTTAACCACTGGTTTACTAAAATTAAACGGCGGTTTTTGGATAGAAAACCGCTGGTTTACAAAAATTAAACGGCGGTTTCTGGATAGAAAACCGCTGGTTTACAAAAATTAAACGGCGGTTTTTGGATACCAAAAACGTTTGCATTGACGGATGCAAAGCTTTGCGTCTGAGATGGCCAAAAACAGGGTGATTTGTTTAACACATGTCAATATACAAATAAACGGTGGTACAGACTCGCTCTACATGGTTCTGATAGTATGTCGGTAACTATCCGTGAGTCAATGTTCGGTACCACCGTTACCCAGGAGCGTGACCTTCTGTCTCCAAAGACAGTCCATTATGTAGTTGTGGATACTGTCACCTCGCCTGGTTGTATAAGTATGAGTTGCGTGCCCGCTGTCAGAGCCTGTTGCGTATTTTTGTCAGTTTTTTGGACTTTTGTTTTCTCTGCTTCTTAGTCCGTAGCACATGACAGGCGACAGCTTTATTTCTGCTTTAGATATAAAAAAGCAGATTGGCTGTAAATACGTCAACAAAGTTAGGCGATTTCCCACAATATACAAATAGGGAAGTAGTTTTAGTTGTCTCTTTCCCTGTTTATAGTTGTCTCTTTCCTCTGTTTGCGGTCGTCTCTTTCCCTATTTTAGTTGTCGCTTTCCTTGTCTTTCAAGCTTAATTTCCATTCACCAGGCGTCATGCCGGTCTTCTGCTTGAATATTCTGTACAGATGTGCACGTGAGGAAAAGCCGCATTCCATCGATATGGCATCATTGTTATATTCGGGATACTTCTTGAGCATCCGCTGTACTTCGTGAAAACGAATGTCGCTAAGCCATACTCGGAAGGTGAGCTTGATATGTTTCTCGAAATAGTAGGTAAGGTCGCTGCGCATGATGTGCAATTGCTGTGACAGAGTGCCCAAGGTTACGGTTGGATCTTTGAAACCACCTGATGCCGCCCATGTTTCCAAAGTTTTCTCTATCTGTGCCATCCGTTCGTCTGATTGATGGTCATTGATGTCTTGCTCTGGCAGATTTTCTGTATCCCCATCCAGGCACTTCTGTGTTGTGATGTCGTCAATATAATTCTCGCTGGGCACGATGTTGAAGCCCAAGGCAACGAAGCTCAGAACGAAGATGAACAGCAACAGAAGTGCCAATGTGCCGAATATTTGTAACAGGCTGCTGGAAAGTATGCTGAACAGAATCAGCAAGTTGCATGGTATCAGCAGTAATCCTCCTGCGTAGATATAGCGCGTGTATGGCAACAAGTCGCCAGCCGTCTCTGTCTCAATAATTCGTCTGCGATAACGTATCTCTTTGTAGCTTGTCAATATGAATAGCAGCATACTGATAATGTAGAGAATGTATAGCAAGTGTAACATTTTGCCGAAGTGTATGCTTTTGCTGAACATATACCAGATGCCTGCTGTAGAAAGAACTGCGATGCATCCGGCCATGCCTCCTCGTAGCCATCTCCTCGTGCTGCAACGGGAACATTCAAGGTTGATGATGGACGAGGTGACGAGATATGCTGTTGGGGTATAGAAAATGATGTTTGCCAGTATGCCTACGTCTTCTCCCATGGCACGCAGTCCGAAGTGCATCTGGAAGTAATAGTGTACAGCCAGGCAAATCATTGATAACCCAAGGAGTTTGCGTGACTTTTCATACCTCTTGTTTACCCATTTTACATAATATCGTGATAAGAAAATCAGCAAGGCAAGACAGATGGTTACTATCATGCAGCAGAATTGAAGAAGATATAGATTATTCATGTCCGGTGTTTGATGCTAACAAATTTGTCTGCAAATGTACAAATTTTTATTCAGAGTAAAGCAAGTATTATCCAGTATTTTCCTTTTGTGCTGTTAATGAGATGAATTAGGATTATATCAGTCATATACAGCATATATCTGTCATAGTCCACACATATATCCGAAAGCTCCTATGCAGATATCTGTAAGTGACTATCCTTAATAGAAAAATCCCCAGCCTTCTCACATCCGAGAGGGCTGGGGATGAGTTTCCCTGCCTTTAAGGGAGGGTGGGGAGGACCATTTACCTCACTACCACCTTCCTGCTCTTGTCACCCTTTCGGATGATGTTCACACCCTTCTTTGGAGCATCGAGGCGTGTGCCGTTGATGCTGTAAACGGTGGTGCTGCCATTGGCATCTATGGTCCTTATTCCATTGGGAATGTCCGAGGAGCCAATATGCAGTACTACTGGAGCCCAGGTGTCTGGCCTTCCGTCGCCATCCTCGTCGGTGAGTCCCGTGATGCCGTTAGGTACGAAGGCGTGCGTTTCCTCTGCCCATTGCTCCACCAGTGGGTCATCGTCAGTTCCCGTGCCTGTCACAACCTTGAACTTTATCTCCTCATCTGGCATGCTGCCGAAGATTGCCATGATGGCGGTGTTGTCGGCATTCTGCGCCTTCAGCGGCTTAGGTTCTGGACACTGGTTGCCCACGATGAGTCCTTCGCTGTTGACAGCAACAATCTCGCAGTCATCGAGCACCTTGTTGCCGCTCATCACCTGGCAGTAGAAGAATGAGTTTATGTTGTACGCTCTGTGGTCAGTCTCATATTTGTCGAGATACAGTATAGGCCGCCAAGCGACCTCCTTCTCCCATCCTATCTGACCATACTGTACGTATCCGTCAGACTTCCTGTAGTTGTAGGAGTCTGTGACCTCGCAAGCCTCTGCCTTCGACCCATACTGGTCTCGAATGCCCTGTGCAGGCAGCTGGGCAGCCGTGCAGAGCAATGATAGTGCTATGAATAATTGTTTCTTTCTCATGTTTTTTAGTTAACGAGTTGACAAGTTAACGAGTTG
>CAMCLD010000095.1 GCA_945875635.1 uncultured Prevotella sp.
CACCAATGATTAATGGTGTGGATTAATCGGTCTTTATATTTAAGTTTCGCAAGTTTAAACTTGCTCAAAGGAGTTTCCTTGAGCTTTGCGAAATAACAAGTTGACAAGTTGCTACTTTAGTTGACAATTAAATGAGTTATTACCTCTTATGGTAACTTCCTCCCCTCCCCAGAAAGGGGCTTGGAGGTGGGCTTCAACTCGTTAACTGACAGAATGTCGAAGACATGCGAAACATGAGTAGAAAATAACGTTTCTTATTTTGTATTGTCTTCGACTTGCACTAACTTTTGATAACTTAGGCTTCGTCTCAACAATAAAAATAAAAAATAACGTTTTTTATTTTGTATTGTCTTCGACTTGCACTAACTTTTGATAACTTAGGCTTCGTCTCAACAATAAAAATAAAAAATAACGTTTTTTATTTTGTATTGTCTTCGACTTGCACTAACTTTGCAACGATGAAGAAAATAGCAGTTATTATATGGTCAGTGTTTCTCCCGTGCTTCTTGATGAATGCACAGGATGATAGTATGCCTCAAGACACTTCCGGCGTGGAGCCTATAGTGACGGCTGAACTCCATGGAGCACGTCAGGCAACAGAGGAAGAGAAGGAATATGCCCGGATGCTTGCAAAGGAAAGAGAGGAGCAGCAACAGATAGACAGCAACCTACCCCTTGTAAGTGAGAATGGTCAGGTTATGACTCACCCAGTGTATTACCATCCTTACTATGGTCCCTCATACGATCCTGTATGGCATCTGCACAAAGGACTCAACGTGAATGTAGGAGCGTCGGTATTTGCTACTACCGGAGGTGGGCACAGTGGCGCAGGCTTTGGTCAGGATATATCTCTGATGTATGTAACAAACCTGTCACGGAAAGCAACACTTGCCATAGGAGGATATTTCAACAACACCATTTGGGATGGAGACAACTATACTACAGCTGGTATTTCTGCCATGCTCGGATATCGTTTCGACGAGCATTGGAGTGCTTATGCATTCGTGCAGAAAGCTATGAACAGTGGCAATGTGCGACCATCCCGTTATTGGGGGATGGGTGCTTATGGCTATTATCCATACTATGCCGGATTCGGTTCCTGTTATGGAGGTTATAGCAATGTTTTTGGAAGCAACCCAAGCAGATATATGGACCGATTCGGTGCTGGAGTGAGATACGAATGGGGAGAGAATAGTTTTGTGCAAATACAGCTTGAGGTTGACAGGATGCCAGAGAACGGTCATCGTCAGTATGATACACGTCGTTATGACTATCCTGTGAGATAGATGTTGTAGATATAAATAAAACGAGGCGGATAGCCTGTCAAGGTATCCGCCTCATATTTTTATGCTTTCATCGAAAGCTTATTTCTCAGGAACAACTTCAAGGGTCTTCTTTAAGAGTTTCCAGAACGGTTCTATGGTAGATATAAGGCAACGTTCTGAAGTTGTGTGAGGACTACGCATTGTCGGTCCGAATGATACGACGTCAAGGTTTGGATATTTGCCAAGGATGACGGAGCATTCCAGTCCGGCATGATCTACTTGCACAATGCCTTCCTCGTTGTTCAGTTCCTTATAGACCTTCAGCAGCAAGTTCAGAATCTCGCTGTCGGGATTTGGATCCCATCCACCGTAGCTGCCAGCAGTTTCAACCTTCATACCTGCCATGTTGAAACAGCTTTCCAGAGTCTTCACGATATAGTCTTTCATGTCTTCTCTGCTGCTGCGTGCCAGTATCTTTATGGCTGCCTCTCCACTTTCAATGTCAATAATTGCGAGATTGCTTGATGTCTCTACAACGTCAGGATAGAATGGAATCATTCTTACCACACCGTCGTGGCATGCATATATTGCATCAACAAGGTTGTCTTGTATCTCTTCCGGAACTACAGTCTTGGGTGTCTCCACATCTTCAGTATAGAACTCAATTCCGCTCTCGATGTTCCTGTACTCATCCTCAAAGTCAGCTTTCCAGTCTTCTACAAGTTCCTTAAGTGCATAGACATTGTCCTTTGGCAATGTAAGAACGACCTCAGCTTTGAAAGGAATGGCATTGCGCATGTTGCCTCCGTGCCATGACGCCAGTCTTGCCTCACACTCCTCAATGGCCTCGCGTACGAAACGTACCATTAATTTATTGGCATTGCCTCTGCCCTCATGTATCTCAAGTCCAGAGTGACCACCTTTCAATCCTTTCAGTGTAACTTTCACCGCAGCGTCTTCTGGGTCGGTTTCTGCTTCCTTGTAGCTAAGGGTTGCAGTAACGTCAATACCACCTGCGCTTCCTATTACGAACTTACCCCATGTCTCAGAGTCAAGGTTAAGCAGTATGTCACCATTGAGTTCGCCCGTTGGGAGATCATTGGCTCCATACATTCCCGTCTCCTCATCGGCTGTTATAAGTGCCTCTACAGGACCATGCTTCAGGTCTTTAGCCTCCATTACAGCCATGATGGCTGCCACACCCATGCCGTTGTCAGCTCCAAGGGTAGTGTTTCTGGCTTTCACCCATTCGCCATCTATCCATGGCTCTATTGGGTCGGTCTCGAATACATGGTTGCTGTCGGGTGATTTCTGTGGCACCATGTCCATGTGTGCCTGCATTATGATACCTTTCCTGTTTTCCATTCCCGGTGTTGCGGGCTTTCTCATGACAATGTTCCCAGCGGGGTCTTTGAATGCCTCTACACCAGCATCCTTTGCGAAGTCAAGCAGGAACTGCTGCACCTTTTCAAGATGTCCCGATGGTCTTGGCACTTGTGTGAGAGCATAGAAGTTTCTCCACACACATTCTGGTTTCAGATTCTTGATTTCACTCATAATGGTAACTTTTGTTTTCTTATGTTTACAATATATCCTCGAAAATAATTCCAAAATCTGTCAAAGCGAATTAATAGGACCCACCTTTATCTTGTGATGGCAACCTTTTCTTAGTGAATGCCAATGCTGTCCATGCGAAGAAGCCGAGCAGGATGACGAGGAGCGTCTGCACTGAGTGTACGATGAGTACGAAGAACAGTGCGTCGTTGGCACTAACACCATATAGTATCAGCATTGTCTTGACGGCGAAATGCCATGGGCCGGCTCCGTTGGGTGTGGGCACCACTACGGCTATCGAGCCTACCACGAATGTCACCATGGCACATGCCGTGCCCAGTCCTGCCGTAGACTCAA
>CAMCLD010000096.1 GCA_945875635.1 uncultured Prevotella sp.
CAGCACGATGCTGGACGGGAATGTGCTACTTCGTCAAGAATGTGATGAAGTTCCTAAGGGAACTTTGTCTTGCCCTGACCGAAATCTGGCGGATTTTCATTATTATCGTCGCTATGAGGGACTACGTCCGCTACTCTCTGTCTGTGACTAAAAATTAATTCAGCAGACCCTAATTATAAAAAAAACAAAAAGAAAGATTGTTGTTTGTGAAAATAATATTGTACTTTTGCATCGGTATTATTCAACGTTGATGGAATTATACAATAGACATATACACATATTGACATGAAAAAGGGTGTAATAGTTGTTGTCATCCTGTGTGTGGCAATGATTTCTTTTAACACAGGATGCACAGATAAGAAGCCTGAGCACGTTGATTCCGTCTCAACCGACTCCTTTGTGGCTGATACGATAAAGGATTCAGACACTGTGGCAATGATAGTAGAGGAGACACCAATGCCAAAGGCTGCAGACGAGTTGTTTGACGATTTCTTCTTCAATTTCATAAACAGCAAACCCCTACAGCGTGGACGCATTGCTTTCCCGCTTGCTGTCAAGTCAGACGAAGGAGTGTCGTATGTAAAAAGGAAAGACTGGCAAATGGAACATTTCTTCAGAGACCAGGAGTTCTACACTCTTATCTTTGACAGTGAGAAACAGATGGGCGTGGTAAAAGACACGACCATTGATAATGTCGTTGTTGAGAAGATTCGTCTTAACGATGGACTCGTAGAGCAGTTCCAGTTCAACAGAATCGGTGGGAAATGGGCTATGACAGAAATAAGAAACACATCTGTGGAAAATGTCAACAATGCCTCTTTCCTATTGTTCCTGCACCGTTTCCTCAACGAACCCGGTTTTCAGGCAGAAAGGATAGAAGACCCATTGAAATATTATGGACCAGATCCTGATGGCGAGGACGATTCGAAATATGTCAATACGTCAATATCGGCGGACACATGGAAAAGTTACCTTCCGCAGTTCGATGGCAGCATGCTTTACAATATTCTATATGGGCAAAAGTATTCTGCTGGCAAGAAAAAGATTCTTCAGTTCAAAGGTATAGCAAATGGTCTTGAGACAGAACTCATTTTCAAGGAAATAGAGGGAGAGTGGAAACTGATAGAACTTAAAGTCTAATGGCTTTCTTTTGTTGACCAATCAGTACTGGAATCAATAATAATAACACTCATGAAAGATTTAAAGCATTATAGTCTTTTACCACACAATACATTCGGCATACAAGCTAACTGTGACAGGTTCATCGATATGGAGACAGAGGATGATGTCATGAAACTGAAAGACATGCTGGATGACAAGGACATGCCGTTGCTGATTATTGGAAGAGGAAGCAACTTGTTGCTGACAGATGATTACCATGCCACTGTACTGCATTGTTCAATCAAGGGAAAAACCATCGTAAAAGAGGACGGGAATTCTGTGTTGCTGAGATGTGGGGCAGGAGAGGAATGGGATTCTATAGTTGACTATTGTGTTGCCCACGATTGGCAGGGCATCGAAAACCTATCGCTCATTCCTGGAGAGGTAGGAGCTTCGGCAGTGCAGAATATCGGAGCCTACGGTACTGAGGTGAAGGAAATAATCCATTCCATTGAGGCTGTTGAGATATCCACAGGAAAGAAACATACTTTCTCAAACGAGCAATGCGAATACTCCTATAGACAGAGTAAGTTCAAGAATGAATGGAAAGACCGCTTCATCATCACACATGTTACCTACCGTCTTGAGAAATCCACTGATTATATCCCCAAGGTAGATTATGGTAATATAAAGTCGGAGCTTGAGAGAAAAGGAATCTCGATGCCTACGATGAAGGACATTAGGGATGTGGTGATAAGCATTAGAAAGGACAAACTTCCAGACCCGGAGGTAGAGGGGAACGCAGGAAGCTTTTTCATGAACCCTATCGTTGAAAAAGCGACATTCATGAATCTGCTTGAGCAATATCCCGATATGCCACACTACAATGTTGACAGCGAGAGGGAGAAAATTCCCGCAGGATGGATGATAGACCAGTGTGGATGGAAAGGCAAGACCTTGGGAAAAGCTGGTGTCCATGACAGGCAGGCTCTCGTTCTTGTCAACAGAGGTGGTGCCACAGGCAAGGATATCCTGCTCCTGTGCAACACTATTAGAAATGATGTCAGGCAGAAATTCGGAATTGACATCCATCCAGAAGTAAATATAAGATAGGAATCCATAAAATGAGACTCACAATATTGGGATCTGGAACATCGGGAGGAGTCCCTGTCCTTGGGTGTAACTGCAAGGTGTGCATGAGCAAGAACCCAAAAGACAGAAGACTTAGATGTGCGGCATTGCTTGAGACTGATGATACGAGGATACTGATTGACTGTGGTCCTGACATAAGGGAACAGTTGTTGACTCAGCGGTTCATACCCATTGACGCCTTGCTACTTACACATATTCATTATGACCACGTCGGGGGAATAGACGACCTGCGACCGATGTGTGCGTTTGGAGACATTGATGTGTATGCAGACAAAAACACTACGCAGGGGCTCAAGACTACAATGCCATATTGCTTCACGGAAACTCTTTATCCAGGCGTGCCAAGACTGGTCCTTCACGATATAGAACCTCATAGGCCTGTTAGGATAGGTGATGTGGAGATAATGCCCGTTACGGTTATGCACGACAAGCTCCCCATCATGGGTTACCGAATAGGAAAACTTGCATATATCACAGACATGAAGACCATAAGTGATGATGAATTGCAATACCTTGAAGGTGTTGATACTCTTGTAGTAAACGCATTGAGGTGGAAACGTGAACATCATTCGCATCAACTGGTGGAGGATGCCGTGAAATTCTCCAAAAGGGTAGGGGCAAAAAGAACTTACCTGACACATCTGACCCATAGGATAGGACTTCATGAGAATGCATGCAGGCAACTGCCTGAAGGATTCACATTCGCATACGATGGATTGATAATAGAGATATAAAAAAACGGATATAATAACAAGCAAGGATGTCACGCAAAAACCAGTGTGGGGGACACTTTTTACTGCATTGCCAGACAACAAAATTGACTGCTTAAAGTGAAAAGACAAGGTGGACCGATAAGGGAAAAACAAGCGAAAGTGTCCCCACTAAAATAAATTGGCAACAACGAACATGAGAATTAT
>CAMCLD010000097.1 GCA_945875635.1 uncultured Prevotella sp.
GAATAAACCGCTGTTTATTTTGCCGATTGCGTGCTTTTTGCTATCTTTGCAGAAAATCAGTAAGTTATGAGTAAAATCGTTGGTAGAAAAAAAGAAATAGAAGAGTTGAACAGACACTATTATAGCGATCGCTCGGAGTTTGTCGCTATATATGGCAGGCGACGCATAGGCAAGACATTTCTCATCAAGCAGGCATTGAAAGAGAGACTTGCATAAGGCACGAATAAACTATCTTCTTGTGGCAAGCTGTCCCAAGCGGTGAGCGAACAGGAGGTTCAACACCATGAACACGATGCCGGCCGTGCCCCACAAGACAATCTCGCTTCCGCTCATGGCATACCAGATGCTCTCCATCCCGAAGTAAGCATAGGGCAGAAGCAGCAGAGAGGTGACAAGTCCCGGGACATAGCCTCTCACCATCACCGCCTGACAGACATGCACAAGCAGATGAACGGAGAAGGCTATGAACAGCGCAGACCATATCTCCATGCAGTAGCTCCCCTGTATGAGAACGTAGCATGTGGCAAGGACAATAACGAGAAGTTCCTCTAAGGCGGCTATGGCAAATGCCCGGGTGTCCAGTCCGCGCAGATGTCCGACGACCCACCGCATCTTCGGAAACCGTCGTGTCAACATCACTCCATGTCTATTCATCCACCTGTGTTGCACCGCCGCCTCCTCCCCGTCATGCAGGATGAAGGCGAGCGGAAAAGGCAGCACAAAGTATAAAACGCTTAATGCACTCATTGTTTATTTCTGTTTTTGTATTTGTATTCTTTCTCGCACATCGGATTTGGTAAATGTGCTCTGACAGTTTATTAGTAGTATGTCCTTTCTGTTGTTCATCAATTATTCTCCTCCGATGAACTCTTTGTATAGTTCTCTTGCTGCCTCGGTGGCTTTTTCTTGAGTGAACATTTCCAGTACACGGTTTCTTGCTGCTTCGGCATATTTCTCTTTTAATTGTGGGGATGATATAATTATGTCTATAGCCTCTGCGTATGCTTTTGCATTGTTCAGCTCCACCTCAATTCCTGTTTCGTTATTAACAGAAACCCAGTTAACCCCTGAGCCTTTTATGGTAAACGTGACAGGAACCGCTTTGCAATACATGCCTTCTGCCAATGCAATGCCAAATGCCTCCGCCTTTGTGTTAGAAGAGAAGCCAAGAATATCTGCCGCCCAGAGATATTGTCTGAGAGCGTCTGAAGAAAGTCGTCCGAGGAAAGTGATGCGTTCCTTTCCTTCCGCCATTCGCTTGAGATTATCTGTCTCTGGGCCATTTCCTCCAATCAATATCTTCACATCACTGCGAATATACTGCTCACTTTCTATCAGAAGGTCTATGCCCTTATAGGGAACATGCCTTCCGACAATGAACACAATAGACTTTCCTGAGTATCTCTCCCTTATCTCCCGAATAGCCTTTTCGTCTTCCGGCTTTAGGTCCAGTGCCATTGTCTGAACAGCATTCGGTAATACTCTTATCTTCTCATGGAATCTGTTTATTGGTTCAGAATCATCGATATAGTTCGGACTTGTAGCAAGGATATAATCTGCACGTTCAATCATCTTTCTCTCTAAGCCCTTTACAAGTTTGTAAACCAACCCCTTTCCGAGGATATCCGAATGCCAATGGAGAATAATCTTCACAGATGGCGGACACAGTCTTAGTACCAGTGGATAGACAAACGGATTCGGACAATGCAGATGTATAGCATCAGGGCGATATTTCTCTATTGTCTCTTTCAATACTGCGTAATACATCGGTGAGAGGTCTTGACTGAATGCTGACATCAGCACCCCCACTCTTATCACATCGATATTGTCAACCTTATCGTAATGAGTCTGCTTGTCGTGTGAGAAGCATATCACCACATTATGATATTCAGTAAGTCCCTCAGCAAGCTGCTGTGCGACATTCTCTATTCCTCCAAGGTCAGGATAATAGTATTTGGAAATATGCAGTATCGTTTTCATTTCCATGTAATGATATTATTTTCTTATACAATTTGAATGAGTAGAACCTTTATTCAGTTATTCTTTTTCTGCGAACCAGTTTCCAGTAATAATAAGTTCTGAGGCATTAGCCCGCCTTTTCATGTAATCGGCAGACATCTTGGGTATAGGTCGAAAAATGCTATTTCCAACACCCCGCCACTCGTGTTCAATGCCAAAGAGATCAATTAATGTGGGGAATACATCAACCTGCTGTAAAGCCCTTTCTTCTTTACCCATGGAGATGTTTGCATTTATGATGTAGAGTGGCAACCTGCAGTTACCCAACTGCTCTGGCGACATGTTCAGCAACACAGGATGGCTTTCGTGGTCGGCAAGGATAACGATAACTGTTTTCTCGTATTTGCCAGACTCTTTCAGACACTTTATGTATTTCCCGAGTGCTTTGTCTGTAAACCAGCATGCCCGCAGATAGTTGCAGTATTCTGTTGAGTAGTTATTTGGGAATACCAGTGGGCAATCCTTCAGGAATTCTCTCCTTTTGTCGTACGGGCTATGCATTGAAGCTGTCAATATGACATGGAAGAACGGCTCGCGCATGGTTCGCTCACACTGTATGGCTTTCTCAATCAGCTCTTCATCATTGCTTAGCCTTGCGCCTGTGTCAGAGAGAGAAGAAGCGAGGGAGTCTATTCCATACACACCGTTCACCTCATCCTGGTGCCACATGTATTTCTTTGTTGGTATGGTCATGTAAGTGTAGAAACCCTTCTGCTGCTTCATAAGAG
>CAMCLD010000098.1 GCA_945875635.1 uncultured Prevotella sp.
TATATTTGCTGGTTAGCATAGCGGTGTTGTTCATCGCTATCATACCGGCACGAATAATCAGCGGTATCTTCTCACAAGATGTGAGCATCTTTTACATTTCCTTCGGAGGCTTTACTGTGTTATTGGAGTTTATGGCATGGCTCTTCCTATGTGCGCCAATGAAAATCTATGAATCCATATTAGCCAACAAAGTGATGGATGAGAAATTTATTGTAGCCAAAGCACAAACTGAATCAGAGCTATCAAATGATGAAATCGTTTCTGGGGAACCGGAAATGTTATTGGCAATGAAAGAAGAAACGAAAGACACCATTGCTCCTTCCTCTATGATTGACCTTTACAGGCAGGGTTGTGACGATTTTTACAGGAATCAAGCGGCTCATAGGAAAGAGCAGCTTGACAAGATAGTGGAATATCTTCATTATACCATGGCTCCGTTCATCGAACAGGATGACATGGAGGCATTCTGTTCTGAAATCATGTCGTTTGCCATCAACCCAGCTTACGAACCGAAGCCATTTGTCGGGTTAAAAGGTACACTGACCAGTTTTGACGTGCGCCATCTGATATGGAACATCACTTCAAGGTTGGGACTCGGCAAGGGTAAGCCATACAGCGTGGAACTATGCATCAATTTCATTCGAACCATGTTCCCAGATCTTTGCAAAGACCTTGATAATTCAACCTTGAAGAACCTGAGAGTCACATCAACATCGGACAAAATCCATATAGACTTGCCTGGCAAAGACGGAATATCGTTTCATATACCTCAATCCATAAAGTAGAATCACCTCCTTCTCATCGTTAACAACCAGCCGCATCCGATTTATATTGTCAGATGCGGCTGGTCCTATATTCATGTACCTTTCACAAAACTGGCTATCTTTCCCTGCCAGTATATAGAACTTCGTCTGCCTTCTTAGTCCCACTGCAAAAACAGTCGAATCATACGACAGTTTTTGCAGTGGGTTATTTGTGCTTACTTGCTAATATCATGAAGATACCTGGCGAAAGTCTCTGTTATCATTCAATAATCATCTGATAATCAAATTTTTTAAGTTATAATGAAGTGATTTACGAGTTACCATAAGTTTCCATCGGCACGGGTGCTTCATTCAGTTCCTTTGCACCCGGTCTCTAACCAAAGGCCGTGCAAATTATGGAACAAAATGAATTGACATTCAACGACCTCCCGCAGGTCGTCGCCCAGCTTCGGGATGAGGTGATGGGCATGAGAAGACTGCTTATCAAGCAGCAGGAAGAGGATCGGAAACATCAGGTATGCGAGAACCGACACAAGCCCATGACGGTGGAGGAAGCGGCTGAGTACACACGCATCCCTTTAGGGACGCTGTACATGAAACTCGGTGACGGAACAATACCAGCCACCAAGCCAGGCAAACGCTACGTCCTCTATCAAGATGAACTTGACAAGTGGCTGGAGGCGAACCGCAAAAATGCCGTACCGCTGACCGCTGATGAAGAGAATGAAGCCATTCTCTCTTCGCACAAGCGCAAACCGAACAAGTCCTGCTGGCATGATTAACAGATAGAGATATGAATTACATCGGCTTGATGAATCAAATGTGGCGTTCTGCCATGAAGTCGCCAATGCCAGCAAGTGAGATTGCCTTGTTTGCCTATCTTGTGAACGAATGCAACAAGCGTTTCTGGCAGATGCCCTTTGCCTGTTCCACTACAAGGATAAGTGATGACCTCCGTGTTTCAAGACAGACGGTCATCACGGCAAGGGAGCATCTTGTCAAGCGCAGACTTATCTCGTTCACCGAAGGCAAATCACGTCATCTACCGTCAACCTATACGCTCACAAATTGGACGGATGACTTGACAGTAGAGTTGACAGATGGCTTGACGCATGACTTGACACATATAAAAGATAAAGACAAAGACGATTTAATTAAAGGCGATTCGGCAAATTTTTCAAATAAAGAAAGGAATAATGAAAACAACACACAAAATCGACGTAGAGGAATTAAAGAAATCAATGCTACAGCGTCGTCCTATGAAGGCTCGTTTTAGAATGCCCATGTCAGAGGAAAAGGCTTATGCCTATCTGTTGGCTGCAATTATGGCTGAGGTGGAATATCGACACCGTGTCTTCTGTTCTAACGAAGATATGGAGAAGCAACTTCAGGAGATGGCTCATTGGCTTACCACACCATCATCCCATTTCGGCATCCTGCTGTGCGGTGGATGTGGAAATGGCAAGAGTACAATGCTTAAAGCATTCCAACAATTGCTGAACACACTGCATATTCCCAAACCATACAACGAAGGAACGTATGGAATCCGAATTGTGGATGCAAAGTACATTGCGTACCTCTGCAAGAACAACTATGAGGCATACCGTAAACTCATCAGTGTCGATATGCTCGGCATCGATGACCTTGGCACAGAACCATCAGAGGTGTTGGATTATGGCAACGTATATACCCCTGTTATTGACCTATTGACAAAGCGTTATGAAGAGCAGCTTTTCACCGTTATCACAACCAACCTCACACCGCAACAAATCCGAGAGCATTATGGTGACCGCATTGCAGACAGGCTTAATGAGATGGTCAAGAAAATTGTGTTCAACAATGCTACTTACCGTACAGACAAGTTAGCAACATCTGGTTAGCAGATTTCCAAATCTTCGGGCATTGGGCTTGCCCACGTGCCAGATTATTCTGGCATCGGGAAGCCTAATACCCCAACCATCTAT
>CAMCLD010000099.1 GCA_945875635.1 uncultured Prevotella sp.
GACAATCTTAATCAGGGGATAGTCGAGATTATATCTCCTCCAACTCGCCAGTTTCGGAATCAATTATGAATCCCCTTACCGTTATGTCTTTGGGCACAAGCGGGTGGGTCTTTATCGTGTTTACCGTCTTCCTTACGGATTCGGGCGTGTCCTTGAATCCCTCAAGCAGTTACTCATACATTACTAAGGGCATATAGCGGAATGATATCCACATGACGCTCTGCATCTCCGGCTTTTGGGTCATAATAGACAAATTCACCGAATGGCTCAAGCGAGCTGCGGATGGCATCATGAAGATTGTGCTGACGCATAAAGACCCATAGGCTCTGCATACTCCCCTGCCTGCTGGCCTTTATCTCTACAGGCATCACCATGCCACGGTGAGCAATGACATAATCCACCTCTGCCTGACTACTCTTGCTGGAGTTTTGCCAATAATACATATCTGGCTTTATATGACAGTCCTGATATTTTATAAGTTCCAAACCTGCAAACATCTCAGACATTCCACCCTTGTTTACCAAATCCACTTCAGTGGATGTCAACACCTCTGAAGCCGCCATACCAATCCTAGTTTTGTAACTGTTTGTACTATCAACCCTTTGGTTCGCTGACGACCTTAGCCTTGGATGGACGACCGACCTTCTTCTCACGCGACTTCCTTGACTTGTACTTAGCATCACATCCTTCTGGTATATTAAAGCCAAATGCTTTGGCAATGTCAAGTTGCTTGCCGACGAATGGAGTAATGTGCTTGGCATGTCCCTTGTGCTCGATGCATCTCACAGGACGCATCTCGTCTAGGATTTCTGTGAAAGAGCAGAACTGCTTCTTGAGTTCTGTGCTATTCCACACATGCTTGACATGTGATGCCAGTGTCATTGCAACGAAGTATATGAAGAGACGTCCGTTCTTGCCATCCTCTGACCAGCATCTCTGACGGTTTGCGCCTATAGGTCCTTTCTCCTGCTCGAAGTACTTCTCCTGTTCATCCCTCAATGCGTATGCCTGCGATGCTTGCATTGCAGTATAGTCGATGGCATGAGTGACGTTGGCATAAAAGCCTGAGGATAGTTTCGTTTCCTCCACCTTTTTGTTATTAAGAGCAAATGACTCTATCACGCGAGATTCCTTATTGAGTGTGATGTCAAAGTAACTGTAACATCTTTTAAGTGTCGCATCGTCATCCATCGGATATGCCTCGGCCTTCAATTGGGTCAATGAATCTCGCTGCCTCTTTATGTCGATGTCAAGCTGCATCAGCTGTTCGCTCCGCTTGACAGGGTCGAAATACAAGTTCAGTTTCAGACGGTCTGAGTCTTTCGTGCAGCCTTGTCTGACATCCACCTTATAGTCAAGATCGTACTGCCTGTAGTAGAGCCTGCTCTCCTCGTCAATCTCCATGCCTTCAGGAGCATGGGAGAAATTCCCGAATTCCCGTATTCTGTTCAATGCAACAGACTGCTTTACACGAATCCACATGATAAGCGCCTGTCCTTCAAGGATATACTTTTCAAGATTACGGAGTGACTCATAGCCTCTGTCTGTGATAAGCACAATGTTAGGGAATCCCGCATGCTTCAAATCCGTGAGTATGGTTTCTATCGTCCTTGAGTCTGGTATATTGCCAGGGAATGTGCGATAGTATATGGGCATGTGAGTCTTCAAATCATACACTACCACCTCATTGGTTTGCTCCAGAGGCAGACGTTCCTTGTTCTTTCCCCACTTGATGTCTGCGAGTGTGTGACCGTAGGCTGACCGGCTCGTAGAATCCACCGCACAGAGATCTCCGTCCTCTACTCTTGCTGCGCGCAAGCGGAACAGATTCATCCTGTTCTCTTCCGTGATGGACTGAGTGAGCTTTGTTATGAATGGCGCAACGAGAGGTCTTGTAAATGGGAGTTTTTCTATGCGCTGCCAATGCGCAATACGATTAAAGGAACCGCCATTGGCAACCTGGTACATGGCAATGGAAAGTATTGCATCAACTATCTCCTTGTTGCCGTTGAATGCTTTCACCAGGTCATCCTTCAAGCCTGTCCTGATGGCCACTTGTTCCAGTAACCAGATATCACCATACAAGCGGTTGTTGTCTTCTTCTTGTGATGCCGAGGGACGTCCTGCTTTACGCTCGCTTGGGAGAGCCTTTGCTTCTGACATGTCCCAATCATCCGGAAAGATGAGTTTCGCACGCTCTTCAGGGGAAGCCATAATGTAATTGTTATTTGGATGGAACTTCATGTCGTCATCAAGCGTACCCCAATGAATTCGTTTATGCTTGTTGCGGCCAGATGTGCGTTCTGGATCCACAATCAGTGGTTGAGTACTTGCATACCTGTAGCCGTTGTTGGTATGAATCTTAACCTTGTAGGTTGTTGCTGTATCTGCTGTTCTTGCCATGTGCACCATTATTTGATAGTACAAAGGTAGTACATTTATTTGGGTTACGCAAGACCTTGTGTTATTATTTTGCGCTGATTTGTTGATATTTAACAACTTTTATACTATTGATAGTACAAACAGCTGCAAAACTCGGAAAGCATGGTATTTATGAGGTCTAAGTATGATACTTACTCTTCA
>CAMCLD010000100.1 GCA_945875635.1 uncultured Prevotella sp.
TTTCCTCTGACATGGGCATTCTAAAACGAGCCTTCATAGGACGACGCTGTAGCATGGATTTCTTTAATTCCTCTACGTCGATTTTGAGTGTTGTTTTCATTATTCCTTTCCCTTTCTTTGATTGAACGATTTTTTGAATCGCCTTTTATTAAATTGTCTTTGTCTTTATCTTTTATATGTGCCAAGCCATCTGTCAACTCTACTGTCAAGTCATCCGTCCAATTTGTGAGCGTATAGGTTGACGGTAGATGACGTGATTTGCCTTCGGTGAACGAGATAAGTCTGCGCTTGACAAGATGCTCCCTTGCCGTGATGACCGTCTGTCTTGAAACACGGAGGTCATCACTTATCCTTGTAGTGGAACAGGCAAAGGGCATCTGCCAGAAACGCTTGTTGCATTCGTTCACAAGATAGGCAAACAAGGCAATCTCACTTGCTGGCATTGGCGACTTCATGGCAGAACGCCACATTTGATTCATCAAGCCGATGTAATTCATATCTCTATCTGTTAATCATGCCAGCAGGACTTGTTCGGTTTGCGCTTGTGCGAAGAGAGAATGGCTTCATTCTCTTCATCAGCTGTCAGCGGCACGGCATTCTTTCGGTTCGCCTCCAGCCACTTGTCAAGTTCGTCCTGATAGAGGACGTAACGTTTGCCTGGCTTGGTGGCTGGTATCGTCCCGTCACCGAGTTTCATGTACAGCGTCCCTAAAGGAATGCGTGTGTACTCAGCCGCTTCCTCCACAGTCATGGGCTTGTGACGGCTCTCGCGAACATGATGTTTCCAATTCTCTTCCTGCTGTTTGATAAGCAGTCTTTTCATACCCATCACCTCATTCCGAAGCTGGGCGATGACCTGTGGGAGGTCGTTGAATGTCAATTCATTTTGTTCCATAATTTTCACGGCCTTTGGTTAGAGACCGGGTGCAAAGGAACTGAATGAAGCATCCGTGCTGATGGAAACTTATGGTAATTCGCAAATCACTTTATAATAACTTGAAAAGGTTTGATTATCAGATGATTATTGAATGACAACAGAGAATTTCGCCAGGTATCTTCATAATATTAGCAAGTAAGCACAAATAACCCACTGCAAAAACTGTCGTATGATTCGACTGTTTTTGCAGTGGGACTAAGAAGGCAGACGAAGTTCTATATACTGGCAGGGAAAGATAGCCAGTTTTGTGAAAGGTACATGAATATAGGACCAGCCGCATCTGACAATATAAATCGGATGCGGCTGGTTGTTAACGATGAGAAGGAGGTGATTCTACTTTATGGATTGAGGTATATGGAACGATACTCCGTCTTTGCCAGGCAAGTCTATATGGATTTTGTCCGATGTTGATGTGACTCTTAGGTTCTTCAAGGTGGAATTATCAAGGTCCTTGCAAAGGTCTGGGAACATGGTGCGGATGAAATTGATGCATAGTTCCACGCTGTAGGGTTTGCCCCTGCCGAGTCCTAACCTTGAAGTGATGTTCCATATCAGATGGCGCACGTCAAAACTGGTTAGTGTACCTTTTAACCCGACAAACGGCTTAGGCTCGTATGCTGGGTTGATGGCAAACGACATTATTTCAGCACAGAATGTCTCCATGTCATCCTGTTTGATGAACGGAGCCATGGTATAATGAAGATATTCCACTATCTTGTCAAGCTGCTCTTTCCTATGAGCCGTTTGATTCCTGTAAAAATCATCACAACCCTGCCTGTAAAGGTCAATCATAGAGGAAGGAGTAATGATGTCTTTCGTTTCTTCTTTCATTGCCAATAGCATTTCCGGCTTCCCAGAAACGACTTCCTCATTTGGTAACTTTGATCCGGGTTGTTCTTCTGCGACAATTAATTTCTCATCCATCGCTTTGTTGGCTAATATGGATTCATAGATTTTCATTGGCACACATAGGAAGCACCATACCATAAACTCCAATAACACAGTAAAGCCTGCGAAGGAAATGTAGAAGATGCTCACATCTTGTGAGAATATACCGCTGATTATTCGTGCCGGTATGATAGCGATGAACAACACCGCTATGCTTACCAGCAAATATAGCATGGTCTTGAAGTTTATTGTAGGGAATACCGGTTCACCATTTATAACTGATGTCTCTTTCATTGTTTTTACCTTTTACTATCGTAATTACTCTTGTTTGTTGCCTGCGATTGGCTCTTTCGGTGTGCAAAGTTACTTTGGTTGTTTCTGACAGCTGATGATTGTCAAAATAATCTGCTTCTTTTTAATTTTAGTTGGCTATCGAGTATGATTTTACGGCGTTTTTCATACTATAAGGATTGTAAGTCAAGAATAAACGAAAAGGTACGAAACAAAAAAAGGAGAAGCAAAGCCTCTCCCCAATGATGATACATATATTGAACAGATATAGGTAGTTATTGCCCAACGACCTTTAGTTGCGCTGTCTTCGCTGGTCTAAGAGTGATACGGTTTACCGACTCGCGTTTGCTCTCGTCCGCCATGTTCGCATAGATTTGCGTGGTTGAGACGTTCTTATGACCCAACATGTGCTGGACAGTATAGACGCTCGTACCAGCATCCACTTGTAGAGAAC